>JBIOXV010000148.1:0-5234 GCA_044869805.1 Thermoanaerobaculia bacterium | reverse complement strand
AACCACGAGCCAGCCGGGGCCGGTGGCTCCCGGTCGCCGCCGTCCTCGTCGGTGGTGCAGCGGGCGTGTGCTCGGCGTCCGGCCTCGGCTGGCAAACCACTCACCAGGGTAGGTCGCTGATCCTGCTTCGGCCCCCGGCCTTGGGGGCCCCGGTGGTTTTGTCTGTTGACTCTTGAGCACACCCGCGCAGGTCGTGGAGGCCGGGCCCGATGGGCCTCGGCCTACCCGCGGCCGCGCACGGCTCAAGGAGATCTCCCATGCCCCGACCCCGCCTGCTGCCCGGCCTGCTCGCCGCGGCGATGGCCTGCGGCCTCGCCGCCACGGCTCTCGCCGACGACCTCAACCCGCCGGCCTACCGCGGCATCAACCGCTCGACCTCGGCCGAGTGGGACTTCAACACCGACCAGCCCAACCCCAAGATCCAGCCGGATGGCAGCGAGGTGGCGCTGGTGGTGGGCGACATGGCGCCGGCCTTGAACGGCGCCTTCCCGGCGAGCGCGCCGCATCCCTCGTGCAGCCGGTCCGGCGGAGTGAGCTGGACCACGGTGGCGGGGGATACAGGCTATCTCGGCGGCCCGGCGGGCACCGGTGCCATCGCCTGCAACGTCCCCAACTGGTTCGACTCCGAGCCCGAGAAGCAGGTCCGCATCCAGGTGACCTACAGCGGTACCCGGCCCACCACCGCCATCTTCGGTTTCCTCGGGGTCCCGGGAACCAGCTCCACGGTCGAAGAGGTCTTCATCCAGCGCGTCTCCGACACCGCGCAGGTGCTGCCCAGCGGCGCGAGCTACTTCTACGAGGACTGGCGCCTGTTCCCCAACCCCGACTGGGAGCAGGTGGTGGTCTTCCTGCCGGCGGACACCTTCCTCCACCAGTTGGTGATCGACACCGTGTCCGGCCCGCTCTCCGGCGACCTGCCGATCTTCAACGACGGCTTCGAGACCGGCGACACCAGCCGCTGGTCGCTGACCTTCCCGTGAGCGCGCGCCTGGCGCGGCCGCGCCTCCGTGCTGGCTATAATCGCCGGCCGGAGATCCCCCTTGTCCAGCGACCCGCCAGACCAAGGCGAGGGTGGCTCGCGGCAGCGCGACGGCGAGCTTCTGGAGCTGTTTCGTCATGACCCGGCCGCCGCCTGGGAGCCTTTCCTCGAGCGCTACTCCGGGTTCATCCTCGCCGAGCTCGGCCGCCTCGGCCTCGCCGCGGAGCCCGCCATGGACGGCTTCGTCTACGTCTGCGAAAAGCTCGCCGAAGACGGCTTCCGCCGCCTGCGTTCGGTGCGCCGGCTGGGTGCCCAGGGCGAGCTGGTGCCTTGGCTGCGCACCGTGGTGCGCAACCTGGCGATCAACTGGCTGCAGGCGCGCGACGGCCGCAAGCGCCTGCTGCAATCGGTGGCGGCGCTGCCCGCGCGGTCGCAGCGGGTGTTCCAGCTCTACTTCTGGCAGGGGCTCAAGCCCTCGGAGGTGGTGCAGGAGCTGCGCCGTGGCGGCGACGAGGCGCCGCCGGCGGCGGTCTTCGACTGCCTGGAGGAGCTGTTCTCGGTGCTCAGCGGCAAGCGGCTCTGGCACTTGGTGAGCCGCCTGGCGCGCAGCCGGGGGACGGTGTCGCTCGACGCGCCGGCCGAGGAAGCGGCCCATCCGGCCGAGCCACCTTCGCCCGATCCCGATCCCGAGCAGGCGCTGCTGCGCAAGGCGGCCGCCGAAGAGCTGCACCGGGCCCTCGACGGCTTGTCGCCGCGCGACCGGCTGATCCTCCAGCTTCGCTACGAGGAGTCGCTGCCGGTCGAGGAGATCGCCGGAATCGTGGGCCTCTCGGAGCGCGAGTGCGAGCGCCGGCTCGCCGCGGCGCGGCAGGCCCTGCGCCGGGAGCTGGCGGCGCCTGAGCGGACGGTGGCCGCGGCCATGGGCCTCGCCCGTTAGGAGCGCCATGAGCTTCGATCCCCACGCCACCGAGAGCATCGAGCGCTACCTCAACGGCACTCTCTCGCCTGCCGAGCGCGAGGCCTTCGAAGAGCAGGCCAGCCGCGATCCGCGGCTGCGCCGGAGCCTGGTCGAGAGGCACCGGGAGCGCGCCGCCGCCCCGGAATGGTCAGACCTGCCGGCCGAAGTCCGCGCGCGAGTGCTGGACATGGGGGCGCGGCAGGCCGGCGCCCCGGCTCGCAACGCGGCCCGCGGCGCGACGATGCGTCGCACGGCATTCACCGCTGGACTGGCCGCCGCGCTGGCCGGCGTCCTGGGGCTCGGCCTGTGGTGGGTCACCCGGCCGCCGGCCGTCGATCCCAAGCTCGACGAGACGCTGCGCGAAGCACCCGGGATCGAGGCCGGGAGCGTGGAGCTCCTGTCGCCGCCTCCCGAGTCGCGGCTCGCCGGCCCGGCGCTCGAGCTCGCCTGGCGCGAAGTGCCGGGGGCCACCGGCTACAGCGTCTTCTTGCTCGACGAGCGGGGCGATATCCGCTCCCAGGCGCTGGTGACCAGGCCGAGCTGCCGATTCGACCTCGCCGCGGTGTCCGCCGGCACGGCGGGCGAGCTGTGCTGGTACGTGACGGCGGAGCTCGCCGACGGCGGCTCGCTCACCTCCGAGGTCCGCTGCGGGACGCCGGTACCGGTCGGAGGGAGCTGATGGCTCGCCGCGCGCCCGCGCTCCTGGCGCTCTCGCTGCTGGGCGCCGGGGCGGTGGGGCTGCGCCAGCCGGCCGCGAGATGGCTGCTCGAGCAAGGGATCGAGGCGCGCGAGGCGGGCCGGCCGGCCGCGGCCATCCGCCGGCTCGCCCTGGCCCGCGCCCTCGGCGTGGATCGCCCGCGCGCCGGGCTCGAGCTGGCGGAGGCCAGCCGCGGCCAAGGGGACTACCGGGCGCTGGCGCGCCGGCTCGAGCAGCTCCCGCCGCAGGCCCTGGCGGACACGGCTCTCGAGGCTCGCCGCCTGGGACTAGAGGCCGCGTCGCGCTTTCAGCAGGGCGAGGTGGAGGCCGCCCACGCGCTCGCCACGGAGTCGGTGGCGGCCGCCGGGGACGACCTGGCGCGTGCCCGCGCGCTGATCGATCTGGGCGTGCTGCTCGCCACCGGGCTCGAGCTTCGCGACGAGGGCGAGCGGGCGCTGGGCGGGGCCCTCGTCGCCGCCCGCCATGCCGGCTCGCCTCGGCTCGAGGCCGAGGCGATGGTGCGGCTCGGCGAGCTCGGCTGGCGCCGCGACGGCGACGCCGAGCGCTATCGCGAGCAGCTCGGCCAGGCTCTGGGGATCTGCCGGCAGGCCGGGGACCGCCGCGGCGAGGCCCAGGTGCAGCATCGCCTCGGCCTGCTCGAGCTGGCGGTGAGCGACTACCGGGCCAGCCGTGCCGCACTGACCACCGCCACCCGCCTCTACGAGAAGCACGGCGAGCAGGCGGCGCTCGCGGACGGCCATCTGGCGCTGGGCGCGCTCGAGGTGGCCGAGCGGCGCTCCCGGCAGGGCTTCGCCCACTACTTGCGCGGCCTCGAGATCGCCCGACGGCTGGGTTACGCGCGCGGTGCTCAGAACGCCGAGCGCCTGCTGGCCGACTACGCGCTGCGCCACGGCGACTACGCGGAGGCGATCGCGATCGGCGAGGCGCTGCTCGCCGGGCCTGTACAGCCGCTGCCCTCCGACCGCCGCCGCCTGCACCAGCTCGTTGGCGGAGCCGCTCTCCACCAGGGGAACTCCACCAAGGCGCTGGCGAGCTACCAGGCGGTGCTCGACCTCACGGCGCCGGGCGGCGACGACCCGCTGCTCATCCAGACCGCGTTGATGATGGGCCACGCCCAGCTCGAGCGTGGTGAGCTCGTGGCGGCGGAACGGGCCTTCGTGGTCGCGGCGGCGGGAGCCGACCGCCAGCGGGATGCGGGCCGGCCGGACGGAGGCCAGCGGGTGTGGGTCCACCTGGCGCGGGCAGACCTCGAGGACCGCCGAGGGCGAAGGGGAGCGGCGGTCGCCGAGCTCGCCGCCGCCGCCGAGATCGAGGCACGGAGCCTGAACACCGCGCACACGCACTTCCAACGTTCGCAGTACTGGCAGGTCTACCGCCGGTTGCAGGCCCTGCTCTTCGCCGGCGAGGCCACGCCGCTCGAGCAGGCCGAGGCGGCGCGCCTGCTCTTCCGCTTCGTCGAGCAGATGCGCTACCGGTCGGTACGGAGCCTGCTCGCCGGGGGCGCGGGTAGTGAGGACCATCAGCCCGGGCGCCTCACGCGGCCCGTCGAGCTGGCGGCGGTGCAGGAGCGGCTCGACCCCGAGACCGTCCTCGTCGAGTACCTCTTTGCCGAAGAGGAGGCGTTCGCCCTGGTGATCGGTAAGCAGCGGCTCGACTGGCTGCGGCTGCCGCTGTCGCGCACCGCGATCGAGGCGAAGACCCGCCTCTTCGCCGCCCGCTTGCGCGGACCGGGCCGGGACCGCTTCGCTCCCGTGGCCCGCGACCTCGACGCCGCCCTGCTCGAGCCGGTGCGGCGCCGTGGCCTGCTGGCCGGTGTGCGCCGCCTCGGAATCGTGCCCATGGGCTTCCTCGCCGAGCTGCCGTTCGCGGCGCTGATGCGCGGCTCGCCTGGCTCGCCGGAGGGAAGATTCCTAGTCGAGGACCAGGTCCTCTTCTACGCCCCGTCGGCGAGCGTCTTGGCCTCGCGCTGGGAGCGGCCGCGCTCGGTAGCCGTGCTCGAGGCGCTGGCCCTGGGCCGTGGCGAGCCGCGGGACGATCTCGCTCCGCTGCCCCACGCGGCCGAGGAGGCGCGAGGCATCGCCGACCTGCTGGGCGGAGAGGCGCTGCTCGACGGCGCAGCGGGGGAGGCGGCCTTCAAGCGCCTGGCGCCCGGCGCCCGCCTCCTGCACCTCGCCACGCACGCCGTCTCGCGGCCGGAATCGCCGGCCGCAACCCGCCTGGAGCTCGCCGCCGGCGGCGGCGAAGACGGCGCGCTGACCGTGGGGGAGGTGCTGGGGCTGTCGCTCGCCGCCGACCTCGTCACCCTGAGCGGCTGCCGCACCGGCCTCAGCCACTCGCTCACCGGCAACGACCTCGCCGAGGACGACCGCACGGGCCTGGTGGAGGCTTTCCTCCAGGCCGGGGCGCGCAGCGTGGTGGCGAGCCTGTGGCCGGTCGCCGACCGGCCCACCTCCGAGCTGATGCGCACCTTCTACCAGCGGGTCCTGGCCGGCGCCGGCCCTGCCGAGGCGCTGGCCACGGCCCAACGCCAGGCCATCGCGAGTGGAGACCAGACCGCCGCCACCTGGGCGGCGTTCGTG
>JBIOXV010000147.1:0-4751 GCA_044869805.1 Thermoanaerobaculia bacterium | reverse complement strand
GCAGCGAGGGGTCGAGCACCGGGTCCGCGGCCGCCTTGCGGATCGGCTGGATGCCGCCCAGGCGCAGGCTCGCCGCCAGCACCCCGGTGCGCCCGAGCGGCATGACGTAGGTGCCCTGGGTGAAGAGCTTCACGAACTCCTCCTCGGTGCCGAAGAGGCTCAGCGGGAACGCGTACTGCACCTGGGCGAGGAGCGAGTGGCCCTTGGTGGCGTCCACCGGGTCGTCGCGATGGTCGACGAAGAGCGTGGGGATCAGGCTCGAGACGCTCACCCGCCGCTCCGGGCGCTCCGTGGCGATGTCGAGCGTGGGCTTGACGATGCGGTAGTCGTAGGCCAGGCTCAGGCGGTCGCGCTCGGAGAGCTCCTTGCTGGTCTCGATGCGCCCGCCGTAGCGGACCACGTCGAAGGAGGGGCGCGCCTCGTCGTAGTAGAAGAGGGTGTAGGTCAGGGGCACGTCCAGGCGGCCGACGTGCGGCTGGTCGAAGGTGACGCGGGCGCGGCCGGTCGAGTCGTCGTCGAAGTCGCGGGTGGCGATCCGCAGGTCGGTGCCCAGGGTGTAGCCGCGGCCGGCGAGGTTGGAGTTGGAGAAGCCGACCAGGCCGCGGGTGCCCTCCTCGGTGTCGTAGCCCAGGCCGTAGACAACGCGCCGCGTCTTTCCCTCCTCCACCCGGGCCAGCACGTCGCGCACCGTCGAGCCCGGGTCGGCCGGCGCCAGGCTGACCTCGGCGCGCGAGAAGATCCCCAGCCGGTAGAGGTCGCGCTGCGACTCGAGCAGGCGGGCCTCGGAGACGGGATCGCCCGGCTCGAGGCCCACGGCGCGTTCGACGACGTGGTCCAGGGTCTTGGTGTTGCCGCGCACGATCACCCGGTCGACCAGGGTCAAGGGGCCTTCGAGGATGTGGAAGGTGATCGCGACCAGCGTCTCGCCGGCGTTCCAGGTGGTGTCGGCGGAGATCTGCACGGCGGAGAAGCCGGCCTCCCGGTAGCGGGTGCGCAACCGGGTGAGGCTGTCGTCGAGCAGCAGCCGGTGGAAGGGGCCGCCGCTCACCAGCAGCTTGCGCCGCTCGAGGTCGCTCTCGAGCTCCCGCGGCGAGTAGTAGCTCGCCCCCTCGAAGGTCAGCCCGGCCACCCGGCGATCCTCACCTTCCTCGATGCGGATCAGGACCGCGAGCTTGCCGTCCTGCTCGGTGACGATCGGCTCCTCGATCTCGACGTCGGCGAAGCCCTGCAGGGCGTAGTAGGCGCGCAGGTTGTCGAGGTCCGCGGACAGCTCCTCGTCGACCAGCCGGCCGCTGCCCAGGGCCAGCAGGCGCTTGGGCGAGGTGGTCATCAGCTTGGCCAGCTCCTTGTCGCTCACCCGCTGGTTGCCCTCGAAGCGCACCTCCTCCAGCGTGTAGCGCTCCCCCTGCTCGACCACGAAGCGAATCCGCACCGCCGGCTCTCCGCCGGGGTCCGGCACCGCCTCGACCGTCGGCTCGACCGTCGCCTTGTAGTAGCCGCGCTCCTGGTACCAGCGCCGGATGCGGTCGGCGGCTTGGTAGACCAGGCCCTCGTCGTAGCCCCCGGGCTCGAGCAGCGGCAGCAGGTCCTCTTTCTGGAGCTTCTCGAGCGAAGCGCCCGCGGCCTCGATCAGCACCCTCGGCCCGACGTCCAGCGGCACCTCGATGCGCATGCGGTGGGTAGCGCGGTCGTAGGTCGAGACCGGGTCGTCGACGCGCGCCGCCCGGTGCTCGCGCTCGGCGAGGAAGCGGCGCAGCCGCTCGGCGGCCTGCTCGACGGCGCGGGCGCTGTAGTCGTCGCCGGTGGTCAGGCCGAGCTCCTTTGCCAGCTCGGGGGGCGTGAAGGGCCCCAGGTCGCCGGCGAGCACCACCTCGCCCACCCTGGCGCGGGGGCCGGCGTCGATGGTGTAGATCACCTCCGCCGAGCCCGAAACCGGCGCCAGCGGCTCGGTACGCACGCGGATCTCGGCCTCGAGGTAGCCGCGCCGCTCATAGAGCTCTTTCAGGTCGTAGAGGCCGCGCAGAATGCGGCTCTCGGAGAGCGGCTGGCCCTCGCCGCGCACCACCAGCGGCTCGACCATGCGGCGGCGCAGGGCGAGCTCACCCTCGACGCGGACCTTGGCGACGAGGACGTTGCCCCACATCGCCACCGTTACCACCACGCCCTCGGCGCCGCGGGGATCGACCCACGGCCGGCTCCACACCTCGATCTCGCCGGCGGTGCCGCTGGCGTAGAGGTTGGTGAGCGTGCGGCGCACCTCGTCCTCGGCCAGCGGCTCGCCGGCCTCGATGACGATCAGCCGGCGCACGGACTCCGGGTCGTCGAGTGGCACGTCGCTGGCGATCTCGATGGCGAGGACCGTGGGCCCGCCGGGTTCCGCCGGCTGCTGGGCGAGGACGGCCGTCGGCGCCAGGAACAACGCGGGAAGGAGCAGGCGCCGGAGTGGTCGCACTAGAACCTTTTCTCCCACCGCAGATCTACCGCGAAGTGCTCCTTCTCCTGCTCGCCCTGCTGCGCCGAGAGCACCACGGTCAGGCCGGGCGCCACCCGCCACTCCGCCTGCACCAGGTACTCGTCGTTGCTCGACAAACCGGTCTGGTAGGTGACGAAGAGGTCGCGCGAGATCTGCTTGCCGACCAGCACGCGGGCCGAGTCGACCGAGCCACCGGCGGCGGCCAGCGGGTCGATGCGGAACTTGTCGAAGCGGAACAGGCTCTTGACGCGGCCCGAGATGGCGCTGCCGAGCTGGTTGTAGAGGAACGCCTCGGCCCCCGCCGTGCCCACGCCTTCCGTGCTACCGGCGGCCTCGTTCTGGAGCTGCTCGCCGGTGGTCAGCAGTGCGATTACGTCGAGGTTGGGCAGCGGCGGGTCGGAAGCGAAGGTGGCGTTCAGCTTCTCGAGTGTGCCGGTCAGGTTGAGGGTGATCTGGTACTCGCGCACCCGCGAGGTGGCGACCAGGTAGATCTCGGGGTCGATGCGGTCGAGGGTGGAGAAAGTCACCAGGCCGCGCTCCACCTCGTACTCGTTCTCACCGTAGACCAGCTTGCCCTCGGGCTCGACCTCGACCTGCCCCACCGGCACCGGCCGCGCCAGGGTGCCGCGCACGTCGATGGCGATCGAGCCGTCGAGGTTGGCGACGTTGTTGCGCACCTGGAGGGCGTCGGGCCCCACGACGTGGACGTTGAGCTCGAAGGCCGAGAGCGGCGACTCGGCGAGCGCCACTTCCACCCGCTGGCGGCGCAGGAAGCCGGCCAGCAGCTCGAAGAGCGAGAGCTTCATGTTCTGCCGATAGGCGGCGCGCTCCAGCGCCACCGTGCCCTGGATGATGCGGCCGCCGGGCGTGGGCTCGAGGGTGAGGAGAGCGTCGGCCTCGATCGTCCAGCCCTCGGGGTAGCGCAGGCGCAGGTTGGTCGCCCGCGCCTGGAGCTCGTAGTCCTCGAACGGCTTGGCGCCCAGCCCGACGTCGCCCGAGGCGCGGATCGTGCCGCCGGCGAGGCGGCCGGTGACGGTGTCGATCACCAGGCGGTCGGGGTAGACGAAGACCACGGCCTCGAGGTCGTCCAGGGCGTGGGGGAAGCCGGAGACGATCACCCGCCCGTCCGCGAAGTCGGCCTGGCCGTCGAGCTTCAAGGCCTCCACCGTGCCGCCCACCGACCCCAGGGCGTTCACCGTGCCGGCGAGCCGCACGCCGGGCAGGAAGGGCTCGAGCCAGCGCGCCGGGAGCGTGCCCTGGACGTTCAAATCCAGAGCGCCTGCCGCGGTCTCGCCATCGCCCAGACCGATACTGCCGCCGACGAAGACCTCCGAGCCCTCGGCCGCGTTGCCGGGCTCGCGGTTGCCGAGGTAGAACGAGTCGAGGTGGATCGCCTGGCTGGTGATGCGCGCCTGGACGGGTTCCAGGCTCACCAGCTTGAGACCGGAGACGGTGCCTTCGACCGTCGGGAGCACCACCCGGACCTGCGGGTCGGAGGTGCGGCCGGCGACCGTGATCTCGCCGGCGAAGCGCCCGGCGAGGCCGGGCAGCGGCTGGCCGGCGAGGGCCAGGACGAGGGTCGCGAGATCGTTGGCCTCGACCGCGAAACGGAGGTCCGCCCGCTCGTCGCTGAGCGCGCCTCCGCCCTCGACCGTGAGCAGGTCAGCCAGCCGGGCGGAGGTGGTGAGCCGGCCGCCTTCCCAGCGCGCGTCGAGCTCGGCGACGCCGAAGTCGTGGGCCAGCGATTCGAGCTCGGGCACCTCGAAGCGGAGCACGGCCCGCGGCGAGTCGAGACTCCCTTCGAAGCGGCCGGTCAGCACTCCCGTGCCCGAGAGCCGCCCGGCCAACAGGGAGTGGAACGGCTCCGCGCCCAGGTCGAGGGCGGGCGACTCGAGCGTCAAGTCCATGGCCGCGCCTTCCGCGAGGCCTATCCGGCCGTGGCCCGTGATCTCGCCGGCGGGGAGCTCGAGCCGCGCCTCCTCGAAGTCCAGGGCATCCGGCGCGAAGCGCAACCGCACCGTGAGCTCGTCGGCCGCCAGGCCCGCCACCTCGGCCGGCGCCAGGCGCGCCGCGAGCTCGCCGCGCAGGGCGTCCGGGTCGCCGGCGAGCGACAGGGTGCCGGTGACCGGCCCGGCCAGCGGCAGGTCCACCGGCACGAACGCCCTGACCTCTTCGAGCGGCCAGCCGCGGGCTTCGATGTCGAGCACCATGGCCCCGCCCGCTTCTTCGAAGGGCACGCGGCCCTGGAGCGTCAGGCCGGCCGTGCCGCGCGAGAGCG
>JBIOXV010000146.1:0-3193 GCA_044869805.1 Thermoanaerobaculia bacterium | reverse complement strand
CCGATGGCGTTCGTGCTGGCGATCTTGGCGTTCCTGGCCTGCGCCTTCCGCTTCCCGAGGGGGCGGCCACGGCTGGCCGTGCCGCGCGCCGTGCTGGTGGGCATCGCGGCCGGGGCGGCGATCGGCGGCGCCCTGGTCGTCGCCCGCGCCAGCCTGGTGCCGCAGTCCATGGGGTCGGTGGCCACCCGCGCCGACATCGTGGGGCGGCCGGAGTTCGGGCCCGAGGGCATCTACCCGGTCTATCCCACGCCGCCGGTGTGGGTGGTGCTGGCGCAGGAGGTGCGGCGCTCGGCCGCCATCCTGCCGCCCGCCTACACCCGCACGCCGCCGCGTGAGGCGAACCCGGCGGTGGCGCAGCCGCTGGAGGTGGCGCTGCTGGTGGTAGTCCTCGCCTTGCTCGCCGCCTCGCCCTGGCTGCGGATGCCACCCTTGATCCCCACCCTCTTCGCCTCCGGTGTGGTGATGTTCTGGGTCTCAGACCTGGTACTGATGCAGCTCTACCTGCCGGTGCGCTACGTGCAGTACTCCGTGCGCCTGGCCGTACCGCTGCTCGCCGGCGCGCTGCTGGCGAAGGCCGTCGAGCGGCTGCCGTGGCGGCGGGTTCGCACCGGCGCCCAGGCCGCGCTGCTCGCCTTGCCGCTCATGAACCTGCCGGAGCTGCGCGGCAAGGGGCTCGACGACTACTCGTCGCAGGCGCCGCTGTTCGACTTTCTCGAGCAGACGCCGGTCGACGCCTTGATTGCCGCTCATCCCACCGTGGCCGACGCCATCCCGCTCTTCGCGCACCGCAAGGTGTTCGTCGACTTCGAGCACGCCCTGCCGTTCTACCCGCAGTACTGGGAGGAGACGAGCCGGCGGACCAGCGCCTTCTTCCGGGCCTACTACGCGCGAGACCTCGCGAGCGTGTGCCGCTTCCTCGATGCCAACGCCATCACTCACCTGGTGATCGACCGGCGTCACTTCTCGCGCCGCCACCTGAAGCGCCGGCACCTCTACTTCGAGCCGTTCGGAAGCGAGATCCGCGCCTTGACCCGGCGGCGCGAAGACCTCGTGTTGGCCGGGCTGCCGGACGACCGCGCGGTGTTCGTCCACGGCATCCTGCGCGTGGTCACCCCGGAGTCGCTGGGGTGTGGGGCGCCGTGAGCGCCACGATCTTTCCCGGTAGAGCTATCCCTGGTTCGCAAAGGGATTCCAGATGTCGACGTAGTTCCAAGCGATGTACAGCACCGCGAGGATTCCGTGAACCCAGAAGAGGGAGCGGAAGGTCCCGGCGTGGCTGTGCCGGAAGGGCTTCATGACGAAGTAGATGGGGAACCCTGCGAGCAGGAACCCTGCGCCCTTGGTGATAAAACGATTGAGCCGGTACGAATCGGTCAGCGGCACGGCTTGGACCTCGTGGAGAGCGAAGAGCAGCACCACCAGCGAGATCACGAGTGCGGACGCCCGCAGGACGACGGCCCTCGAATCCGGAAGCTCTCGATACCACTCCTTGAGCAATGGGACTCCCACGAGCACGAACAGCACGGTGAAGTGAATGGGGACGCCCAGGAGAGGCACGGCGAAGAACGCTAGCAACTTGAGAGGGCCGAGGATCGCCAAGACCAGGTTGAAGAGCGAGTACGCCAGGTTCCACCGGCTCTTGATCCGCAGACTGAGCGCGACATTCAGGATCGACAGGATGAGCGTTGCGACGTGGACCGTCCTGAAGAGCTCGCCGATGACTTCGAGCCCGAGCTTGGCGTGCGCCAACGGCGGCGGGAACAGCAACAGGGCCACGGCCGATGCGAGCAGGATCCGAGACGGATTCATGGATTGGGCAGTCCGCGGTGGAATTGCACGGCCTGCTAGGCCGTGGCTGAGCCAGGCCGCCGGCTCTCGGTCTCGAGCGCCGCGGCGGAGGTCGCGGCGAGCAGCAGCCCGAGCACCGGGGCCACACGGAAGTTGAGGATCTCAGGCGACGACACGGCAAGCACGGCGTAGGCCGGCCAGATCGCGGCCGCGGCGGCGAGGAAGTATCGCGCTTCGTCTTGGGGCCGCGCCTCCTCTTGGGGGCGCGCCCCGCCCCGCGGCGCCCGCCAGGCTGCGCGCCAGGCGTGCCAGGTCCACAGCGCCAGGGCCGCGGCGACCGCCGCGGCCCCCAGCCAGCCGAGCTTGAAGAGCAGGAAGACGTAGAAGTTGTGGACGTAGTTCCGTGGCTCGCCGCCGTCGTCGGCCAGCGGGCGGTTGAGGCGGAAAGTGGCCCCGAGGCCGTGGCCCAGGGCCCGGGTCGCCGGGGTGTCGGCCGACAGGATGCCGAGCAGCGTGCGGGTCTCGGAGAGCCGCAGGCGAACCGAGTGATCGGTCACGGCCGCCTCGGTCGGCGAGCGGATCGCGGCGAGGCTGCGCAGCCGCTCGCTCCAGTAGGCGAGCTGGGCGAGCGCGCCCGCGGCGGCCTCCGGCCCCAGCCGCTCGAGGCGCGGCCGGCGCACGACCCAGACGCCCTCGGCGTCGCCCATGCCGCCGATCTCGAGGTCCGCCTGCCGGCAGCCCTCCGGCAGCGACCCGACGGCGGACCTCACCTGCCACGGCGCGGGGGCACGGGTCGAGAGCGAGAGCTGGGCGAGGATCTTGCCCTCGGCGTCGAAGCAGCGCACCGTCAGCCGGCCGCGGCCGGTGCCCGCGGCGCGGGTCTCGGCCGAGAGTCGATAGGCGCCGGGCTCGAGCCCCGGCAGCGGCCCGGCGATGACTCTAGGTTTCGTGGGCGGCTTGGCCGGCGTGCGCCAGTGGAAGTTTTCGCGCCCGGGGTGGATGCCGGGCGGGGTGGCGGTCCGCCAGGCCTCGCCCTGCTTGGCCGCGGCGAGCAGGTTCGGCTGCTCCGCCAGCATCCGGGAGCCGAGCCAGCCCGTGACCAGCAGCAGGGCGAGGGCCCCGGCGGCGGCGATCGCGAGCCCGCGCCGGCCGCGCCATGGCGGCTCCCTGGCGGCCGCGAAGAAGAGGATCGCGGCGACCGGCGCCGTGGCCCACAGGCCCCGGGTGCCCGAGCCCACCAGGTAGAGGGCGATCAAGGCGAGCGCCGCCATCGGCCAGGCGCGCGCCGTCGAGCCCTCGCCCGTGGCCGCGAGCGCCAGGAGCAGAGCGGCGAGCACCACGCCGTCCACCGACACCGAGTTGTCGAGGAAGAAGCGCTGCGTGGGCGTGCCGCGCCAGGCGGCGA
>JBIOXV010000145.1:0-9981 GCA_044869805.1 Thermoanaerobaculia bacterium | reverse complement strand
TGGAGCTCCGGGGCGTGTCCGTGCGCTACGGCTCGACCGAGGCGCTGGCGGGCGTAGACCTCTTGGTGCCGCGCAACGAGCCCACGGCCCTGGTGGGGGCTTCGGCCGCGGGCAAGTCCACGGCCCTCCGCCTGCTCGCGGGCTTCGAGCCGCCTGCGACTGGCGAGGTATGGATCGGTGGCGTGAAAGTCTCGGCGCCGGATGAGATCCTCGTCCCGCCGCACCGCCGCCGGCTGGGCATGGTCTTCCAGGACCTGGCGCTGTGGCCCAACCTCACGGCTGTCGACAACGCCGCGCTGGGCCTCGACCGCCGAGGGCTCGGGCGCCGTCGAGCTCGAGAGAGGGCTCGCGAGGCGCTCGCCGTATGCGGCATCGCGGAGCTCGCGGCGCGGCTGCCCGGAACCCTCTCCGGGGGCCAACAGCAGCGCGTCGCCCTGGCGCGGGCGATTGCCGCCGAACCGGCATTTCTGCTCCTGGACGAGCCCTTCGGTAGCCTCGACCTGGTGACCAAGGAGCGCCTCTTCGAGGAGATCGCCGGCCTTGCCCGCGCTTGCTCATTGACTCTGCTGCTGGTCAGTCACGACCCACTCGAGGCGGCCGCGCTCTGCAAAGCAGTCGTCGTGCTCGAGCGCGGAAGGGTCGTCGAGGCCGGCTGCCTCGTCGAATTGCTCCAGGCGCCGCGATCGGAAATCCTGGCGGCCTTTCGACGTCAGATGAGTCCCGCCCAGGCAGCGGGCGGGCGCAGCGGCTCGAGCTAGCCCGCCGCCGCTTCCACCCGGTTCCTGCCGGCGCTCTTGGCGCGGTAGAGCGCCTGGTCGGCGGCGGCGATCAGCGCCTGCGGCCCGGTCCCCAGCCGCGGCGTTTCCCACAGGCTGGCGAGCCCGGTCGACAGCGTGGTGCGCATGCGTGCCCCGTCGTCGGCCTCCACCTCGACCTCGGCGACCGCGCGGCGCAGCTTGTCCGCCACCTGCCGGGCGCCTTCGAGGTCGGTCTCCGGCAGCACGATCAGGAACTCCTCGCCGCCGTAGCGCCCGATCGTATCGGTCGAGCGCAGCGCGGTCTTCAGCGCCTGGGCCACGGCGCGCAGCAGGCCGTCGCCCGCCAGGTGGCCGTGCAGGTCGTTGACCTGCTTGAAGTGGTCGAGGTCGAGCATGCCCACCGCCAGCGGGCGCTGGTAGCGGCTGGCGCGTTGCAGCTCGAGGTTGAGCCGCTCGAGGATCGCCTCGCGCCGCAGCAGGCCGGTCAGGCCGTCGTCGGTCACCGCCTCGAACAGGCGCGCGTTCTCGAGCACCGCCGCCACGTGGTGGGCGAGCAGGGCCAGCATCTCCACCTCGTCGCCGGGGAAGGAGCGACCGTTGCTCTTGGGCCCCAGGATCAGCACGCCCACGAGCTGCTCCTGGTGCAGCAGGGGCGCGACCAGGGCACCGTCGACCAGCCGCAGCAGGCGCGCGAAGGAGCCACGGCCCGCCGCCAGCCGCTCCACCGAGATCGGCTGCGAGGCCGCCACCACCCGCTCTACCCCGGGGTCGCGCCGCGGCACGAAGAGCGGCGGCGAGACCAGGCTGCGCTCGTCGCGCACACCGGCCACCGTCACCAGCGGCCCGTCGTCCTGGTGGGCCAACAGCAGCGTCGCCGAGCGAGTGCCGAAGATGGCGCACAGGCTGTCCACCAGGTGGCGGCCCATGGCCGGCAGGCGGGCCTTGGTGGGCAGCTCGCCGGCGAGCGCGATCAGACGCTGGCGCAGCGCGTCGCGGTGCGGGAAGAAGCGGCGATCGATCAGGTTCTGGAGGCGCTGCCTGAGCGGCGCGAAGAGCAGGCCGGTGACCAGCGTGGCGCCGCCCACCACCCACACCGAGCTCATGCCGCCGAGCATCTCCGAGAACAGCGCGCCGCCGATCCCCATGCCGGCGTAGAACAGCAACAGCAGCAGCGAGGTCAGGGCGGTGTAGACCAGGCTGCGGCGCACCACGAGTTGCAGATCGAAGAGGTGCGAACGGAAGATGGCCACGAAGACCGCGACCGGGAAGCAGATCAGGGTCAGGGTCTCGAGGTCGTTCAACCAGCCCGGGACGCTCTCGCCGCCTCGCAGCCGCACGGCGTTGATCAATACCAGAACCGCCCAGGGAAAGGTGCCGACGAGGACCAGGGCCGCCTGCTGACGACCCCCGACTTGTGGCCAGGCGAAGGCGGGGACCGCCAGCAGCAGCACCACCGCCAGCGCCCAGCCGGGCAGGAACCAGAGGCTCAGGAACTGGTTGACGTGGACGCCGGAGAGGGGTAGCGGCCTGGCGAGCGGAAGCTGGCTGGCGAGGTAGACGAACGAGGCCAGGCCGGCGAAGCCCAAGCCCAGCACGTAGTAGAGGCCGGCGAGCCAGGGATGGCGCACCAGGAACGGCCGCCGCTCCGGGATCATCGACACCAGGTGGAGCTCGGTCGCGCACTGCAGGCCGGTCAGGAAGTAGAAAGCGACGACGGCGGCCACGGAGACCAGCGGCGCGCCGACGATGCCGAGCGGCAGCGCCAGCTCGACGGCGACGGCGAGCGCCAGCAGACCGAGCAGGCGGATGCGCAGATCGGTCGTGGGCTGGGCGAGCGCCACCAGCCCGAGGGCGAGGTAGCAGAGCAGGGCGAAGACGTTGAGCAGCCGGCGCGACCAGGGGAAGCTCGTCCCCGGCGTCACCGTCAGCGTCCGCTCCTCGCCGGCGCGGCGCACCGAGTAGCTGACCGGCTTGCCGCGCTCGAAGCCCCGTGCCACGCGGTCGTACTCCACTTCGCTCGCCACCGGTCTGCCGTCGACGGCCACCAGCACGTCACCGCGCTCGAGGCCGCCGCGGTCGGCCGGGCCGCCGGCGGCCACCCCGGTCAGAACGAGGTGGTCGCCTTCGACCTCGAGGCCGATCCCCACGCGGCGGCCGGCGGCGGTGTGGTCCCCCAGGAGCTGGCCGACGAGCAGGCCGAGGATGAGGACGGCGGCCCCTCCGACCAGAACTTTTCTTGCCACCGGCGTTTGAGTCTCCTTTGGATCGATAAGGATAACCGAGATCCAGCGGCGCCTGACAGAGTGCGAAGTATAGGAAAACACAGCGCAGAACGGCTATTCGCGTACTCGCGGCGATGCTTGGCGTGAGCGGGTTGGGTGTAATCGTTTTACTCCCAGACGTCACGAGAAGGCGGGGTGTCTGGGGTGCAGGCTGTGGAGAGGTGTGTGGGTCGTTTGCAGGCGGCGTAGAATGCCGCTAACTACGGTTATCCGAAACCGCTTCGGGCCGGCCACGGAAGGATCGACTCCTCGCGCCGCGTCAGGACGCTTCTATGCCACCCACCTTCGATCTCGTCATCACCGCGAACCACGAGAGGCTCACCGCGGAGCTGCGCCTGCTCGATGCCCACGGCTCTCAGCTCGCCTACCAGCACGCGGACTTCAAATCCCTGACCGTCTCGCAGCTCCAGGGCTTGTTCGACCTGCGGAACTTCCTGGGCAACTACGTGGAGGCGGGGAAGGAGGCGGCGAGCATCGCGGAGCTCGGCGTATCGATCGCGGAGCAGGTGCTCGGGCCGGAGATCTTCCGCCGGCTCTGGGCCTCGGAGTCCCAGCGCTCGCTCCGCATCCAACTGCCGGGCGCGAGCCAACAGGAGAATCATCTGGCTGCGGCCCTCGCTCGCGTGCCCTGGGAGATCGCGCGGCCGGCCGCCGGCCAGCCCACGCTGGGAGAGCGCGGCCTGCTGGTGCGCGTGGTACACGACATGCCGGCTCCCGCCAGCCAGCCGCTCGACCTCGGCAGGGACGAGAGCCTGCGCGTGCTCTTCGTCTTTGCCGAGGCGCGCGGCTCGCGCCCGCTGGCGGCGCGGCTCGAGCGCCGCGTACTGCGCCGGTTGTTCGAAAAGGAGATCTATCCGCAGCGCCGCATCGTCGCCGATTTCCTCACCCACGGCGTGACCCGCGAGCGGCTGCAGGACCAGATCGAGGACGTGGGCGGCTACCACGTCGTCCACTGGAGCGGCCACGGCCATCTCAACCTCCTCGAGCTCGCCAAGCCCGGCGGCGGCAGCGACCGCCTCTCCGGGGACGAGCTGCTCGATCTCTTCGGCGGCTTCGTTCCGCACCTCTTTTTCTTGAGCGCGTGCCACTCGGGCGACATCCTGCGGATCAAGGACTGGACCGAGTTCCTCGCCCTCGCCCAGGGCAAGGAGCCGGGCACCAAGAGCACCTCGGCCGAGGAGACTAGGGACCTCCCGCTGCCCGAGGAGCCCGGCTACACCGGCACCGCCCACGCGCTGCTCCAGGGCGGCGTGCCGTCGGTGGTCGCCATGCGCTACGCCGTGGGCGACGAGTACGCCCGCGACCTGGCGGTCGAGTTCTACGACGCGCTCCTCGGCCACACCAAGCCGAAGACCGTCGCCGAGGCGCTGAGCCTGGCCCGCAAGGCGCTGCTCGACCCGAAGAAGCCCGAGCAGGCCCGCTACGCGTCGTGCGACCACGCCACACCCGTGCTCTACGGTGCGGAGCAGCTCGCACTGCAGTTGCCGAAGGGGCGCAGCGCCGGCCTCGACACCCGCAACCGCCGATTGCACCAGATCGCGGAGCTGACCCCGGCGAGTCACGAGCACTTCGTGGGCCGCACCTGGGAGCTCGCCGGGCTGGGCTCGGACTTCATCGGCTCGCGGCTCGGCGCGGAGGTGAAGCCGGTGGCCGTGATCACCGGGCTCGGCGGTATGGGCAAGACGGCGCTCGTGGCCGAGGTGCTGGCGCTCTGGGAGTCGCGCTTCGAGTGGGTGCTGCTCTACCAGGCCAAGCCGAACGCGCTCGGCTTCGAGAGCACGCTGCGCGACCTGCACATGAAGCTCTACGCCGAGCTGGGTCGCTACCACGAGCAGGTCAAGGCCCACCCGGCCGATGCGATCCACCGCGCGGCCGACGCGGAGTTCACCGGCCCCGAGCGGCTGGATCGATTGACCATCAATCTCGTCCGTGCCCTGCGCGACGAGCCGATCCTGCTGGTGCTGGACAACTTCGAGACCAACCTCAAGCCGCAAGCCGAGCCCGGCAAAGCCCCCGGGCCCGGCAAAGCCCCGGAGCCCGGCAAGACCATCGAGCCGCTCTGGGCCTGCCAGGACCCGGCGTGGGACCGCTGCCTGGCTCGGCTGGCCGAGGAGCTTGCCGGCACCGCCTCGCGGCTGCTCGTCACCTGCCGCAAGCCGATCGCGGCGCTCGTCGGGCCGGCCTGCCATCAGGTCCTCCTCGGCCCTTTGCCGCCCCGGGAGGCGGCGCTCTATCTGCGCGAGCACACCGGGCTCGCCCAGATGGCCTTCGGTGGCGGCGAGGAGAGGAAGCTGGCCTTGCGCCTGCTCGAAGCCAGCCGCTTCCATCCACTGCTCATGGACCGCCTGGCCCGGCTCGCCACCGGCGGCCCGGCACTGCGGCCACAGCTCCTGCAAGCGCTGGAGGCGCTGGAGAGCAGCCACGACCACTCCCGGCTCCCCGCCTTGTTTGCCACCGAGGCAGGCGCGAAGGACCTCGCTTACCTGAACGACGCCCTCGCCGCCTCGCTCGACCAGCTCATCGCCGACGCCGGCCCGGACGCGCGGCGCCTGCTGTGGATGATCGCGGTAGCCAACGAGCCCGTCACCTACGGCCTGCTGCTGGGAGCCTGGAGCGGGGAGACTTTCGAGCACGAGAGGCTCCGGCGAATGAAAGAGATGCTGGACGAGCTGCCCGGGCTCCCGCCGGAGCTGCAAGAGGAGCTGAAGGCGATGCCACCGGAAGTGCACGCCGCGATCGCCGCTCTCCCGCCCGCGCCCTCGGACCGGCCCGATCCCGCGCCCCTGCTGCGCCACCTGGTGGCGGTGGGCCTGGCGACCGAGGAGAGGAGCGAAGCGGACGACTCCAGCTCCGGCCTCTTCTGTCACGAGCTGGTCCGCGAGCGCATCGGCGTTTGGATGAACGATCACCCCGAGGACCGGCGCGTTCTGACGGAAGACGCCATCCGTCTCGCCTATGCCGAGCGGCTGCAGGTGGTGTTCGAAGCGCTCCAGCACGAGAGCTTGGCCACCGCCCTCGAGGCCGGCAGTCGCGCCCTGGTCTACTGCGTCCAGGCCGAAGCCTGGGACCGTCTGGCGAACTTCGCCGGCGGCGTGGTGGTGCGCACCAGCGACCCTCGGCTGTTGGAAGCGCTGCTCCCGCACCTGGAGGCCGCCGCCGAATCCGCTCCTGAAGGCCGGGCACGTTGGTCCTGCCTGAGCTGCCTCGCGGACGCACTGCAGAAGGCCGGCCGCCCGGACGCCAGCCTGCCCCTGTACGAGCAGGCCGCCATCCAGGTGCGGGCCGTCGCCGGAGAGGCCGGGCAGCGCGACCGGCCTCAGGCCTGGGCGGACCTCGCCGCGATCACCGGCAACTGGGCCGGCGCGCTCCGCCTGACGGGCGACCTCGACGGCTCCCGCCAGCGGCACCTCGAAAGCGCCGAGGCCGAGCGGCAGGCAGGGCGGCCGGCCGTCCACATCATCGGCAGTGAGCTGGCGGCGCTGCGCATCGACATCCTGCAGGGCCGGGCCGAAGGAGCGCTGCCGGAGGTGGAGCTGCGGCTGGCGCGGGTGGAGGCTTGGTGGCAGCAGCTCCGCGCCGGCAAGCGGGTGCCCGAGGCACCCAACCCCGAGATCCTGGCCCGCGTTCTGATCACCGCGCTCGACATCGCCAACGACGCGGACCGTGCTCGAGGCGACTTCAGGACCGCGCTGCGCCGAACCGACTCCATCCTGGAGGTCACTCTGGCTCTGCAGCGGCCGCCGGCGGACATCGCCCAGACGCGGATGAACCGCGCCGTGGAGCTGGTCGAGCTGGCCCGCTTCGGCGAGGCCAGGGCAGAGCTGGAGGTCTGCCTCGCGGTCTTCCAGAACGATCCCACCGGCAGGGCCAAGGTGCTGGGGGCCCTCGCCAACCTGTTCGCCGAACAAGGTGACGTGGCCCAGGCTGTTGTTCAGCATCGCCGCGCCCTCGCCCTGCGCGAGCAGCTCCCCGATCCGAGCGACCGCGCGATCTCCCACCACAACCTCGCCAACAACCTCGAGCGCCTGGGCACCCCGGCCGAGCTCGCCGAGTCGCGCCTCCACCGGCTGGCGGATCTCATCTACTGCGTGGTCTCCGGCTTGGGCGAGTCCCTCCAGACCTCCCTCAAGAACTACGTGGTTCGCTTCCACCGCGCTCATTCCGCGGGGACGACGCTCGCGGTGCCGAGCGTCGCCGCGCTTCTGGCCGACCCCGCCTTCCAGTCCCTCGCTGACTGGCTCCGCCTGCGCCAGGTCGATCCCGCCGAGGTGCAGGCCGCCCTGGACCAGTGGCTGGAGATGGTCCGGCAGGCGGGTCAGGCACGCGCCGACGCGTCGGAAGGCCCAAGCCCCGAGCCGCCAGGGTTGGAGGGTACGTGAGCGAGCGCGACTTTCTCTCCCCGGTGACGATCGCGCACTACCTCTCCGCCGCGGATGCTCAGCTCGCGCGTACCACGCTCGCCGGATCGGGGATCCAGTCGTGGATCTGCGAGGAGACCCTCGGCGGGCTCGACTGGCGCATGGGCGTGGCCTTGGGAGGGATTCGCCTGCAAGTGCTGGCCGGGCAGGTGGACGAGGCGCTCGAAATACTCGAGCTCCCGGGCGAGCTGCCGGCCGACGCGGCGACGCCCGGCGAGGCCGCGGAACTTGCGGCGACGGAGGACCGCTGCCCGCGGTGTGGCTCGGCCCGCATCGAGGAGAGCTCCGTCGCGCGGCGAGCGAAGGGCGTGTCGATGATCTTCTGGCCGCTGGCCCCCCTGAGTTTCCTCGTCGTGGCCCTGGCCGGCGGCCGCATGATTTGCCGGGAATGTGACTATCGGTGGCGGCCGGAGAGCGAGCCAAGCTAGCGACACGGGCGCCTGTCCTCGACGTTTGCAGCGCCCCTCGCCCCAGCTCTCTCTCCGCTGCCGCGGGGCGGCGGGGCCGGAGGAGTGACCGATTTCACCTCTCTTCAGCGCATAGCAGAGTGTAGATATGGGGGCAATGACGCCTCCATATCGCAGGGGAGGGAGGCGTGATGCACGTCAAACCGACCGCTCTGCTGGTACTCGCGCTGTTGATCGGCCTCGCAAGCTCGCCTGTCCAAGGCCAGGGGGCCGAGCAGGCGCAGATGGTCGCCGTCCACAACCTCGGCAAGCTCGCCTTCGGCCTGGCGGGGACCATGCCGGCCAAGCCCGACCTCGGCCAGCTCAACTCGGGCTCGCCCAATCAGAAGCTCCTGGCCCGCGCCTGGTACTACGGCTGGGCGCTCAAGAACGGCACCAACAGCGAGAAGAACCAGGCGCGCACCTCGCTCGTCGACCACCTCACTCGCCAGGAGCAGTGGGGCCACTACGCCATCAACGATGCCACCGGCAACCTGAACGACGAGATCCTGACCACCAGCCATTTCCAGCTCTGGGCCGCGGGCATGGCCGGCGCCTATGTGTTCGCCGCCGCCAACAACGGCACCATCACCGGCCCGGGCAACCTGAGCTCGACCCCCGAGCAGGCGGTCCTCGCGCTGGCCCGCCGCTGGTGGGCGGACGAGAAGGCGATGTGGGACCGGATGAAGTACATGAAGCTCGTCAGCGGCCAGAACCGCGCCACGCTCGAGACCCCGGGCGCCCGCTTCACCGCGGCCGGCCACCTCGGCCCGCACGATCTGCGCGACACGATCCTGAACCAGCTCGAAGGCCGGAGGCCCCTGAGCCAGACCAACTGGCTGACGGAGAAGTTCTTCACCGGCGGCCTGCTGCTCGAGCAGCTCTTCCTCAAGGGGATCGACCCCATGAGCTACCTCGCCACGCCCATCCCCGGCGAGGGCACCACGCTGCGCTCCCGCGACACGCTGTGCATCTATCGCCAGGGCGGCGAGTGGCTGTTCTACTTCCCGCAACTACGGGTACTGGCGCCGATGTTCTGGGTGCAGAAGCGAGCCGGGCAGCCGGCCAATGCGCCGCTGGTCACGAGCTCGCCCTGGCCCACGACCCCGGCGGTCAAGCCGGCCAACTTTCCGGGGGCCACGCTCGAGCCTCCGATCGCCGGCCGGGGCGCTGGCGCCGTCGGCTGCCCGCCGCCCGGAGCGATCAGCCCGTGAGCTCCGGGCCGGCTAGAGCTTGACGACTACGGCTTCGCCCGCGCGCAGCCAGCCCGTCTCGCCGGTCGGCAGTGCCACGCACACCCAGCCGTCCTCGATGCCCTGGACCGCGACCTCGCTCCCGGCGTGGAGCTTGAATCGCACCAGGGCCTTGGGGTCGGCGGCGGCGCGTGCCTCGACCTCCTGCGGCACGACCACCGCCACCCGTTCGGGGGCGAGCGCTCGAACGGCGAGCGAGCCGGCTGCCGCGGCGGCGGCCAAGCCCAGCGCCAGGGCGCTCCAGCGCAGCCACTCGCGGCGGCGGAAGAGCCGGGCGGCGAGGCAGAGCCAGAAGAGGAGGTTGGCGGCGAGCAGGAGCCACCCGAGCTCGCCGCGGCTCGCGCGGTAGTGCCAGAAGAGGAGCGCCGAGGCGAGCGCCGGCGGCGCGGGGGGCGCCAGCGCGTCCTTGGCCGAGCGGCGGGCGAAGTCGAGGTTGGCCGCGAGGTCGCGGGAGCGCGGCCGCCGCGCCTGACCGGCGCGGTAGGCGGCGACGGCCCGGCCCAGCTCACCGTTTCGCAGGTAGGCGTTGCCGAGGTTGTAGAACAGGCGGCCGTCGTCGAAGCCGCTCGCCACCAGCCGCTCGTAGGCCGCGGCGGCGCGGCCGAACTCGCCGGCCTGGTAGGCCTCGTTGGCGGCGACGAAGGCCGCGGCCGGGTCGTCCTCAACCGCCACCAGCTCGGTCTCGCCCGCGCCGGCGGCCGATGCGGAAGCCCCGAGGGCGGCGCCCAGGAGGACGGTCCCCAGCAGGGTGCTGACGCCGGCCAGCGCGCCGCGCAGCCCTCGCCGGCGCTCACCGTTGGCCCGGATCTCGCGCTCGAGCTGGC
>JBIOXV010000144.1:0-46197 GCA_044869805.1 Thermoanaerobaculia bacterium | reverse complement strand
CGCCGCGGGCCTGAAGGACGTTGGCCTGGCCAAGCCGGGACTCGACGGCTTCGAACAGCTCCAGGGCGCGATCGTAGTCCTCGGCTGCGCCGAGCAGGTCGGAGCGAAACCGTTTGAGGTCGCCGCGGGCCTGAAGGACGTTGGCGCGCAGCCGGCGGTTCGCGGCGGGGGTCAGGGATTCGGCGGCTGCCAGGTAGTCTTCCCGGGGCGCGAGATCCAGCCCTCGCCGGAAGGTGTCGGCGAACCAAAGCGCTTCGGCGATCGACTCGCCTCCTGGTGCCTTTCGCTCTCGCCACGGTCTAAGGTCGAGCGTGTCGAAGAACTCCCGGTGACTGTCCCAGCGTTCGTAGGCCAATTGAGTCTGCGTGCCGACCGGCGCGTGGATCCACGCGGCCAGCTCGTCGACCGCTCTCGCCGCCCCCGCATGCAGCCGCGCCCAGGTTTCCGGCTCCGCTTCCACCCGCCTCCTCGCCTCCCGCCGCAGCTCCGGGTGCAGGCGGTAGCGCCCAGTTTCCGGGGACCAGGCGGCCACGCTGTGGTGAACAAGCCGATCGAAGCGCCGGGTGGCAGCGGGCAGAGGCTGGCCGAGGGTGGTCGCGACCACCTGGGCAGGCGCGCCCACCGGCGGCAGCACGCCGAGGGCCACGAACGCCTCCAGGTCTTCGGGCGAGAGGTCGCGCAGCGAGCGGCCGAGCACCGCGGTAACTCGTTCTTGATCCGAAGCGGCCACGCCTTCACCGAGGTCCAGGCTCGCGAGGTATTCCTCGCAGCTCACGAGGTTCCGCAGTGTCGAGCCGGCGAGCTCGAGGGCAAGCGGCAGTCGGCCGAGGCGCTCGATCAGTCGCGCCGCCCCCCCTCTCTCCTCCTCCGGCGGCTCGTCGGCGTTCCACGCGACGCGGGAGAGCAGGCGCAGCGCGTCCTGGGGCTCGAGCGGCCCTAGCTCGAGGTCTTCCACGCCTGGCAGTAGGCGCTGGGTGCGGGTCGTGACCAGCACGTTCCAGCCCTCTCCCGGGTTCAGCAGCTCGACGGCCTGCCGGTCGCGTACGTCGTCGAGAACCAGCAGGCCGGCGTAGGGCGCGAGGTCGCGGCGCATCAAGGCGGCGAGGTCGTCGCAGGTGGCTTGGGGCGGTGCCTGGAAGCCGGGCCGGGCGAGCAAGAGCAGCGCGCCCACGCTGCCGTCGAGGTCGAAGTCTGGGCGGTCGAGCCACACGACGGCGCGCCCCGCGTCGCGCACCTCATGAGCAAGCACCGTGGCCAGCTCGCTCTTGCCGATCCCGCCCTGGCCCTGCACCGCGGTGATCACCGCGGCGCCCGGTGTGGTGGCCCAACGCCGCAGAGCCTCGAGATCCGTCTGCCGGCCGGTGAAGTAGGGCTTGGGCTGGCGGGGGAGGCGGGAGGGGAGAGGTGCGCCGTGGGACACGGATAGCGCACGCACCTCGGAGAGGTGCCCGCCCTCGATCGACCCCGAGCCTAGGATCTCGCCGCGGGTCAGGGCATCTCGCCGGACCGGGGCCAGAGGGTCGGGTCGCGGGCAGTAGAGCACCGGCAACGGCCACTGCGGCTCGGCATCCGGCTCGCGGTGACGGGCGTGGCTGAAGGCCTCCTCCAGCGGCGCGCCCTCGCCGAGCTGCTCGAACAGGCGCTGGGTGAAGGCGAGGGCCCAGCGCACCAGGACCGGGCCGCGGAAACCGATGCTGGCCGCGGCACGGTTGCGGTCGGCGAGCCACTGCGCCATGCCCAGGGTGCCGTGCTCCGCCATGGGTGAAGCCGAGGAGCAGGCGCAGAGGATCACAGCTTCTACAGGCCGGCCGAGCTCGCTGGCTTCCTCGAGCAGTCTGCCGAGCTCGGAGCCGGGTAGAGGGTCGCCGCGCAGAGCGAGCAGGCCCGCCTGGTCGCGATCCTCGATGCCGTGGCAGGCGATGTAGAGCAGGTCCACGCGCTCTCCGCTACGCAGCCGCTCGGCGACGGCCGCCGCCGTGGCGTCGGGGAGATGCTCGGCGGAAAAGCCCGCGTCCTCCACGGCGCGGACCAGCGCCTCCGCGTGGGCCTGGAGCTCGTCGCTCGTGGGCTCGGGAGGCTCCTCGGAGTGGGCCGTCGCGATCAACACCCTGCTGCCGCGGCCGAGCCGCAGGTTGTAGGCGTCGCGCTTGCCGGCCAGCCGGAAGGCAGGCCGGCGCGGGCGCTTGAAGAGAAAGCTGTGGCCGTCGTGCAGCAGCTCCAGGGGCAGGCCGGCGAGCTCGATGTCGTCGTCCTGGACGTCGAGCAGGTAGCGCACGGGCCGCCGCTCGCTCTGGGCCCGCGCTTCGACGGCCTCGAGATGGGCGACGACCTCGGCGGCGCCCAGCAGCCTGTCGTAGAGCAGCTTGCCCACCTGCTTCAGCACGGCGGCCCCGGGGCTATAGCGGCCGTCGCCTGGCGAGAGCGCGGTGAGGAAACCCGGCCAGGTGCGCGCCTCGGCCGGGAGGTCGGCGATCGCGGCGAGATCCGAGTCCGCGATCGGGGACACGGGCTGGCGTGCCGGCCGTTGCGTGCTCCGGACCTCGACCTGCCACAGCGGCACCTTCAGGTGCTCGCCGCTCAGCTTCCACACCGAGATCTCGACATCGATCATCCGCCGGTCTCCACCATCGCGCCGTGCTCGTCGCAAGCCAAGAGACGGACGCGAGCTGACCCGTCCCCCAAGTCGATCCACGCGAGAGTCCGCGGCACCGTGGCCACCGGCGGCTCACGCTCGATGCGGTCGATCCAGCCCTCGAGATCTCCTGTCGGCAGGCGGGCCACCGGCAGCCAGGTGCCGGTATTGAAGTACGCGGGCTTGCGCAGCCGTAGGGAGCGCGGAGCGTGGGTGTGACCGACCACCAGGGCCGCGAGGCTCTCGGGCAGCACCGGTGTCGCCGCATCGGGGATGGAGTCGGGGCCATCCAGGTCGAGGAAGCGGTCCCGCTCGCCGGCCTCGAGCAGCAGGGCGCGGGCCAGCCAGCGCAAGAGGCCACGATGGTCGGCGAGCGTGCCCGCCCCGGCCGGCGATCCGCCTGCCATGCGGCGCTGGAGCTCGGCGAGCAGGGCCTCGCGCCGACCGGGCGGCTCCGCGGCGAGGCTCGCCGCCAGGAGGCGCACGAGCGCATCATCCGGCTTGGCGGCAGCGGGAATCGCCGGTTTCTCGCCGAAGCGCGGGCCCAGCCGCAGTCTGGCGCGCACCATGTCCCGCAGCAGGCCGCTGGTCAGGCCATAGTGCCGGGCGAGGAAGCCCTCGGCGACTGCGGGGTCGAGGTAGAGGAGCAGCACCAGCACCGCTGGGATCTCCGGCTTGAGCTGATCGATCCAGGAGAAGCGAGGCTTGAGCTGGCGCAGCACCTTGAACACCAGGTGCGAGCCGGCGGGAAGCTCGATGGTGCCGCCGGCGGCCGCCACCGAGCAGACTTGCTCGCGATCGATGCGGTTGACCGGGTCCCAGTAGTCGCCATGGACGATCCAGACCGGGTCCTCGGCCGGCCCCAGCGCGCGGCCGAACACTGCGGGCCGGTCGCCCTCGGCCGGCCGCAGGGGCTCGTCGTCGGCGTGCAGGACCGTGCCGGGCCGGCCGATCGCGCGCTCGAAGAGGGACCGAACCTCGGGCAGCAGCAGCTCGGGATCGTGGTTGCCGGAGAGGAGCGTGACCTCATTGCCGGGCCGCGCCGCGAACCTGGCCACGGCCGCCAGCACCTCCTTCGCCGCGGGGTTGGCGAGGATCGCCTCGAACCGCTCCGGCGCCCGCGCGGCGTCGAAGCCCTCGTAGCCGGCGCACCACAGGAAGTCGAAGATGTCGCCCGCCAGCACCAGCTCGGTGGGCGGGGCGCCCGGCTCCTCACCCACGTGGTCGAGCAGAGCCGCCAGTGCCACGCCGTCGCGGAAGCTCGCCCCGGGGGCAGGAGCCGCGATGTGGAAGTCGGAGAGGACGAGTGCGCGTCCGGGCCTGCTCAAGGTGCGATTCCAGGCTGTACGGATTCGCGAAAGTATACTCCGAGAGCAGGGCCAGGCAGCTCCACGCCTGTGGTAGTCTTCCTGCCATGAAAGGTGCCACCAAGAAACCCGCGAAACCATCCATGGATTCTGCTGGCAGGGTCGTGCTGCCCAAGTCCATCCGCGAAAAGGCCGGACTACAACCGGGCCAACCGCTCGAGATCCGCTACGAGGACGGAAGGGTGGAGATCGAGCCAGCGTACCTCGAGGTCGAGATCGTGCAAGGAGAGGACGGCTTTCCCGTGCTGCGTGCGTTCGAGCCAGTGCCGGTGCTTACCGCCGAGGAGGTCCGAGCCACCCTCGAGAAGGTCAGGAATCGCCTTGCCTGAGCGCGAGGCCGCGGCGCTCGACTCGAGCGTGGTCGTGGCGAGCCTGTCGCCCTGGCACGCCAGGCATGGCCCGGCCCGCGGGCTGGTCGCGAGGCTCCTGGATCAGCCGGGGCTACCCCGGGTCATCCTCCCACGTCACGTCCTCGTCGAGAGCTACTCCGTCCTCACCCGCTTACCTGCGCCGCTGCGCATCTCGCCGGAGAGCGCAAGTGAGGTCCTACGGCTCACTTTCGAGGGGAAGGTGGAGATCGCTGATCGACCCTGCCAGAGTATCTGGAGCTTCCTGGAGGACGCGCGGCGAACCGGCATCGCAGGAGGCGCGGCTCACGACGCCGCGATCGTGGACCTCGCGCGCGGGGCCGGAGCGCGGGTGCTCTACTCGTTGAATCTCCGGCACTTCGAGAGGCTCGCGGGGCCGGATTTGGAAGTCAGATCCCCCTAGCGCTCCTCCCTACGGGCAGCTCAGGAACGCCCCGGTGTCCAGGATCGGCTGGAAGGGGGTCTGCTGCGGGTTGACGTAGGTTTTCTGGGCGCCGGTCGAGGTGTCGGTGACCGTGATCTCGGCCCGCACGTTGGTCAAGCCGCCGGCGAAGACCCAGTAGCGATCGTTGACCGGGCAGCCGTTCAGCACCTTGATCAGCATCTCGACGTTGGCCGGGTTGAAGAACCAGAAGTAGCCGGTGTCGGAAGTGAGGGGCACGCCCTTGCCCGTGCCTTCGATGCCGTCGGGCCGGAGCCAGTCCACGGTGACGGCGAAGCGGCCGCTACGCAGGCAGAGCCGCGTCGCGCTCGGCGTGCAGGAGCCGGCGATGGCCCGCGGCAGGGCCTCCGCCTGGCGCGCGCTCTCGACCGCGGCGTCGAGCCGGGCGAGCAGGCGCGCGAGCTCCCGCCGCTCGGCCCGCGCCGCCTGTCGCGCTCTCTTTCGAGCTTCCGGCCCGAGCACCGGCGAGCCCGTGTCCGGCTCGCCCTCCGCCGCCTCGCCGAGGGTCTGCGCCGTCTCGCTCGCCGTCGCCGGCGCGTCGCAGGTCGCGAAGGCTCCGGTGTCCTGGATCGGCTGGTAGGAGGTGCTCGGTGGGTTGAGGTAGCGACGCACGCTGCCGGTCAGGGTGTCGGTGACGACCAGGTCCACCTCGACGTTGGTCAACCCACCGGCGAAGACCCAGAAGCGATTGTTGACCGGGCAACCGTTGAGCACCTTGATCACCAGCTCGACGTTCGCGGGGTTGAAGAAGTAGAGGTAGCCGGTGTCGGTGGTCAGGGCCTCCGCGTAGCCGAGGCCGTTCGCGCCCTGGTTGGTCCGCCACGCCGCCTCGACCTTGAAGCGGCCGTTTTGCAGGCAGAGGTTGTGGCCGCGCGGCTCGCAGGCGCGGGTGAAGCGCCGGGCGAAGATGCCGGTCGCCTGACCGTCGCCGTCAGTCGCGGCCACTACGAAGTCGCCGCCAAAGTCGGCGGCGAGCGCCGGGTCGGTGCCTTCCAGGGCGAGCCGGGTCTCGTTGACCAGGCTGGGGCCCGAGCTGGCGTAGAGCTTGGCGAAGAGCCCCTCGGTCGCCGGCACGCCGGTCGAGCTGCTCTCCCACACCACCGCGGCGCCGCCGCTCTCGTCGAGGGCCGTCGCAGCAAAGGCCTGGGTCGCGGCGACGGTGTCGTTGACCCGGAGCTCGCCGCCGATGGGTTGCCCGTCGCTCGCGAAACGCTGGGCCATCACGTCGAGCTCGGGGGGCGCGGTGAGCTCGTCGCCGCTCGCCCAGGTGACGAGGAAGTTGCCGGCCGTGTCTGCCGCCACGCTGGCGTCGCCCTGCGAGCCGGCCACCGTAGCGTTGACCAGGAACGCCGGCCCGAGGCCGCTCCCTTGGGCGTCGAAGCGGCGCGCGCGAATCCCCCGGTCGGGATCGCCGGCGCCCTCGCCGGTCCATGCCACCACGAAGCCGCCGCCCGCGCCGGGTGCCACCGCGGCGCCGAAGTTGAGCCCGCTGGCAGGCTCGACGATCGCCAGCTCGGCCGAGGCCGGCTGGCCACTCCCGTCGAGCAGGCGGCCGTGCAGGTCGGCGAACGAAGGGGTGCTCCAGACCACCACGAAGCCGCCGGCGAGCGCCGCCACGGCAGGCAGGGCCTGATCGCCGGCGGTCGAGGTGTTGACCACCACCTCCGGGCCGGCCGGCGTGCCCGTGCGGCGGAAGAGGCGGGCACGGATATCGATCGCCCCGGCCGGGCCAGCCCAGACCACGAGGAACTCGCCGGCGGCATTCATCGCCACGGCGGGCGGAGCCGAGAAGGCTGGCGTCAGCCGGGTCGGGCCCGGCGAGGCCGCGCCCTGTACCGGACCGGAGTGGAATACGGGGGTGGTGCCGCTCACCACCATCTCCCCGCCCAGGGGCACGCCCGTGCGGTCGTAGCGCCGCGCACGTACCGCGGGGTCTCCAGGAGCGCCCTCGCTCTGCCAGACGACCACGAACGACCCGTCCGGCGAGCTCGCCACCACGGGTTTCGACTGGGTGCCGGCGGTGGTGGCGTTGACCCGGAAGGATGGTCCCAAGCTCACGAGCTGGGCCGCCGCCGAAGCGGGGAGCAGGAGGGCGCAGAGGCTGACGAGGAAGATCGTGGCGAGCGGGCGGCGCATGCGGACCTCCTGGCGAGTAACGCGCGATGCCGGGCCGAGCGTGACACAGCCCCGCGCGGCGCTCAAGGAGGGCAGGGATGCGAAAGCCCCTCGGATGGATTCCCGCTGGCGCGGGAATGACGGATCGCGCGGCCGCCGCCAGGCTGTCATTCCCGCGACAGCGATGAGATGGACTCCTCCGCGACTTGGTCGGCATCGAGGTGCCAAAGTCAGGGAAACAGGGTGTGAATCCCGAGAGGAGGAGTCCGTGAGCGAGTCTAGCGTGGTCGGGGTGGATCTGGCGAAGTCGGTGTTCGAGATTGCAGTTTCCCGCCAGCCAGGGCGGATTGCGGAGCGCCATCGTTTGAGCCGGGCTCGATTCCTCGGGTTTTTCGCGCAGCGCCAGCCGGCCACCGTGGTGCTGGAGTCTTGCGGGTCGGCTCACCACTTTGCTCGCGAGCTCGCCAAGCTGGGCCACCGCCCGGTGCTGCTGCCGGCTCAGCACGTGCGGCCCTACGTGCGGGGCAACAAGACCGACAGCGCTGATGCGGCAGCGTTGCTGGAGGCCTTTCGCAACCAGCAGATCCGGCCGGTGCCGGTGAAGAGCTGTGCGCAGCAGGCTCTGACGGCGCTTCATCGACTGCGCTCGGGCTGGCAGCGCACTCGCACCGCTCGTCTCAACGCAGTGCGCGGCCTGGTGCGTGAGTACGGGGTAGTCATTCCCGTCGGAGCCCGCCACGTCCTGGCGCACCTGACCGAGCAACTGGCCCGCCGCCCCGAGCAGATTCCGGCGGTTCTTCATCCGGTGTTGCTCGAGATGGCCGACGAAATCCACGAGCTGGAGCGTCGCATCGCGACGGTCGACAGGTGCCTGGCCGAGCAGGGGCGAAAGCTGCCAGCAGTGGCTCGTCTGCGCACCATCCCCGGCATCGGTCCCCTCACCGCCACCGCGCTGGTGGCCTTCGTCGGGGACGCACGACGCTTTCGCTCGTCGCGTCACTTCGCCAGCTTTCTGGGCTTGACCCCGCGCGAGCACTCCAGCGGCCTGAGGCGCCGGCTGGGCAGCATCTCCAAACGAGGCGATACCTACCTGCGCGCTCTGCTGATCCACGGAGCCAGAGCCGTACTGTGGGCAGCGAAGAAACGCCAGACTCCGGATCGGCTTCGTGCCTGGGCGCTCAGCCTCCAGGCCACCCGGGGCCACAACAAGGCCACCGTCGCCCTGGCCAACAAGCTGGCACGCACAGCCTGGGCCGTCTGGTGTCGCGGCACCACCTTTGAGACTCGTAGCGCCGAGCAGCTGGCCTGAAAAAGACCGCTGCGTAGGCAGGCAACACACCTCTTCGAGCCCACGATGGCACTTGCGAACCTGACCAGCTCGGTGCGACCGACACGGAGGCAAGCCGAGGATTCCCCCGGCCCTACCAGGCCGAGACAAGCGATTGGCTCCCCGTGCGCGACTCTTCATCATGGCCCGGAGGCGCTGCGGCGATCCCTCCATCCCGAGGCCGAAGATACGAATGCCGTCGCGACCCAGAACCCGTCCCCCCGCTGTGCCCCAGGCTCGAACCACGTCGCTCATCCGCATTGGCTTCTGAAACTACCCAGACCGCCCACCCCGAAACCCGGAAGCCCTCTTGACACAGGAGTCCAGATACGGGAATCCGTCTACGTTCAGACCCGGGACGCGGATGGTCTCACTGAAGTGGACGGGGCTTGGCGCAGGCTTGGAGCAGCTCGAGCAGCGGCGCCGCCGACTCGGGGACCGAGAGGTCGTCGAAGCGCACGCGCTCGGTGCCGCCCTCCCGCTCGACGGTGATCTCGTAGGTCACTGCGTCCCTCGCCGCGGGAGTCGAAGTACTCCCCAGGCTCTCGAGGTGGCTCTCGGCGAGCAGCTTCTCGAGCCGCCGGGCCTCCGCCGCCGGCAGCGTCTCGCTGTCGAGCTCGCAGCCGCGGGTCAAGCCCGCGAATCCGCCGCTCTGCCGGAACGAAACCTTCATCTTCCGCATTCTCCGGCCCGGCCGAGGGCATTGCAAGCGTGGTGAGAAGTGGCGGCTAGAAGCCCACCGCCTTCCAGGCCGCGAGCACCGCCTGGTGCTCGGTGCTGCCGTTGGTGTAGAGCCCGATGGCGGCCAGCTCGGTCTTCTCCACCATCTGCGCGAAGTCGCTCGCCGGGTTCAGGTCCTGGACCGCCTGGTACCAGATGCGGCCGGCCTTCTCCCAGGCGTAGCCGCCGAGCTCCAGGGCCAGGAGATGGAAGGCGTGGTTGGGGATCCCGGAGTTGATGTGCACCCCGCCGGAGTCGTCGGTGCCGGTGAACTGGTCCTTGAGGTACTTGGGCTGCGGGTCGGAGCCCAAGATGGGGTCGTCCGCGTAGGCGGGCTCGCCCTTCAGCGTGCGCAGGCACTTGGACGTGACCTCCGGCCCCATGATCTCGGAGCCGATCATCCAGTCCGCCTGCTTGGCGGTCTGCTTCTTGCGCCACTGCCGCACCAGCGAGCCGAAGACGTCGGCGAAGTGCTCGTTGAGCGCCCCGGGCTCGTCGTGGTACTCGAGGTTCGAGGTGTAGCTCACCACGCCGTGGGAGAGCTCGTGGCCGACCACGTCGATCGACTTCGTGAAGCGGCCGAAGATCGAGCCGTCACCGTCGCCATAGGCCATCTGCTCCCCGTTCCAGAAGGCATTGTTGTAGCTCCTGCCCACGTGCACGGTGGAGATCAGCGTCATGCCGTGGTTGTCGAGCGAGTTGCGGTCGTACACCTTGCGGAAGAAGTCGTAGGTCACGCCGGCGAAGTCGTAGGCCTCGTTGACCGAGCGGTCCTTGTGTTTGCCCTCGCCCTCGGAGCGCACCAGCTTGCCCGGCAAGTGCGAGGTGCCCTGGCGCTGGAGGTCGTAGACCAGGCGCGTCTTCTTGCCGGCCGGCGAGGGGATGGCGGCCATCGCCTGCACGCTGGCCAGCACGGTACGGGTGGCGCGCAGCGTGGCCGAGCGGGCGATGGCCTGCACCGCCAGGCGCCGCAACTTGGGATCGGGAGACTCGACCAGCCGATCGAGGACGTAGGGCGGCAGGATGCAGTGCAGGGGATCGCGGCAGGCGTGCATCGGGTGGGCTCCTGAGAGGAGCTCCCGATGGATTCGGGAGTCCGGCCCGAGAGCGCCACAAGACCTGCTGCGCGGTCGATCTGCGGCGTTGCGGGTCCTCCCGGCAATCCTCACGTACTGACGTGTACGCTGCGGTTGCCGGGTCCTCCCGCGCCTTGCATCTCGACCGCTCGCGACGGTCTTGTCGGCGCTCTCCGTTAGACGGACTCCACTCCCGTCTTCCCTCAGCGCCGGGTCCTATTTCTTGTCGACTTCTTGTCGACCATACGCGGCCAGTTCTGGTCCGCCTTGGCGATGTAGCCGGCCATGTCCTCGAGCCAGGTGGCCTGGATCTTCCGGTCGTAGTTCAGGTAGAGCTTGCCTTGGTGCACCGTCCACTGCTGCGGGTCGATGCTGGCGGTGGTGTTCTGAGCCACCGCGTAGGCGCAGTAGCCGCCGTACTGCGGCGCGTACTTCCCGGGGTCGGCCGCGAAGGCGTCGCGATGGGCGGCCGAGGCGAAGCGCCAGGTGGCCCCCTGCCAGGAGTGCTCGTACTCCTTGCTGCCCTTGACTGCTTTGCCGTCCGTGAAGTAAGAGACCGCATCGTAGCCCTCGATCGCCAGACCGCCGAGGAAGGTCTTGTTGACCGGCTCGACCGCGTGGCCGGCCAGCGGGGCGAGCAAGGTGAGGAGCGTGGAGAGAATGCCGCCTCGGAAGAAATTGGATCGTGACACGGGACCCCATGCCTTTCTGCGGAGAGCGAAGTCGCTGCCCGCGGCTCTGCCGTAGGTGATACGGGCTGCCCCGCGGGCCGGTTCACGGCGGCCCGGCGGCCGTAACGACTGGCTCGATTTCGAAGCCCATCCCACCGGAGGCCCACCCATGCCCACCCGCAAGACTCCCCAACGTCCCGCCCGCAGGCCCGCCCGGCCGAAGAGCGCCGCCGAATCCGCCCGCCTCGCCGCCGCGCTCGACGCCGAGGAGGCGCCGATCAGGGCGCTGGCGGCCGAGCTCTCGGGCAAGGCGCGGACGATCATCTACGTGCACGGCATCGGCAACAAGCCGGTGGCCTCGGTGCTCAAGTGCCAGTGGGACAACGCCCTCTTCCAGTTCGATCTCGGGGAGCGGAGCCGGATGGCCTACTGGGTGGACCGCACCCGCTACCCCACGCCCGAGGCCGGTTCCTGCGACAGCGGCGACCTGGTCGAGGCGGATGACGACCCCTCGGTGAAGGGCCTGCGGGTGCAGTCGCAGCTCGCCGCCCTGTCGCTCGAGGACGAGGTGGCGGAGCTCGCCGACACTTCGGAGCAGCGCCGCACGCTGCTCGCCATCGCCGAGAAGCTGGCCGCGAGCGAGCCGCCGGTCTCCGAGAGCGCCATCCGCGCGCAGGCGGTGGAGGCCAAGATCCTGCCGCTGCCCAAGCCGCTGCGCGAGCTGATCACCAGGAAGCTCACCAAGCAGTTCCTGCGCGACGTCAACGACCTGTTCTTCGTGCCGGAGCGGCGGCAGGCGATGCTCGAGAGCGTGCGCGAGCGCCTGCGGCCCGGCGGCGGGCCCTACGTGGTGATCGGCCACAGCCAGGGCTCGATGCTGGCCTACCTCACGCTGATCGAGATGGCGGCCGAGCTCAAAGGCGACAAGGCGGTGGACTTCTTCGTGACCATCGGCTCGCCGCTCGGCATCAAGGAGGTCCAGGACCAGATCAAGAAGCTCAGCCGGCAGGCGAAGCTCAAGGTGCCCTCCTGCGTCAAGGCCTGGCTCAACGTGGCCGATCCGCTGGACCCGGTGGCGTTCGACAAATTCCTGGCCGGTGATTTCGAGCCGGTCGCGGGCGTCAAGGTGGTCGACAAGCCGGGCTGGAACCCGGACAGCCCGCGCCATCCCCACTCGGGCACCGGCTACCTCGAGAAGAAGAGCGTGCGCACCGCGGTGCGCGAGGTGGTGGACACCGCCCTCTTCCAGCCGGTGGCGAGCTTCGTCATCGCCCGCGACGTGACGCGGGAGCTCGAAGACGGCTCCTTCGAGGCCCGCCACGAGGTGCTGATCGAGCTCTCCGAGGTCGCCGAGCAGGGCGAGCGCAACCTCGACCGTACCCGCGACGCGGTGGTGGCGGCGCTCGAGAAGGCGGTGCGCAGCGGCGGCGGCAAGGTGGCCGACCTCGAGCTCGAGCGGCTCAAGCGTTTCGTGGCCGCCAAGCTCACCCGCGAGGAATCGGAGACGCTGGCCTACCAGATGGGGGAGAAGGGCTCGAAGGCGGTGCGTCGCATCTGGCGCAACTCCGTCAAGTGCGCGCTGCTCGAGTCCTCCGCCAACACCGTGCAGGCGCTGCCGGCCCACAACGCCTACCGCGCCCTGGGGCAGGGAATCACCTGGGCGGTGCTGGACTCCGGCATCTACGGCGCTCACCCGCACTTCGCCGGGGGCACGATCGCGGCGCAGCACGACTGCACGCGGCCCGGGCCGCTCGAGGGTAAGGGCGGCACGGCGCCCGACGAGCACGGCCATGGCACGCACGTGGCGGGGATCATCGCCGGCCTGCACACCGGGAAACCGGCGAAGGACGGCGAGCGCGAGCGCGTCTTCAGCGGCATCGCGCCGCAGGCCAGGATCGTGGCTTACAAAGTGCTCGACCGCCACGGCTCGGGCAAGGACGCGTGGATCATCAAGGCGCTCGATCACATCGCCGAGACCAACGAGCTGGCCGGCGAGATCGTGTTGCACGGGGTCAACCTCTCGCTGGGCGGCAGCTTCGATCCTTCGAGCTACGCCTGCGGGCACTCGCCGCTGTGCCGGGAGCTCCGGCGCCTGTGGCGGCAAGGGGTGGTGGTGGTGACCGCCGCCGGCAACGAGGGCTTCGCGATGCTGGAGACCACCGACGGCGTGATCCAGGCCAACATGGCGCTCTCGATCGGCGACCCGGCGAACCTCGAGGAGGCGATCGCGGTGGGCTCCGTGCACAAGGACAACCCGCACACCTACGGCGTGTCGTACTTCTCTTCGCGTGGGCCGACCGCCGACGGCCGCCAGAAGCCGGACCTGGTGGCGCCGGGTGAGCGCATCCTCTCCTGCCGCCACAAGCTGCAGGGCAAGGGGCGGACGGCCGACGACCTCTACGTGGCGATGAGCGGCACCAGCATGGCGGCGCCGCACGTCTCGGGGGTGATCGCGGCCTTCCTCTCGCTGCGCCGGGAGTTCATCGGCGACCCCGACCGGGTGAAAAAGATCCTGCTCGGCACCTGCACCGACCTCTCGCGGGTCAAGAGCCAGCAGGGCGCGGGATTGCCCAACCTGGTGAAGATGCTGGTGACGACCTAGGGGAGCCCCTCACCCTGGCCCTCTCCCCGCAAGCGGGGCGAGGGGACCGGAGCGACGGGGTTCTGGCAGCACACCCGGTTCCGACCCGCCAGCTTGGCGCGGTAGAGCTGCTCGTCGGCGGCCACCAGCACTCGCTCCCAGTCGGGGAGCTCGTCGGCGCCGGCCCCGTCTCCGGCCGTCGCCACGCCGAAGCTCGCCGTCACCTTGAGCCGCGGGTGGAGGGCTGCCCAGTCGCGGGTCTCGATGTCGTGCCGCAGCCGCTCGCACACCGCCACCGCCTCGGCGAGCTCCGTCCCCGGGAAGACGAGCACGAACTCCTCGCCGCCGTAACGGGCCACGAGGTCGCTGCCGCGCAGCAGGCGGCCCATCTCCTCGGCCACCGCCTTCAGAGTGCGGTCGCCGACCGCGTGCGAGAGGTGATCGTTGATCTGCTTGAAATGGTCGACGTCGGCGATCGCCACGGTCAGCGGCCGGCCGCTCTGGCGGCAGGCGGCGAGCTCCTCGGGCAGTCGCTGGTCGAGGTAGCGCCGGTTGTAGATGCCGGTCAGCGAGTCGCGGACCGAGGCCCAGGCGAGGGCCTGCGCCTGCTGCTCGAGCTGCGACAGGGCGGCGGCGAGCTCGACGTTGCGTAGCTGCGAGATCTCCCGCTCGTGGCGCGCCTTCTCGAGCTGGAGGGAGGCGGTGAGGCTCGCGACCTTGGCGCGCAGCACCTCGTCGAAGACCTCGGCGCGCACCTCGTGGAAGGCCTTGAAATGGGCGAGCGCGCGCTCGTGGTCCCCGAATTTCTCGTGCGCCTGGGCGAGGGCCAAGTGGGTCTTGAACATCTCGCGCTTGATCCCGCCGCGGGTCGCCAGCTCGAGCGAGCGGTAGAGGTGGTGGAGGGCCGGCTCGGCCTGGCCGAGCTTGGTGTAGTGGGTGCCGAGCCCGGCGTGGCCCTCGGCCTGGGTGCGCAGCGCGCTCGCCCCTTCGGCGGCGGTGACCGCGGTTTCGAAGCAGCGGCGGGCGTCGTCGTCCTCGCCGCGCTCGGAGTGGATACGGCCGATGCCCCACTGCGCCCAGCCGTAGAGCGCCCGCTCGCCGGCCGCGAGCAGCAGCGCGGCTCCCTCTTCGAGGTAGGGCAAGGCGCGCTCGTGCTCGCCCAGGTTGATGTGCGCGTCGCCGATGTTGGCGAGGATGCGGCCCGCGAGCTCGGACTGGCCGCCGCGGCGCGCGATCTCGAGCCCGCGGTGGTAGAGCCGGAAGGCCTCGTCGACGTCGCCAAGCTCCTCGTGCACGATCGCCATGTAGTTGAGGGAGCGGCCACCCAGATCGTCGCGCCCGAGGAGCGCCAGGCGCTCGAGGGCGGCCTGGAGCTGGCCGAGCGCGGCGTCGTACTTGCTCTGCTGGGTGAGGGCGGCGCCGGCCCAGCCCAGGGCCAGCGCCTCGCCGAGCTCGTCGCCTTCAGCCCGGCAGCGGTCGATGGCGCGCCGGGCGTCGTCGAGCGCCTCGGCGTAGGAGGTGCGCTGGAAGGCCTCCTGCGCACTCTCCAGGAGCTGCTTGCCGCGCGCGCTCGCCGCGTGGTCCCATTCGGGGCGCGCGGCCGGGTCGCCGCGGATGCGCCGCTTCGCGCTCATCGGCCAATGCCCTACCGGCAGTCGACGGAAGCCTCACGCTATCAGCTCCGGCGGCGGGCCGTATACTGAACCCGATGCCAGGGGCCGCGATGCGGAGGTCGTCCTGAACGGCCGGGGTCACCAGGCGCGCCGCTACGAAATGGAGGCCGCGCTCGGTGAGCTGGCGGCCGAGCGGCCGCTCGCCTGCCGCGTGCGCGGCGCCTCGATGCGCCCGCTGCTCGAGGATGGCGAGCGCGTGGAGCTCTCCCGGCCGCGTTTCTACTGGCCCGGGGACGTGGTGGCCCTGGTCTCGCCGGGCGGGCACCGGCTGGTGCACCGCCTGCTCGGCTTCTACTGGTGGGGGCGATGGCTGGCCGTCACCCAGGGCGATGCCGCGCCGGCGCCGGACAGCCCGGTGCCGGTATCCTCGCTGCTCGGCCGCGTCCATGCCGCCGAGGGCCAGGCGCGGGGCCTGGCCCCCAAGGATGGGGCGCGGGGCCTGGCACCCAAGGGTGGGGCGCGGGGCCTAGCACCCAAGGGTGGGGCGCGGGGCTTAGCACCCAAGGGCGGGGCGCGGGGCCTAGCACATATCCCGGGGCGCATGCGGCTTCGCGCCTGCCGCCTCTACTGGCGCTTCCTCGCGGCGCGCCTCGGCGCGCGCCTCTCGCCGTGAGCTTCGGTGCACGCTTTCTGGTCGCGCCCGACCTGGCCCCGCGGCGGCGCTCGGGCGAGGCCTTCGGCCCGCGCCAGCTCCTGATCGACTTCGCCGGCGGCCCCTATCGCTTCCAGGGCCTCTCCGAGGCGCAGGCGCGCGCGCTCGGCGAGCGCTTCGCGGCCTTCCTCGCGCCGGCCGGCCGCGAGCCCGCGGTCGAGAGCCGGCTCTTTCACCTGCCAGCGGAAGACTTCCGCGCCGTGGACGTCCAGGGCTGGACCTACGCGCTCGACCTCGAGCACCAGCCGGAGCTGGTGCGCTTCGCGGGCCTCGGGCTGGTCGGCGCCCTGGAGTGGCGGCCCGAGCTCTGCGGCGCGCTGTGGACCCCCCTCGACGGCACGCCCGCCGAGGCCGAGGCCTTCCTCGGCGCATTCGAGAACTACTTCCGGGTGCTCGCCGCCTATCGCCTGATGGAGCTCGGCGGCGCGCTGCTGCACAGTGCCGCGGCGCTCGACGGCGGGCGCGCCACGGTCTTTTTCGGCGCCTCGGACGCCGGCAAGACCACGGTCTCGCGGCTCTCCGAGGCGAGCGGCCGCGCGGTGCTCTCCGACGACATGAACGCCGTGCTGCCGGCGGGTGGCGGCGCCCTTTCCGCTGCGGGAGTCAGTGTGCACCAGCTTCCCTTCGCCGGCGACTTCGGGCGCGCCGCGGCGAGGCCCGGCGCCGTGCCCCTCGCCCGCCTGCTGCGGCTCGAGAAGGGCCCGGAGCACCGGCTCTCCCCTCTCGCACCGGCGGCGGCGGTGGCGGCGCTCCTCGCCTGCTCGCCGTTCGTCAACGGCGATCCCTACCGGTCGGACCGCCTCGCCGAGAACCTGGCGGCGATCGTCGAGCGCGCTGGCGCCGCGGTGCTCGGCTTCCGGAAGGACCCGGGTTTCTGGGATATTCTGCCGCCATGATCACCGGCGACAGCGTCCTCGCCCGGGCCCGCGACGTGCGCTTCCGTCAGGTGGGAGACGAGGCCGTGGTCGTCGCCCAGGAGCGCGCCGAGGTGCTGGGCCTGAACGAGGTCGGCGGCCGCGTGCTCGCCCTGCTCGACGGCGAGACCACCGTCGCCGGCCTCGTGGCGCGCCTCGCCGAGGAGTTCGAGGCGTCGCCGGGCGACCTCGAGCGCGACGTCACCGCCTTCCTCGCGCGGCTGGTCGAGGCGGGAGTCGCGGTGCCCGCGGGCGAGAGGGCGCCTTGAGCTACGGCGAGCTCGTCGGCCGCACCTGGAAGGAGAACCTGCTCTTCTCGGTGCTCGTCGAGCTCACCTACCGCTGCAACCTCGACTGCTACTTCTGCTACAACGACCTCGCGCTCCAGGGCACGGCGCTGGCGCTCGCCGACTACGAGCGGCTGCTGGCGGACCTGGCCGAGCTCGAGACCCTGCACCTCATCTTGACCGGCGGCGAGCCGCTCGCCCATCCGCACTTCTTCTCGATCGGTGGCCGGGCTCGCGAGCTGGGCTTCGTGGTGCGCATCAAGTCGAACGGCCACGCGCTGCGCGGCGCGATCGCCCGGCGAGTGAGAGAGGAGATCGACCCCTTCCTGCTCGAGGTCAGCCTGCACGGCGCCGCGGCCGCCACCCACGACCGCCAGACCCGCGTCGCCGGCAGCTTCGAGCGCCTGCTCGCCAACCTCGAGGAGTGCCTGGCGCTCGGCCTGCGCATCAAGCTCAACAGCACGCTGACGCGCTGGAACGAGGCGGAGATGGAGGGCATGTACGCGATCGCCGATCGCCTCGGCGTGCCGTTGCAGTTCGACCCCGAGGTCACGCCACGCGACGACGGCGACCGCGAACCGCTGTCGATCACTGCCTCACCGCCGGCGATCCGACGCTTGTTCGAGCTGCAGCGCGAGCGCGCCGAGCGGCGCTCGCCGTCGGGCCCGCCGGTGCTCGAGGCGGTCCGCGAAGGCGACCAGGTCCCGGCCCTGGCCTCGCCCGGAAAGCACTGCGGCGCCGGCTCCTCGGCGCTCGCCATCGACCCCTTCGGCAACGTCTATCCCTGCGTGCAGTGGCGGCGGGCGGTGGGCAACCTCCACCAGCGCTCGATCCGCGACATCTGGCTGGGCGACGCTGGCGGCCTCGCCGAGGTACGCGCCGGGACCGAGGCGGCGCGGGCGCTGGTCGCGGGCTTCGGCCCGGAGGGCCGCCGCATGGCCTTCTGCCCCGGCCTCGCGGTGGCGGAGACGGGCCGGCCCGACGCCCTCTACGACGGGGCGCGGGAACGGCTGGCGCTGGTCCGCGAGGAGCGGCGCCTGCTGCCTGTCGTCGACTGAGCGGGACGGCCGGCACAGCTCCGGCCGCTACGTCCAGATCAGGGATGCCAGCAGGGTTCCGGGTGTAGCGGCCGGGCTCGTACCGGCCGTGGTGCCTGGTGGGGAGACGGTCCTGTACTGCTACGACGAGATGGGACCCGCCGGACAAGTAATCACGTCCGCCTTGCCCGGGTTGCAGACCGCGGCGAAGAGCTCCAGCGGCTCGTGGAAGGTGATCTCCGGGCGCCGGTAGGGCTTGCGGGCCGGCGCCCCGGCGATCCGCTCGGGGCTGGAGGGGTCCGTCGCTCGCGGTTTTTGCATGGCGGTCATCTGTCCTCGGAGCTTGGCTCGTTCGTGGGGCCGGCCCTCTACTCGCCGGAGCCGCCCGCGGGCGGGCCGGGGGGCGGGCTCCGGCGCTCGAGCTGCATGGATAGCGCCGGGTCTCCCATCAGGTTGTAGATCGCCAGCAGGTCGCTCGTCGCGCCGGTCGCGGCGTAGGAGGCCAGGGCGGCGCGCACGGCATCGCCGAGCACGAAGCTTCCCGGCCCGGTCTCCGGCCCAGGGCCCGCCAGCGCACGGTAGAAGGCCTCGCCCAGGAGCGCCGCCTCCGAGTGCTGCGACAGGCCCGAGGGCGCCCACACCGCCGCGGCACCGCCGTCGTCGGTGGTCAGCAGCTCCTCGGCGAGCCCCGACACCCCCGGCAGCTCGAAGCGGTTCAAGGCACAGGTCAGGCCGGTCAAGGTGAAGAGCTTGCTGCCGTTGCCGAGGTTCGGCACGTCGGCGGGAGCCAGCAGCTCCTCGTCGGCCAGGCCCAGCGGGCCGCCGTGGCCCACGAAGCTCACCAGGCCGACGCCGGTCCCGATGTCGGCGAGCAGCCGCTCGCGCAGCGTCGTGGCGGTCAGCGTCCCCAGGAACAGCTCGTCGGCTACGAAGCTCTGCTCGAAGGTGGCGGCCAGCGACTGACTCTGGGCGCCGAAGTCGGCGGCCTGGTCCGGGTCGTCGGCCACCAGCGCCACGAGGTCGGAGCGCGAGCCGCCCGCCTCGTAAGCCGCCAGCCTGGCGACATAGCTCGAGAGCTCGGCGGAGGTCAGCACCGGCAGGCGGCCAACGGCGATCTCCGGCACCCCGTCGTCCCCGGCCACGTCGCCGTAGCGGGAGTCGGAGGAGAAGAGGCCGTGCCCGGTCGCCACCATCACCGGCGGAACCAAATTGCCGCCCAGCCCCAGCAGGTCGCGGTAGTCGAAGCTGCCATCGCCGGCCAGCACCGCGTAGCGCGGCGGGGTGGCCCAGCTCTGGTAGGCGTGGCGCAGGAAGTCGCGCACGGCGGCCGGGCTGGGCTGGCTGAAGCTGAACTCGTCGTAGACGTCCTCGAGATCGACCACCAGGGTGCGATAGCCCAGCGCGGCGCGGTAGTCGGCGAGCGCCGCGGCGGCACCCGCGAGCTCGGCCGGGGCAATCACCACGTAGTCGGCGCGGTTGCTCGCCGCCTTGAGGCTTGACGGCGCGTCGCCGGCGAGCGAGGCCGGGGCGAGCACACCGCCGGCGGCGACGGCGAAGTAGGGCGTCCCGGCGCCGATGGTGCGGAAGCTGGCGCGAAAGTCGCCGCCCTCGGCGTCGATCACCACACCCTTGCCGACCTTCGGCCGGTTGGGCTGCGAGACGTCGAAGACGCGGATCGCGGCGCTGCCGAAGCCGGCGACCCGCACCGCGGGGCGGCCGTCGCCGGTCGCCAGCAGCGCGTCGCCCAGCGCCGTGTAGGCGCGCGGGTACACGAGATCGAAGGCGTCGACGTAGAAGGCGCTGGTGGCAACCCCCGGCGGCAGCGTGCCCGTGATCTCGACCAGGTTGTCGCCGTCGGCGAGCAGGCTCGAGGGGAAGGAGAACGACGCCTCGTGCGCGGCGATCCCCTGCCAGGCGGTGGTGCCGAGCTCGACGCCGTTCAGGCGCACGCCGGCCTCGTGCTCGCCGGCGATGCCGAGATCGGTGGCGCCCTGGAAGCCGACGGCCAGCGTGGCCTCGCCGGCGGTCGGCCGAGCGGCGGGCACCGCGAGGTGGAAGCTCTTGCTACCGAGGGTGGGATGGCCGGCGAGCACCCCTTCCCAGAACCAGTAGTCCGAGGCCGGGTCGAGCGGCAGCACGGTGGCGGCGAAGCGGTCCTGCTCGAGGTGCAGCGCGGCCTCGAAGGTCGACGGCGGCGCGACCGGCATCGCCAGACCGCGCGGCGTCAGGTCCACGGTCGCCATCTGCAGGCCGTCCTTGTTCTCCAGGCGGTACACGTTCTCGCGGCTGAACAGGCTCTCGGGCGCACGGCCGTAGAAGTAGAGCCCGGCGTTCCCGGGCGCGGCGAGCCAGGAGATCTGCCGGCTCTCGAGGGTGAGGCGCAGGCGGCCCTCGGCGATCCACTGCCGGACCGTCGCCTCGGGCGTACCGAGCGCGGCGCCGATCTCGGCGGCGCTCACCCAGTGGAGGCCATCCGCGGCGATACCGATCTTGACCGCGGTGGCGCCTCCGGCCTTCGCCGACTGGCTGGCGCTCACCTGGGCGGCGCGCTTCTCGGCGGCGTGCTGGGCGAGGCGCGCGGTGAGCCGCGGGGAGGTCGGATGAGCCTCGGCGAGGAAGCTGCCGTCGAGGGCGGAGAGGTCGTCGCGGCGGACATCGCTCGCGCCGTCGACCGTGTAGGGTCCGAAGCTGCGGCGGTTGCCTCGGGTGTCGACCTCGACCAGCACGTAGGTGGCGCGCTCCCGGGCCCCCACCCCCTCGTCCACGAAGCGGTAGCGGCCGCCGGCCGGGGCGGCCTCGAGCGCCGGCAGCAGGTCTCCGAGCCGGCGGTAGGCGCCGCTCGCCGGGTCGAGGCGGTGCACCTCGAAGCCGAGGGTGCCGATCTCCGAGCCGGTTTCCCACAGCAGCACGCGACGGCCGCCGTCGCTGTAACCCTCGAACCGCTTGAGCAGGGCATGGGTGATCACGCCCTGGGTCGCCGCCAGCTCGCAGATCGGCCCCAGCGTGAAGGTGGCGCGCGACTGCGAGGTGTTGCCGGTCTGGTCGACGAAGGTGCAGCGCGTACCGTTCGAGGCCGGCGTGCCCGTGACCACCAGGCGCTGCCCGGCAGAGGTCGGGGTCACGTCCACCTGATAGGCGAGGATCACCGTCTGACCGGCGGCGACGGTGCCCGGGTTCCAGGTCACGTTGCCGGTGCCGCCCAGGGCCGGCTGGCTGACGATCGAGCCCTGGGTGAAGACCGCGTTGCCCCGATAGACGACGGCGGGGGAAGGGCCCGGCACGTTGGCGGTGACGATGTTGGTCGGCGTCGAGAAGGTGATCGCCTGCGCCGTCGGGTTGACCAGTCGCACGGTCACGTAGACGCGGGTGGTCTGGCCCACCAGCGGCGGGTTGGGGCCGGAAACGTAGGTCAGGAGCTGCTCGAGGTAGGGCTTGACCGGCGCCGTGGTGTCGCTCGCGTCGGTGGGCAGGTAGACGCGGAAGACATTCGACATCGGCTGCGTCGGAGGGTTGGCGCCGACGTTGAAGTTGCCCACGTAGACGTTGGTGTAGTTGCCCGAGCCGCCGTCGGCGTAGGTGCGGATCTGCACCTCCGTGCGCCAGATGCCGTAGTCGGTCGACAGGCCGTCGGTGGTCCAGCGCGGGATGGTGTCCCGCTGCCACACGTCGTCGGTCGCCAGCGTGTCGTTGTCGAAGAGCTGGGAGAAAGTACCGCCGCGGCTGGTGTATTCCACGTTGCCGATGTTGTTGGCCTGGTTGCTGTCGTAGTCGAAGTCGTTGTGGCTGAAAGTGCAGCCCGAGGTGACGTAGGTGAAGACGTCGTAGTCCTTGGTGAGGTCGTCGCCGGCGGTGTTGGGGTTGACGCCGAACTGGTTGTGCGAGTCGTAGTAGACGTTGATCTCGGTGCCGCCGGAGCCTGAGGTGCCGTCGTGAGCTCGGAGGCCGGTGGCGAGCAAATCGTCGCCCGGCCCGGGGTCCATGCGCAGCTCCCAGTGGCCGTTGGCGGCGTTGCCGGAGTCGGGCCGGATGGCGACGGTCACCGCCCGCCACTCCTGGCTGTCGTCGATCTCGAAGGAGACGGCGCCGGTGGCGCCCGCCGTCGCCTGCAGCGTCTCTGCCGCGCCGCTGGTCACGGCGTCGGCGTCGGTGGCGCTGCTCGCCAGGTTGAAGCGGCCGCGCAGGCCGGTGGGATAAGGGTTGTCGTCCGCAATCGCGGTCACGTCGTTGTCGGCGGCGTAGATGCGCAGCACCCGCGTGTTGGCCACCGTGGTCGTGGCGGTGGGTGCCGTGGGGGTGGTCGAGGTGCCGGTACCCGAGCTGGAGATGTCGATCGGCGTCGCCGTGCTGACGCCGGTGTAGCGGAGGATGACGCCGGTCACCTCCTCGCTGCCGGTCCAGGTCACCGAGTAAGTCGCCGGGTCACCGGCGAGCGCGATGCGGCGCCACACGCCCAGGCGGCACGCTCCACCACCAGCGCCGGCGCAGCCGCCCTCGTTGACCAGCGTCCAGCCGCCGGTGCCGCCGGTCGGGGTGTTGATCGCCGAGTTGTTGCTGTCGCCGTCGATGGCGACGATGAAGATCAGCAGGTCGTTGGCCTGGGTATTGGCGGGTTTCGCCACCGAGAGCGAGGTCACGTTGGCGGCGTTGACCGCGGACGCCGAGCCCGCGAAGGCGGGGAAGTTGGTGTCGAGGATCGACATCCAGGCGTCGTCTGCGCCCCCGGGTTGGTCGGTCACCGAGGCCGCGTCCTCGATCGCCTGCACGATCCCCGAAGGGTCGAGCAGGGAGTACGACATCGTGCTGTTGAAGCCGGCGCGCGCGCGGTCGCGCTGGTCGTTCTGCTCCGTGGTGCCGCCGACGCCGATGTCGGCATCGAACAGCTCGATTACCAGCCGCGACAGGCCCGAGGGCACTTCGATGAAGTACGAATAGAAGGTGTCGAGCGCCGGGTCGCCGTCGCCGGTGGTGCCGTCGGAAGTGATGAAGTCACCGTTGGCGGGCAACGAGTCCTCGCCCTGCGGGAAGTAGATCTCGGTGTCGCCGGAGCTCCCGGCCTCCACCTTCCACGCGGGCGCGAGCATCGCGATCCCCGCGAGGCAGGCGAGGGCGAAAGTAACGTGGAACGTTCGCCGGAGAAGCGAGGACGACCGCCAGGTGCGCTTCATGATCGGAAACCCTCCCGAGAACAGCCGACAGAAAACATGGTGCGAATGCAGAAATGCCCTTGAAATCGGCTGGTGGACACTCTTGTCGACGCACTCTAGCGCACTCCACCGGCTCGGCGGAAGCCTTTACGTTTGAATCTCTTGCATCACCTCTTGCGAGGCCAACATCCTGGCCATAGAGCAATAAGGCTCGCACGCGTCGCTTGCCCTTCGTGGTTCGTGACGTGGACCGCGAGCTCCACCGGGAACGGTCGTCGACCGCCCCCTCATCGAGCACCTTCAGTGACCATCGAGCAGCCCGCCGGTCGAAATCTGGTGCACGATCAGCAACTCGCCGCTCGGCGGGGCGGCCACGGCGGGCGAGCCGACCATCGGCTCGTCGACCAAGCTCGCGGGACCGCGACAGCGGCCAGACCTGGGCCTCGCCGGCGCGCGGGACGAGGGCCACGGCCACCGCCGGGAGGGAGCTGAGGAGGAGAAAGGCGCGCTCTCTCTTCCTGGCCAGGTTCCCTTTCGAGCTAGAACGAACAAGACGAAGCTGGAGATGTCACAGCAACATACGCGCGCTCTGTGCCGACTCTCTCCGCCGGATGGACCGCGGAGCCTAAGTCCCGATACCGCTTGACGTTTTCTCGCGAGGAGTTCACCATAGGCGCCGAGTTGTGGGTCCCCGCCTTCCGAGGCGGGGCGGCTCTCACGAGGCTTAGGCGGCCCACGGAGCCGGGCGGGTAGGGGCCCGCCAATGATGGACACGCCTAGAAAGGAGGTGGTCCAGTGAGTCTAGATCGACACGGTTTGCCGGAGGTGGCGTCCTCGTAAGAGGGTCCTCCAGCGAGCGTCCTCGGTCGAGGTCAACCCCACGCCACCGAAGACGAACCCTTGAGGCCCCGGCCCTCGCAAGAGGTCCGGGGCCTTTCGTTTTTCCGCGCCTCCCCCGGGTTGGAGCCTAAACCTTTCTTGACTGTTTACACCAAGAGTCATAGAACACTACGGGCAACCTACCAAGAGGAGACTCGGCATATGAGACGGGACCTGCGCTCTCGCGTCGCGGCCTTGGTTGGCGTCAGCTTCGTTCTTGCTTGGCTCTGTATGGCTCCGGCGCCTGCGCAAGCCGCTCCGGCTGCGAGCGCGACCGAGCAGAGAGTGGCGGCCGAGGCCTGCGCTCTGCTCGATCAACCCAAGACCCGCGGCAAGATGGACGGCCGCCTGCTGATGCTGCTGCGAGCCTGCGGCCGGGCCTCGGAGCTGGGCCAGGTGCGCAACGAGGAGGTCCCCGGCAGGCCCGGGTCGGGGCCGAGCAACCCGGACGTGCAAGTCAACGACTCGGGCGACGATCTCGCGGGCTCCCATACCCAGAGCGAGACCTCGATCGCGCACAACCCCGTCACCGGCACGCTCTGCTCCGGGTTCAACGACTCCTACTCCGGCGTCGAGGAGGGCCTGGGCTACACCGGCTTCTCGCGCTCGACCGACGGCGGCGCCACCTGGGACGACCGTGGCGCGCTGGGCTCCAACAGCTTCGGCGACCCGTCGCTCGTCTGGCGCAAGACGGACGGCAACTTCTACTTCGCGGCCCTGGAGTCGGGCGGCCTCGGAGTCTGGCGGTCGACGGACGACTGCCTGAGCTTCACCTTCCTCGGCAACACGCACTCCGGCTTCGGGGACGACAAGGAGATCATGACCGTCGACAACAACCCTGCGAGCCCCTACTACGGCCGTCTCTACGTGGCGTGGACCGACTTCGCGGCCGGCGGGCAGATCTTCATCAACTCGTCGTCCGATGGCGGCACCACCTGGTCGACCGCCGTGGCCTTGAGCGGCGGCGGTGACGACGTGCAGGGCGCCTGGCCGACGGTGGCGCCCAACGGCGACGTATTCGTGGGCTGGCTGCGGTGGAACCCCTTCCCCAGCGGGCCGATCGACGTTCAGGTCTCGCGTTCGGTGGACGGCGGCGCCAGCTTCACCCTGGTCACCAACCCGATGACCGGGCAGGTCAACCCCCGCGCCGCGGTGGCCACCGGCAACTGCGGCCGGCCGGCGGTCAACGGCAACGTGCGCATCCTGCCCTCGCCGCAGGTCGCCGTCACTCCCGACGGCACGCTGCACGCGGTCTACAACTACGACCCCGACGGCTTCGACACCGGCGACGTGGCGAACGTCTACTACCGCCGCTCGCTCGACAACGGTGCCACCTGGGAGACCGAGGTGCTGCTCAACGACGACGGCACCACCCGCGACCAGTGGCAGCCTTCGCTGAGCGTCGGCGAGACCGGCATCGTGAGCGCGGCTTGGTACGACCGGCGGCTCGACGCCGGCAACCTGCTCTACGACACCTATCAGGCCGTGTCGCAGGACGTCGGCGCGACCTTCAACGCCAACCTGCGACTCTCCGACGTTTCCTCGCCGGTCTTCCTCGACCCCGAGCTGGCTACCTGCTACCACAGCGACTACGACTCGCAGCTCCAGACCGCCACCACCATCCAACTGCTGTGGTCCGACGACCGCAACATCCAGGACGGCCACCCCGACCCCGACGTGTTCACCGAGGCGGTGCCGGCGGGCATCGACTTCCTGGTCCTGGCGAGCCCGCGGGAGGTCGAGGTCTGCGCTCCGGCCGACGCCGTGTACCAGATCGAGGTGCCGCAGTTCCAGGGCTTCACCGAGATGGTGACGCTCGCCACCGCGGGTGAGCCGGCGGGCACCTCCGCGGCGTTCACCGTCAATCCGGTGACTCCCCCCGGCACCAGCGAGCTCACTCTCTCCGGCACCGGCTCGCTCGCCGCCGGCACCTACGACTTCGACATCGTCGGCACCTCGATCCCCACCGCCATCGTGCACGACGTGGGCGTGACCCTCGAGGTGTTCACCGCCGCGCCGGGCGCCGTGACCTTGACCTCGCCGGCCGACGGCGCCATCGACCAGATCCTAGTGCCGACCCTCGCCTGGGCGGCGACGGCGCAGGCCTCGAGCTACGACCTGGAGGTGGCGACCGATGCCGCCTTCACCAGCATCATCTACTCGGCCAGCGTCACCTCGCTGAGCCACACCCTGGGGGTGGCGCTCACCTCCGAGACGCTCTACTACTGGCACGTCCGGGGCTCGAACCTGTGCGGCGACGGTACCTACTCCGGCGCCTTCACCTTCACTACCCGCGCCATCCCGCCTTACCTGCTGGTGGACGACGACGACAATGCCACCAACGTGCTGCCGACCTACGAGGCGGCGATGAACGCGCTCGGCAAGCCGTTCGACGTGTGGAGCACCAATATCAGCGACAACGAACCGAACGACCTGGAGCTCACCGCGTACCACACGGTGATCTGGTTCACCGGCCACCACTTCGGCGGCGCCTGCGGCCCCGGCCCGGCGAGCGAGACGGCGCTCGCCACCTGGCTCGACAGCGGCGGCAGGTGCCTGATCATGGTCAGCCAGGATTACCACTTCGACCGCGGCACCACGCCCTTCATGGTCAGCCATCTCGGCATCGGCGTGGTGACCGACGACACCGGCCAGGACGTGGTCACGGGGTTCGCCGGCGGCGTCTTCGACGGCCTCGGCCCGTACTCGCTGTCCTACCCGTTCACCAACTTCAGCGACACCGTCACGCCCAGCGCTGGGGTTTCCACCACGACCTTCACCGGCGACGCGGGCAGCGCCTCGATCCGCAAGGCGGTCGCCGCCTACCGCACCCACTTCATCGTCTTCCCGTGGGAGGCGATCAGCCTCGAAGCCGACCGCGTCGCGGTGCTGGACCGGCTGCTGGACGACTGCGCCGACGTGACCAACGTGATCTTCGACGACGGCTTCGAGACCGGCGACACCAGCGAGTGGACGCTGGTCTTCCCGTGAGGTAGCGCGGCCGAACGCCTGAGAGCTCGCGACGAGACGATCTCGTCGCGAGCTCGAGCTGCTCGTCTCAGGGGGCCCCGCCCAACCGCTCTACCAAGGTGCGCTCCCCCTGGAGCGCCACCTTCTGCAGATAGAGGTCGAGCCCGGCGAGGCCGCCGAGTTCGGCGCCGCCGCCGGCGCGCCCCGGCCCGCCGTGCAGGGTCTGCGGTAGGGCGATCCCCGAGCCCAGCGCTTCCGGCGCCGAGCCCGCGGAGCCCACGTAGAGGCGGCCGGTGGTGGCGCCGGCGCCGGCCAGGAAGGCGGCGAGCCAGGCCGGGTCGTCGCCATACACCGAGGTCACCAGGGTGCCGCCGCCCAGGGCCACCAGACCGGCGGCGTCCGCAGCGCTGCCGTCGTAGGGCAGCAGCGTCGCCACCGGCCCGAAGACCTCGTGCTGATGCACCACGGCGGCGTTCCACGGGTCGTCAGCGCGCAGCAGGGTGGGCGGGAAGAAGTAGCCCTTGCCCTCGGGGCTGCCGGGCCCGTCGGCGCGCCGGCCAGTGCCGTGGACGAGGCGCGCCGCGCGCGCCAGCTTGGCCACTCCCGCCTCGGCGTCGGCGAGCTGCCTGGCGGTGGCGAGCGGCCCCATGGTGACGCTGGCATCGGCCGGGTTGCCGGTCACCACCGCTCCCAGCCGGGCGACGAGCGCTTCTTGGGCGGCGTCGGCCGCCGCCGCCGGCACCAGGATGCGGCGCACCGCCGTGCACTTCTGGCCCGACTTCTGGGTCATCTCCCGCACCACGTCCTTCAGGAACAGCTCGAACGTGGGCCCGGCCGCGCCGGCGTCCGGCGCCAGCACCGCGGCGTTCAGGCTGTCGGCCTCGAGGTTGAGGTGGGTGTTCGCGGCCAGCAGGTTCTCGCCGCGCCGCAGCGCGAGCGCGGTGTCCGCCGAGCCGGTGAAGGCGAAGACGTCCTGCGCGCCCAGCAGCTCGAGAAGGTTGCCGGTGCCGCCGCACACGAGCTGGAAGGCGCCCTCCGGCACCACGCCGGCCTCGACGAAGAGCTCGGCGCAGCGCGCCGCCACCATCGCCGTGCCGGTGGCCGGCTTGGTGACGATCGGCATGCCGGCCAAGAGCGCGCAGGCGGCCTTCTCGGCCAGGCCCCAGACCGGGAAGTTGAAGGCGTTGACGTGCACCGCCACGCCGGTGCGCGGCACCAGCACGTGCTGGCCCCAGAACGCCTCCGAGCGGCCGAGCTGGACGCCGTCGCCGGCGGTGAAGAAGGTGCGCTCGCCCTGCGGCCGGCCGAGCGAGAAGTAGTAGGCGAGGGTACCGGAGCCGCCGTCGATGTCGAACGACCCGTCCGGCTTGGTGGTGCCGGTGTTCGCGCGCGAGAGGTCGAGCAGCTCGTCGCGGTGCTCGCGGATGAGCTTGGACATGGCCTTGAGCATCTCGGCTCGCGCCGCGATGGTCATCGCCCGCAGCGCGGGGCCGCCCTGGTCGCGGGCGTGGGCGAGGACGGCGGCGAAGTCGACGCCGTCGGTCGAGGCGCGGGCGATGGGCTCTTCGGTGGAGGGATCGATCAGCGTTGCGAAACCACCGGTCGCTTCGTGCCACCGGCCACAGACGTAGCTCTTCAAGGTCTTCATGGCGGCGGAGCGTACAACAGGCGGCTCCTCACCCCGATCCTCTCCCCGCTCACGCGGGGCGAGGGCGCCACCACCCGCCGTGTAGGGGCAGGCCTTGTGCCTGCCCTCCGGGACGGGCGGCCACGAGGGCCGCCCCTACTCGCCTCGCAGCGCCACCATCGGGGAGACCCGCGCCGCGCGCTGCGCCGGCACCATGCACGCCGCCGCCCCGGTCACCGACAGCACCGCCACGATCAGCGCGAAGATCGATGGGTCCCAGGGGCTCACCTGGAAGAGTACGAAGCGGAGGAACTTCGACAGCAGCGGCGCGATCGCCAGGCCGATGCCGAGGCCGACCAGGAGCTGGAACGCGCCCTGGCGGAAGATCATCTGCAGCACTTGCGGCGCCTGCGCGCCGAGCGCCATGCGGATGCCCACCTCCTGCGTGCGGCGGCTGACCGAGAAGGCCATCACGCCGTACAGCCCCACCGCCGCCAGGAACAGCGCCACCGCGCCGAAGACCATGAACAGCGTCCCGAACACGGTGTAGAACCAAGTCTCCAGGCGGATCGCCTCGCCCAGCGTGCGCACCCAGTAGAGCGGCTGATTGGGGTCGATCGAGATCACGAGCTGCCGTACCGGGTTGGCGAGCGCCATGGGGTCGCCGGAGGTGCGCGCCAGCAGGCTCACGAACGAGCGGTCGTTCTGCGCCAGCGGCAGGTAGAAGCCCTCCGGGTCCTCGTTGTCGCTGCCGTCCATGTAGAGGTCCGGCGCGACGCCGACCACAGTCACCCAGCGCGTCGGCTGGTCTTCGCCGGGCTCGATGCCCAGGCGCTTGCCGAGCGGGCTTTCGTTGGGGAAGAAGCGGCGGACGAACGACTGGTTGACGATCGCCACCGGCAGCGTGTCGGTGCGGTCGGCGGCATTGAAGGCGCGGCCGCCCAGGAGGCGGGTGCCCACGGCGTCGAAGTAGCCGGGCGAGACCGCGGCGAAGTTGGCCGACGGCCGATCGGTCTCGGTGGCGTAGTCCTGGCCCTCGATCTGGAGACGGCCGCCGTCCGAGCCGGTGACCGGCAGCGAGTCGGAGAGCGCCGCGGCCGTGACCCCGGGCAGCGCGGCCATCCGCTCTTCGACCTCGTCGAGGAAGCGCCGGCGGGCCGCGGCGTCCGGGTAGTCCTGCTCGAAGAGCGCCACCCGCGCCGTGAACACGTGCTCCTTGTCGATGCCGAAGTCGGTGCGGCTGAGCTGGGTCACGCTCTTGGTCATCAGGCCGGTCAGGACCAGCAGCACGCAGGAAACCGCGATTTCCGTCACCACCAGGCCGCGCGACAGCTTGCCGAGCCGCAGGCTGGAGGAGCCGCGGGACTCGTCCTTCAGAATCTCGTTCACCTTGTTGCCCGTCGCCTGGAGGGCCGGCGCGAGGCCGGCGAGCACGCTCGCCACGAGCGTGGTGCCGGCCACGAAGGCGAGCACCGTCCAATCGATGCGGATGTCGATCCAGAACGGCGGGTCGGTGGGCGCGATGGCGCGGTTGAAGGCGCCGATGCCGAAGGCGGCGAGGGCGACGCCGATCACCGCCCCCACGCTCGCCAGCACCAGCGCCTCGGTGATCATCTGCACGATGACCCGCCGCCGGTTGGCGCCGAGGGCCGAGCGCACCGCGACCTCCTTGCTGCGCATCACGGCGCGCGACAGCAGCAGGTTGGCGACGTTGGCGCAGGCGATCACCAGCACGCCGAAGACGGCGCCCAGCATCAGGTAGAGGAGCGCGGCCGGCTCCTTGCCGATGTACTCGTCGGTGTAGGGCTTGATGACGCTCGACACCCCCTTGTTGGTGTCCGGGTACTCCTGGGCGAGCTGGGCGGCGATGCCCGCGAGCTCGGCGCGGGCCTGCTTCACTGTCACGCCGTCCTTGAGCCGGCCGTAGACCTCGAGCGTCTCGCCCTCGCCGCGCTCGAGCTGCGCCGGGTCGTGCGGCAGAGTGGTCCAGATCTGCTGGTTGATGGGGAACAGAAAGCCCTCCGGCATGACGCCGATCACCTGGCGCGGCCGGCCGTTGACGCGGATCGCGCGGCCGACGATGTCGGCCTTGCCTCCAAAGCGGGTCTGCCACAGGTTCCAGCCCAGGATCACCACCGGCTCGGCGCCCGGCTGGTCCTCGCCGGGGAGGAAGCCGCGGCCGTGCGCCGGCTTGGCCCCCAACAAATCGAAGGCGTTGGCGGTCATGAACCCACCGTCGTAGCGCTCGGGCGGCTCGCCGTCGGTCGCGATGTTGATCGTCCCGTTGTAGAACGCCGCCAGGCCCTCGAAGCTGGTCTGCGCCGCACGCCAGTCGAGGAGGTCGTGGATCGGCACCTCCATGCTGTCGATGTCCTGCGACAGGTTGTTGCGCTCGAGGTGCATCAGCCGGTCGGCGCGCTCGAAGGGCAGGTCGCGCAGCGCGCCGTCGACGATCGAGAACATGGTGGTGGTGAGGCCGATGCCGAGCGCGAAGGCGAGGATCGAGATGATGGCGAGGCCCGGCTGCTTGGCGAGGCTGCGGGCGGCAAAGCGGAGGTCTTTGGCAAGGTGGCTCATGGCGATCCCGGCTGCGGTCCGGAGCGCCTCGATTGGCGGCTCTGGAACGGAAGACGAAGGAGGGATGGCTTTTGTTTCGGGCCTCCATCCGCCTGTCGGTTCGTGGCTTGACAGTCGTTTCTTGATGTGACTTAATGGTCACATGTCGAGCGCGGCTGATCGATCGAGAGAGCCCGAGGCGGTCTGGAAGGCGCTTTCGGACCCGCATCGCCGCCGCATGCTCGATCTCCTGCGCGACCGGCCGCAGACTACCGGCGAGCTTGCGAACCAGTTCCCGGTCAGCCGCTTCGCGGTGATGAAGCACCTCGGCGTCTTGGTGGACGCCGGCCTGGTGCTCGTCGAGCGGCGCGGCCGCGAGCGCTGGAACCTCCTCAACCCCATGCCCATTCACGCGATCGCCCAGCGCTGGATCGAGCCCTTTGCCAGGCCCCGGGTCCAGGCGCTCGCCGATCTCAAACACCGGATCGAAGTCGGTCCGCCAGGGGAGCCCGAGATGGAGCAGCAAGAGAAAGAGCAGTCGAAACGCGCCCAGTTCGGAGTCTGCGAGGTGGCCCTGGAGGTCGACATCGCCGCGTCTCCCGAGCGCGTGTGGAAGGCGTTCACGCAGGAGATCGTGGCTTGGTGGCCCAAGGACTTCTACGTCGGCGCCAACCCCAAGGGCTTCGTCTTCGAGGAGAAGCTGGGCGGCCGGCTCTACGAGGACCGGGGCGACGGCCAGGGGCTGGTTTGGTACCACGTCACCGAGCTCCAGAAGCCCGGGATGCTCCGGCTCTCCGGCGAGCTGACCCCGGAGTTCGGCGGCCCGGCCCGCCTCCAGACCCGCATCGACTTCGTCCCCACCTCGACCGGCACCCGCTTCCGCCTGCTCGACACCGCTTTCGGCCGCCTCGGCCCCGCCTTCGAGCACAGCGTCACCACGGGCTGGAAGATGCTCTTCGAGGACTGCTTCAAGCCCTGGGTGGAGGAGGGCAGGTACCCCGAGCGGCCGGAGGGGGTGGGGTAAGGTTCCTTCTCTACGCCCCCTGGTCTCGCAGCCGGCCCGCGACGTACTTGTGGAGCACGCTCGCGATCAGGGTCTGGTAGGGGATGCCCTCCATCACGGCTCGCTTCTTGATCGCATCGAGGTCTTTGCCGGAGATGCGCACGTTGACGCGCTGGTCCTTGCGAACGGTCGCCCGCGCGGCCTCCTGGTATCGCTGCAGCTCACGCTTCTTGCCGGGTGCGGGCTTCCACTCACCGGCTTCCACGGAGCGCAGCAGCTTGCGCTCCTCGCTGTCTAGTTTCGGCATCACGAGCCTCCGAGGTAGTCCCGAGTGGCCTTGCGGCTCGGGATGATCGTCTTGAGGAAGATCTCGTCCTCGCTCTCGACGAATGGCACGAGATAGGCGTAGTCGTCGATGGCGACGACGAAGATCCGTTGATGAGAATAGCGATCCGGGTTGGGATGTTCGAGGATCTCCACCACGTCTCCCCGCTCGATGTGGAAGACCACGTCCTCGAACGAGACCCCACGCTCTTTGCGAAGCTGCTCGTTCTTCTCCGGGTTCCACCCGAAGACCTTCACGCAGCGCAAGCTAGCACATTGTGTGCCTTTTGTGCTCAGTCCTCGCGTCGTATGCCCTGCCGCTGTGGCGGTGGGTTGGGGCGGGCGCGGGTCGTCGCCTCGACGTAGATCACAGTCTCGAACGCGTCGGGCAGCACCACCTCGGTCGCCATGTTCGCCTCGCTGCTGAAGTCGGAGCCGGTCTTGCGCATCACCTGCGGGCCGCGGAACCAGTCTGAGACCGCGCCGTGCGGCGGGAGACGGCGGAGGTCGAGGAAGGCGAGCGGCCGGCCGGCGCGCGCGAAGGCGTCCTCGACAGTGCCCGCCGGAGGCGGCCCGACCGTGAACTCCCGGAGCCCGTAGCCGCGACCCGTCCGATCGATCGCCTGGAAGGCGCCGTGGTGGAACAGGAAGGCCACCGACAGGTAGTCCTTGCCCAGCTCCTCCTCGAGGTGATGGCCCATCATGGGTACCGGGTCGCCCAGGTTGTTGACGTGCCCGTTGTGCGCCCAGAGGACGATGCGCGAGCCGGGCTCGGCCACGCCGGCGATCCAACGCAGGTTGTCGGCCATGGCGCGGTCGCGAACCAGAGCGTAGTTCTCCATGTCGCCCTGGAGGGCGATGAACTGCTGCAGCACCCGCACGTACTGCCGGTCGACGAGCGCCTGCCTGCCCGCCGCTCCATCCGCCGACGTGGCCGGCTGCGGCAGCCGTTCGGCGATCGCCGGCAGCACGGCCGCGACGGCGGCGAGCGGCTCTGCCTCGGGCGGAGTGCCGCGCTCGGTTTCGGCGAGACTCGCCAGGGCCGGTCCCGCCTTGGCCGCGAGCGTGGGGTCGATCTCGCGGAGCCGCGCCGCCAGGCGCTCCGCCGCCACCGCACCGACCTGCGCATCGACGCCGTAGAAGCGGACCTGGCGGTGACCCGGCACGGAGTTCCACTCTCGCATCCAGCGGATGAGGTCGAGCACCTCCTCGGTATCCCAGGTCCAGAAGTACAGCCCGGCGAGGGCCTGCGCGGGGTCTCCCTTCCCGGTCCGCACGTACTCGTCCACCGCCTCGGACTCCGGCCAGTTGGCTTCGATGGCGAAGACGGTGAAGCCCAGCTCGGAGACCAGGTACTCGAGCAGCCGGTGCTTCAGTTGGAAGAACTCGCGCGTGCCGTGCGTGGCCTCGCCCAGGGCCACCACGCGCGTGCTGCCGACGACCTCGGCGAGCGGGGCGAGATCGGCGAAGCCCTGCCCGGGGCGCGGCGTCGCGAGCGGGATCGCCTGCTCGCGGATCCAGTCGACGACTGGCTGCGGAGCGGGCACCGGCCGGCGGATCAGGTGGTCCTTCCGCGCCGCGCCTTCGAGCACGCTGCCGAGCGGCGAGTGAAGCTCCCCAGCCACCGCCCGGCAGGAGTAGTGTGCCGGCGGCAGGCGCAGCGAGTAGTGCCCGGCGCCGTCGGCACGGCCGACGAAGAGGTCGCCCCCGCCGAGCGAGCGCAGGCAGTGCACCTCCGCCTCGGCGAAGGCGACGCCCTCCGGGTCGCGGACGAAGCCACCGAGGAGGAACCCCTCGGCCGGGGCGGCGAAGCGCAGCTCGCGGACGGACTTGCCACTGGTTGCCATCGGCGGCGAGTAGGCGGCCACCCACTGGGGATGACTGGCGGTCAGGGCATAGGGGCCGGCAGGGAGGGTCACCTCGAACTTGCCGTCGGCACTGGCGATCAACACCGCCGCCGGCTCGGTGCGGCCCGCGGGGACTACGGCGACCAGAGCCCCGGCCGCGGGTTTGCCGCCGGGCTCGACGGCCGTGCCGCTGATCTCGGCGGCCGCCGGTGCCGCGGCCTCGCTGACGGTGAAGGCGAGGTCGTCGAACCACGCCGTCCCGCTTCCCTCGACCTGGCCGCCGAACACCACCCGGGTGGCGTCCGCCGGCACCTCGATCGCCACCTCTACCTGCCTCCAGTCGTTGTCGCCGCGGAGGCCGCGATCCTCCATGCCGTCGAAGGCCGCGAGACTGCGATCGCGGTCGGCGCGCAGCCACAGCCCGGCGTACCCGGACTCGATGCCGGCGGTGCGGACCCAGCCGGTGAGCCGCACCCACTGGCCCAGCGCACGCTCGTGCGGCAGGACGCGCAAGAACACCGCGTACCCCTCGCTCGCGTGCGGGCGCAGCCGAATGGACCGCCCGCCACCGTGCGCCACGGCGGCGTCGATCTCGGCCCCCTGGAGCGACCAGCCCTCGAGCGTCGCCTCGAAACCGAGGTCGAGCTCGGGTCCTGTGCTGGAGCTCCCGGACACGGGTGGTGCCTCCACTCCCGCGAGTGTCTGGGCGACGGCAAGCAGGCCGGCGCAAGCGAGGATGAAACCGAGGAAGCGATCAACGAAACGGACGAGGCGGGTAGGCGGCACGGTGGTTCTCCAGGGGCCAATGCGAAGTCCTAGGGAATGCCGCCGTCGCCGGAGCGGTCGCCGGGCGCGGCTCCCGCCGCCTCCAGCATGTACCCGACGCCCGCCACGGTCAGCAGGTAGCGCGGCGCCGCAGCGTCTCCCTCTAGCTTTTGGCGTAAACGGTGGACGAGTTGCTTCAGGAGCTGGCGGTCGCCGCTGCCGCGGTGGCCCCAGACGTGGGAGAGCAGGCGCTCCGCGGGTATCGGCTTGCCGGCGTTGGCGAGCAGGAACTGGATCGGAGGGCATGCCGGCCTCACCGCCTTCCGGGCGAGCGCAGCTCGATCCAGGTCTTCAGGCCCAGCGTGGCGAGCGCCAGCAGGGTCAGCAGCGAGGCCACGGCGAAGGCGGCCTGGAACTGGTACTCGTTGTAGAGGATCTCGACGTGCAGGGGCAGCGTGTTGGTGGCGCCACGGATGTGCCCGGAGACCACCGATACCGCCCCGAACTCGCCCATCGCCCGCGCGTTGCACAACACTACGCCGTAGAGCAGGCCCCAGCGGATCTTGGGCAGGCTGACGCGGAAGAAGGTCTGCCAGCCCGAGGCGCCCAGGGTGAGCGCCGCCTCCTCCTCGTCGTTGCCCTGGGCCTCGAGCAGCGGGATCAGCTCGCGCGCCACCATCGGCGCGGTGACGAAGAGGGTGGCGAGCACGATGCCGGGCAGGGAGAAGATGATCTTGAAGCCATGCTCCAGAAGCCAGGGGCCGACCAGGCCGTTGGCCCCGAATAGCAGCACGAACATCATGCCGGCGATCACCGGCGAGACGGCGAACGGGACGTCGATCAGCGTCACCAGGAGGTTGCGCCCCGGGAAGCGGAACTTGGCGATCGCCCAGGCCGCCGCCAGGCCGAAGACCAGGTTCACGGGCACCACGATGGCGGCAGTGATCAGCGTCAGGCGCACCGCGGAGAGCGCGATCGGCTCGGAGACCGCGGCCCGGTAGGCGGCGAAGCCGTCCTCGAACGCCCTGACAAACACCACCGCCAGGGGCACGAGGAGGAAGAGGGCGAGGAAAGCGAAGGCGACGCCGAGCAGCAGCGCCCGCACCCAGGGCGGCTCGCTCAGAGCGGGGGGCGGCTCGCTCAAGGCCCGGCTCGGCTCGCCTCTCGCCTTCACTTCAGGCCGCCTCCACGGCCCGCAGCCGCCGGCCCCGACGGAAGGCCAGGATGTTGACCGCCAGCAGCAGAGTGAAGGAGATCAGCAGGAAGACCACGGCGATGGCGGTGGCGCCGGCGTAGTTGTACTGCTCGAGCTGGATCATGATCAGGAGCGGCGTGATCTCAGACTTGCCGGGCAGGTTGCCGGCGATGAAGATCACCGAGCCGTACTCGCCGAGCGCGCGGGCGAAGGCGAGGGCAAAGCCGGTGGCGAGGGCGGGCAGCAGCTCTGGCAGCAGCACGGAGCGGAAGGTGCGCCAGCGCCCGGCGCCCAGGCTTGCCGCCGCCTCCTCGATTTCGGGCTCGAGGTCGGCCAAGACCGGCTGCACGGTACGCACCACGAACGGCAGGCTGACGAAGGTCAGGGCCACCACCACGCCGAGCGGCGTGTAGGCGACCTTCCACCCCAGCGGCTCGAGCCAGCGGCCCACCCAGCCCTGGGGCGCGTAGATCGAGGCCAGCGCGATGCCGGCCACCGCGGTGGGCAGCGCGAACGGCAGGTCGACCACGGCGTCGATCAGCCGCTTGCCGGCGAACTCGTAACGCTCGAGCACCCAGGCCAAGAGCAGCCCGAAGCAGGAGTTGATGGCCGCGGCGGCGAAGGCGGCGCCCAGGCTGAGCTTGAACGCCGCCAGCGTGCGCGCCGAGGCCACGGTGCCCAAAAAACTATCCCACGACAGGGTGGTGGCCTTCAGGAACACCGCGGCCAGCGGGATGAGCACGATCAGCGACAGGTAGAGCAGGGTGATCCCCATCGCCAGCCCGAAGCCGGGCAGGGCCGAGCCGCGGCGCCGGCCTGGACGGGGAGCCGGCACCCTCAGAACCCGCCCTGAGAGATCGAGTCGAACACGCCGCCGTCGTCGAAGTGGGTCTTCTGCGCCTTGGCCCAGCCGCCGAACGCTTGATCGATGGTGATCAGCTCGATCTCGGGGAAGTGGGCGGCGTGCTTGGCAGCCACCTCGGCGAGGCGCGGCCGGTAGTGGTGGCGGGCCGCGATCTCCTGGCCCTCGGGCGTGTAGAGGTATTCGAGATAGGCCTTGGCTACCTCCGTGGTGCCGTGCTTGGCGGCCACCTTGTCGACCACCGCCACGGTGGGCTCGGCGAGGATCGAGAGCGACGGCGCCACCATCTCGAGCTTGCCCTTGCCCAGCTTTTCGACGGCGTACAGGGCCTCGTTCTCCCAGGCCAGCAGCACGTCGCCGATACCGCGCTCCACGAAGGTGATGGTCGAGCCGCGGGCGCCGGTGTCGAGGATCGGCACGTTGGCATAGAGGCGCTTCACGAAGTCCTTCGCCTTGGCCTCGTCGCCGTCCGGCTGGGACAGCGCATAGGCCCAGGCGGCGAGGTAGTTCCAGCGCGCGCCGCCCGAGGTCTTGGGGTTGGGGGTGATGACCGCCACCCCTGGCTTGACCAGGTCGCCCCAGTCCTGGATGCCCTGAGGATTGCCCTTGCGCACCAGGAAGACGATGGTAGAGGTGCAGGGTGCGCTGTTGTCCGGCAGCCGCTGCTGCCAGTCGGCGGGCAGCAGGCCGGCCTTGGCGATGGCGTCGACGTCGTAGGCGAGCGCCAGGGTGACCACGTCGGCCTCCAGGCCGTCGATCACCGAACGGGCCTGCTTGCCGGAGCCGCCGTGCGACTGCTGCACGGTGACGGCGCTGCCGGTCTTCGCCTGCCAGTGCTCGGCGAAGGCGGCGTTGAAGTCCTGGTAGAGCTCGCGGGTCGGGTCGTAGGAGACGTTGAGGAGCTCGACCTTTTTCCCCGACGCAGAGGCCCCCGAGGCCTGGGCCCCGGAGGGCCCCGGCTTCGAGGCTGCGTCGGGCTGGCAGCCGGCCAGGACCGCGGCAAGGGCAACGCAGAGCAAGGCGCGAATAGTCTTCTGCAGCAGATCGTCGGTCATCCCTTCCTCCCTCCTCTCACGCGTGCCTGGCATCGGAGCGCACGATCAGCACCGGGCGGCCGCTCTCCTCCAGCACCGCGGCCGCCACGCCGGAGAGGCTCACGCGGCCTCGCTGGTCGGAGAGCGGAGCCCCGACCACCACCAGCGAGTGGTCGCCCTCCTTCGCCTCGGCGAGGATCTCGGCCCTGGGGTCGCCACGCCGCAGGGCGGCCTTCGCCGGCACTCCGAGGCGCCCCAGGCTGCGCACGCTGGCGGCCAGGAAGCGCTCGGATGCGGCCACCGAGGTGCGCTCGTGGAGCACGGTCAGCACGGTGGCCTCGGCGCCCAGGTGGCGGGCCAGACGGGCGGCGAACAGCACGTCGTCCTTGCCCGGCTCGCCCACCGCCACGCAGATCAGCAGGCGCGCCGGCTCCGGCGCCGGGCCGCTGACCACCAGTACGTGCGGCTCGCCGGCGGCCAGCGTGCGCTCGGCCGCCGCCACGGCCTCACCCGCTGCCACCCCCAGGATCACTAGGTCGTGGGGCTGCCGCTCCGCCTCCCGCGCGAGGGCGGCGGCGAGCGGCGGCGGTACGGTACGGATGTCGAGCGCTGCGAGGCCGGTGCCGAGCTGCTCCTTGGCGTCCTCGGCGCGGGCCGCGAGCTCGGCCTCGTCCCCACCGCTCGCCAGCACGGTGACCCGCGCGTGGGCCAGGCGGCCAATGTGCCCTCCCAGGGCGAGGGCGGCCTGCGCCAGCGGCGAGCCGTCGGTGGCGAGCAGCAGCGAGAGGCCGGGGTGCACCAGCGCATGCACCCGCCGCACGCCCACCCACGCCTTGTCACCGGAGGCCAGCGGGTAGCGGCGGGCCTGGTGCTGCGAGCGGCTGGCCTCGATCAGCACGAATTCGCCGCCGAAGGGCGCCGGTGGGGCGATCGGCCGCGCCCCGGGCAGCGGCGGCAGGCGCAGGCGCAGGCGCTCGACCGAGCCGACGAAAGTCGACTGCTCGACCACGGCCTCCCCCAGCAGCGGGTGGTCGAGGGCCGCCTCCGCGTCCTTCACCGCCACGTCCTCCGGCCGGAACAGCACCTGCACGCGGCGCGTCGCGGGCGAGCCGTCAGCGCGAGTCTGGAGCGGGAAGGTCACCGGCCCCAGGCGCACGCCCTCGTCCGTGGCCTCGCCGACCATCAGGTTGGCGGTGCCGAGGAAGGTGGCCACGAACTCGGTCTCCGGCCGCAGGTAGAGCTCCTCCGGCGGCCCCACCTCGAGCAGCCGGCCGAAGTGCATCACGGCCACGCGGTCGGCGAGCTCGAAGGCCTCCTCCTGGTCGTGGGTGACGAACACGGTGGTGATGCCGAGCTCGCGCTGGATGGCGCGGATCGAGCGCCGCAGCTCGGTGCGGATACGGGCGTCGAGGGCGCCGAACGGCTCGTCGAGCAGCAGCACCTCGGGCTGGTGGGCCAGCGCCCGCGCCAGGGCGACCCGCTGCTGCTGGCCGCCGGAGAGCTGGCGCGGCGTGCGGCCGGCGAGGCCGGCCAGGCCGACCAGCTCGAGCAGCTCGTCGCGCCGGCGGCGGCGGTCGGCGGTTGCAACGCCGCGGATCTTGAGCGCGAACTCCACGTTCTCGGCCACCGTCATGCCGCGGAACAGGGCGTAGCTCTGGAACACGAAGCCCACGCCCCGGCGCTGCGGCGGCAGGTGGGTGACCTCGCGGCCGTGCAGCACGATGCGGCCGCTCTCGACCTCGGCGAGGCCGGCGATCATGCGCAGCACGGTGCTCTTGCCGCTGCCGGATGGCCCCAAGAGCACCAGCAGCTCGCGGTCCGCCACCTCGAGCGAGAGGTTGTGGACCACGGCGTGGCCCTGGTAGCGCTTGGTGAGCTGCTCGAGGACGATCGACAATTGAGGCTCCCTGGCCTGTCAGGGCAGGCGGGAGTGTCGCGCAGATCGGGTGACGGCGTCAGTCGTAGGGCGGTGACACACTTGGAACCCGGCCCGGGCCTGCTGCGCGGTCCATCTGCGGCGTCGCAGGCCAGGCCGGCAATCCTCACGTACTGCGCGGTACGCGCGGTTGCCGGCCCGCCCTGCTCCTTGCATCTGGACTTGCTCGCGACGGCCTGGTCAGTTCTCCATCATCGTTGCCTTGTCGACCATGGGCGCAGGCGGCGAGGCCGAACGCCCCGGGGCGGGCTGGAAGTCGAGCCGCACCTCGCCGTCCTCGGCGTCGATCTTGAGCTTGCCGCCGCCGGCCAGCTTGCCGAACAGGATCTCGTCGGTCAGCGGGCGCTTGATCGTGTCCTCGATCACCCGCGCCAGGGGCCGGGCGCCGAAGGCCGGGTCGTAGCCGCGCTCGGCCAGCAGGTCGCGGGCCGCGGGCGAGACCTCGACCACCACCCGCTTGGGCTTGAGCTGGTCGGCGAGCTCGCCGATCAGCTTGCCGACGATCTGCTGCATCACCTCGGGCGACAGGGGCTGGAAGGCCAGACGGCCGTCCAGGCGGTTCCTGAACTCGGGCGAGAACATCTGTTCGACGGCGTGGTCGCCGTCGGCCTGGCGCAGCTCGAAGCCTTCGCCGAAGCCGGTCGAGCGACGGGCCTGCTCGCGGGCGCCGACATTGGAGGTCATGAGCAGGATCACGTGGCGGAAGTCGGTGGACTTGCCGTTGGTGTCGGTGAGCGTGCCGTGGTCCATCACCTGGAGCAGCAGGTTGAACACGTCCGGGTGCGCCTTGTCGATCTCGTCGAGCAGCAGCACCGCGTGCGGGCTCTTGGCCACCGCCTCGGTCAGCAGGCCGCCGCGGTCGTAGCCCACGTAGCCCGGCGGCGCGCCCACCAGCCGCGACACGGTGTGGTGCTCCATGTACTCGCTCATGTCGAAGCGCAGAAAGGCGATCCCCAGGCAGTGAGCGAGCTGGCGGGCCATCTCGGTCTTGCCCACGCCGGTGGGGCCGGTCAGGAGGAACGAGCCCACCGGCTTTAGAGGGTCACGCAGACCGGCGCGCGACACCTTGATCGCCGAGGCCAGCCGGTCCACGGCCTCGTCCTGGCCGAAGACCGCGGCCTTGAGGCTGCTCGCCAGCCGCGCCAGTGCCTCGCGGTCGTCGCGCTGCACGCTGCCGACCGGGATCTGGGCCATGGTGGCGACCACCTTCTCCACCTCGCCCGCCGACACCCGCTTGCCGCCGGCGAGCGCCACGGCGGCGCCGGCTTCGTCCAGCAGGTCGAACGCGGAGTCGGGCAGGCGCTTGTCGCGCAGGTAGCGCCCGGCGAGCTCGGCCGCGGCCGCCACCGAGCCCTGGCTGTAGCGCACGCCGTGGTGCTCCTCGTAGCGGTCGGCGACGCCGCGGAAGATGGCCACCGTCTCGGCGACGCTGGCCTCGGTGACCTCCACCTTCTGGAAGCGCCGGGCGAGCGCCGGGTCGCGCTGGAAGCTCTGGCGGAACTCCTCCCAGGTGGTGGCGCCGATGGCCCGCAGCCGGCCGTCCTGGAGGGCGGGCTTCAAGAGGTCGGCGGCGTCGAGGGTGCCGCGGCCGGCGCTGCCGGCACCGACGATGGTGTGGATCTCGTCGATCGCCAGGATGGGGCGCTCGCCGGCCCGCTCCGGGTCGGCCAGGGCGCCGAGCACCGCCTTGAGGCGGTTCTCGAAGTCGCCGCGGTAGCGGGTGCCGGCGAGCAGGGCCCCGAGGTCGAGGCGGAACACGCGCGCCGCGCGGAAGGCTTCCGGCACCGCGCCGCGCGCGATACGCTCCGCCAGGCCTTCGACCAGGGCGGTCTTGCCGACGCCGGGATCGCCGACGTAGATCGGGTTGTTCTTGCGCCGCCGCTGCAGGATCTGGAGGGTACGCTGGATCTCCCGCTCGCGGCCGATCAGGGGGTCGATCAGGCCGCGGCGGGCGAGCTCGGTCAGCTCTTGGGTGAAGGCGCCGAGCGCGTCGCCGGCCGGCGTCTCGCTCTCCTCGTCCTCCTCGCCGGCCGGCAAGCGCGGTGCCGGCAGGGTCGACGGCAGGTGCGAGATGCCGTGCGCGAGGTAGCTCACCACGTCGAGCCGCGACACCCCCTCGGCGGCGAGCAGCGCCACGGCGTGCGACGAGGCCTCCGAGAACAACGCCACCAGCAGGTCCGAGCTGCTGATCTCCTCTTTGTTGGAGCTCGCGGCGTGCAGGCTCGCCTGGGTGAGCACACGCTGCAGGGCGATCGAGAGCTGGGGCTCGGGCGACACGCCCGGCACCCGCTCGATCTCGGTCTCCAGGTAGTGGACCAGCAGCTCTTTCAAACGCGGCAGGTTGGCGCCGGCGTGGCGCAGCACCCCGGAAGCCTTGCGATCGAGGGTCAGGGCGTAGAGCAGGTGCTCGCTGCCGGCGTACTCGTGGCCGAGGCGCGCGGCCTCGGTCAGGGCCACGGTCAGGGAGATCTGGAGGTCTTGGGTGAGCTTCATGGCCCCTGCCTCAATCCGGCTCGAGGGTCAGCAGCAGCGGCATGCCCTCGGCGCGCGCCGCCGCGGTGACCGCGGCGACCTTGGTCTCCGCCACCTCGCGCGGGTAGACGCCCGCCACCCCGACCCCCTGGTAGTGAACTTCGAGCATCACCTGCGTGGCCTCGGCCGGCGGCTTGTGGAAGTGGGACATCAGCACCTGAACCACGAAATCCATGGACGTATAGTCGTCGTTGTGCAGCAGCACCTTGAAGCGCGGCGGGCGCGCCGCCTTCTGCTCTTCACGGGTCGCCAGGCCGGGCTCGTCGGAGGTCGCGGTGCGCTGGCGGCCCATCGCCCAAGTACGGTATCACTGGACCTGCTCGCGGGTTTTCAGGAAGCGCACCGCGGGGAAGTCCTGGCGCGCCTTCTCGAGGTGCCAGGCGTTGCGCGGCAGGAACACCGGCAGGCCGTTGTGGTCGGTGGCCATGTTGAGGTCGTAAGCGGCGGCGAAGTCTTTGAGCAGCCGCGGATCGTCCGCCTCGAGCCAGCGGGCGGTAAGCAAGGACGTTCCCTCGAACACCACCTCGATGTCGTACTCGGTGCGGATGCGGTCGGCCAGCACGTCGAACTGCAGGGCGCCCGCCACGCCCACGATCCACTCGACCCCCTGCTCGCGCCGAAACGCCTGCGCCGCTCCCTCCTCGGCGAGCTGCTGCAGGGCTCGGCCCAGGTGCTTGGCGCGCATCGGGTCCACGGGCCGCACCTTGCGCAGCAGCTCGGGAGCGAAGCTCGGGATGCCGGTGAAGCGCAGCGCCTCGCCTTCGGTCAAGGTGTCGCCGATCCGCAGGTTGCCGTGGTTGGGGATGCCGAGGATGTCGCCCGGGAACGCCTGCTCGGCGATCTCGCGCTCCTGGGCGAGGAACATCAGCGGGTTGCCCACCGTGAGCTGCTTGCCGCTCCGGACGTGGAAAAGCTTCATGCCGCGCTCGAACCGGCCCGAGCAGAGGCGCACGAAGGCCACCCGGTCGCGATGCTTGGGGTCCATGTTCGCCTGGATCTTGAACACGAAGCCGGAGACCGCCTCCTCGGTGGGATCCACCCTGCGCTCGGCGGCCGGCTGCGGCCGCGGCGGCGGTGCCATGCGGGCCAGCCCTAAGAGCAGGTCGCGGACCCCGAAGTTGTTGAGCGCGCTGCCGAAGTAGACCGGCGTCAAGTGCCCGGAGCGGTAGGCGGAGAGAGTGAACTCGGGGGAGAGGCCGCGCGCTAGCTCCACCTCCTCACGCAGCCGGGCGGCGGTGGCCTCCGGCAGCAGCGTGTCGAGGCGCGGGTCGGAGAGGCCTGAGACCAGCTCACCCTCGGCGGCGACGTGCCCCCGGCCGCGCTCCATGAGCAGCAGGCGATCGAGGAAGAGGTCGTAGCAGCCGAGGAAGCTCCGCCCCATGCCGATCGGCCAGGAGGCCGGCGTCACCTCGAGCTGCAGGGTGTCGGCGATCTCGTCGATCAGCGAGAAGGGGTCGCGGCCCTCGCGGTCGAGCTTGTTGACGAAGGTGATGATCGGCACGTCGCGCAGCCGGCAGACCTCGAACAGCTTCTTGGTCTGCGTCTCGATGCCCTTGGCGGCGTCGAGCACCATGACCGCCGAGTCCACGGCGGTGAGCGTGCGGTAGGTGTCCTCGCTGAAGTCCTCGTGGCCCGGCGTGTCGAGCAGGTTGAAGGTATGCCCCTCGAAGTCGAAGGTCATCACCGAGGCGGTCACCGAGATGCCGCGCTCGCGCTCGACCTTCATCCAGTCGGAGCGCGCGCGCCGCTGCTCGCCGCGCGCCTTGACCGCGCCCGCGAGCTGGATGGCGCCGCCAAAGAGCAGCAGCTTCTCGGTGAGCGTGGTCTTGCCCGCGTCCGGGTGGGAAATGATGGCGAACGTGCGCCGGCGCGAGACGGCTTGGGCGAGTGGGGTCATGATGGCAAGGGCCTCGGCGGCAGCGGCTCCGCCAGCGAGGCGTGCCAGGGAGGCGTGGTTTTTATGCTGCCGAAGGACCATGCGTCAACTGGGGCTCCCTGGGCCGGCCGGTGGCTGCAAGCAGATGGGTTCCCCCTGGCGGGGATGACAGAGAGGGCGCTGCTCCCTTCGGGGTCATTCCCGCCCGCGGGAATCCATCCCGTCGCTGGCCGGTCGAGGGGGAGGGGCTAGCTGACTTCGGTGGCGGCCGGCCGCGAGCTGGCAGCCCGGCGCAAGAGGGCCGAGAGCTCCTCGAGGTGGCGGAGGGTCAGCGTCTCGCGCTCCACGGCGGCGGCGAACAGCAGCGCCGCGGCCAGCGCCTCGCGCTGGATGTGGATGGCGTGGAACAGGGGCACCACCTCGGCCACCAGCTCCTTGGTCTCCGCCGTGCGGCCCTGCTTCAGGAGCAGGCTCGCGAGGTCGAGCGACACCAGGGCCACGTCCAGCGAGATGTTCTCGGTGAGGAAGCCGGCGCGCGCCTTGCGCAGGCAGTCCTCGGCGCGCTCCGGACGGCCGAGATTGGCGGCGATGTTGCCGGCCAGCCAGTGGAAGCGCAGCAGGTCGATGCGGGAGCCAAAGCGGTGCACCAGGCGCCGGAGCTGCGGCAGCATCGCCTCGGCCTCCGCTGCGCGGCCGCTCTCGTTCAATAGGCCGAGCTGGTTCTGGCGCAGGCAGCACAGCAACCGCGGCTCGGCCTGGGGGTCGATCAGCAGCGCCGCCCGCTCGAGCAGCGGGATGCCCTCCGAAGGCTGACCCGCCTCGCGCAGCAGCATCGCCTGCTTGATCAAGGCACGGCCCGCGAGATGCGGCTCGCCGGCCCGGCGGTAGGCGCGGATCACGCGCTTGAGCAGCTTGGAGCCGTCGTCGAAGCGGCGCTGAGCGCGCAGCAGCGAGGCCTCGAGCTCCATTACCTGAGCCTGCTCGATCGGGTCGCCCGAGCCCTCCGCCAAGAGCTGGCGGGCGACGGTGAACGCCTTCTCCGCCGCCGCGAGGTCGGAGCGGATGCGGCGGGCGTTGGCGAGGAAGGCCCAACCCCGCGCCTTGAGATCGCGGATGAAGGACGCCGACTCGCCCCCGGCCTCGAGCTCCTGGGTGACGGCCAGCGCCAGCCGCACCAGGTCCTCGGCCGCGCAGGCATCCTCCGTCCAGCAGGCCCGCGCCTCCTCCAGCAGGAGCTCCGCCAGGCCCCAGGTCTGGAAGCGAGAGCTGTTTCGAATCAGCAGCATGCGGCGTTGCTGCGGCTGGCCCAGGAGCTCGGAGAGGAGCGCAGGCGCCAGACTGCGGCTCTGTTCCAGGCGGTGGGCCTCGCGGTCGAGCTTGGCCATCACCCGCGCAAAGGCTGTCCGGTAGGAGGCGACGTCGGGCGAGTGCAGGGGAGTGACGTTGGCAAGCACCTCGCGCATTCGCGCCCCGGCAGCCGGCGCTACCCGCTCCAGGCGCGCCCGGCAGTGGGTACAGCTCGCCAGGTGCACCACCAGCGGTCGATGGCTCGGTGAGAGAAGCTCGACCTGCGAGAAGCGGGTCAGCTCCCGACTGCTGGGGTGTCGATCATCCATGTTTCGCCCGCAGGATTCTCCAGACACGCCAGGTGCGTGCCGGGTAGAGATGCTTCACTATTTTCCAGTTCCTTTTTGCGTCAATCGCGAAAAACGACCCCATCTCCTACAAAGGTAGTTCCCTGACCCCGAGAAATCGGGACAAGAAATATGCCGGCCGGGAATAGAG
>JBIOXV010000143.1:0-20563 GCA_044869805.1 Thermoanaerobaculia bacterium | reverse complement strand
GCTCGGGCGCTGGCTCGGGCGCAAGCTGGGCTGGGCCGTGAAGAGCCCCTACGCCCACCTGCTGATCGGCTTCTCGCTGCTCGAGCTGGTGCGCTTCGCGGGCGGGCTCGGGGTGGCCGCCGGCGGCTTTGCGGCGGGCCTCGGGCTGCTGTTCCTGACCGTGGGCTCGATCATCCGCTGGATCGCGACCTCGGTGGGCATCGGCGCCGTGCTGCTGTCGCGCTACGGCCGCTATCTGGAGGGCTCCGCGACTCCGGTGGTGCCGGCTTCGCCCGCGAGCGCTCCGCCGCCCGCTCCGCCCACTTCGGCGGCGGCGCCGCAGCTCCTGCCGCCCGTCGCCGTGCCGCCGATCGAGCCGGCCGGGGACGTACCGCCGAAGTCGGATTCCGATCCTGTTCCCCCGAGCCCTAGCTAGCCTGGACGGCCGGCACAGTTCCGGCCGCTGCCTCCAAGAAGGTCGCTCCGAACGTGGCGGCCGGGCTTGTACCGGCCGTCTGGCGCCGATCTTCTCGCCTACAGCTCCCCACGCAGCCGCTCCGCCAGCAGCGTGAAGCGGCGCCGGGTGCGAGCGTTGCCCACCGCGATGGCCAGCGCGCGCTTCTGGCCCACCAGCACTGCCAGCTTGCGGGCGCGGGTCAGCGCGGTGTACACCAGGTTGCGCTCCAGCATCACGTAGTGCTGGGTGTGGATCGGCAGCACCACCGCCGGGTACTCGCTGCCCTGGCTCTTGTGGATCGAGCAGGCGTAGGCCGGCGCCAGCTCGTCGAGGTCGGCGAAGGCGTAGGTCACCAACCGGCCGTCGAACGACACCCGCACCTCGTGCTCCTCGGCGTCGATTGCCGTGATGCGGCCGAGGTCACCGTTGAACACCTCGAGCTCGTAGTTGTTGCGGGTCTGCATCACCTTGTCGCCCAGCCGCAGCAGCCGGTTGCCGCGCACCACTTCCTTGCCCTTGGGGTTGAGCAGCTCGCGCAGCGCGGCGTTCAGGTTCGCCACCCCGAGCAGGCCGCGGTTCATCGGCGTCAGCACCTGCACGTCGGCCATCGGGTCGAGGCCGAAGCGGGAGGGGATGCGCTGCCCGACCAGCTCCAGGACCGTCTCCACCACCGCCTCGGGCTCGTTGCGCTCGACGAAGAAGAAGTCCGAGCCCTCACCACCCTTCCAGTCCGGCACCTCGCCGTGGTTGATGCGGTGCGCGTTGAGCACGATCGAGCTCTGCCGCGCCTGGCGGAAGATCTCGGTCAGCCGCACCACGTCCACGGCGCCGGAGCGGATGAGGTCGGCGAGCACGCAACCGGGCCCCACCGAGGGGAGCTGATCGACGTCGCCCACCAGCACCAGCCGCGCAGCCTCGGGCAGCGCCGCGACGATGGCATGGGCGAGCGGCGCGTCGAGCATCGAGGCCTCGTCGACGATCAGCAGGTCGCACTCGAGCGGGCGGTCGGCACCGCGCTCGAAACCCATCACCCGCGGCGAGAACTCGAGCAGGCGGTGCACGGTCTTGGCCTCGAGCCCGGTGGCCTCGGAGAGGCGCTTGGCGGCGCGGCCGGTGGGCGCCGCCAGCAGCACCCGCTGGCGCTTCTTGCCGAGCAGGGTGACGACGCCGCGCACCAGGGTCGTCTTGCCGGTGCCCGGGCCGCCGGTGATCACCAGCACCTTGGCGGTGAGCGCGCGGCTGATGGCCTCGCGCTGCTCGGCGGCGAGCTCGAGCTTCTCGCGTGCCGCGAACCACTCCACGGCGCGCTCGACGTCGATCTCGAGCGGCGGCGCCGGGGCCGCGGCGAGCTTCGCGAGCCGTGCCGCCAGGCCGGCCTCGGCGGTGTGCAGGGCCTTGAGGTAGATCGGCGCGCCTTCTTCGCCGGCGACGCGCTCGATGACGAGCTGGCCACCCGCTCCCAGGCGGTCGACGGCCGCCTCGAGCAGCGCCGCCTCCACGCCGAGCAGCTCCGTGCCCTCGCGCACCAGCCGCTCGCGCGGCAGGAAGAGGTGGCCGCCGCCCGAGGCTTCGAGCAGCAGGTGGGCGGCGGCGGCGGCGGCGCGCTCGGGGGAGTCGCGCGGCACGCCGAGGTTGGCCGCGATCTGGTCGGCGGTCTTGAAGCCGATGCCGAAGATGTCGGTGGCCAGCCGGTAGGGGTTGGCACGCACCACGGCGATGGCCTCGGCGCCGTAGGTCTTCCAGATGCGCAGGGCGTGCGAGGTGGAAACCTGGTGCGCTGCGAGGAAGAGCATCACCTCCTTGATCTCGCGCTGCTCGACCCACGCCTGGCGGATCAGCGCGCTGCGCTTGGGGCCGATTCCCTCCACCTCCTCGAGGCGCGCCGAGTAGCGGTCGATCACCTCCAGCGTCTCGGCGCCGAAGGCCGCCACCAGGCGGCTCGCCATCACCTTGCCGATGCCCCGGATCAGCCCGGAGCCCAGGTAGCGCTCGATGGCGGTGACCGTGGCGGGCAGCACGCTCTGGTAGGAGCTGACGCGGAACTGCGGCCCGAACTTGCGGTCCGTCTCCCAGGCGCCGGTGAGCTTCAGGCACTCGCCGGGCTGTACTTCGAGCAGCCGCCCGACGGCGGTGACCAGGTCGGCGCGGCCCGGCACCTCGAGGCGCACCACGCTCCAGCCGTTCTCCTCGTTGGCGAACACCACGCGCTCGAGGGTGCCCTCGAGGCTGGCCTCGGCTGTGGACCCTGGCTGTTCGGAGGGAGAGGCTTTCACCGCGCCGATCTTATCCGGCGCGGTCGCGCGCCCCCGGGGCGCGGCCAGCGCCCCGGAAGCGAGCCCAGGCGGCTAGAAGTGGAAGCGGAGGCCGCCCCAGATCTTGGTCTGGCGGTCGAACGGCTCGTCGTCCAAGATGTCGAGCCGGCCGCTGCCGAACACGCCCACGCTCTCGGAGAGGTGTAGCTCCACGCCCACCTGCACGTTGGCGCCGAGCCGGTTGTCGTCGAGCTCCAGCGTCTCGATCACCACGCCGCCGCCGTTGCGGCGCAGGATGGTGCCGTCGAGCTGGTGCAGGGCGAAGCCGACGCCGACGTAGAAGTCGGCCGAGCGAGTGGGGACGACGCCGACCAGGTTGATGCCGAGCATCAGGTCGTCGACGTCGGAGTCGTCCTCCGAGCGCTTCCAGTAGCCGAGCTCCGGCTCGATGTAGCCACGGATGCCGGAGTCGGCCGAGGCGCCGGGATAGCGGCCGGCGTTGTGCTGGCGGTTGTGCCGGTCGTTGTAGGCGCGCCCGCTGGTGGTGTCGCGGCCGTTGTCGCCGCGGTCGAAAATGCGCCAGCGGAAGTTGGCCGAGAAGTAGATCTCGCCGTCCTCGTTGCCGTTGTCGTTGGGCAGCACGATGCCGGCGCCGAAGCCGATGGCGTGGCGCTGAGCGGAGTACTCGCCCTGATCGTACTCGTCCTCGTAGACCGTGTCGTCCTGGGCGCTCGGGGCCTGGGCGCGCACCGCGGCCGGGCCGAGCCAGGCATAGAGAAGGGCCAGGGACGAGGCGACGGCCCAAGGGGTGCGAGTGCTCTTCATCTCAAGTCCTCCCGTCAGGAAACAAGGGATTTTCTCCTCTGGAATGCGCGGATAGCGGCTAGCCTAGCACAAAGCCTCGGAGCCCTAAGCCCACTCCGACGCCGTCGAAGGGCCAGGCAGGACCTCGCGCAGATAGCTCTCGACGCCGAGCCGCGCATCCCAGTCGCGAGGATAGCCGAGCGACACTTCTTCGCAGCGCACGCCGTCTCGGACATGCGTTCCGCGTACGTGCAAATGGCCATAGACCACGGCATGGGCACGGAAGCGGAGATGCCAGGACTCGGTGCGCCGGGTGCCGCACCAGGGCGAGAAGCGCGGCACGCGCCGCAGCCGTACCAGGTCATAGCGCAGCGGGAAGTGATTGACCAGCACCAGCGGTGCCTCGGCCGCGGCGGCCGTCAACCGCCGCTCCGCGGCCTCGCAACGCGCCGCGCACCAGGCGGCTCGCGAGGGAAAGGGATCGGGATGGAGCAGGGCCTCGTCGGCGCACAGCACGTCGGCCTCCGCCGCCCAGGCCAGGACTTGCTCCGCCGCCACGTGCTCGGGGCGGAAGCTGTAGTCGTAGAGCAGGAAGAGCGGGGCGATGAGGCAGGCCGGCCCCGGGCCGGGCCAGCGCGCATACTCGTCCTCGGGGGTGGCGACGCCGTAGCGACGGCAGAGCGCGACCAGCCGCTGGTATTTGTTCTCGCCTCGTGGGTTTTCGCCTCTTGGGTCTTCGCCTCTTGCGTTTTCGGCGCGCGCCGGCGCCGTCCACAGGTCGTGGTTGCCGGGCACCCAGAAGACGCGCTCGAACCGCTCGCAGAGCAGGCGGAAGGCGAAGTGGAAGACCGCCTCGTCCTCGCCCAGGTCGCCGGCGACGATCAGCCAGTCCTGGCCGTGGAACGGCAGCTCGGCGAGCGCACGGCGGTTGGATTCGTAGCGCAGGTGGAGATCGCTGATGGCGAGGAGTCGCAACCCGTGTCCCAGCTCCGAGGGCGCCGGCAGGAGGAGGCTGCCGTGGCGCGAACACTAGCAGCTATACTGGTTTGTGCCATGCGCGCGACGCGCCCTCCATCGCGATCCGAAGCACCTCGGCTCCACCGCCGGGCGCTCCTCGCGGCGACCCTCGCGGGCGCGCTGGGAGCCGCCCTCGGCACGCTGGCCGCGGACGGGGCCGCGGCGGGCGGCGAGGTGCTGCACCTGCGCCTGAAGTCCGCCGTCCATCCGGTGGCCGCCGAGTTCCTGCGCGAGAGCCTGGCCTTGGCCGACCGCGAGCGCGCCGCCCTGCTGGTGGTCGAGCTCGACACCCCGGGCGGGCTCGACAGCTCGATGCACGAGATGACGACCGCCATCGTCGGCTCGCGGACGCCGGTCGCCGTCTACGTCTCGCCGCCCGGCGCGCGCGCCGCCTCGGCCGGTTTCTTCCTGCTGATGGCCGCCGACGTCGCCGCCATGGCCCCGGACACCAATGCCGGGGCGGCCGCGGCCGTCGGCCAGCAGGGCTCCGAGCTCCCCGAGACGATGAAGAAGAAGGTGGCCGAGGACTCCGCGGCCAAGATCCGCGCCTTGGCCGAGCGCCGTGGCAGGAATGTCGAGCTGGCGGTGGCGGCGGTACGCGATGCGCGCTCGTTCTCCGCCCAGCAGGCCCTGGACGCCAAGCTGATCGACCTCATGGCGCCCGACCTGCCGGCGCTGCTGGCGGCACTCGACGGGCGCGAGATCGACAAAGGGATGGGCGCGCCGGTGAAGCTCGCCATCGCCGGCCGGCCGCTGCGCGAGCTCGAGATGTCGCTCTTCGAGCGCATCCTGGCGGTGCTCGCCGACCCCAACATCGCCTACCTGCTGCTCTCTCTGGGCAGCGTCGGCCTGCTGGTCGAGCTCTACAACCCGGGCGCCATCCTCCCCGGCGTGGTGGGCGCCATCTGCCTGGTACTGGGGTTCTGGGGCCTCTCCGTGCTGCCGGTGTCGACGGCGGCGATCGCCCTGCTGATCCTGGCGCTGGTGTTCTTCATCGCCGAGATCAAAGTGGTGTCCTACGGCCTGCTCTCGGTGGCCGGTGTCGTGTGCCTGGTGCTCGCCGGGCTGATGCTGATCAAGAGCCCGGAGCCCGCGCTGCGGGTGAGCCGTGGTGTCATCGCCGGTGTGGCCTTGGTGGCGTTCGCCGCCAGCGGCCTGTTGGCGATGCTCGCGCTGCGCGCCCATCGGCGGCCGGTGGCGACCGGCACCGAGGGCCTGATCGGCTCGCGCGCCGAGGTGCGCACCGTTCTCGCGCCGCGCGGCAAGGTCTTCGTGCACGGCGAGCTGTGGAATGCGGTGCTCGAGGAGGGGGTGATCGAGGAGGCCGGGTCCCAGGCCGTGGGCCGTGTAGAGCCGCGCCAGCCGGTGGTGGTGACCGGCGTCGACGGCCTGACGCTGCGCGTGCGGCGGCCGGGCAGGAAACCTGACCGGCGGATGACGGCGCGGTGGATCTTCTGCTGTCGCTGATCGAATGGTTGCTGAAGGAGGTACCGATGATCGTGTCGCTGCCAGTGTTCGCCGTGATCGCCGTCGTGCTCTACGTCCTCTCCTGCATCAAGATCATCACCGAGTACGAGCGCGCCGTGGTCTTTCGCCTCGGCCGGCTGCTCGAACACGCCAAGGGGCCGGGGGTGGTGATCATCTTTCGGCCCATCGACCGCATCGTGCGCATCTCGCTGCGCACCATCGTCCACGACGTGCCGCCCCAGGACGTGATCACCAAGGACAACGTGTCGGTGAAGGTCAACGCGGTGGTCTACTTCCGCGTCGTCGACCCCAACAAGGCGGTGACCGAGGTCGAGAACTACCTCTACGCCACCAGCCAGCTCGCGCAGACCACGCTGCGCTCGGTGCTCGGCCAGGCCGAGCTCGACGAGCTGCTGGCGGAGCGCGAGAGGCTGAACGACCAGCTCCAGGCGATCATCGACTTGCACACCGACCCATGGGGCATCAAGGTCTCGATGGTCGAGGTCAAGCACGTGGACCTGCCCACCGAGATGCAGCGCGCCATGGCGCGGCAGGCGGAGGCGGAGCGCGAGAAGCGCGCCAAGATCATTCACGCCGCCGGCGAGAGCGAGGCCTCGCTCAAGCTCGCCGAGGCGGCGGAGGTCATCGGCAAGCACCCCGTTACCCTGCAGTTGCGCTACTTGCAGACCCTGACCGAGATCGCCACCGAGAAGAACTCGACGATCATCTTCCCGCTGCCGATCGACCTCCTCCGCGCCTTCAGCGAGCGGTTCGGGGACACCGGCAGCCACAACAAGAGCTAGGCCATGCCCGTCAGCGAGCCCCGGGAGACCAGCTTCTACGAGGTCTCCCTCACCAACCGCCAGGTGATGGTGGCCTTCGCCTTTCTGCTGGTGGGGCTGCTGGTCGCGTTCCTTTCCGGGGTCTGGGTAGGGAAGACCGCCTCTCCGCCGGCCATCGTCCAGGAGGCGGCGCTGCGGGTGGTGGAGCAGGAACCGGCCACGACGGCGGGCGAGCCGGCGCCCGGAGCGCCGACGAGCGGCCCGGGCACTGGAGCCTGGCCAAGCGCCGCCTCGGCTGACGACCCGGGCGACGCGGTGCCGCGGCTCGACTATTTCCAGGAGAGCGAGGCGCAAGCCGCAAGCGATGGGGTGGAGCCCGCCGGCGAAGCCCCGGCCGCAGAGGACGCTCCGGCCGCGGTCGAGCCCGCCGCGGCCTCGCCTCTCCGAGCCGAGTCCGCCGCGAGCCCGGAGCGCGCGGCCGCTCCGCCGTCCTCCCAGCCCGCGCCGGGTCCCCAGGCCGCGGAGACTCGGGCACCGTCGCCTCAGCCGGCGGCCCCTCCGCCGGTGGTGGTGGCGGCCGGTGCGCCGCAAGGGAACCCCGCCCAGCAAAAGCCGAAGTGGCAGCAGCGGCGCGAGCTGGCCAACGAGGCCGAGCGCCTGGAGAGCGAGTTCGCCCGCGAGGAGGCGGAGCTCGAGGGTGCGCCGGCTGCCTCCGGAGCCCGGCCCGCGGCGCCGCTTCCCGCCGGCGCGCGGTCTCCGGCCCCGACCCTGAGCACCTCGCCCCAGGCCATACCGCCGGCGCCTGCTCCGACTCCGCCCGTGACCCGCCCGACCGGGACACAGTTCCTGGTGCAGGTCTTCTCCTCCCCGGACCCGGTCAAGGCGCGGGAGATGCTGACCTTGCTCCAGGATGCCGGCTACCCGGCCTCCCTGTCGCGCAGCGAGCTCGCCTCCGGCGTCACCTACCGCGTGCGCATCGGCCCCTACCGCGACCGGCCCGCTGCGCAGAAGGTGGCCGACGACGTGCAGCGCAAGATGAGGGTGGATACCTGGATCACGACGGAGTGAGCCCACCCTGGCACGGAAGGACCCTGTCATCCTGAGCGAAGCGAAGGATCTGGGCGGGGGACAGGTGCCGTCGGGGCGTGAGGGGTCCAAGCCGTCCCCCAGGCCCCTCGCGCCGCTCGGGACGACAGCGGCGCGGCGCCCGTGGCCGTGGGGCAAGCGAGGGATGGCGGCCGTGCTCCTCGCCCTGTCCGGCGGCGCCCTCTGGGGCCTCCAGTTCGGCGAGCGGGAGCCTCTGGTGGCGCCGTGGCTGGCGCTGGCGCCGCTCCTGCTGCTGCTCGCCCACCCGCGGGCCGGGCGCCTCGCCTGGCTCTTCGGGCTCGCGTCCTGGTTGACCGCGATCCCCTGGATCGCGCCCACGCTGTCGGTGTTCGGCGGGCTTCATTGGCTGCTCTCGGTGGCCGGGCTGCTGCTGCTCGCCGCCTACCTCGCCCTCTTCGTCCTCGCCTTCGGCTGGCTGGGGGCCCGGCTCTGGCGGGAAGGCCCGGCCTGGCTGGCGCTCGCCGGCCTGCCCGCCCTGTGGGTGGTGCTCGAGTGGCTGCGCGGGCATCTCCTGGGCGGCTTTCCCTGGAACATCGCCGGCTACAGTTGGATCGGCGTGCCGGGGGCACTGCATCTGACGGCGTGGATCGGCGCCTACGGGCTCTCGGGCCTGGTGGTGTTCGCCAACGCAAGCGTGGCGCTCGCCGCCCGGCACCGGCGCTGGGAGCCCGCGGCGGTGGGCGTGCTGCTGCCGCTCACCCTGCTCACCATGGCCGGCCGCTTCGCCCTGCCGCCGGTCGAGACTCCCGCCGTGAACGGCGCCCCGGGGGGGGAGCGGGGGCAGGCGGTGCGGGTGCTGCAGCCCGACATCCCGAACCTGGTGGTGATGGACTGGGATCTCGCCCGAGCCAACTACCAGCGGGTGATCGCCCAGTCGCGCGAGGCCTGCGACCGCCAGGGCGCGCTGCTGCTGTGGCCGGAGAGCGCGGCCTGGCCTTACACCTGGGACGGGAGCCCCGAGCTGCGCGCCGACCTCGCGAGCCTCAATGCCGCGGGCTGCCCGGTGCTGCTCAACTCGCCGCGCAAGGAGGAAACTTCCGGCCAGGAGGCCTCGCAGAAGGAGATCTGGTACAACTCGGCGCTCCTGGTCTCCGGCGGCGCCGCCATCGCCAGCTACGACAAGCGCCACCTGGTGCCGTTCGGCGAGTACGTGCCGCTTGCCGGCCTGTTTCCCTTCTACGACAGCCTGGCGAGGAACGCCGGCGACTTCTCGGCGGCTGAAGGCATTCACCTGCTACCGTGGGGGCGCGAGCGGATCGGGCTCGCCATCTGCTTCGAGGTGACGTTCCCGGAGGAGGTCGCGGCCACCGTGCGCGAGGGCGCCACGGTGCTCGCCACCATCACCAACGACGCCTGGTACGGCGACACCTCGGCCCCCTGGCAGCACCTGCGGGCGGCGCGCTTCCGGGCGGCCGAGAACGCCCGCCCCCTGCTGCGCGCCGCGATCACCGGCGTCTCGGCGGTGGTCGGTGCCGACGGCCAGCCGCTGGCGACGCTCGGCGTGGACCAGCAGGGTATCCTGCGCGCCACCGTGACCGGCGCCTCCACCCAGACCGCCTACACGCGGCGGCCCTGGGTGGTGCCGGTGGCGAGCGCCGTGCTGGCGGTTCTCGCTATACTTTTCATCCGCTTCCGGTCCCCGGGCGCCTGAGCCCCGAGGGACGAGGACTTCACCGTGTCTCCCGACCTCGAGCCCCGCATCGCCCGCCTGGAAGAGAAGCTCCACGACCTCCGGGGGTATCTTTGAATCCGGTGAAGACGCCGACGCGCTCGCCGAGATCGACCACGAGATGGAGCAGCCCGGCTTCTGGGACCAGCCGGCGAAGAGCGCCGAGCTGCTGCGCCGCCGCCGCAAGCTGGAGAAGCGGCGCGAGAGCCTGAGCCAGCTCGCCAAGGACCAGGAAGAGCTCGGCGCCTGGCGCGAGCTGCTGGCAGAGGGCCTGGCCGACGACGACCTCGGCACCTTCCTCGATCGCCTCGAAGGCGACCTCGACCGGCTCGAGCTGGAGCTCAAGCTCTCCGGACCGGACGACGAGAAGCCGGCCATCGTCGTCATCCATCCCGGCGCCGGCGGCACCGAGTCACAGGACTGGGCCGAGATGCTGCTGCGCATGTACCTGCGCTGGGCCGAGCGGGCCGGCTACGAGGTCGAGATGCTCGACCGCCTGGAGGGCGAGGAGGCGGGCTTGAAGAGCGCCACCTTCGCGGTGCGCGGCGAGCACGCCTACGGCTACCTGAAGAGCGAGGTGGGTGTGCACCGGCTGGTGCGCATCAGCCCCTTCGACGCCGCGGCCCGCCGCCACACCTCGTTCGCCTCGGTGGATGTCTACCCGGAGGTGGACGACGACGTGCAGATCGAGATCGACGACAAGGACCTGCGGATCGACACCTACCGCTCCTCGGGCGCCGGCGGCCAGCACGTCAACAAGACCGAGTCCGCGGTGCGCATCACTCACCTGCCCACCGGCGTCGTCGCCGCCTGCCAGAACGAGCGCAGCCAGATCAAGAACCGCTCGACGGCGATGAAAATGCTGCGCGCCAAGCTCTACGACCTGGAGATGAAGAAGCGCGAGGCCGAGCAGGCCGAGCGCGAGGGCTTGAAGAAGGACATCGCCTGGGGGAGCCAGATCCGCAGCTACGTGCTGCACCCCTACCGCCTGGTGAAGGACCACCGCACGGGCGAGTCGGTGGGCGACGCCGACCGGGTGCTCGACGGCGCGATCGACCCCTTCATCGAGGCGTTCCTGAAGGGGCGGCTCGCAGCCGGGCCGGTCGATGTACCTTGAGGAATCGTCGCGAGCGGGCCTGGCGCCGCGTCGCGGGTCCTCCCGGGAATCCTCACCTACAGGTGTAGGCTCCGGTTCCCGGGTCCGTGGGCACATGGACGGGGCGCTCCTTGCGCGCGGCCCGCTCGCGACGATTCCTTCGCCGGCTCTGAGCCGCTGCTTCGGTCCCCTTGCCCCGCGGCAGCGGGGAGAGGGTTAGGGTGAGGGGTCTACGGCCGTGCTGAAGCTCGACTACGTCTCGCCCCTCCCTCCGGTGCGATCCGGCATCGCGGATTACAGCGTCGACCTCCTGCCGCACCTCGCGGAGCTGGCCGAGGTGCGCGTGATACGTCTGCCCGGCCAGGAAGTGGCGCCCGAGGTGGAGGCGCGCTGGCGGCCTGTGCCGGCCTCCGAAGCGGGCACCGGCGGCCGCCTGCCGCTCTACCAGATGGGCAACAACCCCTACCACGACGGCGTCTATGCCCTCGCCCTCGAGCGGCCCGGCGTGCTGATGCTGCACGATCCGGTGCTGCACCACTTCGTGCTCCACCGCACCCTGGGGCAGCGCGACTGGGAGGGCTACGAGCGCCGCATGATCGCCGACCACGGCTGGATCGGCGAGGCCGCCTGCCGGATGCGCGCCCTGTCGCTCGAGGACGACGCCTCGCTTTTCAGCCTGCCCGTGCACCGCACCCTGCTGCGCCGCCAGCGCGGCGTGCTGGTGCACAGCGCTTGGGCCGCGAGCCTGGTGCGCGAGGACGACCCGGAGCTCGAGGTGCGGGCGGTGCCGATGGGAATCCCGCTGCCGCCGCCGGCCGACCGCGGCGCCGGGCTCGACTTCCGGCGCCGCCGCGGCATCCCGCTCGAGCGGCCGCTCCTCGGCTCCTTCGGCTTCCAGACGCCGATCAAGCGCACCGCGGCGGTGATCGAAGCGCTGGCCCTGCCGCCGCTCGCCGGCGCCCACCTGCTGGTGGTGGGCGAGGTCTCCCCCCAGCTCGACTTTCAGGCCCTGGCCGAGAGCCGTGGCGTGGGGGGGCGGGTGCACGTCACCGGCTTCGTCCCCTCCGCCGAGCTCGAGGCAGCGCTCGGCGCCATGGACCTCTGCCTCAATCTGCGCTATCCCACGGCCGGCGAGACCTCGGCCTCGCTGCTGCGCGTGCTCGCCGCGGGGCGGCCGGCCGTGGTGTCGGACTATGCGCAGTTCGCGGACCTGCCGGCCGAGGTGGCGCTCTCCGTGCCGCTCGGCCAGGGCGAGGCGGAGGCGCTGGCCGCGGCGCTCGCCGAGCTGCTGGCGGCTCCCGAGCGGCTGGCGGCCATGGCCGAGGCGGCCCGCGACTACGTGGCCCGCGAGCACGACCCGGCGCGCGCCGCCGAGCGGCTGGTGGCAGCCTGCAAGGAGCTTGCGACGCGCCAGCCGCCGGGCGACCGGCCGGCTGCCCCGCCGCCGCCCAACAGCCTGGTGTGGGCCGACCTCCCCGGCCGCATCACGGTCTCCTGCCTCGACAAACCGTGGCCCGCGGGCGAGCGGCGGCGGTTGACCATCGAGCTCGCCAACACCGGGCCGGCGCGCTGGCTGGCCGCCGATCGCGGAGCCGGCGGTATGGCGCTCGAAGTGCGCCTGGAAAGCCCAGGAACGACGAACGCGCGCGAGCCCTACCGGCCCTGGCTGCCTCTGCCGCGCGACGTGCCGCCGGGCGGCGTGACGCATCTGAACGTCGAGGTACGGCGCCCGCCGGGGCCGGCGCGGCTCTCGCTCGGCGTGCGGGTAATCGAGGCGCCGGGCGTCGCCCCGGTACCCGCGCGCACGCCCTCCTGGGCTGGGGACATCTGAGTGCACGAGCGCCGGGAGGCACTGAACGCGAGGGCGAAGTGGGGCCTGGTGCTGCTCGTCCCGCTGCTGGTCCTCGCCGGCTTCCTGCTCTCGCGGCTGCGCGGCGACGGCGAGCTGCGCTACCAGGGCCTGGTGCTCCGCCCCCAGGAGCGCTGCCTCCGGCTCGAGGCCTCTTCCGGCCCCCTGGTGCTCAGCGACGCCGCCCAGCCCTGTGCGCTCGAGGTCGAGAGCCGCGTGCCGCTGGTCTCGATCGTGCTCGATCTGGCGGCCGAGGCGCCATCACAGCTCGAGGTCGAAGGCGGCCGGCTGGGCGTGCGCATGTTTCGCCCGGACGGCACGGTGGTGACGCAGGTGCTGCTCGATGCGCCGCCGGAGCCGGAGCCGGCCTCTGAACGCCCTGCCGTGTATCGCTACCCGCTGCGCCTGACCCTGCCGGGAGCCAGGCCCGGGCCGCTGCGGCTAACATTGGCCGCCGAGGAGGCCGGCCTATGAGGAATCTGCTGCGCGGGCCGTCTGCGTTGTCGCGGGTCCTCCCGGGAATCCTCACCTACTGGCGTGTAGGCTCCGGTTCCCGGGTCCGTCGGGTCACGGACGGGGCGCTCCTAGCAGCCGTCCCTGCTCGCGACGATTCCTCATAGGCCTTTGTCTTCGCCGCGTGCGGCATCAGCGAACCGACTGCCACCATGACCACGCAACCCAGGACCTGGATCGAGGAGCTGCGCGGGCGGCTCTCCTCGCCACCGGCGCGGCGCCTGCCGGTGCACGACGGTCGGCAGGCCGCGGTCCTGGTGCCGCTCTACGTCGACGGCGGCGAGCTGTGGACGCTCCTGACCAAGCGCGCCGAGGAGCTGCCGCACCACCGCAGCCAGTTCGCCTTTCCCGGCGGCGGGCGCGAGCTCGGCGAGGATCCCTGGGCGGCCGCACTGCGGGAGGCCCAGGAGGAGATCGGCCTCGAGCCCAAGACCGTGCTGCGGCTGGGCGAGCTCGACGAGGTGCGCACGGCCTCCAGCGGGTTTTCCATCGTGCCCTGCGTGGGCGCCGTGCCTTTCCCCGTCAAGACGGAGCTCAACCGCCACGAAATCGCCGAGGTGTTCGCGGTGCCGGTGACCGCCTTCGCCAACCCGAGCCTGGTCGAGGAACGCCCGGTGTCGATCGACGGCCGCGAGCGCACGCTGCGCATCTACCACCTCGGCAACCGCCGCATCTGGGGCCTGACGGCGACCATCCTCAAGAACCTGCTGCGGCGGCTCGGGATCGAGACGGCCGAGGACGAGGTGAACTGAGCGGGCCACTTCCCGGCGCCGTGAAAGTGAAAAGGGCGGGCACGAGGCCCGCCCTGGGGAGACCGCCGGCAGGCGGTGCTGCCTACTCCTTGGGAGCGATCGCGGTGACCTTGATGCCGGAGCCGTCCACCGTGCCGCTCACCGTGACCTCATGGTCCAGGTGCTGGCTGGCCAGCTCTTGATTGTCGATCGCGAACACCTTCTGGTCGGCGCCGTTGACGAACACGTACTTGCCGCCGCCCTTGACGCACTTCTTGGCGCAGTCCGCGTGTCCGGCCTTGGCACCCTTGGCGCCGCAGTGGTCGTCCGAGATCCAGCCGGTCCAACTGTCGGCGAACGCCATGGTGGCGGGCAGCAGCACCAGCGCCAGGGCCACCGCTGCGATCGTCCAGCCTCGAGACATCTTCATTGCCCATCCTCCTTGCGGTTGTTGCGGTCGAAAGAAAACGGCTACTAGGACATCGTCCGCAGGCTCTTCGGCGTCATCCTAGCGCATTGCCCGCCGTCCGAGGGCAGAGAGATCCGTCGGCCGTTGCGATAATCTTCAAGCGCCGCAACCGCCGGCCATCCGCTCCTCGATGTCTCATACGGAGAGGAACGCGCGATGGATCTGCGGCAGGGCACGAGCTCCTCCGCCTTCCGATGCCGCCCGAGCGGAGCTCCATCTCAGACGACCCGGGTGCGCCAGGTGCCGCGGCGGAAGGCGAGGATGCCGGCGACGGTGAGGACTGACTCGGCCACCGGGATCGCCCAGAAGGCCCCCTCGACCCCGAAGCCCAGCGTGCGGGCGAGCACCCAGGCGAGAGGGATCTGCACGACCCAGTAGGAGAGAAGGCTCACCGCCGTCGGCGTGGCGGTGTCACCGGCGCCGTTGAAGGCCTGCACAATCACCATGCCCCAGGCGTAGGCGGCGTAGCCGTAGCTCATGATGCGCAGGCAGTCGGCCCCATAGCGGCGCACCGCCGGGTCGCTGGTGAACAAGCCGACCAGAGTCTCCGGCAGGGTCAGGAAGACCGCCGACACGCCGAGCAGGAAGAACATGTTGTAGAGGCCCGTGCGCCACACCGAGGCGGCGGCGCGATCGGGCTGGCCGGCGCCCAGGTTCTGGCCCATCAGCGTGGCCGCCGCGTTGCTCATCCCCCAGGCGGGCAGGATCGAGAACACGATGATGCGGATGGTGATGGTGTAGCCCGCCACCGCGGTGCTGCCGAAGAGGGCCACGATGCGCATCAGCCCCAGCCAGCTCCCGGTGGCGACCAGGTACTGGAAGATGCCGCCCACCGAGAGCCGCGCCAAGCGCAGGATCACGGCCGGCACCAGCTCGAGGTGCCGGCGCGCGACCTGCACCCGCCCTCCGCCCCGGGTGAGCATCCAGAGCTGGTAGAGGACGCCGCTGCCGCGCCCGATGATGCTGCCGATCGCGGCGCCGGTCAGGCCCAGCACCGGGAACGGCCCGAGGCCGAAGATCAGACAGGGATCGAGCACGATGTTGATGGCGTTGCCGATCCACAGCGCGCGCATGGCGACGGCGGCGTCACCGGCGCCGCGGAACACGGCGTTGATCAGGAACAGCAGCAGCACCGTGGCCGAGCCGCCCAGCATGATGGCCGGGTAGCTGGCGCCCATCTGCGCCACCGCGGGCGCCACACCCATCCAGCGCAGCAGGTCGTCGGCGAAGAGAAACCCGGGGACACCGATCGCCACCGCGACGATCAGGCCGAGGACGATGGTCTGCACGGCGGCCACGGCGGCCGCCTCCGGCTTCTTCTCGCCGATGCGGCGCGCCACCATGGCGGTGGTGGCCATCGACAGGCCAAGCGCCACGGCGTAGATCAAGGTGAGGATCGACTCGGTGATGCCCACTACCGCCACCGCGTCGGCGCCGAGCCGGGAGACGAAGAAGATGTCGGCGACGGCGAACACCGACTCCATCGCCATCTCGAGCACCATCGGCACGGCGAGCAGAAACACGGCGCGGCCGATCGGGCCGCGGGTGAAATCCTCGTTGGAGGAGCCGGCGACGGCGGCGCGCAGCGTGGCCCAGCCGCGCGTCGGGCGCAGGGCGGCAGGGGAGAGAGGTTCAGGAGATAGAGCTGACACTGCCTTCCACCTCGGTGAGCGTACGCTCACAGACCGGCCAGGGTTTGCTGCGTCGGGTTCCGCGATGCTCCGCCAAAGGAGAATCGCGAAAGGCGGCCGAAGGTGGGCTCTGCTATCTCATTGGCGTAGGAGGAAGGAGCGGAAACGCTAGCACACCGGCGGCGAGGCGGGCAAGCAGCGCGCCTCTCATCCTGTAGGGGCAGGCCTTGTGCCTGCCCTTCCTCGGGGCGGCCACGACGGCCGCCCCTACGGTCCCTTCGCCCGGTTGCTCAGTGAACCGGATCGATGAGCTCGCCGTCCGGGTCGAGCCGCGGGTAGGGCCGACCGTGGCGGCGGCAGTAATCGGCGAGCTCCGGGTAGGCCCACTCGAAGAGCGTCTGCTCGTAGCTCGCGGCATCGAGGCGCACGCGATCGTAGAGGCCGGCAGCCGTCCGCTGCCTCTGGGCCTCGAACAGGATGAGCGCCGTGGCCACCGAGACGTTGAGCGAGGAGACGAGCCCGGCCATGGGGATGCGCACGAAGCCGTCGGCGCCGGCAAGCGCCTCCGCGCTCAGGCCGTGCTTCTCCTGCCCGAGCAGGATCGCCGTCGGCCGCGTGTAGTCCGCTTCGCGGAAGTCCCTGGCCTCGGGCGCCAGGTGCGCGGCGAGCACGTGCAGGCCGGCGGCACGCAGGGCCGAAAGGCCACCGGCGATCGTCGGGTGGCTCTCGACCGCCACCCAGCGGTCGCTGCCGGCGGCGACGAAGGAGTGCCGGCGCACCGGCCCGGCCGGGGTCACGGCGTGAGCGGTGGCCACCCCGACCGCGTCGCAGGTGCGCAGGATGGCGTGGAAGTTCTGCGGCTTGTGGACGTTCTCGAGCAGCACCGTCAGGTCCGGCTGGCGGCGGTCGAGGGCGGCCCTGAGGCGCCTGAAACGCTCGGAGGTCATGGGCGCGCGGCGAGTCTACCGATTCGCCGGGCGACAGGCGTGGCTCCGCTGTGGGCTGCTAGACTTGCGCCGTTTCGCACCGAGAGCCGGTGAAGGAGTCGTCGCGCAGTAGAGTCATTCACCGGCTCGCACAGGAGAGACCATGAAAGAGATCGGCTACGCGAAGCCCTTGTTCGTCCAGCCCTTCGACCACCGGGGCAGCTTCACCAAGGGCTTCTTCGGCATCATCGGCGAGCCGGCCATCGAGCCCAGGAGGGAGGAGTTCCTGCAGGTGTCGCGCGCCAAGCTGGTGGTCTACCGTGGGCTGCTGCGGGCGATCGAGCTGGGCGTGCCCCGCGACCACCTCGGTATCCTGATCGACACTCAGTTCGGAGGCCCGATCATCGCCGACGCCAAGGCCAAGGGGATCCCGGTGGCGGTGTGCGTGGAGCGGACCGGCAAGGACGTGTTCGACTTCGAGTACGGGGCCCGCTGGCTCGATCACGTCCGCTTCATCGAGCCCGACATGGTGAAGGTGCTGGTGCGCTACCACCCGCAGGGCGACCCTGCCGCCAACGCCGAGCAGCTCACCCGCCTGAAGCTGCTCTCCGACGCCATCCACGCGACCGACGACCTGGTGTTCATGTTCGAGCTGCTGGTCGGCGCCACCACGCCGGAGGAGAAGGAGGCCGGCGCCGCCTTCGACACCGAGCTCCGGCCGCGGGCGATGGTGGAGGCGATTCGCGCCATCCAGGACTTCGGCGTCGAGCCGGACATCTGGAAGATCGAGGGCCTCGACCGCCGCGCCGACGCCGAGGCGGTCTGCGCGCAGGCGCGCTCCGGACGCTCGGCCGAGGGCAAGCGCCGCGACAACGTGGGCTGCATCCTCCTCGGCCGCGGCTCGAACCAGGAACAGGTCTACAAGTGGCTGGGCGTGGCGGCGCCGGTGCCGGGCTTCATCGGCTTCGCCGTCGGCCGTACCAACTTCTCGGCGCCGCTCAAGAGCTTCATCGCCGACCCGGCGCAGGAGGCCGCGGCGATCGAGGCGATCGCCCAGAACTTCAAGGGCTGCGTCGACACCTGGCAGGCGGCGCGCCGGGGCTAGGGCCGGGCGTGCCCTACGGCCCGCAGGCCGGCGGGTCCGGCGGGCCGTTGCAGACCGGGATCCCGTTAGGGAACGCCTCCTCGGGCACCGTGACATAGCTCAGCGGATGGGCGTCGAAGCCGACGCTGAAGCGGCCCTCGGCGCTCATCACCACCGAGACGAAGGCCTGCGACAGCGGCTCGAAAGGCACCGCGCTTCCGGGCACTGCGGTGTTGAGGTCGAGGTACCAGGCTCCGAAGTTCCAGGGCACTGGCATCTCGGGGCCACCGATCTGGACACGGTTGGTCTGGAACGGGAAGGCCATGATCTCCAGGCCCGGAGGGCAGGTGAACGGGCAGATGAACGGCTCGTCCGCGTTCTCCTCCTCGTCGAACACCACGAGCCGCTGCTGGCCGAGGGGGAAGGGCGCCGGAACCGGCAGCGAGCAACTGAACGGCCCGATCTCCCGCTTGCTGTCCCGCCAGGCGATGAAGTCCGTGCCGCCGTCGAAGTCCCCTCCGTCGACGAAGCGGGCGAGGTACAGATTTCCCATGCCTTCCCGGCGGTCGGCGCCGCCGGAGAGGGCGCGGTAGAAGGTGTAGTGGTCCTCGCCCAGCGCGGAGTCGGCCTCGAGATGCACCATGGTCTCGCCCTGCGCGAAGTTCTGGCCGGAGTCCACGTAGAAGTAGTCGCCCACCAGGACGTTGTCGAAGCCCAGGATCGCAGCGCTGAAGTAACCCTCGTCGGTGGGGAGGTCCAGGGTGCAGTCCTTCACCTGGTCGATGGTCAGGTAGCCGCGGGCCACGTTGTCGCCGTGGTCGAAGGCCGAGCAGAGCCCGCCGAAGACGACGGCCGAGGGGCCGCCCACGTGGGAGGAACGGAGGTGGACGAGCAGCGTCTCGGGAAGCACCGGCAGCGGGAGCTGGCCGGTGCAGGCCGGGAAATCGGAGTCGAGCGAGAACTGCCCGCCCGGGCTGAAGTCGTCCTCGGGGTCCTGGCCGACCGACGCGGTGCGGGGGAGAGTCCCGGTGACGAAGACGTCGCGCAGGTTGATGGTCTGGATGTCGTAGCCGGTCAGGTAGACGTTGAAGCCGAGCGTCGGCACGCCGAGGTCGGTCCAGAAGGTGACGTGGGCCACGGTCGCTTCCTGGCGGGCGTTCGCCACCGAAAACAGCGTGGTACGGCCCAGGGGGTCGTCGAGGTCCACCTCGAAGTAGGGCAGCAGCAGGGTGGCGGCAGGCACGTCGTCCAGCCCGCCGATCTCGGCGCGGCCGACGGGAGCGATCACGGCGAGCCCCAGGGCGAGGCAGGCAGCGAGCTGGCAGTTCATCGGTCGGTCCCTCCTGCGGAAAGGGCGAGGGAGCCGGGCGGCCCGATCGGCTCGACCACCGCTTCCGCGGGCACGGTGACGTTCGAGAGCTGGTAGGCGTCGAAGCCGACGCTGAAGCGGCCCTCGGCCTTCATCAGCACGCTGACGAAGCCCTGGGCGATCCGCCCGAGCGTGACGGGCGAGTCGGGCAGCTCGGTGTTCAGGTTGACGTAGAGCCAGCCGAACGGGAACGGCGCGAAGAGGCCCGGCGCATCGGGGGCGACGCGGTTGGTGCGCAGGGGGAAGGCCGCGATGGGCGGCTGAGGAGGGTCGAGGATGATGTCGCCCGGGACCTCCACGTTCTCCTCCTCGTCGAAGACGGCGAGCTGGTCGGCGTGGAGCGGGAAGGGCTCGGGAAGCGGGCCGTCGCAGTCGAAGGGTTCGATCGGGGTCCGCGTGTCGCGCCACACCAGGAAGTCCGTGCCGCCGTCGAACGCTCCGCCGATGATGAAGCGGGCGAGGAAGGCGTTGCCCAGCCCCTCTCGTCGGTCGGCCCCGCCGGAGAAGCCCCGGTAGAAGGTGTAGTGGCTCGCTCCCAGCGTGGGATCGGACTCGATGTGCACCAGAGTCTCGGCCTGAGCGAAGTTCTGGTTGGCGTCGACGTAGATGTAGTCCCCCACCAGCGTGTTCTCGTAGCCCAGGATGCCGGGCCCGTAGTAGCTCTCGTCCTCGGGAGTGACGAGCGTGCAGTCCGGCATCTGGTCGATGGTCACGTAGCCGCGGGCGATCGAGTCGCCGTGGTCGAAGCCCGCGCACAGGCCCTCGAGGATGGGCGAGGGCTGGCCCGCGTGGGCGGCGCGGAGGTGGGCGACGAGGGTCGCCGGCAGCGGCGCGGGGGGCAGCACGCCGAGGCAGGTGGAGAGGTTCGGGTCCAGCGAAAAGGAGCCGCCGGGGCTCACCGTGTCGCCCGGGTCTTGTCCCGCCGAGGCGGTGCGCGGCAGGGTTCCAGCGAAGACGTCCCGCAGGTTGAGAGTCTGGATGTCGTAGCCGGTCAAGTAGACGTTGAAGGAGAAGGTGGGGATGCCGAGGTCGGTCCACAGGGTGACGAGTGCCACCGTCGCATCCTCGCGGGCATTGGTCACCGAAACGAGAGTGGTGAGCCCACCAGCGGTCTCCAGGTCCACCTCGAAGTAAGGCAGCAACAGGGTCGCGGCGGGCACGTTGTCGAGCCCGCCGATCTCGGCCCGGAGCGAGCCAGGGGCCAGCGAGAGCCCGAGGATCAGGGCCAGGATGGTCTTCCGCTTCATCGCTCTTCCCCCTCCCACCAGTGTGATTGAGTCGAGTTGGTTATGGCCTTATAGCATCGCTCGGGCCCGAAGCGCTAGGTGCCGGGCGCGCCGCGGACCGCCTGCTAGACTTCT
>JBIOXV010000142.1:0-2984 GCA_044869805.1 Thermoanaerobaculia bacterium | reverse complement strand
CTGCGACTCCGGGCTCCAATCCGAGAAGTCGATGCCCCCGGCGTCCTGGATGCCCGCGCGGTGGACCTCGTCGAGGTAGTACTGGGGATGGATGTGATGATGGACGTCGATGCGGTAGGGCTTCTGGCTCATGGCTTTCTCCTCCGGGTTAGTCGAGGTCGTCATGGCCTCGTGTCCGGCGCCCAGTCCACGGCCCGTGCCACGCCTCGCGGCGTGCCTGCCGGGAATGGCAAGCCACTGAATCCAAGTAGGTTAGAGGTAGGGTGGGGGCGGGTGCCCAGCGGCGGGCGCCCGGTGGTTGGTGGCTCTCCACAGCCACTTCTGGCTGCGAGAGCCAAGGGGCACTGAGCGCCTAGCAGGCCTGCTAGGCGCTCAGATTGTGCTTCTCGAGGCGCGAGCGAAGCTGGGCCCGGGTCAGGCCGAGGAGGCGCGCCGCCTTCGACTTGTTGTTGCCGGCGCGCGCCAGGGCCTCGCGGATCATCTCGCGCTCCGCGGCGTGCAGGCCGCCCGCGGCCCGCGTGGCGACGGCAGTGGCCGCGGGCGCCACGGCCGAGACCACTCCCAGCGGCAGGTGCTCGCTGGTGATGGCGCCGCTCTCGCAGAGGATCACGGCGCGCTCGACGGCGTTGCGCAGCTCGCGCACGTTACCCGGCCAGGAGTAGCTCTCGAGCTGCTCGCGGGCCTCTCTGGAGACGCCCGCGACCGGCCGTCCAATGGAGCGGCCGATCTCCTCCAGGAAGGAGTCGACCAGCAGCGGGATGTCCTCCGGCCGCTCGCGTAGCGGCGGCAGGGTGATGTCGAACACCGCCAGCCGGTAGTAGAGGTCTTCGCGGAACGCGCTCTGTGAGATCGCCGCCTTGAGGTTGCGGTTGGTGGCGGCCAGCACCCGCACCTCGGCCTTGAGCGTCCGCGCGCCGCCCACGCGCTGGAACTCGCGCTCCTGGAGCACCCGCAGGAACTTCGCCTGCACGGCGGGGCTCATCTCGCCGACCTCGTCGAGGAAGAGCACGCCGCCGGCCGCCTGCTCGATCTTTCCCAGGCGCGTCGAGAGCGCCCCGGTGAAGGCGCCCTTCTCGTGGCCGAAGAGCTCGGACTCCAGGAGCTGCTCGGGGAGCGCGGCGCAGTTGAGCGCCACGAACGGCCCGTCGGCCCGCGCCGAAGCGCGGTGGATGAAGCGCGCCACGACCTCTTTGCCGGTACCCGACTCGCCGGAGAGCAGCACCGTGGCCTCAGTCGCCGCCACCTTGCTGGCCTGGCTCAGCACCTCCCGCCACCGCTTCGATTGGCCGAGCACCCGGTGGCGGCCCAGGGTCTCGAGCTCTTCGGTGAGCCGCTGCACCCGCGCCTCGAGCTTCACCGCTCGTGCCCGCGCCTCGGCGCTGCGCTGCTCTTCCTCGGCCAGCCGCTGGTGGGCGAGGGCCAGGGCCACGCAGTTGGCGATCTGACGCGCCCGCGCCAGGTCCGCGGGCTGGTAGGGGTCGGGCGACGCCGAGCAGAAGATCAGCCCGCCGAGCACCCCGCCGCGCAGGTTCACCGGCACCCGCAGGTACGAGCGCAGACCGCGCTGCAGGAGCTGGCGGAAGAGCGGCTGCATCCCCACCTCGATCGGCGAGAAGTCGTCGCTGCCCTCGAAGCGGATATGGCCCGCGATCGAGCCCCCCGGCCGCTCGCGCATGTCCCGCATGACGAACGCCTCTTTCTCCACCGCGAGGCGTAGAGCGCCGGCCAGGGCCACGTCACCTGTGCCGTCGGGCAGCTCGCCGGAGAGCGCCACCGGGCGCACGCGCTGGCGGTCCTCGGAGAGCAGGCCCAGCATCAAGAAGTCGTGCGGCACGATGCGGCGGGCCTCGGCCGAGATGCGCGCGAAGATCTCGCGCACGTCTAAGCTCTCGGCGAGGGCGCGGAGGATGGGGTCCAGGAAGCCGGCTGCGATTGGGTCCTCGGATGGCAGGGCGCCGGCCGGTGAAGGCGCGTCCGGCCGCACCGCGGAGCCGGCGCCCGGCTGCTTCTGGATCGGGGACATAGAGCCTGGCGGGATTCTACGCCGGTGGCGGGCGGTGGTGGCGCAGAGCCGCCAACTGTCCGGATCCAGCCAGCCGGACGCCTCGTCCACGGCGCCAAGCGAGCGCCATAACTATCCTGCTGTCAGGTAGTTACGGTAGTTGCCTCCAGGCCCGTTCTGGCTGGAACGGCTTGCGCACTGCAGAGCGCCAGGACCAACATGAAGCGGAGGAAACCATGAGATCGCTCGCCTGGATGATGGGACTCGCCCTGCTGGCCGCGCCGGCCGCGGCCGACGGGCCGTGCCAGCCGCAGGACTCGACGCGGCCGGGCATCGGGCTGGTGCTCTCCGGCGGCGGCGCCCGGGGCGCTGCGCACATCGGGGTGCTGCGGGTGCTCGAGGAGCTGGAGGTACCGATCGACTGCGTCGCCGGCACCAGCATGGGCGCCATCGTAGGCGGCCTCTACGCCGCCGGCTGGTCGCCCGACGACATCGAGCGCGAGCTGCTGGCGATCGACTGGGCCGAGCTGTTCCGCGGCGAGGCGCCGCGCCGCAGCCTCTCGTTCCGCCGCAAGGAGGACGACCTGCGGTACATCGACTTCAGCGCCGGCCTGCGGGGCGGCAAGATCGTCTTCCCGCACGGCGCCGCGGCGAGCTCGGTACTCGACTTCCTGCTGCGCAGCAAGACCCTGAGCGTCGCCGGGATCGAGGACTTCGACAGGCTGCCGATCCCCTTCCGCGCCGTGGCCGCGGATCTGATGACCGGCGAGGAGGTGGTGCTCGATCGCGGCGAGCTTTCGCGCGCCATCCGCGCCAGCATCAGCATCCCGGGCGTGTTCCCGCCGGTCGAGATCGGAGAGCGACTGCTGGTCGACGGCGGGGTGCTCAACAACCTGCCGGTCGAGCCCGCGCAGGCCATGGGCGCCGAGGTGATCCTTGCGATCGACATCAGCACCCCGCCCAAGACTCGCGAGCGGCTGGG
>JBIOXV010000141.1:0-22571 GCA_044869805.1 Thermoanaerobaculia bacterium | reverse complement strand
GGCGGCGAGGTCGCGGTCGAAGGCCTCGTTGCCGGCCGGCACCGGGGTGTGGGTGGTGAACACCACCTGCTTGCCGAGGTCGCGGAGCGCCGTCTCGGCGCCCGTCTTCGCCGCCAGCGCCGCCAGGCGTTCGAGCTGCAGCAGCGCGCAGTGGCCCTCGTTGATGTGCCACACGGCGGGCTCGAGGCCCAGGGCGGCGATCGCCCGCGCTCCGCCGACTCCCAGCACCAGCTCCTGCACCAGCCGCATCTCGCGGCCGGAGACGTAGAGCATGCCGGTGATCGGCCGGTCGGCGGGGTGGTTCTCGGGCACGTCGGTGTCGAGCAGCAGCAGCGGCACGCGGCCGACCTCGGCCACCCACACCCGTGCCTCGACCTCGCGGCCCGGCAGCGGCACCCTGACGCGCAGCTCCCGGCCCGCCGCGTCCGCCGCCGGGCGCAGCGGCAGGCGGGCGAAGTCGTACTGGAGGTAGGTGTGCTGTTGGCGGCCCTCGCCGTCCACCGTCTGGTGGAAGTAGCCGCGGCGGTAGGCGAGGCCCACGGCCACGAAGGGCAGACCCAGGTCGCTGGCGCTCTTGGCGTGATCGCCGGACAGCACCCCCAGGCCGCCCGAGTAGATGGCGAGCGAGGCGTGCAGGCCGTACTCCATCGAGAAGTAGGCCACCGGCCCGCCTTTGTAGGAGCGGTACTTGCGCTCGAACCAGGTGGGCTCCGAGCGGTGCACGTAGGACTCGAACTGCTCCAGCACCTCGCGGTAGGTGGCGAGGAACTCCGGGTTGTCGAGCAGCGGCCGCCAGTGCGAGGGCTCGACGTTGATCAGCAGCTGCACCGGGTTGCGGTAGTGGTCCCAGGCGTGGGGATCGATCGAGCGGAACATCATCCGCGCCTGGGAGCTCCACGTCCACCACAGGTTGTAGGCGAGCTCGTAGAGCCGCGCCACCTCGCCCGGCAGCTCGATGTCGGCCACCGGAAGGGTAGGCACGCGGATCTGCGTCTTCGATGTAGGCATCGACAGTTTCCTCGCGGCGGATGCGAACGGGCGGCTTATTCGGGGCGGGCTCGGCCCTACATTCTAGCCATCAGCGCGAGCAGGTCCACCACCCGGTTGGAGTAGCCCCACTCGTTGTCGTACCAGGCCACGGCGCGCACCCAGCCGTCGCCGGCGGCGCGGGTGGAGAGCGCGTCGAACACCGAGGAGTGCGGGTTGCCGATCACGTCCGAGGACACCAGCGGCACCTCGCTGTACTCGACGATGCGCTGGAGGGCCCCGGCGGCCGCGTGGCGGACCGCGGCGTTGACCTCCGACGCTCCGGGCCGCGCCCGCACCCGGCAGACGAGGTCGACGATCGAGCCGTCCGGCACCGGCACGCGCACCGCGATGCCGTCCAGCTTGCCCTTCAAGTGCGGCAGCACCTTGCCCACGGCGCGCGCCGCGCCGGTGGTGGTGGGGATCACGTTCTCCGCCGCGGCGCGGCTGCGGCGCAGGTCCTTGTGGGGCACGTCGGCGAGGCGCTGGTCGTTGGTGTAGGCGTGGACGGTGGTGATCAGGCCTTCTTCCATGCCGAAGGCGTCGTCGAGGATCTTGGCGATCGGCGCCAGGCAGTTGGTGGTGCAGGAGGCGTTCGAGACCAGGGCATGCTCGGGGCTCAGGTTGTGATCGTTGACCCCGATCACCACCATGGCGTCGATCTCATCCTCGGCCGGCACCGTCAGCACCACCTTGCGGGCGCCGCCGGCGAGGTGCCGCGCCAGGCCCTCGCGGCTGCGGAAGACGCCCGTGGACTCGACCACGAAGTCGACGCCCAGCGTGCCCCACGGGATCGCCGCCGGGTCCTTCTCGGCGGTCATCTCGATGCGGTGGCCGTCGACGGTCATCGACTCCTCGTCGACCGAAACCTCACCCTCGAAGCGGCCCATCACCGTGTCGTGCCGCAGCAGGTAAGCGAGCTGCTCGTTGTCGTAGAGGTCGTTGATGGCCACCACCTCGAGCTCGACGTCGTCCTCGCCGCCGCGGCGCTGGTGGAGGATGCGGTAGACGCTACGGCCGATGCGCCCGAAGCCGTTGATGCCGATGCGCGCCACGGTCATGCCGCCTCCCGGTCGAGCGCCGCGAAGCGCTCCACGAGCTCCAGCACGCGGCGGGCGTAGCCGCTGGCGTTGTCGAACCAGGCCAGGGTCTTCGACACCCGCGAGCCCAGGACCATGGTGGCGTCCGAGTCGAACACCGCGGAGCGCGCGCTGCCCAGCACGTCGCTCGACACCACGGGCTCGGTCTCGAAGGCGAGGACGCGGCTCCAGCGCTCGCTCGCCGCGGCGGCGCGCAGGGCCTCGTTGATCGCCCCCACGGTGACCTCGCGCTGGTGCCAGCACACCAGGTCGACGAGCGAGCCGTTGGCCACCGGCACGTTCATCGCCATCGCCGTCACGCGGCCCTCGAGCTCGGGGATCAGCTCCTCGAGCATGGTGCCGGCGTTGGTTTCCTGCGGGATCACGTTCTCGGCCGCCGCCCGCCCGCGCCGCCAGTCGCTCTCCGGCACGTCGGCCAGCCGCTGCTGGTCGGTGTAGGCGTGGACGGTGGCCAGGAACAGCCGCTCGATGCCGAAGGCGTCGGCGAGCACCTTGGCCACCGGGCCGGCGCAGTGGGCGGTGGAGGAGGCGTTGGAGACGATGCGCTGCTCGCGGGAGAGCAGGTGGCCGTTCAGGGGCTCGACCACGGTCAAGTCCGGCGGCTCGGCGGGCGGCGAGCAGAGGATGACGCGCCTGGCGCCGGCCGCCAGGTGCTTCTCGAGGTCGGCACGGCTGCGGGGCTTGGGCGAGGCCTCGATCACCACCTCGGCCCCCAGCTCGCCCCATGGAGCTTCGCCGGGCTCGTCGGTCGAGAGCAGGCGGATCGGCTTGCCGGCGACCAGCAGCGAGCCCTCGCCGAGGGAGACCGGCGCGGGGAAGCGGCCGAGCAGGGTGTCGAAACGGGTCAGGTAGGCGATCGCCTTGGGGTCGGCAGGATCGGCGAGGGCCAGCAAGCGCAGGTCGTCCTGCCCGTGCGTGGCGCGCTCGTGGAGCAGGCGCAGGAGGCTCCTGCCCATGCGCCCGAATCCCTGGATGCCGATGCCGATGGGAGCCATGCCGAGACGAGCCCTCGCAACCTTCCGAAACCGATCCTATCGCACCGCCTCCGAGACTGTGGAAAACTCACTCAGCTTCCCATGCCCCCTCTACTCCCTGCGCGCCGGCTACCCTTACCAGGGATGGCGTTGCTCTCTGGCCCGCCCGCATCGCGAGTCGCTCGCCTCGACCTCCACGTCTCCCGCCGCGCCCGCGAGCGCTTCCGGCTCGACTCCTCGCTCTTCTCGCTGGCCGGCGGCGCGGTGTTCGCCGACGTGGCGGCGGCGCGGCGCCTCGCCGACGCTCTCGCCAAGGAGCTGGCGGAGGTGGATCGCGACCTGGCACTCGCCATCACCCCGGCGCGCATCTACGCCCTGGGGCTGATCCACGAGCTGCTCCACGCCATGGTCGAGCACTACCGGCAGACGACCGACGGCGGCGTGCTCGAGGAAGCCCTGGCCTGGGTCGGCGAGCGGCTGGGGCCGGAGCGCGTGGAGCAGACGCTCCTCACCTTCGCACGCGAGTTCCCGCCGCTCCCGGTGTGGAAGGGCGAGGTCGGCCTCGACGAGTACCTCGGCGGCTCGACCGGCGGCCGCGGACATCGCGAGCTGCTGCTCGAAGAGATGGTGATCCTGTGGCTCGCCAACTCGAGCCCGGCCTTCGCACCGTTCCGCGAGTTGTTCGACGACGGCGTACTGCGGCGCGAGACGGCCTACCCGGAGATGGTGACGGCGCTCGAGGAGTTCCTGGCCGGAAAGCCCTCGTATCCCGGCCCCGACCCGGACCCGGCAACGCGCGAGGAACGGCGCAGCCTGTTCGAGGCGCTCGCGGCGCCGGCCATCGAGGAGCCGCTCTCGCTCTCGGGCCAGCTTCGCCTGCTCACCCGAGAGTACGCCCCGCCCCCGCCGCCCGGGCCGCAGGCGGTACGGCAGCTCCGCGCCACCGACTTGCTGCGCGAGGAGGAGCGGCCGGTGTTCCCGCCCGGGCCGGGGCCGGTCGAAGTGCCCGAGGTGGAGCCCGAGCCCGAGGGCCCCGAGCAGTTCAGCCCCGACCTCGACTGGATGCCGCGGCTGGTGCTGATGGCCAAGAACACGCTGGTCTGGCTGTCGCAGCTCGCGGCGCAGTACGGCCGGCCGATCGCGCGCCTCGACGAGATCCCCGAGGCCGAGCTCGAGCTGCTGGCCCGGCGCGGCTTCACCGGCCTGTGGCTGATCGGCCTCTGGCAGCGCAGCGCGGCCTCGCGGCGCATCAAACAGGCGACCGGCAACCCGGAGGCGGCGGCCTCGGCCTACGCCGTGGACTCCTACGCCATCGCCGAGGAGCTGGGCGGCGAAAAGGCGCTCGAGGAGCTACGCCGGCGTGCCGCACGGCACGGCATCCGCCTCGCCTGCGACATGGTGCCCAACCACTTCGGCATCGACTCGCGCTGGGTGCTCGAGCATCCCGAGCGCTTCCTGCAGGTGCCGGAGCCGCCGTTTCGCAGCTACACCTTCGGTGGCCCGGACCTTTCGCCCGACCCGAAGGTCGGCATCTACATCGAGGACCACTACTACGACCGCACCGACGCCGCGGTGGTCTTCCAGCGCGTCGACCGCGAGAAGGGCGAGGTGGCCTACCTCTACCACGGCAATGACGGCACCTCGACGCCCTGGAACGACACGGCGCAGCTCGACTACCTCCAGGCGGAGGTGCGCGAGGCGGTGCTCGAGACCATCCTCGACGTGGCCCGCCGCTTCCCCATCATCCGCTTCGACGCCGCCATGACGCTCGCGCGCCGCCACGTGCGGCGGCTGTGGTATCCACCGCCGGGAAGCGGCGGCGACATCCCCTCGCGCTCCGAGCACGGCCTCTCCGAAGAAGAGTTCGACCGCCTGATGCCCGACGAGTTCTTCCGCGAGGTGGTCGACCGCGTGGCCCGGGAGGCGCCGGACACCCTGCTGCTGGCCGAGGCCTTCTGGCTGATGGAGAGCTACTTCGTGCGCACCCTGGGCATGCACCGGGTGTACAACAGCGCCTTCATGATCCTGCTGCGCGACGAGCGCAACGCCGACTACAGGAAGGCGATCAAGAACGTGCTCGCCTTCGAGCCCCAGGTGCTGCAGCGCTACGTCAACTTCATGAGCAACCCGGACGAGCGCACCGCCCTCGACCAGTTCGGCGGCGGCGACAAGTACTTCGGCGTCGCCACCCTGCTCGCGACGCTGCCGGGGTTGCCAATGTTCGGGCACGGCCAGCTCGAGGGCCTGGCCGAGCGCTACGGCATGGAGTACGCGCGCGCCTATCGCGACGAGCGGCCGGACCCCTGGATCGTCGCCCGCCACGAGCGCCAGATCGTGCCGCTGCTCGAACGGCGGCGGCTGTTCGCCGGCGCCGAGAGCTTCGTGCTCTTCGACTTCGAGAAGTCGCTCGGTGTGGTGGACGAGGACGTCTTCGCTTTCACCAACCGCCTGGGTGAGGAGCGGGCGCTGGTGGTGTTCCACAACCGGCCGGGCGCCACGCGCGGGCGTATCCGGCGCTCGGTGCCGATCGCCTTCAAGGTAGAGGGCGCGGACAAGCCGCACCTGCGCTGGGAGACGCTGGGGCACGCGCTGGGCGCCGAGGAAGCGGACGAGGAGGGCAGGAAACCGCTGCTCCTTTCCTGCCGCGACGCCGTCACCGGCTTCGAGCACCTGTTCGAGGCCCGCGAAGTCGTGGGCGCCGGCCTGCTGCTGCCGCTCGGCGGCTACGAGTGCCACGTGTTCGTGAGCTTCGAGCCCGTCTTCGAGGACGCGGACGGCCGCTGGCGGGCGCTCGCCCACACCCTGGCCGGCCGCGGCGTGCCGAGCCTCGCCGAGGCCCTGCTCGAGCCCACCCTCGAGCCGGTGCTCGGGCCCTTCCGCGCCGTGGTCGAGCCGGAGCTGGTCCACCGCTTCCTGGCCGCCTCCTCCTCGCGGGCCCCGGCCGAGCCGCTGGTGGCGGTGCTGGTGGAAGTCGAGGAGCGGGTGCTGGTGTTTCTGCGGGCGCTGGGAACGCATTTGGCGGAGGCCGCGACGCAGGAGCCGCCCGCGATGGAGCACGGCCGACTCGCAGAGCTGGCACGCACTCTCCGCGACGACCTGGAGGACCTCGCAGCGTGGGTGACCGCGCCGTTCACGAGCGCGGATCTGGAAAACGAGCAGGCGAGCGAGGAGGACGGCGAGGCCGTCGAGGATCGGCCCAGCCTCTTTGAGCCGCGAGCCTTCCTGATCACCGCGCCAGCCGCCGGCGACGTGCCACCGCTCGCGATCCTCTACACCTGGCTCCTGCTGCGACGCCTTGGCGAGGTCGCGGCGCTCGCCGCCTCGGCGTCTTCGCCCCGCGACCTGCTCGACGAACTGTTGCTCGGCAAGCAGCTCGTCGCCGCTTTCCGCGGCCTGGGCGCCGGGGAAGAGCCGGCCCGCGACGCGGTGCTCGAGCTCAAGGTCATCGCGGCAGATCTCCTGCCGCCCCAGGGCGAGCCCTCCCGCGAAACGCTCCCAGCCTGGTTCGCCGAGCCCGAAGTCCGCCTCTTCCTGCGCCTCAATCGCTTCGAGAGCTGGACCTACTTCCATCGCGAGTCCTTCGAGCGGTTGTTGCAGTGGGCGGTGGTCCGGGCGAGCCTCGAAGGCGGCGAGGTCTCCGACGAGGCGCACGCCGCGCAGGCGAGTGCTTTGGGTTTGGCGCAGGCGGCGGTGGAGGCGGGCTACCGAGTGGAACGGATGGCGGGCGATCTGGAGCCGAAGCCAGCCCAGCCCGCCTAGCGGGTGCTACATTCGCTGTATGGACCTCGACGATCTGCTGCGCATCCTGGCCAGCTTCGAAAAGGAGGGGCTCGAGTACGCGCTGATCGGTGCCGTCGCGCTCAACCTGCACGGCATCGCGCGTACCACCGAGGACCTCGATCTCTTCATCCGGCCAACGGCCGAGAACGTCGAGCGGCTCCGCCGCGCCCTGCGGGCGATCTGGGATGATCCTCACATCGCCGAGATCAGCACCGAAGATCTGCTTGGCGACTTCCCGGCAGTTCGCTACCTGCCGCCGGGCACCGAGCTCTATCTCGACATCCTCACGCGGCTGGGGGAGTTTGCTCGCTACGAGGATCTGGAGATCATCGAGAAGGAGCTGAGCGGAGTCCGTGTCCGAGTCGCATCGCCTGCCTCGCTCTACCGGCTGAAGAAGGGGACAGTCCGCGTCAAGGATCGGCTGGACGCCGAGCTGTTGAGAGAGAAGTTCGATCTTCCGGACGAGCCGGAAGGGAGCTAAGGATGCCGGTGCGCAAGTTTCGCTCCATCGAGGAGATGGATGCCGCCAGCCGCGATCTGTGGAGCGACCGGCTCGACGAGGCCTACCTCGAGCGCCTGCGACGGCTCTGGCGGCGCAGTGCCCACCTGAGCCCCCGCATCTTTCCCAAGGGAGTCATCAAGTACCGCTCCCTGGAGGAAGCCCAAGCCGATCGCGACCGCTGGCTGGCCGAGCACATCGCGCACCTGCGGCAGGAGCAGGAGACGGGCGGCGGCTGGCGTCTGGTGCAGTCGCCGAAGTCGAGGTAGCCGCAACGTAGGCTGGGCGACCAGCCGAGGACCGTGCGCTCTCCTACCCCGCCAGCACCGCTTCCGCCGCGAGCAACCCAGGTGCCGGGTTGACGCCGCCGCCGGGGTGACTGCCGCTGCCGCCCAGGAAGAGCCCGGGCAGCGCGGTCTTGTAGCGCGCCGCGGAGGGCGTGGGGCGCAGGAAGAGGAGCTGGTCCAGGGCCGGCTCGCCGTGGTGGAGCTGCCCGCCGGTCAGGCCGTAGCGCTCCTCGAGGTCCGGCGGCGTCAGCACCTGCTGCGCCACGATCTTCTGCCGCACGCCCGGCGCGTGCTGCTCGAGCACCGCGAGCACGGCCTCGGCCAGGGCCTCGCGTTGGGCCTCGGTCCAGCCGCCTTCGAGGTCGTAGGGCGCGAAGCTCACCAGGATCGAGACCACGTGGTGGCCGGGCGGGGCCAGCGCCGGCTCGGCCACCGTGGGCACGCGGACCTCGAGGTGCGGCCGGGCGGAGAACCGCCGGTACTTGACCGCGTCGAAGGCTCGCTCCAGCTCGTCGACGTGACCGCCGCCGATGCGGATCGACTCGTAGCTCTGGCCGGGGCGCGCCGCGAGCTCCAGCGGGCCGGAGAGCGCGAGGTGGACCTTGGCCGCGGTGCCGCGGCAGCGCAGGCGGCGGAACTCCTCCTCGATGCTGATCGGCAGCGCGCCGGGGGCGACCAGCTTCAGAAACGCCTGCTTGGGGTCGCAGGTGGCGACCACCACCGGCGCCTCGATCGCCTCGCCCGAAACAAGCTCCACCCCGGTGACGCGGCCGGCAGTGATTCTGATGCGGGCCACCCGTGCCCCGGTGCGCAGCTCGGCGCCGCCCGCCCGCGCCGCGGCGGCGAGCGCGGCGATGAGCGCCGGCGGGCCGCCGCGGATCGCGGTGCCCGGCCCGCACTCGTGGAGCAGGAGGTTGGTGTTGGTGCCCGATGACCACGGGCCGGCAAAGGTGGCGGCCACCGCCGGGGCGGCGAGCCCTTCCACCAGCAGCGGCGTCTCGAACTGCTCGTTCAGGAAGTCGGCGACGCACATCGGCGCCACGCGCGCCAGCTCGGTAGTCTCCTTGCGCCCCAGCTTGAGCGCTCGCAGCCCATGCCCGGCGAGCCGCAGCAGGTCTCCGGCGCTGGGGGAAAGCGGCGGCGGCGGCGCCGTGAGCACGCCGGCCAGCAGCGGTGTTACCCGGGCGAAGAAGGCACGGTAACGGCCGTAGGCCGCGGCGTCGTGCGGCGAGCGCGCCGCCAGCTCGTCCTGTGCGGCCCGGGGATCGCGGTGCAGCAGAATCCCTCTTCCGCCGGCCTCCGCGAGGTACACCGGCGGCGTCGCGTTGAACGTCAGTCCGTGGCGCTCGAGCCCCAGCCGCCGCGCGATCTCCGGCGCGAGCAGCCCTTCGTCGTGCAGCACCCCCGGCACCGTGTAGCCGGGGTGGAGCTCTTCCGCGCCGCACAGCCCGCCCGGCGCCGCGCGTTGCTCCAGCACCAGCACGCGCTTGCCGGCGGCACCGAGGCGTGCCGCGGCGGCGAGGCCGTTCTGGCCCGCGCCGAGGACGATGGCGTCGAAGCTCATCGGTCTCACACCGCCCGCGAATGGAGCATCGTGCGCGCGCACAGCGCTCCCGGCGCACCCATGATGCCGCCGCCCGGGTGGGTGCCCGAGGCGCACATCCAGAGGTCGTCGATCGGGGTCCGGTAGCGGCTCCAGCCGGCCACCGGCCGCAGGAAGGCGAGCTGCTCGAGCGACAGCTCGCCGTGGAAGATGTTGCCCTCGGTCAGGCCGTAGATCTGCTCCAGGTCCCAGGGCGTCAGCACCTGGCGGTGGAGGATCAAATTCTTGAGGTTCGGCATGTACTCGGCGAGCGTGTCGATCACCGCGTCGCCGAACGCCTCGCGCTGCTCCGGCCAGCGCGCGGCGCCTTGCTTCAGGTGATAGGGCGCGTACTGCACGAAGATCGACATCACGTGCTTGCCCGGCGGCGCCACCGTGGGGTCAGTGAGCGACGGGATCACGATGTCCATGAACGGTCGCTGGGAGAAGCGGCCGTACTTGGCGTCGTCGTAGGCGCGCTCCAGGTAGTCGATCGACGGCGCGATGGTGATGTCGCCTTTCAGGTGCGGGCCTTCCCCCGGCAGGCAGGCGAACTCCGGCAGGCCGTCGAGGGCCAGGTTCACCTTGCCCGAGGAGCCGCGCATCTTGAAGCGCCGCACCTGGCGCGCGAAGTCGGGATCGAGGTGCGCCTCACCCACCAGCTTCAGGAAGGTGCGGTGGGGGTCGGCCCCGGAGATCACGGCGCGGGCGCGGATCTCGTCGCCGTTCTCGAGCACCACGCCGGCCGCCTTGCCGCCCTGCAGCAGGATGTGGTCGACCGGCGAGCAGGTGCGGATCTCGACGCCCAGGCTACGAGCGGAGGAGGCGATCGCCTGCGCGATCGAGCCGGTACCGCCCTTGGGCAGGCCCCAGGCGCGGTACGAGCCGTCGATCTCGCCCATGTAGTGGTGGAGCAGCACGTAGGCGGTGCCGGGCGAGCGGATGCCGAGGAAGGTTCCGATGATCCCCGAGACCGCCATCGGCGCGATGAGCTGCTCGCACTCGAACCACTCGGAGAGGAAGTCCACCGCGCTCATGGTGAGCATCTTGACGTTGGCGACCAGCCACTTCTCGCCCTGGCCGGAGACCTGCCTGGCGAGCCTGCCGAGCCGCGCCAGCTCGCGGGGGTTGAGCGAGGTGGGGTCGGGCGCCGGCTCGTCGATCAGCGGCTTGACCAGCCGGCCGAGCTCCGCCATCGCCTGGCCGAACTGCTTGTAGATCTCCGCGTCGCGCGGCGAGAAGCGGGCGATGGCACGCCGCGTGCGCTCCGGGTCGCTGTCGCGCAGCAGGTAGCGGCCGTCGGGGAACGGCGTGAAGGTCGAGTCGAGCGGCAGGATCTCGTAGCCGTGGCGCGGCAGCTCGAGGTCGCGGATGATCCACGGCCGCAGCAGCGACACCACGTAGGAGCAGCAGGAGAACTGGAAGCCGGGGTGGATCTCTTCGGTGGTGGTGGCGCCGCCCACCGTGGCGCGGCGCTCGAGCACCAGCACCTTGCGGCCTGCCTTCGCCAGGTAGGCGGCGCACACCAGGCCGTTGTGCCCGGCGCCCACCACGATCGCGTCGTATTTGTTCGCCATCAGAGTTGCCGCTTCGCGGGGCTGGCCATCACGGCTTCCGCTTCCGCTCGGGGTTGAAGAAGGGGGTCTCGACCACGGTCGCCGGCACGCGGCGGCGCTCGAACTCGACCGTGTGCTCGAGGTCGAGCCGGTTGCCGAGCGCCGCATGGGGAGCGAGCACCGAGGCCAGCACGACGTACTTCTTCAAGATCGGCGACCAGGTGTGGCTGGTGGCCTTGCCGATCTGCCGTAGGCCGGAATAGACCGGCAGGCCATCGCGCCGCGCCTGGGGCGGGAGCGAGGGCGGCAAGCCGAAGCTCTCGTATAGCGCTTCCAGCGCCTCCCACGAAACCTCCAGGCCGACGAGCTTCCAGGCCGATCCGCGCTGCTTTTCGGCGACCAGCGCGTCGCGGCCGATGAACGGCTCGTGATCGAGGGCCACGGTCCACTCGAGGCCCAGCTCGAAGGGAGTCGACTTGCGCGCTTCGAGCACCACCTTGGGGGCGCTGAAGTAGTCCACGCCGAGCAGGATGAAGCCAGCCTCGATGCGCGAGATGTCGAGTGCGTCGAGGCCGGCGGGAGAAATGCCGTAGGGCTTGCCGGCGGCCATCAGCGCGTCCCACAGGGCGAGCGCTCCGGCGTTCTCCACCCACACCTCGTAGCCCAGGTCGCCGGTGTAGCCGGTGCGGCTGATCCACACCTCGAGGCCATCGATCCGCGCCCGCGTCACGCCGAAGAACTTGAGGCCGTCGAGGTCGGCGTCGCTCGCCGCCTTGAGCACGGCGCGCGAGGTCGGGCCCTGCAGCGCCACCGCCGCCAGGCGGGCGCTCGAGTCCTCGATCGTGGCGCGGAAGCCGCGCCCCACGGCTTCGAGCCAGTGCAGCGTCGGGTCGGCGGCGGTGACGCGGAAGTAGTCCTCGTCGAGCCGGGCGACCGTGCCGTCGTCGATCACCTTGCCGAAGTCGTCGCACCAGCAGGTGTAGGCCATGCGGCCTACCTTGAGCTTGGTGACGTCGCGCACCATCATGCGCGACAGCAGCGCCGCCGCGTCCGGCCCGTAGACCTCGTACTTGTAGAGCGGCGTCACGTCGAGCATTCCCGCCGACTCGCGGAAGGCGAAGTACTCGCGCTCGTGGGTGGTGTCGTAGCTCGAGACGGCGCAGTAGCCGGCCCAGTCCTTCCAGCGGAAGCTGGTGCAGAGCGGCGCTGTGCGAGCGTGGAACGGCGACGGGATGGGCATGGTTTCGGGGCAGTGGCCGGCAGCGGGCGCGGAGCTTAGCATCCCCGCTGCTAGAATTCCGCCCGCCATGAACACGCGAACCGCCTCCCGAAGCGCGCACGGCCAACACACCCTCCCCGGCGGGTACTTCACCAGCGAGGAGATCTTCCGCCAGGAGCGCGAGCGGATCTTCCGCCGGCGCTGGCTCGCCGCCGGCCACGTCTCGCAGCTCGCCGCCCCCGGCAGCTACTTCCTCTTCGAGCTGGATCAGGCAAGCGTGATCCTGTTGCGCGACGCGGCCGGCGAGATTCGCGCCTTCCACAACGTCTGCCGCCACCGGGGCAGCCGGCTGTGCGCGGAGCCCTGCGGCGAGCTCGGCCGCGCCATCCAGTGCCCCTACCACGCCTGGACCTACGGCCTGGACGGCAGCCTGATCGGGGCGCCGCACATGGCCGAGGTCGCGGGCTTCGAGAAGAGCGACTATCCGTTGTTGCCCGCGTGCTTCACCGAGTGCGACGGCCTGCTGTTCGTCAACCTGGCCGATGAGCCCGTGCCCTTCGCCGAGTCTCTGCCCGAGCTGCCCGGCAAGTTCAGCCGCTGGCGGCTGGGAGACCTCGTCTCCGTTCACCAGTCGGTCTACGAAGTCGAGGCCAACTGGAAGCTCTTTTTCCACAACTACAGCGAGTGTTACCACTGCCCGTCGGTGCACCCGCACTTGAACAAGCTCACCCCGTACCGCAACTCGACCAACGACCTCGACCAGGGGCCGCTGCTGGGCGGCCCGATGACGCTCGCCGAGCCCCGGGGCAGCATGACGATGGGCGGGGCGCGCTGCGCGCCGCCGCTCGCCGGACTCTCGGAGGAGGACCTGGGGCGGGTCTACTACTACACGGTCTTCCCCAGCGCGTTTCTCTCCTACCACCCGGACTATGTGCTAGTGCACCGCGCGCAGTCGCTGGCGCCGACCCACACCCGCATCGTCTGCGACTGGTACTTCCACCCCGAGGCCGTCGCCACGCCGGGCTTCGACCCCGGCCCCGCCATCGAGTTCTGGGATCTCACCAACCGGCAGGACTGGGAGCTGTGCGCCAACACCCAGCGCGGCGTCTCCTCGCCGGCCTACGTGCCGGGCCCCTACTCCGAGCTCGAGAGCCAGCTCGCCGCGTTCGACCGTGAGTACCTGAAAGCGATGGAGCAGCCCCCACCCGCCCGGCTGGCGGTGGCGAGCTGACGGGCGGAGCCGCGGGCACGCTCCCTTCCCCCCGCCCCCTCGACGGCATCCGCGTGCTCGAGCTCGGCCAGCTCATGGCCGGGCCGTTCGCGGGGACGATCCTCGGCTACTTCGGCGCCGAGGTGATCAAGATCGAGCCGCCGGGCACCGGCGACCCGGTGCGCGGCTGGAGGGTGCTCGACGACGACGGCACCTCGCTCTGGTGGCGGAGCCTGGGCCGCAACAAGAAGTGCATCACCCTCGACCTGCGCCGCGAGCGCGGGCGCGAGATCGCGCGGCGGCTGGCGCGCCAGGTCGACGTGTTGATCGAGAACTTCCGGCCGGGAACGCTCGAAGCCTGGGGGCTGGCGCCCGAGGCGCTGCAAGCGGAGAACCCGCGGCTGATCGTCGCCCGTGTCTCGGGCTACGGCCAGACCGGCCCGCGGTCCGCCGAGCCCGGTTTCGCCTCGGTCTGCGAGGCCTTCGGCGGCCTGCGCCACGTGACCGGCATGCCGGGCGAGCCGCCGGTGCGCTCGAACCTCTCGCTGGGCGACTCGCTGGCCGGCGTGCACGCGGCGCTCGGAGTCCTGCTCGCGCTCCTCGCCCGCGACCGCGCGGGGGCTGGCCCCGCGAGCGGCCGTGGGCAGACTATCGACCTCGGCATCTTCGAGGCGGTCTACAACATGCTCGAAGGCGCCGTGCCCGAGCACGACCGGCGCGGCGCGGTGCGCGGCCCTTCGGGCACCACGATCTCGGGAGTTTCCGCCACCAACCTCTACCGCGCCGCGGACGGCCGCTCGATCGTCATCGGCGGCAGCGGCGACTCGATCTTCCGGCGCCTGATGCAGGCCATCGGGCGCGAAGACCTCGCCGGCGACCCGCGGCTCACCACCAACGCCGGCCGCGTCGAGCACGAGCGCGAGATCGACGCGGCGCTGGCTGGCTGGTGCGCGGGCTTGACCGCCGAAGAAGCGCTGGCGCGCCTCGCCGCGGCACGGGTGCCGGCCGGGCCGGTGATGACCGTCGCCGACATGGCGAGCGACCCCCACTACCAGGCCCGCGGGCTGTTCGAGGAGGTCGAGGTCGGCGGCCGGCCGCTCAGGCTGCCGGCCATCGCGCCGAGGCTCGGCTCCACCCCCGGCCGCACCGACTGGCCGGGGCCCGAGGTCGGCGCCCATAACCGCGAGGTGCTGGTGGGGATGCTGGGGATGAGCGAGGAAGAGGTGCGGGGGCTGGCGGAGGAGGGCGTGATCTGAGGGTTGAAGCGAGTTGTGTAGCCGCAGGTGTATGCTTGGCACCCCGACCCGGGAGAAACCATGCACCGCGCCCAGATCCTGCTACACGAGCACCAGCACAAGGCCTTGAGCCAGCTCGCCGAACGCGAGGGAAGAAGCATCTCGGACCTGGTGCGAGAGATGGTCGACCAGGAGATCGAGCGGCGCAACCAGGCCAAGGAAGAGCTGCTCCGGCAACGGCTCGAGAATCTGGAGCTGATCGCCAAGCACCGTCAGGAAATCCTGGCGAGCCGAGGCGGTAAGCCCTTGGACGTGGACATCGCGGCGTTGATCAATCAGAACCGGGAGGAGCGCGATGCGGAGATCCTGGCGGCAATCGGGCTCGATCGTCCTCGACGCCAGCGTCGCCGTTCGGTTGGTCGTACCGGTCGCGGGGTCTGAGCAGGCCCAGGCCGCACTCTTGGAGTGGCGCAGAGGGCATGTCCGCCTGTTGGCGCCTGATCTCTGGCTCCCGGAAGCGCTATCCGGGATTCAGAAGCTTGTCTTCGTGGGTGCGGTAACCAGCGAGCAAGCCGAAACTCTGGTGCCAGACTTCTTTCGACTGGGGATCGAATCCGTAGTACCCGATGCGGACCTCTGCCGGAAGGCGCTCGGATGGGCCGGGCGGCTGAACCAGGCCAAGGCCTACGACGCTCTGTACGTGGCATTGGCTGAGCGTGAGTCGACTCCGCTTTACACGGCGGACGCGCGGCTAGCGCGAGGCGCTACCCAAGCCGGCGCCACCTGGGTTCATCAGATCGGATGAAGCGATGAGCATCCCAGCCAGCCGCACCCCGCCTTTCCCTGTCACCCACGAGCTCCCGGGTTGGGAGCTCGCCTGGTTCGAGCTCGACGCGACCACGGCTGATGCCGCCCGGGTGGCCGCCTGCCGAAAGCGCGTCGCCGCCGAGGCGCGGGCTGCGGCGAGCGTCGAGACGCTGGGCGAGGACGCGGTGGTCGCCGCCTGCCGGCGGCTCTTCCGCGCCGCGGGCTGCGACCCCACGCGCTACCGGCCGTCCTCCGAGGCCCTGCTGCGGCGCGTGCTCAAGGGCGAGGAGCTGCCGGCTATCCATCCCCTGGTCGACCTCAACAACTGCCTGTCGGTGGCGCTCAGGGTGCCCAGTTGCGTGGTGCGCGCGGAGGCCGTCGAGCCGCCGGTCGTCTTCCGCGCCGGGCGCACCGGCGAGGTGCTGGATTCGATGCGCGGCCCGCTCAACCTCGAGGGCAAGCCGCTCCTGGCCGACAGCCAGGGCCCGTTCGGAACGCCGATCACCGACGGCAACCGGGTCAAGGTGCTGCCCGAGACGCGGCGGGCGCTGCTGGTGGCCTACCTGCCGCCGGGCCTGGTCTCCGCCGACGTCGCGGCCGAGACCCTGCGGCGCCTCGGCGCCGAGGCCGGCGTCGCAGTGACCTGAACCGGGCGCCCCCACATGGCCGTGCCAGACCGTGTTTCGAGACCCCTTCCCGCGCTCGTCGCGGCGAGCGCGCTCCTCACCTTGCTGGGTCACTACGGCGGGCCGGGCCTAGCCTGGCTGGTGTACGTCTTCAAGCCGCTGACTGTCGGGCTCATTGCGCTCCTCGCCCTGCTCGCCCCTCCGGGCGCCAGCACCCGCTACCGCTGGGGGATCGTGGCCGGGCTCGCGTTTTCGCTGGCCGGGGACGTCTTCCTGATGCTGCCGCAGGACTTCTTCGTCCAGGGGCTGGCGTGCTTCCTCGTCGCCCACCTCTGTTATCTGGCGGCCTTCACCGACCGCTGCCGCCTCTTTCCGCGCTGGGAACCCGTTGTGGCGCTCGTGGTGGTGGCCGGGGGCACGCTCGCCTGCCTTTGGCCGGGCCTGGCACCCGGGCTTCGGGCGCCGGTGGTGGTCTACGTGCTGGCGTTGAGCTCCATGGCGTCGCAGGCCATCGGGCGCGGGATGGTGCTCGCCACGCCCGCGTCCAGGGCCGCCGCCTGGGGGGCGGGGCTCTTCGTGCTCTCGGACGCGCTGCTGGCCATCGCCCGCTTCCGCGCGCCCTTCGCGGCAGCGACCGCCGCGATCCTGATCACTTACTTCGCGGCGCAGTGGGGGATCGCGCGCTCCGTGCGGTCGAGCTGAGAGGAGTTGCGATGCCCGAAGAGCACCGTCGCGACGGCTACCTGATCTCCACCGATCCAGCCCTCCTCGATGCCCAGGCCATCCACGCCTTTCTGAGCCGGGCCTACTGGTCCGAGGGCATCCCGCTCGACACCGTGCGCCGCGCGCTCGAGGGCTCGCTCTGCTTCGGGCTCTACGAAGAGGCGAGGCAGACCGACGGCACGCAAGCCGCCCGCGCGAGGCAGGTCGGCCTGGCACGGGTGATCACCGACTTCGCCACCTTCGCCTACCTCTGCGACGTCTACGTGCTCGAGGAGCACCGTGGCCGCGGCCTCGGGCATTGGCTGATCGAGCGCGTGCTCGAGAGCCCGCGGCTCCAGGGCCTGCGCCGCTGGGTGCTGGTAACCCGCGACGCGCACGAGCTGTACCGGCAAGCCGGCTTCACTGACCTCGCCGCCCCGGAGCGATTCATGGAGATCGCGCGGCCGGGGATCTATCGCGTTCCCGGTCCGGATTACGATCAGTAGATCTCCAAGCAAGCAGATTCCTGCTGGGCGACGAAGGCTTGACGATTGCCTCGTTTTCGTTCAGCAGCCTTGCAACCCTGGTGGCTGTCGACGTTGCCACACTTGAGCCAGATCACCTGCGGCGGAAAGCCGCGGAGCAGGCTCTCCTCGTGGAAGCCCGAGTCCTCGGTCACGATGACGTAGCCCTGAGCTCTGGCGAAGCGCCAGATGGCCTCGTCATCGGCCTGCTCCATTCCGAGACGATGAACTTGGGCGGAGCCCGGGAAGATTTGCTCGAGCCTGGCCAGGAGGCGGTAGGAAAGGTTCTGGTCGAGCAGGAGCTTCAAGCGGCGTGGATCGTCGTGACGAGGTGCTCGCGATCGGCGGCGAACTCGAGGCAAGCCTTGATGTCGTCCGCCTCGAGCTCGGGAAAGTCGCTAAGGGTCTCGTCCGCGGTCATGCCCGCCGCGAGCCATCCGAGCACGTCGTAGACCGTAATCCGCATGCCACGGATGCACGGCTTGCCGCCCCGCTTCCCGGCTTCGAGCGTGATCCGCTCTCGGTAGGACACGCGGTTACCCTGCCGTGGAAGACCAGCAGCGGCAAGCTCGAAAGGCGGCGCAGAGCCTTACTGCCATCCACTGCTACGCTGTCCGGCCCGCCTCAGAACCGCACCCCGAACGCCAGCGCCGCCTCGCTGTCGTCGGAGAGGATGACCTTGCCCTGGATGTAGGGCACCACGCTCGGCGTGCGCCAGCCGACGCCGGCCAGGAGGTTCACGCCTAGCTCGGTGTCTCCGTCATCGTCGTCGCCCGGGCGCGGCCGGTCGTCGTCGCGGAAGATCAGCGCCGCGCCGGCACCGGCCCAGACATAGACCGGCCCTTCGACGTCGAAGTCGTAGTGGAAGTCGCCGTTGACGGTGATCAGGTCGCCGTCGTCGATGAACACGTACTCGACGTTGGGGTTGAAGAACCAGGGGCTGGAGAGCTCGATCAGCACCTCCCCGCCCACGAAGGCCTCGCCGGCGTCGGTGTAGGTGCCGGCGCGCACGCCGAAGTCGGCAGCTTCCGCCGGTCCCGCCGCGAGCCAGCAGGCCAGGAGCACCGGGATCGCCAGCATGAGGGAGTCTCGTCGCATGGGTGAACTCCTTTCGTCTGAGGGTCTTGCGTGCTCGAGCCGAAAGCGTCGTCGAGCGCACACGGCGGCCCGCCGTGCCGCCGGGATACATTGGCAGTTGCAAATAAGGTGCCGCGGTCAGGCAGAGCGGATCGGGGTCGGCCTAGCCACGAGGCGCAGGATTGGGTGGCTCCGCTTCGTGGAGGCCGAGCCACCCGCCGAGAAAGGGCGGATCAGCAGCCGTGCTGATGGTTACAGGTGTAGAGGCTGTCGGGCACGCCGCCGGGGCCGTAGCCGTTGCAGCAGTCGGGGAACCACCCGGACTTGCCGCCGTCGACCGTGTCCTCGCAGGTCGAAACCTCCCAGTAGTACGAGCTGGTGTTGCACTCGTTGACGTCGTACCGCGTGACCCACTCCACCGTGTGGTGCGAGCAACTGAACATCGAGCCGTTGCCGTAGGTTCCGCGGACCTCGCGGGAGGTCTCGACGTAGCTCGGCGCGCACTCCATGCAGGGGGAGCCGCACTCAGAATCCTGGTAGAGCTCGCAAGTATCCTGACCGAAGATGATGCAGTCCTGACAGTACTGCCCGCAGGAGTCGAAGGGGCTGCACTGACTACAGTCCTGCGCTTGGGACGGAGGGACGACGAGGATGCCGAATGCCAGGGCGAGCAGGAGCGGCAGCACCGAACGGGAAGTGGTTCTCATGACGGACTCCTTTCGATGGTCGATTGGAGGTGCTCCAACCGGCAATGACGCCTTCGTCGATTGAGTTAAGTCATCATATCACGATAAGTGAAATCTAAATCACCGCTCTGAACAGCATTATGAGTAATGAGGTGGCGATGCCGTCAGACACTCAGACGGTCACGCCGGCCTCGCCCTGAGGGTGCAGGACCGTTGGCCTTCGGGCTTCACCCAGGGTCGCCACCAGGCGCAGGATGGGCCGGCCCTCCTCCACGTACTTGGCCTCGTAGTTGGTGCGTGGTCCCTCGGGCCAGCTGCCGGAGAGGCGTTCGATCGCCAGGCCGGGGTAGCCGGCAAGGATCTCCGCCACGCTCTCGCCGTAGTCGAGGTAGTCGGTGGCGAAGCACAGCCGGCCGCCCGGCGCCAGCGCGCCGAGCACCAGGTCCACGGTCTCGGGGTCGAAGAGCCGGCGCTTGTGGTGGCGGCTCTTGGGCCAAGGGTCGGGATGGTAGACGTGCACGGCCGCGGCGAAGCGCCTCGGCAGCACGGCGGCCAGCAGGTAGAGGGCCTCGCCGCGCACGGCCACCAGGTTGGTCACCCCCCGGCGCGCGGCGCGGCCGGCCAGGATGCGCTGGTACTTGGCGGCGACCTCGATGCCCAGGAAGCGTCGGGGCGGCTCGCCGGGAGGCGGGCTCTCCAGGGCACGGTGCAGCAGATAGCGCCCCTTGCCGAAGCCGAGCTCGAGCTCCCAAGGCCCGCTGCCCGGCACCAGCGCGTCAAGGTCGAGCGGCGCGGCGAGCTCGGCCAGCGAGGCGGTACGGCCGGCGATCGAGACCAGGGTCGGCTGGCTCAGACGGCTTCCCGCTCGGCGGCCGACTCCTCGCTGCCGGCCGGCGAGGGAGCCTCGACCCAGAAGTCGAAGAAGGTGTACCACTGGGTGGGCCAGCGGCGCACGGCTCCCTCGAGCACCCTCACCCAGTGCTCGAGGGCCGCGACCGCGGCTTGCCGCCGGTCGCCGACCGGCGACACCGCGATCGGGGCGGCGAACTCGATCTCCAGCCGGTGTTGCTCGTCGTAGACGATGAAGATCGGCAGCAGGGTGGCGCCGGTCATGCGGGCGAGAAGCATCGGCCCGAGGGGGAAGCGCGCCGGCGCGCCGCAGAACTCCACCCACTCGCCGCGCTCGTTGAAGTCGCGGTCGCCCTGCATCGCCACCACCCGCCCCTCCTTCAAGGCCCGCAGCACCGGCAGGCTCGAGAGGTCCGCCGCCGGGTTGATGGCGATGCCCTCGACGCCGATCGCCTGGCGCAGCGTGGTGCGGAAGCTCTCGGCGGTGGGCGACTGGTCGGGCACGTAGACCACCGAGACCGCGAGGTCCTTCTCCTTGAGGAAGACGCCGCCCAGCTCCCAGTTGCCGAGATGGCCGGTGAGCAAGATCACCCCCTTGCCGTGGGCCAGGGCGCGCTCCAGGTGCTCGCCGCCGCGCAGGGCGGCGAGGAGCTTCCGGGTGCGCTCGTAGGGGAGCTGGCAGAAGCGGAAGAGGTCGACCCAGTAGATGGCGAGGTTGTGGATCATCCGCCGCCGGGCGCGGCGGACCTCGCGCCGCGAGACCTCGGGGTCCAGGAGCCCGCACCCCAGGATGCGCTCGAGGTTCTTGTCGATGTCGCGCTTGGGCGCCGGGAAGACGGCCATCACCGCCTCGATCACCCCGCGCGCCGCCCAACGCAGGAACCACAGCGGCAGGACCGGGGCGACCCGCAGCAGGAACGGGAAGCCCCGCCGCATGGCCCACTCGTGGTAGCGCTCGGCGAAGCGGCTGCGGCGGGCGATCTTCCACTGCATACGGAGGCGACGCGGGCCGGACAGCTACATCGCCGCCAGGGTGCCCTGGTACAGGCCCTCGATCAGCTCCGCGTTGCGTTGCTCGACGACCTTGCGTTTGATCGACATCTTGGGCGTCAGCTCGCCGCTCTCGATCGTGAAGTCGCGCGGCAGGATGGCGATCTTCTTGATCTGCTCGTAGGTGGCGAGCCGGCCGTTGACCTTCTGCACCTCGCCCCAGATCAGCTTCTCGACCTCGGGCTTGGTAGCGAGGTCGGCGGCGTCGGTGAAGGCGATGCCCTGCTGCTTGGCCCAGGCGCCCACGGTGTCCGGGTTGATGGTGATGAGCGCGATGCAGAACGGCCGCCGGTCGCCGAGCATCACCACCTGCGACACCAGGTTGGTGGCGGTCTTGATCTGGTTCTCGACGTACTGCGGCGCCACGTTCTTGCCGCCGGCGGTGACGATCAGGTCCTTCTTGCGGTCGGTGATCTTGAGGCGGTTGGCGGAGTCGAGCTCGCCGATGTCGCCGGTGTAGAGCCAGCCGTCGGCGTCGAGCGCTTCGGCGGTGGCTTCCGGCAGGTTGTAGTAGCCCTTCATGATGCCGCGGCCGCGGAGCAGGATCTCGCCGTCGGCGGCGATCTTGACCTCGAGGCCCGGCACCGGAGGCCCCACGGTGCCGAACTTGAAGGTGTCGGGCCGGTTGACGAAGCTGGCGGCCGAGGACTCGGTCAGCCCGTAGCCCTCGAGCACCAGGATGTCGGCGGCGTGGAAGAACTCGGCGATCTCGCGGGCGAGCGGCGCGCCGCCGGAGACGAAGTAGCGGATGCGGCCGCCGAAGCGCGCCTTGAGCTTGGAGTAGACCAGCTTGTCGGCCAGGCGGTGCTTGAGCTTCAAGAGGCCGGTCGGCTCGCGGCGGTTCTGGCGCAGGGCCGAAACCTTGCGCCCGACCTCGACCGCCCACAGGAAGATCTTGTACTTGAGGCCGCCCGCCTCCTTGGCGCCGCCCACCACGCGGTTGTAGACCTTCTCGAACACCCGCGGCACGGCGCCCATCACCGTCGGCTTGACCACCGCCAGGTTGTCCACCAGCTTGTCGAGGTCGCCGTCGATCGCCGACGGGCAGCCGACGTAGATGAAGCCGATCTCCAGCACCTTGGCGAAGGAGTGGGCGAGCGGCAGGAAGACGTACTGCTTGTCGTCGTCGCGGAGGAGCTGCATGGCGTCGATCGCCTCGCCCTCGAACACCCAGTTGTCGTGGGTCAGCATCACGCCCTTGGGCTTGCCCGTGGTCCCCGAGGTGTAGATCAGGGTCGCCAGGTCCTCGAGCCCGACCGACCCCGCCACCTCCTCGTAGCGGCCGGGATGGGCCTGATCCCACTCGACGCCCATGCGTTCGAGGTCGGCGAGGGTGGTCATCCAGGGGTCGCCGCCCTCCGAGTCGCCGGGGTCCGGCTGGCCGTCGATCCAGATCACCTTCTTCACGCCCGGGATGTTGGCCTTCTCGCCCGCCAGCTTGGCGGCCTGCGAGGCGTTCTCGACGAAGCAGTACACCGAGCCCGAGTCGGAGAGGATGTAGGCGCAGTCGTCGGGAAGGTTCGAGGTGTAGATGGTGGTGGTGGCGCCGCCCGCCGCCAGGATGCCCATGTCGATCAGCACCCACTCGGGTCGGGTAGTCGCGAGGATCGAGCAGCGGCTGCCCTTGTCGAGCCCCAGGGCGTGGAGGCCGCAGGCGATGCGGCGGGCGCGGTCGCCGGCCTCCTTCCAGGTCAGCGCGTACCAACCGCCGGGCCCCTTGCCCCACATCGCCTCCTGGGGGCCGCTCACGCGGACTCGGTTGTGAAAGACCTCGACGACGGA
>JBIOXV010000140.1:0-29690 GCA_044869805.1 Thermoanaerobaculia bacterium | reverse complement strand
GCCGATGAACTGGTCGGAGGCCGTCGCCGGGTCGGTGACGTTGGAGAGCGAGAAGGCGTCGAAGCCGACGCTGAACCGGCCGTCGGCGGACATGAGCGCCGTCACCCAGTTCTGCATCAGGGGCTCGAACGGCACCTGGCTGCCGGCCACGGCGCTGTTCAGGTTGAGGTACAGCCAGCCGAAGTCGAACGGCACCGGGAAGTCCGGGCCGCCGACCGCGGTGCGGTTGGCCTCCCACGGGAAGGGGATCAGGGAGAGGCCCGGGATCGCCGGCGAGAAGGGGCTGGACTCCGGGATGTCCGGGTTCTCCTGCTCGTCGAAGATCACGATCTGGTTCTGGCTCAGCGGGTACGGGGCCGGGAAGTCGAGGGCGCAGGAGAACGGCGCGATGGTCCGCTTCGAGTCGCGCCACACGATCAGGTCGGTGCCGCCGGTGAAGGCGCCGCCGTTGACGAAGCGCACGAAGAAGGTGTTGTCGAGACCCTCGCGGAAGTCCGTGCCGCCGCTGAACTTGCGGTAGAAGGTGTAGTTGCCCGCGCCGAGGTTGACGTTGTCGGCCTCGATGTGGACCATGGTCTCGCCCTGGGCGAAGTTGTTGCCCGAGTCGACGTAGAAGTAGTCGCCGAGCAGCACGTTCTGGAAGGTGGCGGTAGCTGCGAAGTAGCCGGCGTCACCCGGGAACTCGAGCGAGCAGGAGTTCACGGTGTCGATGGTGATGTAGCCGCGGGCGATGGTGTCGCCATGGTCGATGCCCGAGCACAGGCCGCCGAACACCACCGGCGAAGGCTGTCCGGTGTGGGCCGCCCGGATGTGGGCGAGGAGCACGGCCGGCAGGTTGGGCAGCGGGAGCTGGCCAGTGCAGCTCGCGAAGTTGATGTCCTGCGAGAAGGTGCCCTGGGGGCTGATGGTGTCCCCCGGGTCCTGGCCGGCCGATGCGGTGACCGGCGGGATACCGTTGAACAGGTCGCGCAGGTTGACGGTCTGCACGTCGAACCCGGTCAGGTAGACGTTGAAGTCCAGGGTCGGCACCGACAAGTCGGTCCACAGCGTGACGTGCGCCAGGACCGCCGTGGCGGAAGAGTTGTTGATCGAGAACAGGGTGGTGATGCCGTCCGGGTTCTCCCAGTCGACCTCGAAGTAGGGCAGAAGCAGGGTGGCTCCCGGCACGTTGTCGATCGTGCCGATCTCCGCCCGCGCCACCCCGGGGAGGGCGACCAGGCCCACGAAGAGCAGCAAGGCACAGGCTCTTTTCATACTCGATTCTCCAGGCTACGAAGAGGAGAGCTGCCCCACCATGGGTTCACAGCTCGATGACCGCGCGAGCAAAACGCTCCGGCAAATCCAAACGCCTCCTTTGAGGACGCGACTTGGCGCGGGAGTGTACACGAACCTGGGCAGTTGGGGAAGCCCCGGGGAGGTCTGTAGTGGCGGCCTGCCCGGGCCGACGAGCCTGGCGCGGAAGGAGCCCCTACGCCCGGATCGGAGTCTGATGTCGAGACCCGCGACCCGGACCGGGGGCTGAGCGCCTGGCTAGGGGTGGTGGGTCACCGTCAGGTGGTAGGTGACGTTGACCGGCCCGGCCAGCGGGTGGTCGTCGAAGTTGTCGAACTGGCAGAAGCGGCCGCCGAAGCGCAGCGTGTGCTGGCCGGCCGAGAGCGCCGGCAGCATCATCCAGAAGCCGTCGCTGATCGCCTCCGGGTCGATCACCCCGGGCGGCAGCGTGTTCGGGCCATCGCCGGTGTCGAGGTAGAACGGCGGCGACTGCACGCGCGCCACAGGCGCGAAGTAGGTCGCCGGCTGGCCGTCGATCTCGACATACACCTGGCACGCCCGGGACCCGGGAAAGCCCAGGTCGGCGAAGATGCCGGGTACGAGGTCGCTGAGCACGCCGTCGAGGATCTCGCGCTTCTCCGGCACCGTCACGTTCTCGCCAGGGCTGTTGTAGAACAGCGAGTTGAGCAGCGGGAAGAACAGCGGCCGGTTCTTCTTCACCGTGCACGAGCGCTCGGCGGTCACCCCGGCCGGCGCCCCGGCCAGGAACCACACCGGCCCCTGCTGGCCGAGCGTGCAGTCGACCGCGCCGTCGTTGTTCTGCGGGTTCACCGCCGTCGGGATCGAAGTCATCCACTGCCACCAGCGCGCCGACCACTCCTCATAACCGTTGCCGGCCGTGGTCCCGACCTTGAACCCGGTGGCGGACGCCGACCCGGCGGCCAGGGTCACCATCAGGGCGGCCAGCGCTGCGATCTTGACGAACGAATTCTTGAACATTGCCGATTCCTCCAATAAAGGGTTGGGTTTGCAACCGACGGAGGAGGCGCAGGGCCGGCGCCGACCCACCACCATCCGTCGGTGACGAGCCCCCGCTAGGCCGGCGACACGCCTGGGCGAGGACTTACGGATTACGCGCGGGATCCGGCGAGGAGTGCCAGGCTTTCTCGCGCGGTGGTCGCTGCGACTCGCGCCGGAGAGGGCCGCGCTGCCTACGGGAGCCCCGGCTCGCCCACGATCCGCACGATCTCCGAACCGTAGCTCCCTACCCGCATCGGTCCCATTCCGGGAACGGCGAGGAGGGCCGCCTCGTTCGCCGGGCGGGCGGCGGCGATGGCGAGCAGGGTGCGGTCGTGCAGGATGTGGAAGGCGGGTACTTTGCGCCGCCGGGCCTCGGCGAGGCGCCAGGCCTTGAGCCGCTCGACGAGCTCCGCGGAAGGGGACCGCTCCTCCTGACGCGGTTCCCTCCGACGTGAGAGGGGGCGCGCCGCCTTCGCTCCTCGCTTCCTCGGCACGGGCGCGGGCTCCTCGGGAAGGCGCACGCGGGCCACGGCGTCGGAGCCGCTCCGCAGCCCCTCGCCGGTGAGGTGGGCGCGCTGGAAGTGGATCGTCCGCCCGTCTTTCTCGAAAGCATCGGCAGCCAGGCGCACCAGGCCCGCCCGCACCAGCGCGCCGAGCCACTGCTCGAAATGCTTGCGGTCCAGCCCGCCCGCCGCCGCTTCCATCTGGCGGTGGAGCTGCCCGGTCGACAGGCCGTCGCGCGCCGCCAGAGCTTCGAGGAGCCGCCGCATCTCGAGCTCCTCCGAGAGTCGCGGAAGGCGGAAGCGATGCACCGCGCAGTCCTCCGCCGCGCACACGTCGCACAGGCCGCAGGGAGCGCCGGAGTCTTCCTGGTCGCCGAAGTGGCGCACCAGGTGGAGCATCCGGCAGCCGTGGGCCTCGGGGAAGCGGAAGACGAGGTCGAGCTGGGCCAGCTTGTGGTCCCGCTGGTCCCGGTAGAGGTCCTGCCAGCCGGGGCCGCCGCGGGAGACGCCGCCTTCCGGATCGACCCGCGCGCCGCCATGGACCCACAGCTTCTCCAGCGCCCTCTCGAACTCTTCGGCCTCGAGCCGCAGCGCATCCCGCACGCCGCCCGCCGGCTCGGCGGCCGGGCCGAGCCGGCGATAGATCGAATCCAGGACCGCGGGCTCGGGGTAGTTGAGGTCGTGGAAGTACTCGTGGGTCCGGCGGTCGGCCCAGGAGTAGAGGAGGATGGCGCGGGAGGGCCCGCCGTCGCGGCCGGCGCGGCCGATCTCCTGGTAATAAGCCTCCAGGCTGCCGGGGATCCCGGTGTGGAGGACGGTCCTGACGTTCGGTTTGTCGATCCCCATGCCGAAGGCGATGGTGGCGACGATGGCCTCGAGCGCTCCCGAGAGGAACCGCGCCTGGACCTCGTCGCGGGCCCTGGCAGGCATGCCGGCATGGTAGGCCGCCACCGGCAGGGTCTGGGCCAGGAGCGCCGCCAGCTCCTCGGACTCCTTGCGAGTGCGTGCGTAGACGATCGCCGGCCGCCGCTCGGGCGCGGCCAGCAGGCGCTGGACGGTGGCGTGCCGCGCGGCGGGCGCCTGCTCCACCACCTCGACGGCGATGTTGGTGCGGCGAAAGCCGTGGATGAAGCGGGCGGCGCCCGCCAGGCCGAGCAGCTCGACGATGTCGTCCTGGACCCGGGGGGTGGCGGTGGCGGTCAAGGCGATCACCAGCGCCGGCCGCAGCAAGGGCAGCCGTGCCCCGAGGAGCCGATACTCCGGCCGGAAATCGTGCCCCCAGTGGGAGATGCAGTGCGCCTCGTCGACCGCGACCAGCACCGGCTTGCGCCGGGCGAGCCACTCCGGGAAGCCGGGCACGGCCAGGCGCTCGGGGGCGATGAAGAGGAAGTCGAGCCGGCCGTCCGCGTAGTCACGGCAGACCTGCCGGGACTCCTCCCGGTCGCGCCCGGAGTGGATGCGCTCAGCCCTGAGGCCAATTTCCTTGAGCTTCCCGACCTGGTCCTCCATCAGGGCGATGAGCGGCGAGACCACCAGCGTCGTCCCGCCGCGGGCCAGGCCGGGCAACTGGTAGCACAGCGACTTGCCGGCCCCGGTGGGCATCACCAGCAGCACGTCCCTGCCGGCCACCACCGCCCGGCACGCCGCCTCCTGATACGGCCGGAAGGCCGGCAGCCGGAAGGCCGAGCGCAGGAGCTGGTCGAGGGTGGCGAGAGGCGTGGGCATGGGGCGCGAGGGTAGTGCTTGGCGCACCCTGAGGGACTCGAACCCCCAACCAGCAGATCCGAAGTCTGCCGCTCTATCCAATTGAGCTAAGGGTGCGTGCGCGGCCGGCGAGCTCACTCGTCGTCGTCATCGTCGTCGATCGCCTCGTCGATCTTCTTCCCAGCCTCGTCGGCGGCGTTCTCGATCTTCTCCCCGGCCTTCTCCACGCCCTCGCCGGCCTTCTTGAGCGCCTCGTCGGTCGCGGCCTCGATCTTCTGTCCGGCCTTCTCCACCCGGTCGCCGACTTTCTCCAGCGCCGCATCGATCTTCTTGCCGGCGCGCTCGGCGGCACCCTGGGGCTCGCGGCCGCAGGCGGCGAGCCCCAGCAGGGTCGTGCATAGCAGCAGGGCGGCGAGCCCGGCGATCGTCTTCCTGGAATGCTCGTTCATCGGTCCCCCTTCCTCGCACAGAGCGAAGCGCCCCCAGCCCGACCAGCGGGCGCACTGGGCAGGGACGATTGTAGCCCGCTAGCGTCCCGCGGGGGCGCTCGTCGGGGGGCCGCTCCCCGGCGGTGCCTGAGCGAGGATCTTGGCGAGCTTCGCGGGGTCGTCGGGCAGCAGGCCCGCGGCCGGCAGTCGGGGCAGCAGGCGCACCCAGCGGTCCTCGGCGGCGAAGACGCGCCGGAAGATGGGGAGCGCCTCTTCCTCGTGCCCGCCGGCGAACAGGGTCACCGCCTGCCAGAACGGGATCTCGCGGACCTGCGGCGCCAGGGTCGAGGCCTTGGTGTAGTGGGCCAGGGCGGCCTTGACGTCGTTGGCCGCCAGCGCCTCGTCGCCCTGGTTCATTTCCTCGTAGGCGCGATGGAGGTCGAGCAGGCGGCGGAGCTCGGCGAGCGGCGCCGGGTGATCGTCCACCCGCAGGTCGACGAGCCGGTCCTCCCAGCTCTTGCCGGTCGAGCGGGCGCGCACCACCACCAGGGCGGCGCTCTGCCGGCCGCGGATATCGCCGCCCTCGGCTTCCGCTGCCTCGAGCGCGGCGAGCATGCGTAGGGCGAGGTCGCCCTTGGCCGCCTCGAACGCCCGCGCCATCGCCGGCCACACCGTCGCTTTGTCCATGAGGTTCGCCTGCACGGAGTAGCCGGCGCCGGTGTGGTGGCCAGCCGCGGCGATGCACTTGCCGCCGGTCCATGCGGCCACCCCTCCCCTGGTGTCCAGCATCGCCACCTGGCGCACGGCGCTCCCGGGGTCCTGGGGCAGCAGCTCGTCGAGCGCCTGGCGCGCCGTCCTGCCCTGCTTCATGGCGGCGAGGCCCAGCGGCCCGTAGTCGATGCGCGCGAAGGACTGCGTGGCGACCGCGCCCACCCCCGCCTCGGCCCAGGCCACCGTGGGCCCGACCTGGAACCAGTGGCTCTGCACGGCGACGCCGAGCTCGCCGCTCGCCGGGTCGCGAGCCACGATCGAGTAGGTGTGGGCCCGCGGCTCGCCCGCCACGGGACCGAGCGACGCGGCCTGTCGCTCGCCCTGGACGGGCGCCGACCGGGCCACCACGGTGGGCACCAGCCGCAGCCGGTGCGCGGCCGGCCCGGGGAGGAACGGCGTGGGCTCGCCTTTCTCCCATGCCTCGTGCCCGCGGCGGTAGAAGGGCGACAGCGGGTGCCCGCTCTGGCCGCCCGGCATGTGGAAGAAGCTCTCCGCCTCGCGGCCCGGCGAGACCACGAAGCGCTCGGAGGCGCCGTAACTCGGGGTCTGCACACGCGGCATGTCGTCGTCGCCCGGAAGCTGACGCGGCTCGAGGTCGAGGAAGCCGGAGAGCATGGGCACGGCGCGCGACAGCGGGTGCCGGACGTGGACCGTGTTGCGCTCGCCCCAGGTGCGATCGGCGAGCCGGGGGCCCCGGGTGGCGAGCAGGTCGAGGGTCGCGTCCACCGCGGCCAGGAGCTGCTCGTCCCAGCTCTCGAGCTTGGGATCGAGCAGGTGGAGCGGCCGCTCGGTGACCAGTTTCCACAGCGGCCCCTCGAACTGACGCGTGGGCCTCAGGCCCCTCCTGCCCGGCACGAAGCGGGCGTTCTCTCGCTCCACGGGCTCGCCGGTGAGGGCCGCGAACACCTGCTGGACTACGAACGAGCGGAAGATGCGGGTCACCCGGTAGGCCACGGCGTCGATCGAGGCGCGGCCGGTCCAGGTGCTCTCGACCAGCCGCTTCAGCTCGGCGCGGCGAGGGTCGGCGGCGACGGCTTCCCGGCTGAGGGTGGCGAGCAGCAGCGTGCGCCAGCGCTCGAGGAAAAGGGCGCGGTCGTCGAGCTGGATCGCCAGCAGGTCGCGCGGCGTCGCCTTCTCGAGGCGCGAGAGATCGTCGCGGATCTGGCGCGCGCGGGCCCCCAGGTCGTAGCCGCCGTCCCCGAGCTTCGCCAGCGCCTCGCCGTCCAGGGTGCGGGCGTTGGCGGTCCAGATCTGCCCGGCGGGAGGATCGACGATGCTCGGCACTTCGCCGCCTTCGAGCCAGCCCTCCCAGCGGCGCGCGCCGTCGGCCCACGAAGTGGGGAGCTTGCCGTCGAAGCCCAGGCGCCGCGGGATGCGGCCGGCGACCGTCCAGCCGATGCGGCCGCCGGCGTCGGCCGCCACCAGGTTCTGCGGCGGGATGCCGCTCTGCTGCGCGACGGCGATCGCCTCGTCCACGCTGGTCGCCGTCTCGAGGCCCAGCATGCGGAAGCTCACCGCTTCCGGGTGATGGGCGGTCCACGCCAGGGCGCGACGCCGGCCGTCGGTCTCCGCGTCGATCACCGGGCCCCAGATCGTCTCCTCCACGGGGAAGGCCACCGGCGCTGCGCCCTTGACGGCGATCGTTTCCTCCACGGTGGTGAGCTGCCGCGGCCCGCCGGGGGTGCGGTAGGTCCCGGGGCTCGCCGGTTCCATCTCGAGCTCGATCAAGTCCATCCAGTCGCCGTAGGTGTTGGTGAAGCCCCAGGCCACGTGGCCGTTGCTCCCCGCCACCACCGTCGGCACCCCGGGCAGCGTGGCCCCGGCGACGAAGCGTTCGACGCCGCCCTCGTCGCGCCAGTGGAGGGCGGCGCGGTACCAGGTGTTGGGCAGCGAGAAGCCGAGGTGCATGTCGCTGGCGAGCCAGGCGTGACCGTCGGCGGCGCGCGACCCGGCGAGGGCCCAGTTGTTGCTGCCCAGCGCCGGCCGCTCGGCGAGCTGCGCGGGCTTCGGCCAGCGTCGCGGCTGCGCGGGCCGCGCCGCGCGGGAGCCACGCAAGTTGAGGACCTCGGGCCCCGGGATCGGCGGCGTGGCGAAGGGCTCGCCGACGAGCGGCGCATCCCACTCCGTGCCGGGCGGCGTCAGGAAGTCAAAGAGCGGGCGCGGCAGGCGTCCGGCGAGCAGCCCCAGCGACGACTCCTCGGCGCCGTCGCCGCCGTGCAGCTCGAAGAACATGGCGTAGACCGCGAGCACGCTGTCCTCGCTCCTCCACGGCGCGGCATCGGCGCGCGCCACGAGGTACTCGAAGGGCCTGGCCCCGAGGCTCGCGAGGCCGGCGTTCACGCCCTGGGTGTAGGCGTCGAGGATCGCCCGCTCGCCGGCCGCGGAGCGCTCCAGCACCTGCCGCGCGCAGGCGCGAAGGCGGTGCAGCCGATGCCGCTTGTCCACCTCGACCGCCCCCGGCCCGAAGAGCTCCGCGAGCTCGCCCGCCGCCTGGCGGCGCAGCAGGTCCATCTGGAAGAAGCGGTCCTGGGCGTGGAGGAAGCCCAGAGCGCGCGCGGCGTCGAGGCGGCCGGCCGCTCGCACCGCGGGCACGCCGAGCTCGTCGCGCTCGATCTCGACCGCCGCGCCGAGGCCCTCGATCTGGCGCTCGCCTTCGAGCTGGGGCAGGCTCGCCACGAGCTCGCTTCGCACCCACAGGCAGCCCGCCGCGGCGGCGGCGATCAGCACGCCGGCGGCGAGCGCCAGAGCACGCAGCAGGCGCCGGGCCACGCTGCGACGAGGGGGCTGCGATCCAGGTACACCAGCGGCCATGGCGGTCCTCCGAGGTCGAGTGCCCGGTGGCCGGGCTCTGGAGTGCTCAGTGCTGGGATGATGCTAGCAGCAAGCCGCTCTGTGCCCTGGTCTGTGCCGCGCGGTGCTGGCGGCCAGCTCAGGCCACCTTCTTCCCCGCCTTCCACACCGCTTGCACCGGGTTGACGCCGAGGTGGTAGGGCAGGTGGTCGAGGCTGGGGGCGTCGAGCAGCACCAGGTCGGCCTGCTTGCCTTCCTCGATCGAGCCGATCTCGGCGCCCTTGCCGAGCACGCAGGCCGGGTTCAGAGTGAGGGCAGTGAGCGCCTCCTCGACTGTCAGCCGGAGCTGGAACACGCCGAGCCAGTAGACGAAGGGTAGCGACTCGGTGTGCGAGGAGCCGGGGTTGCAGTCGGTGGCGAGGGCCACCGGCACGCCGGCCTCGATCAGCCGCCGCACCGGCGCGTAGCGGCCGAGCCGCAGGAAGAAGGAGACCCCGGGGAGCATCACGGCGGTCACGCCGGAGCCCGCCAGAGCTTCGATGCCGGCCTCGGAGACGGCGATCAGGTGGTCGGCCGAGGCGGCGCCCACCTCGGCCGCGAGCTCCGCGGCGCCGGAGTCCACGAACTCGTCGGCGTGCAGTCGGGGGACGAGGCCGTGCGCCTTGCCGGCCTCGAGCACCCGCCGCGACTCCTCGACCGAGAAGACGCCGCGCTCGCAGAAGACGTCGGTGAACCGGGCGAGGCCGGTCTCGGCCACCGCGGGCGTGATCTCGTGGACGATGAGGTCGAGGTAGCGCGCGCGGTCCGCGCGGTGCTCGGGGGGCACCTCGTGCGCGGCGAGCAGGGTCGGCACCACCTCGACGGCGTGGCCTTCCGCGCCGCGCCGGATGGCCCGAAGCTGCTTGAGCTCGTCCGCGAGCGAGAGGCCGTAGCCGCTCTTGGCCTCGGCCGTGGTGGTGCCCCAGGCCAGCATGCGGTCGAGCCGGCGGCGGACGTTCTCGACCAGCTCGTCTTCGCTCGCGGCGCGAGTGGCGGCGACGGTCGAGAGGATGCCGCCGCCCGCGGCGGCGATCTCCTGGTAGCTCTTGCCACCGAGGCGCGCCGTGAGCTCGTGCGCGCGGTCGCCGGCCCAGGGCAGGTGGGTGTGGCAGTCGACGAAGCCGGGGAGCAGGGTACCGCCGCGGGCGTCGAAGCGCGCTTCCGGCGGCACCTCGCCGTAGCGCGCGAGGCGCTCGGCGCGGCTGCCCACGAACACGACGCGCCCGTTCCGACACAGCACCTCGCCGCCGGGCAGGCGCGCGATCGCGCCCTGCTCCGCGCCACGGCGGGGAGCGCTGCCGCGCGGGGTCGCGATCTCGCCCAGGTTCTCGAGTAACAGCTCACTCATGGCGGAGATCCCGCCGGGCTCAGTCCCACGTGCCGCCCCGCGAGCGCCGCGACCTCGCCTCGCACCCACGCCTCGACCTCCTCCCAGTCGAGCCGCCGTGCCAGCCGCGGCATGGGCTCGCCGGCGGTGAGCGAGAGATCGGCCAGGCCTTTGAACGCCTGCAGCGCGAAGTCCCGCACGTGTCCGAACTTCTCCTCCGCGCGCTCGAGCAGCGAGGCGAGCGGCAGCTCGCGGCAGAGCAGGTAGAGGTCGACGAAGTCGCGCTTGCTGCCGCGGCTGATGATGGCCGCGATCTTCATCAGACCGAGGTCCACGGCCGAGGCCACGGCGAGGCCGCGGAGCTCCTCGGCCGGATCGACCAGCGGATACGGGTAGTAAAAAAAGCGCAGGCCGACGGCGCCAGCGCTTCGGGGGCCGGAGCCCCCCTCAGAGCCGGCGCCCCGGGGCCCGAGGCGGGCGAAGAGGTAGCCGTCGCGGGCGGTCTCTACCTCGGTCGCCGGCTCCAGGCTCTTCAAGTCGGCCAGCAGGTCGCGCCGCTCAGGGCCGGTGAGGCGGTTGGTGCCGGTCATCAGATCGAGGTCGCGCACCGGGCGCGCGCCGGCGTAGAGCGCCAGCGCGGCCGAGCCCGCGAGGTAGAAGTCTCCCGCCCACGGCCGCGCGGCCAGCCGGCTGGCGAGCTCCTGGCTCGCCGGGGCCAGGGTCTCGACGTGCGCGACGCTCAGAGCGGCCCCCATCAGAGAGGCCACAAATCCTCGCTGCCGGCGGCCGGCGCCGCCGGCTCGCAGGAGAGCAGAAGTCGCCAGAAGGCGCGGCTCCGCGCCGAGAGCTGCCGGCCGCCGCGCTCCGCGAACCAGCGCCGCACCGCCTCCTCGCCCTGGGTCGCGAACAGCCAGCGCAGGTCCTCGCCGTCGCCGTCCTCCAGCAGGCGCCCGATCACGAACCCGGGGGCGGCGTCGAGGTCCGGCGGCGCGTGGTGCGGGAAGAGCCGCAGCGCCTCGCTCCTCATGATGGCGGCCCCGCGGTCGGCCGCTCCCCGAACAGCGCCGTTCCCACCCGCACGTGCGTGGCCCCTTCTTCGATCGCCACTTCGAAGTCGCTGCTCATGCCCATCGACAGCCAGCCGTGGAAGGCAGGGAGCACCGCGGCCGCGGCCACCTCGTGCGCGAGCGCCGCGAGCCGGCGGAACCAGGGCCGCGAGGCCTGCGGGTCGTCGTCGAACGGCGGGATGGCCATCAGCCCCACGACGTCGAGATGGGCGAGCCCGGCGAGCGGCGCCAGGGCCACGGCCAAGCCCTGCGGCGAGAAACCGTGCTTGCTCTCCTCGGCGCCGAGGTTGACCTCGACGAAGCAGGCGAGGCGCCGGCCGAGGCGGCCGGCCTCCTCGTCCAGGGCGCGCGCGATCTTGGGGCGGTCGATCGAGTGCACGGCCGCGAACAGCTCCGCCGCCGGCCGCGCCTTGTTGGACTGCAGGGGGCCGATCAGGTGCCACTCGATCGAGGGCGGCAGCGTGCCGGCCTTGGCCACCGCCTCCTGCACGCGGTTCTCGCCGAAGGTCGCGAGGCCCGCGGCATGGGCGGCGAGCAGCTTCTCCGCCGGCTGCGTCTTGCTGGCGCCGATCAGCGTCACCGCGGAGGGCTCGCGGCCGGAACGCCGGCAGGCCGCCGCGATGCGCTCGCGCACCTGCGTCAGCCGGCGGCCGATCTCGCCCGGCATCCCGGTCTCGCCCGGCTCGGGCCCTGGCCCCTCGCGATGCATGCCGCGCCTCAGCCGGGCATCTCGAGCCAGGCGGGCAACGGTACGCGCTCGTCGATCGCCCGGTTGGCGAGGCCGTCGGCGCGCGAGTTCTCGCCGCGCGGCACGTGGCGGAGCGCGAAGGCCGGCAGCTCGCGCCGCAGCTTCAAGGCTTGGAGGAAGAGGGGCATGAGGTGGGGCGCCTTCACCCGGTAGGTGCCGTTGATCTGCTTGACCAGCAGCTCGCTGTCGGAGTGCACGACGAGCTTGTCCAGGCCCAGGCTTCGGGCGTAGGAGAGGGCGGCAATCAACCCGGCGTACTCGGCGACGTTGTTGGTCGAGCGGCCGAGGTAGCCGAGCAGCTCCTCTTCGCGGCCGTCGCGCTCGAACAGCACGCCGAAGCCGGAGTGGCCGGGGTTGCCGCGCGAGGCGCCGTCGATCCAGGCGTGCGCCGAGGTCAAGCCGCGCTCTCGGGCAGGTAGAGGATGCGCTTGCAGGCTTCGCACTGGATCAGCGCGCCGGAGGTACGGACCTCGACCACCACTTGCGGCCGCACGCTGTAGTTGCAGGCGCCGCAGTGCCAGAAGCGCGGGCCGCGCCCGCCGCGGTTGACCTCCTGGATCGGCGCCAGGCCCTCGCCGCGGTGCCGTTCGCGCACGCGGTCGAACTGGGCGAGGGTGCCGCGCGGCAAGCTCTCGCGCAGGGTGGCGGCGGCGATCTTCAGCTCGTCGATGCGGTGAGCGATGCCGGGCTTCTCCGCCTCCCAGCGCTCGAGCTCGGCGTTGTAGCGGCCGTCGAGATCGGCGAAAGCTTCGCGCGAGCGTGCCAGCTCGCCCTCGACCTGCTCACGCCGCTCCATGGCGGCAAGGCCCTGCTCCTCGGCGGCGGAGATCTGTGCTTTGGTGGTGTCGATCTCGTGCAGCAGCGCGCCGTACTCGCGTTGCGTCGAGACCTGGTTGATCTGCTGCTGGTAGCGCTTGAGCTTCTCTTGTGCGTCGGCGATCGCCGCTTCGGCGCCTCGCCGATCCTGCCGTGCCGTTTCGGCCGCGGTCTCCAGCTCGGCGATGGCGGCCAGCCGGGTCTGGTGCTCTTCGTGCAGCTCGCTCATCCAATCCGGGATGCCCGTCAGTCGTCGTTCGGCGGCGCCGAGCTCGGTGAGCACCGCCTGCAGCTTGACGATGTCGGCTAAGTGATTGGTCATTCAGTGCCCTCAGCTAGTGGGTCCACCTGGGTTCGAACCAGGGACCTGCCGGTTATGAGCCGGTTGCTCTCACCGCTGAGCTATGGACCCGGCGACCCCCTTTGCGAGGGGGCGTTGGAGTATACATCGCGCTCCACGCCGCGACCGGCGCCCGAGGGCCGGGAGGGGGCGCCGCGGCGATCATGAAAAGGGCTCTACGAAAAGGCTGAAAGCAGTGCTCAGCCGGCGCGCCAGCTCGGCGGCGCGGGCCGGATCGTCGACGAGCTCGACGCCCTCCGCCATCCAGCGCTCGAGCAAGAGCCGGGGAGGGCGGCCGTCGCCCGAGAGCGGCGGCGCAGCGCGAAACAGGCGGTGGAGGGCGTCCTGCCGCTCACGGAAGAGCTGGCGCTCGGCGCCGTCCCTGCTCGCGCCGATGGCGGCCAGGCGGACGGCGTAGAAGTCGGCCCCGGGATCGGCGAAGCGCGTCACCCAGCGCAGTTGCTCGTCGCCCTCGACGAGCGAAATCTCGTTGCTCCCGGCCGCCTGGTAGAGCTCCGACAGCACGCCGCGTGGCGCGGCGTGGAACAGGCTCGGGGCCACCCCCGGCGGCGCCTTGCCACCCGCCGCTTCGACCAACGTGGCCCACAGCCGGGCGAGCGCCACCCGGCCGCCCGGCGGAGCGGCGAGCGGCCGCGGGAACGAGCGCGGCAGTACCACCACCAGCGGCACCTCGATCAGGGCCCGGCCGAGGTTTCCGCCTTGGGTGATCTGGCCGTGCTCGCCGAACTCCTGGCCGAAGAGCGAGGTGACGATCAACAGGGTGTTGGCCCGCTGGCCGCTTCCGTCCAGGCCCGCCAGCAGGCGGCCGACCATGGCGTCGGCCGCCGCCGCGTTGTAGCGGTAGAGGGCCCAGAGCTGCTCGCGACGCTCGGCGGGCAGAGCGACCTCGGGATCGAAGTAGGCCTCGAGCCCGGTGCCGCCGGCGCGGCGCGGCAGCCCGGGCGGAGGAGGTGGCTGCCCGCCCGCCAGCGCCTCGCGCCGCACGTAGGGCGGCGACGGCAGCTCGAGATGGGTCCAGATCAGCTCGCGACCGGTTTGCAAGGCCCGGAGGTCGGCCGCCGCACGGCCGCCGCGGCGCAGCGCCAGCACGCTCTCGAAGCCCTGGCCGTAGCCGTAGGCGGGCGACAGGTCGGGGCAGTCGTGATAGGCGCGCGACCGGTATCCGAGCTCGCCCAGGGCCTCGGCGAAGGTGACCAGATCCGGGCCGAGGTTGCGCTCGAGGTTGGAGATCGCCTGGTGCTGCCAGGGCCGCAGGCCGGTCAGCAGGCTCGCGGCCGAGGGCAGCACCCAGCTCGAGGGGGCGATCGCCGTCCCCGCCCAGGTCGCTTCGGACGCCAGGCGGTCCAGGTGGGGAGTGACGCTAGGCTGCGCCCCGTAGGCGCCCACGACGTCGGGCCGCAGGCCCTCGACGGTGATGATCAGGATCGGGCCGCCGTGCGCCGGCAGGGCGGGGCTGGAGCGGCCTCCGCCGCAGGCGACGGCAGCCTCCAGCAAGGCACACAGCAGCAGGCGGGCGACCGCGCTACATGCCGAGGGCGTCGGGATCGCCATCCGCGAGCCGGCGGATCAGCTCTTCGGTGAAGTAGTCGTTGGCCGAACGCACCTCGGGTGCGATCCGCTCGTCGTACATCTTGCGCGAGCGGTCGATCTCGTCGCGCAGCCGGAAGTAGATGTCCCGGTTGCGGCGGCCCTCTTCCACCTGCTCCTCGTTGTAGAGGCGGATCTCGCTCACCAGCAGGCGCGCCAGCCGCCGCGCCTCCTCGTGGGCCGCGGTCTCCCCGGTGCCGGGGACGGCGCGCGGCCCGGCGGCGAACGCCAGCCCCGGGCCCTCGAAGCCCGACGGAGGCCGCACCTCGGCGGTGCCGCCGGGGCCGGCCCCCGAAACGAGGGGTTGCGGAACGATGGGTGGGGGCACAACGGCCCCGGCGGCCTCGCTCGGCGTGGGGGTGAAGCGGGTGGTGGCGAAGGGGACCCGGCCCGGATGGGTCGCCTCCTCTTCCGGCTCCTCGGCCGGTGCGGGCTCCGGCGGCGCGCTCGGAGCGACGGGCGGCGGCATCGAGATCGCCACCGTGGCGGACTGCCGCGACAGCAAAATGGTCTCGTCGTCGGCGAGATCCAGGGAAGGCATGTCGAGCGTCGCGGTCGAGGGCTCGACGGCCGCGGGGGGCTCGGGCGCGACGAACGGCGGCGGCTCGAAAGCGGGGGGCTCGAAGGACGGGCCCGTGTAGGCGGCCGCCGCGGCAGCCGGGGACTCGACCGCCGTCTCGTCGCCCAGCGGCTCGCTCTCCTGTGCCCACTCCTCCCCGGGCCACTCCTGCTCCGGCGCGCCGGCGACCTCCTCGACGGGCGGCAGCTCGTACTCCTCGATCTCTTCGACCGCCGCCGGCTCGGGCCACGGCAGAGGCGCGGACTCCTCGGCGGTGAAAGCAGGCAGGGTGGCGGTCGCGGCCGGCGACGAAAGATCGGCGGCGGGCGCCTCTTCCTCGACGGGCACGGTGGGGAAGAACTCGGCCGCCGTCTCTTCCCAGGAGGCGATGGCAAGCGGGTCCGGGCCGGCCTCGGGCGGCGCCACCTCCGGCGTGAAGAAGCTCGCGGGCTCGGCGGTGAACGGCCCGGCCGGCTCCTCGGGCTCGAGCGGCGCGGCCAAGTCCGCGGCCACCTCTTCCTCGGCAGCCTCGACCGCCGGCGGCGGTTCTGGTGTGTCGGCCAAGGACGGGGCAGCCCAGGATGGGGCGGACCAGGGTGCCTCGGTCTCGATCGGGGTCTCCTCTGGCACCGGCTCCGCGGCCTCCGCCACCTCGACCGGCGGCGCGCTCTCCGCTGGTGCCGGTGCCTCGGCGGCCGGGGCCGCCTCCGCCGCCTGACCGCCGATCGGCGCTGCCCACAGCGGCAGGCCGGCGCCCTCGGCGGCGCCGGGCGCCTGGAAGGTGGGGGTGGTGTGGCGCGTGCGCAGCGGCAGCAGCTCGATCGCTTGCGCCGCGAAGTGGACCAGCGCCTGGAGCGCCGATGCTTCGAGCGCGCGGTCGTCGGAGCGGTCGGCGTAGAGCGCGGCGGCGATGCGATCGGCCAGCACCAGCGGGATCAGGACTGCCTCGCGCGGGATCGGGCTCTCGAGCCTGCTCGCCATGTCGGCGCAGTCGGCCGGCGACAGGGCCACGGTCCCCCTGCCCTCGGCGAGCGCGCCCCAGGCGGTGCCCGCGGAGTAAGGGATGGTGAGCCCCGGGATGATCGCGCCGGCGTCCGCGAAGCCCTCGCCCCGCCAGCCCCGCGCCGCCTCGGCCGGGGTCAGGAAGAGCGCCGCCCGTGAAGCGTGGGCGCCGGCATGCTCGAGCAGGGTAGCCAGCACCGCGGCCTGAGAGCTCGCGCGATCGAGGGCCGCGAGAGCGCGATTCAAATCGGAGAGCGCCAGGCTGCGGGCCCCGGCCGCGGCTTCCGAGGCGATCGGCTCGAGATCGTGGTCTCCCACGAAAGAGGCCGGCAGCCCGGTCTCCAGCCCCTCGAGGCGCTCGCGGATCGCCTCTGTGTTCTGGCGCAGGCGCTCGTTGAGCTCCTGGCGCAGGCTGGCGAGCTTGCTCTTGACCGCCGAGGTGATCTGTTCGTCGAGCTGTTGAACCTTGTCGGCCAGTGGCATGCTCTTGAGACCTCCGCCCGGAGGGGCGCGTTCGATCCTGAAAAGAGGGTCCATTATTTTCGACGCCAGGCGTGGTGTCAAGCCGCGGAGACCGGCCGAAATCGTTGCAACAAGGGAGTTTAGGAGCGGCGAACGGAGCCGGCGCGCGGGCGATCGAGACCCCTGGGCCAGGCGCTGGCCGGGGCCGGCCGGCAGCGAGGTGCGCGAGCCTTCGCCACGAGGGATTCGGGCGCTGCTTGACAGGATCGGCCGTCCTCGCCGAAACTGCGGCCAGTCCTTCTTCGCCCCGACGGGGAAGGGGTAGGTGTCCGCGCCGCGAGCGCCCGTTTGAGGGCGCGTGCCGAGCCGGGACCTCGAATCTGTCGATAAAGCGAGGTGATTGCTCCGTGCCGGTTGTCCACGTGCGTGAGGACGAGAGCTTCGAGAACGCCCTGCGCCGCTTCAAGCGCAAGGTAGAGAAGGCGGGCATCCTGACCGAGCTCAGGAAGCGCCAGCACTTCGAAAAGCCCTCGGTCAAGCGCAAGCGCAAGGCCGTGCAGGCCAAGAAGAAGATGGCGCGCAAGGTTCAGGAGGAGAAGCGCGCAGGTTTGAGCTAGGTTCCGGCGCCAAGCGCGCCGCAAGGCCGGTTTCGCCTCCTGCGGACGCGAAGCGGCCCGGAACAGTTCGAGAACTCATGGGGAGCGGGGTCCAGGACCCCGCTCCCTTCGTCTTCGGGCCCAGAGCTACGGGACCAGCGCACGGCCCGCTTCGACGCATCGATGAGCCCTCCCAACGACGCTGTCGTCTCCACCGCGACCGCCCGCGCTCTCGAGCTGCCCAGCCTGCTCGCGGTGCTCGGCGAGCTTGCCGCGACCGACGTCGGGCGAGAGCGCCTGCTGGCGCTGGCCCCGATCGCCGATCTGGCGGCGCTGACTCGCGCCCGCAAGCGCTACGAGGAGGCGGTCGAGCTGGTCGCCGAGCGGCGCTTGGTCGGCGCCTTCGATGCCGCCATCGGGGAGCTGCTCGCCCAGCTCCGAAGCGGCCGCCCGGCCGCGGCCGGCCTCGCCCTGGTACGCCTCGCCGACCTGCTGCGCGCGACCTCGGAGGCGCGGGAGCGGTTGCTCGCTACCGGCGGCACTGACGACGGCGCTGCCGGCGCGCACTTCCCGGAGCTCGGCAGCCTGGCCCGCGCGCTGCCCGACCTGTCGGCGCTGGCGCGCTCGATCGGCAAGACGCTCGACCGCCGCGGCGAGGTGCGCGAGGACGCGAGCCCCAAGCTCACTGGGCTGCGCGAGCGCATCCGCACGGTGCGCGACAGCCTTTACGGCGAGCTCAAGCAGCACCTGGAGACCGAGCGCGAGCACCTGTCGGAGGAGACCATCCCGCTGCGCGGCGGCCGCCTGGTGCTGGTGCTCGCTTCCGGCGCCCGCGGCAAGGTGCCGGGGCTAGTGCACGGCCGCTCGGCGACCGGCAAGAGCTTCTACTTCGAGCCGCTCGCGGTCGTCGAGTCGAACAACAACCTGCAGCAGGCAGTGGAGGACGAGGAGGCGGAGCGCGCCCGCATTCTCGAGGCCTTGCTCTCCGCGGCGCGGCGGGCGCTGCCCGACCTCGAGGTGCACGCGGCGTTCCTCGCCGAGCTCGACTCGTTGCAGGCCGCGGTGCGCTTCGCCGCGCTCGCCGGCGGCGGGCTGGCGGAGCTGGCGCCGCGCCACGAGCTGGAGCTGGTCGGCGCCCGCCACCCGCTGCTCGATCCCGCTTACGCCGAGCTGCGGCAACGCGCGCTCGGCGCCGCAGGTCACGAGGGCGCCGTGGTGCCGCTCTCGGTGTCGCTCTCGCCCGAGCGCCGGGCGCTGGTGGTGACCGGCCCCAACGCGGGCGGCAAGACCGTGGTGCTCAAGACCCTGGGCCTCTTGGCCCTCGCTAGTCAGTGCGGCCTGCCGGTGCCGGCCAGCGCCGGCACGCGCATCCCGCGACTGACTCGCGTCGTGGCCACGGTGGGCGACGAGCAGGACCTGCTCGCCGATCGCTCCACCTTCAGCGGTCGGCTGCTGCGCTTGAAAGAAGCGTGGGAAGGTGCCGGCGAGGACAGCCTCATCCTGCTCGACGAGCTGGGCTCGGGCACCGACCCGGAGGAGGGCGCCGCGCTGTCGATCGCTCTGCTCGAGGGTTTGCTCGAGAAGCGCTCGCTGACCCTCATCACCACCCACCTGACGCCGCTCGCCGCCGCCGCGCTCGAGCTGCCGGGCGCCTCCTGCGCCGCCATGGAGTTCGAGCCGGCGAGCGGCGCGCCGACCTACCGCTTGCTGCCGGGCCCGCCGGGCGGCAGCGAGGCGCTGGCTCTGGCGCGGCGGCTGGGCCTGCCGCGCGCCTGGCTGGCGCGCGCCGAGGAGCGGCTCGGCTCCGGCCACCGAGACCTGCGCCGCCTGCTGGCCGAGCTGGAGCGGGTGCGGGGCGAGCTGTCGGCCGAGCGCGAGGCGCTGGCGGCCGAGCGGGCGGCCTCCGAGCTCTCCCGCGCGCGGCTCGAGCGCGAGCAACAAGAGCTGGCGGCCGAGCGCAAGGCCGTGGGCCGGCGCCTGAAGGCCGAGCTGGACGCCTTCCGCGGCGAGACCCGCCGGCGGCTGCGCGAGGAGGTGGCGCGCCTCAAGGCCGAGCTCGAGGTCGGCCGCAAGCGCGGGCTCGAGCCCGCGGCCGAGGAGCGGCTGTTCGCCGCGGCGCCGGTGCTCGAGGTCGAGGAAGAGGCGGCCGAGCTTCCGCCGCGCCTCGGCGGCCCGGTGCGGCACCGGGCGCTGGGCTGGACGGGCACGCTCGAGAAGGTCGCCGAGGGCAAGGCCGAGGTGCTGGTGCACGGTAAGCGGGTGCGCGCCCGCCTGGAGGAGCTGGCCGGAGTGGCGTCGCCCGCGGCGCGGGAGGGGCGCGACGGCGTCTCGCTGCGCAGCGGCCCCCAGCGCAGGGGCTCTCAGCGCGCCGGCGCTGGGACGGACGCCGAGGTCGAGCCGTCTCCGGAGCTGCACCTGATCGGCCAGCGAGTCGAGCCGGCGCTCGAAGAGCTGGACGCCTTCCTCGACCAGGCCCTGCTCGGCGCCCGGCGCGAAGTGCGGGTGGTGCACGGCCACGGCTCGGGCCGCCTGCGCGACGCCGTCCGCCAGCACCTGCGCTTCCATCCCGCGGTGGCCACGCAGCGACCGGGGGCGCCCAACGAAGGCGGCAACGGCGCCACGGTGGTCACGCTGCGCGGCGCAGAATAGCGGCCATGCGCAACATCCACTTGACGCCGCAGCTCATCCGCGCCGTGCGCGACGCGGTGGACATCGTGGCCATCGCCGGCGACCACACCCGCCTCACCAAGCGTGGCCGGCGCCACCAGGGCCTCTGCCCGCTGCACAAGGAGAAGACGCCCTCGTTCAGCGTCGACCCGGTGCAGGGGCTGTTCTACTGCTTCGGCTGCGGCGCGGGCGGCGACGCCATCAAGCTCCACATGCTGGCCACCGGCGACGACTTTCCGTCGGCCATCGAGTCCCTGGCCGGCCGCTACGGCATCCCCCTGCCGGTGGCTCCCGGCCCGCGGGGGGGCAAGGAGGAGCGCAGCCTGCAGGCGGCGCTCGAGGCCGCCCTGGAGTTCTTCCGCCGCTCGCTCGCCGGGGCGGCGGCGCCCCGTGCCTATCTCGGAGAGCGGCGCATCCCCGAGTCCCTCGTCGAGCGCTTCGGCCTGGGCTACGCGCCGGACGACTGGCAGGGCCTGCTCAACGCGCTGGACCGCAAGGTGCCGGCCGCGGACCTCGAAGCAGCCGGGCTGGTAGGAAGGCGCGAGAGCGACGGCAAGCCCTTTGACCGCTTCCGCAACCGCCTCATGTTCCCCATCCACACCCCCTCCGGCCGGTTGGTGGGCTTCGGCGGCCGCACCCTGGGCGACGACCGCGCCAAGTACGTCAACACCTCGGAGACCGAGGAGTTCCACAAGGGCCGGCTGCTCTACGGGCTCCACCTCGCCAAGCAGGCGATCCGCGAGCACGGGAGCGCGGTGCTGGTCGAGGGCTACTTCGATGTCTTGGGGGCGGTCGCCAGCGGCGTCGAGTGGGCGGTGGCCAGCATGGGCACCGCGCTGACCCCGGAGCAGGCACGGCTCCTCGCCCGCTACACGGACGAGGCGGTGGTCGGCTACGACGGCGACAACGCCGGCGAGGGTGCCTTCCGGCGGGCACTGCCCATCCTCCTGGCCGAGGGCCTGGCCGTGCGGCGGGCCCGCTTCGGCGCCGGGCACGACCCGGACTCGCTGCGCCTGGCCGAGGGGGAGGACGCCGTGGCGCGGGCGGTCGAGGCTGCCGAGGACGGGGTGCTGGCCGAGATCGAGCGCCTGGCGCCGCCGCGTGGCGAGCGCCGACCCCACGACCAGGCCAAGGCGGCCGACGAGGTGGCGGCCCTGCTCAAGCCGATCCACGACCCCATCGTCCGCCTGGGCTACGGCCGCCTGGCGGCCGAGAAGCTGGGCATCCCGACCGACCTGCTGTGGCGGCGGGGCAAGGACGAGCCCTCTCCCCGGCCGGACCCCCCCAGGACGGAAACCAGGGCGCGGGTGCCGGCGCCCCCCCGGCGGCTGGTCCGCAGCCAGGAGGAGCAGGTGCTCGGCCTGCTCCTTTCCGGCGGGCCGGTGCCGCCGCCAGCCGGCCTCCCGGACCAGGAGGTGTTCTTCGATCCGGTTTGCAGGAATATTTTCCAGGCCTTTCGCGCTCTACATTCCGAGGGTGGCGAACCCCCGACGGCGAAAGACCTGATCGCCTCCCTCGCGGCGGACGGCGGCGCGGTTGACCGGCTGGCTCAGATTCTGCTAGAAAGCTCCGTTGCCCTCGAGAATGCGGCCCTGCCCGCCCTTCTCGACAGCCTCGTGAGGCGCTGGCGCAAGCAGCGCCTCGACCTGTTGGCAAGGGAGCTCAGCGAAGCCGAGCGGCGGGGAGACGGCGCCCGCTTCGAACGCCTGCTACAGGAACGAACGGAGCTGAGCCAAGAGCACTATCGGACCCCTCTGCGCCGCCCCTAGAGCGGGGCGCGGCGGCCGGGGGCTCGATCTGTTTCGGGGCGGCCACGACCTCTTTTTCGCCGGCTAGGAGAGCACATTGTCCACCTCCAGTTACACCCCCGTGGAAGAGCGGTACACCTCGGTCAAGCAGCTCATCGAGCTCGGCAACGAGAAGGGCTACCTGCTCTACGACGAGATCTACGAGATGCTCCCCGAGGAGGTCGTCGCCCTCCCCAACGAGCTCGATGAGATCTACCTGCGCTTCAACGACCTCGGCATCGACGTCATCGACCGCCCCGAGCGCTACCTCAACCGGGACGAGCTCGAGCCCGGCGGCGTCGACTTCGAGAAGAAGGAGGCCGACGAGACCATCGAATTCGGCCTCACCCCGCACGAGAAGACCAACGACCCGGTGCGCATGTACCTGCGCGAGATGGGCACCGTGCCGCTGCTCGACCGCGAGGGCGAGGTGGAGATCGCCCAGCGCATCGAGCAGGGCGAGGTGATGATCTACGAGGCGCTGTGCGAGAACGCGGTGGTGCTGCGCGAGCTGCTGCGCCTGAACGAGCTGGCGCAGCGCGACCGCATGGTGCTGCGCGAGCTGGTGGCCGCCGACCCGGACGAGCCGCTCGACCCCAAGTCGGTCGACCGCATCAAGTCGAACCTGCGCATCTTCGAGGCCATCGCCGACAACGAGCAGGAGATCGGCGGCTTGCGCAAGAAGCAGAAGCGCTGCAAGCCGGAGAGCGAGAAGTACCGCGAGTTCGAGCGCGAGATCGACCGCATCCTGGGCAAGATGGCCAAGGACATCCGCTCGATCGACTTCTCGGTCCAGGCCCGCAACCGCATGGTCGATTTCCTCAAGGGCATCGACCGCGAGTTCGGCCGCTTCGAGAACGACATCCGGCGCGCCCAGACGGCGCTCAAGAAGGAGCTCAACACCGAGCTCCAGGCCCTGCACCGCCGGCGCATCGACAAGTACCGGGCGAAGCTCAAGGAGCTCGAGGAGCGCTACGGCACCACCCACGCCGAGATCTCGGCCACCATCGGCAAGATCCGCACCGGCGAGGCGGTGTGCGAGCGCGCCAAGGAGGAGCTGATCGTCGCCAACCTGCGCCTGGTGGTGTCGATCGCGAAGAAGTACACCAACCGGGGCCTGCAGTTCCTGGACTTGATCCAGGAGGGCAACATCGGCCTGATGAAGGCGGTGGAGAAGTTCGAGTACCGCCGCGGCTACAAGTTCTCGACCTACGCCACGTGGTGGATCCGGCAGGCGATCACCCGCGCCATCGCCGACCAGGCGCGCACCATCCGCATCCCGGTGCACATGATCGAGACCATCAACAAGCTCACTCGCACCAGCCGCTCGCTGGTGCAGGAGCTGGGCCGCGAGCCCACCGCCGAGGAGATCGGCGAGCGCATGGACCTGCCGGCCTCCAAGGTGCGCAAGATCATGAAGATCGCCCAGGAGCCGATCTCGCTCGAGACGCCGATCGGGGAGGAAGAGGACTCGCACCTCGGCGACTTCATCGAGGACAAGAACGCCGTCTCGCCCATCGACTCGGTGGTGTTCACCAATCTGCGCGAGCAGACCCGTGGCGTGCTCAAGACCCTGACCCCACGCGAGGAGCTGGTGCTCAAGATGCGCTTCGGCGTCGGCGAGGGCTCGGAGCACACCCTGGAGGAAGTCGGCCGCTCGTTCAACGTCACCCGCGAGCGCATCCGGCAGATCGAGTCCAAGGCGCTGCGCAAGCTGCGCCACCCGAGCCGGGCGTCGAAGCTGAAGCCGTTCCTCGACACCGCGTTTTAGGTTTGACAGGCCCCGCCGGGACCGCCTAAGATTCCGCGCCCGGAGCCGCGAGGGCTCCGGGCCACCCGTCTTGGGGGCCTCGTCGTTCTGGTGTTCCGTTCCTGGGTAGCTCAGTGGTAGAGCGATCGGCTGTTAACCGATTGGTCGGGGGTTCAAATCCCTCCCCAGGAGCCATCTCCTCCTCTCTGTAGCACCCCTCCTCCAAGCATGCGAACCACCCGCTCGCCGGCCCGCCGCCTGGCCTGCCTCGGGCTCATCCTGTGGCTTGGCGCCGTGCTCGGTGCGACGGCCGAGGATGCGGCTCCTGCCAGCGAGGACTGGTACGCGGTCGAGATCGCCGGCCAGCCCGCGGGCTGGATGGTCGCGCGTCGCATCGAGCACCAGGGCCCGCCCGAGGAGCGTCCCAAACCGGAGCGACCCAAACCGGAGCGATACATCGTCACCGAGGCGGAGATGGAGCTGCGCCTCAAGCGCGGCCCCACGGAGCTGACCCTCGGGCTCGCCAGCCGTTTCGTGGAAACCGGCGACGGCCGGCCGATCGAGATGGAGTCGCGCCAGGAGCTGGGCAAGACTCCAGTCGAGACCACGGCCCGCTTCCTAGAGGCCGGCGTGGAGCTTCAGACCTCGCAGAGCGGGAACGTCACCCGCCAGACGCTCCCCCCGCCGGCCGGCCCGTGGCTGCCGCCGGCCGCGGCCGCGCGCTTCGTGGAGCAGCAGATCGCGGCCGGCGCCGACCAGTTCTCCTATCTCACCGTCGACCCGCTGCTGGGGGTCGCCTCGTTCGAGGTGGTCCACCAGCGTGCGGGCGCCGCGGCGGAGATCTCGCTTCCCTCCGGCAGGGTCGAAGCCACGCCGTGGAAGCAGATCTCCAAGGCCGCTGGCGGCATCGAGGCCACGATCTGGGTGGACGGGCAGGGCCGAGTGGTGAAGAGCGTGACGCCGATGATGGGCGTCGAGTTGGTCCTGACCCTCACCGACCGCGAGACCGCGAAGGCGAGCCGCGGCGCGCCCGAGCTGATGGTTCGGACCTTCGTCAAGCCGCAGCGGCGCATCGAGTCCCCGCGCCGCGCGACCTCGGCGAGCTACCGGCTCTCTGTCGCGACGGGCGTGCCACTCGACCTTCCCGCGACCGGCGTGCAGAGCGTCGAGCGTCGCGACGGCCAGGCCGTGGTCGAGGTCCGGGCCCGCGCCTGGAGGCAGGCCGAAGAGAAGGACTCGAGCCCGTTCCTCGCCGCCTCCTCCTACCTCAACTTCCGCGATCCCAAGGTCGAAGCGCTTCGCGACCGGGCGCTCGCCAAGGCCGGGAGGGTTGCGGCCCACAAGGCCGAAGCCCTGCGCGGCTTCGTCCACCGCTACCTCGCCCGCAAGGACCTGGCGACGGGCTTCGCCACCGCCACCGAGGTCGCCGTCAGCGCCAGCGGCGACTGCACCGAGCATGCGGTGCTGTTGGCGGCCCTGCTGCGCTCGGCCGGCATCCCCTCGCGCGTCGCCTCGGGCCTGCTCTACGTCGAGGAGTTCGCCGGCGAGCGCGACGTCTTCGGCTACCACATGTGGACGGAAGCCCTGCTGGGCGGCATGTGGACCCCTCTCGACGCCATGCTCGACGAGCCCTTCGACGCCGCGCACGTGACGCTCGCGGTCTCGGCGCTCGATGACGGCGGTGACTTCCCGGCGTCGAGCGCCTACCTCGCCCGCACCATGGGAGCGCTCCAGATCGAGGTCCTCGCGGTAGTACCATAGGTGCCTCACGGGCGCCGGTCGGCCAAGACCGTCGCGAGCGGCAGCGAGAGAGAGGGGAGGATCGACATGGCGAGCTCACTGGCCGAAAAGAAATGCGTTCCCTGCCGAGGCGGGGTGCCGCCGCTCAAGGGTGAAGCGCTGGAGCGCCTGCATCGCGAGCTGGACGGCGGCTGGCAGGTGATCGGCGAGCACCATCTGGAGAAGGAGTTCCGGCTCAAGGACTTCCGGCAGGCCCTCGACCTCACCAACAAGGTGGGCGAGCTCGCCGAGGAAGTGGATCACCACCCGGACATCTGCCTCGCCTGGGGCAAGGTCAAGGTCACCATCTGGACGCACAAGATCGACGGCCTGACCGAGAGCGACTTCGTGTTCGCGGCCAAGGTGGACCAGCTTTGAGGTGGGGGCCGGTCGCGGCCCTGCTGGCCGTGCTCGCCGCGCCGGCTCCGGCGGCCGAGAGCTACCCGCGTGCCGCCGCCGAGGTGGCCGCGGCGCGGGCCGTATTCGAGGCCAACCTCGACGCCATCCAGCGCCGCGACCGCGACGCCTACCTCGCCTGCTATCTCGAGTCCGAGAGCCTGGCGCGCAGCGGCGCGACCGGCATCGTGCTCGGCTACGCGGGCCTCGCGGCCTCCGCCGGCGAGGGCTGGCCGGACTTCTTCGAGGGCCTGGACCTGTCGCTGGTGCCCATCCGGCCGGGCGTGGTCTACGGCACCTACCGCTACCGCGTGCGCTACGGCGCCGACGAGCAGGCGGGCCTCTCGGAGCGTCTGTTCGTCGCCACCGAGAAGGGATGGAAGATCGCCGTCACCAGCGCCTTCCAGAGCATGCCGGGCGTGCCGCCGCCGCCGCGCGCGCTCGCCGGCGCCACCTTGATCGACGGCACGGGCCGGGCCCCGGTCGCGGACGCCGTGGTGCTGCTGCGCGAGGGCAAGATCGAGTGCGCCGGCAGCCGCGCCGCCTGCCCGGTGCCGGCCGGCGTCGAGGTCGTGGATCTCGCCGGCCGGTTCCTGACCCCGGGCTTGATCGACGCGCACGTCCACTTCTCGCAGACCGGCTGGGTGGACGGCCGCCCGGACGCGCACGACGTTCGCGACCGCCATCCTTACGAGCAGGTGGCCGCCGGCCTCGCCGCCCAACCCGAGCGCTTCCTGCGCTCCTACCTCTGCTCGGGCGTGACCGGGGTGTTCGACGTCGGTGGCTATGCCTGGACCCTGGGGCTTCCCGAGCGCTTCGAGGCAGACACCTTCGCGCCGCACGTGGCCGCCGCCGGGCCGCTGCTCTCGACTCTCGACTTCTGGCTCAACCTGCCCGCCGAGCGGCAGTTCATCCACCTCGCCGACCCCGCGGCCGCCAAGGCCGGCGTGGCCTACCTGGCGGCGCGGGGAGCGGACGCGGTGAAGGTGTGGTTCATCGTGCGGCCGGGGAGCGACCTCGCCGCGCTGTCGGCCGCGGTCGATGCCGCGGGCGAGGAGGCGCGCAAGGCAGGGCTGCCGCTGATCGTCCACGCCACCGGCCTGGCCGAGGCCAAGGCGGCGGTCAGGGCGGGGGCGCACCTGTTGGTGCACAGCGTGTGGGACCAGGAGGTCGATCAGGAGCTCCTCGACCTGCTGCGCGCCAAGGGCACGATCTACTCCCCCACCCTCACCGTGTGGCGCGGCTATCTCCGGGTGCGGGAGGGGGCCTTCGGGAAGCGCGCACCCGAGGTCGACGACCCCAACGGCTGCCTGGACGCCGGCACTCTCGCCAAGGTGGGAGAGACGGCTCGGCTCGAGATCGCCAACGAGGCGGCCGAGTCGCTCGCCAGCCGCGCCAAGCAGCTCGCCGAGCGGGAGGCGATCAGCGCCGCCAACCTCGAGCGTGTCGCCGCGGCCGGCGTGCCGATCGCCCTGGGGACCGACGCCGGCAACCCTCTAACTCTTCACGGTCCGGCGGTCTACGCCGAGCTCGAAGCCATGCAGGCGGCGGGCTTGACCCCGATGGAAGTGTTGGTGTCCGCGACGCGCGGCGGCGCCAGGGCCATGGGCCGCGACGAGGACCTCGGGACGATCGAGCCCGGCAAGCAGGCCGACCTCCTGGTGCTCGCCGCCGACCCTACGGCGGACGTCAAGGCCTTCCGGCAGCTCACCCACGTGGTGCGCGGCGGCGTCGTGCGGCCGATCGCGGAGCTGGCCGCCAAGTCGGCGCAGACGCCCATCCCGTAGGGGCAGGCCTCGTGCCTGCTCTCCGGAAGGGCGGTCACGAGGGCCGCACCTACAGTCACGGAACGTTCAGCCTTCGAGTAGCTCCGCGATCTCCGCGTGCCCGCGCTCGCGCGCCAGATCGGCGGCGGAGCGGCCGTCGTCGCTCCTCGCGGCGCGGTCGCCGCCGTGCGCCAGTACCAGCTCGACCATGGCGCGCTTGCCGCCAGCGGCGGCGGCCAGGAGCGGAGTGAAGCCACCCGCCTGACGGCTCTCCACGTCGGCGCCCGCCTCCAGCAGGCGGCGCACCACCCCGACGTTACCGCCCGCGACGGCGCTGGAGAGTGGCAGCACCCCCAGCGGGTTGCGGGCCATGGTGCCGAGGGCGGCGCCACGCTCGAGCAGCAGCGCGACCGACTTCTCGTTGCCGAAGAAGCAGGCCAGGTGGAGGGCGGTGAAGCCGTCGGGTGAGAAGCCGTCGATCGCTGCCGGGTCGGGGCCCAGGGCATGGGTCAGGGCCTCGACGTGACCCAGCGCGGCGGCCTCGAAGAGGTCGAGCTCGTCGCGGTGGGCGAGCATCGCCTCCACCATCTCCGGCTGGCGATGGTAGAGGGCCTGGAGCAGCAGCGATACGCCCTGCTCGTCGCGCCCGGCGGCCAACGCCGAGTCGGCCTGGAGCGCCCGCTTCAGGCGCTCGAGGTCGCCCTTGCGGATCGAGTCCAGAGCTTCGTAGGCTCCGCTCAACGGGGCCGCCTCCTCAGTCGACGACCAGCGACCAGGCGCTGGTGTCACCGGTCTCGAAGCCGTCGGAGAAGACCTCCTCGCCCAGGGTGACGTCGAGGAACACGGCGGTGGGAACGCCGCGGTTACCCGCGGCGTCGTCGGCGACCACGTAGATCAGATGGCGGCCGGGAGCGAGGGCCGAGGTGTCGAGCGCCGCGGTCAGCCCCTCGATGCCGGTGTTGAAGCTACCGTCGGCAGCCGCCATCGGCAGCGGCGCGCCGTCCCAGGGTGGAACGTCGATCGTGTAGCCCGCGCTGGCCACGCTCTGCGTCGGCTCGGTGCCACAGCCGTTGCTCGCGTAGCGGGTGTCGTTGGCGGTCGCCGTCAAGGTCACCGGGTCGCCCGGTTCGATGCTCGTCGCGCTCAGCACTGCGTTCAGCACCTCGGGACCCTTGGGCTCCTGGTAGGGGCGGCGCGCCGCCTTGGCGGCGTAGCGCAGGGCCGTGAGGTTGGCCGGCAGGATGGTGTTCTGGAAGGCGGTGCAGCTCTCGAAGAAGTTGTCGCCCACCTCGAAGGTGTAGGCGGAGACGCCGTACACGCCGTAGGCCACGTCCACCGTGGTGCCGGAGGCCGGCGGCAGGCTGTCCTGACAGGCGAGGTAGCCGTTGACGAAGCCGAACTTGCGGCCCAGCGTGGCGAGGCCCGCGTCGTTGGGCGACGGCGTCGAGGCGCCTTCCCAGGGGAAGAGCACGAGCTCGCCGAAGCTGTGGAGCGAGATGAAGAGGCCGGTCGCGGAAGCGGGCGCGGCATCGGCCATGTTCGGCCCGCGCTGGTCCTCGAACACCTGCGCCATATAGGCCTCGATGGCGGCGGTCTCCGGCTCGGAGGCCGCGCCCGGCCCGCGGAACGTCTCGCTGCAGGCGCTGCCGCTCGAGAACGGCCCGCCCCAGAAGACGGTGCTGTTGCGGTTGAGGTCGATGCCGCGGCTGTCGGTATTGGCGCAGAAGTCGTTGTCCACATTCTTGCGCCACGACTTCCCGCCCTCGGCTTGCTTGCGCCCATCGGGGTTGAGGTGGGCGATGATGTGGACCTCGCCGTGGTCGATGATCCAGGTGGCATCGGGGTTGGTGCCGTAACCTGCCACCAGCTCCTCGGCAAACCGCGTGGCGAGCTCCGCCGTGGTGTACTCCCGGGCGTGGATGGCGGCGATCAGCACGAAGGGGAACTTGGGGCCGGCCACCGCCGGGTTGCTGAGTACCAGGGCAAAGACGTCGTAGCCCGGCCCGGGCCCGGTGTTCTTGTCCCAGCTATCGCCGATGTCGACCCAGGAAGCGATTCCGGGGTTGGCGGCGGCGAGGCCGGAGAGCGCGGCGTAGGTTTCCTCGACCGTGCGGTAGCAGGGGAAGCCGGGGATGCCGGTCACCTGCCCGGGCCCGGGCTCGATCGGGCGGGCGAAGCGTTCGGTGCGCTCGTAGTCGATGTCGACTACCCAGCCCGAACGCTCCAGCGCCTGGTACTCCTCGGCCGAGACCAGCACCAGGGCGTAGCCCTCCTGCGGCCGGTAGGTCCACAGATCGGCGGTCTCGGCCAGGGCCGCGACCCGGCCGAGGTCGCGGGTCCACACCCGGGCCACGACGTGCGAGGGGGCCTCGCCCGGCAACAGCTCCTCGGCCGCGGTCGCCGCCGGCGCGGCGAGACCGCAGAGCAGGGCCGCCAGCAGGAGGGCCGAGCGCAGACGGTTGGCCATGACGGGTGCGTTTGGGTTGGGAAGAG
>JBIOXV010000139.1:0-2955 GCA_044869805.1 Thermoanaerobaculia bacterium | reverse complement strand
TTCTCGGGGTCCGCCATCGGCTGTCAATAGATGCGGCGCCCGGTGCGTGGGTTTAGGCCATCGCGCTGCTTCCTTATCCTCAGAACCTCCACCTTGCGCTCGCCGACCACACCTGGTCGTTGCCACTAAAGCGGCCGCTGCGGCCGGGGTTTAGGGCTTCGAGGCCGGTCGCGTCGCGGTCCTCGAAGTCGTGAAAGGAGTAGCCCAGGTCGAAGGAGATCCCCGGCTGGTTGTAAGAGGCGCCGATGGCATAAACCATGGCATCGCCGCGCGGGAACCCAGGCTCGAGCGTGTGGCCGGGCACCGGCGAGGGCTCGAAGGCGATGCCGCCGCCCACCGACCACTCCTCGGTGATCTCGCCCTCCGCCCCGAGCCGCAGCGCCAGGGTGTTCTTCCAGTCGCGCCGCTCGGTGACCGTCACCGGGCTGGCGCCGCCGCCGGTGATGCGGAAGACGCTGTCGTCGAGGCTCGACCAGTTCTTGAGCGCGGCGTCGAGCTCGATCCGGAGCTCGGGGTAGGGGGCGATCCACAGCCCGCCGCGCAGCTCGGCCGGCAGCTCGAAGTTCTGGCTGGCGCGGTCGTAGGGGAACAGGGCGAGCACCTCGTCCGAGAAGGAGGGGTCGTCGATGTCGCGCACCCGGACCCGGAAGTCGTCCGTGGCGTCGAGCTCGGCCGCCGCGCGGTAAACGGCGCCGAAGCCCCAGACCGTCGAGTCGTAGTGGATGGCGAGGTCGAAGGAGATCGCGTCGGTGGTGGCCTCGGCCAGGCTCTCGACCTCGAAGCGGGTGCCGGTGCCCGGCGCCGGGGTGAACGTTCCGCCCACGTTGAAGCCGTGCTCCAGCGTGCCGTAGAGGTAGCGCACGCCGCCGCCCACGCTCCAATGTTCGTCGAGCTCGTAGGCGACCACCGGATGGAGCTCGAAGAAACGCACCTCCTGCACCCGGGTGTGGAAGCGGGCAGGGAAGAGCGCGCTGTGCCAGTCCACCCGGTACCAGACCGGCGCGTCGAGGCCGATGCCGAAGGCCCAGGGACCGGCGGTGTCGGGCCTCCAGGTGGCATAGACGAGGGGCGGGAACTGGATGGTGTGGTTGGCGCGGTGCGAGCCGGAGGCGCTCTCGTAGTCGTCGGTGGCGTTGTCGAAATCCAGCCCGCCTTCGATCTGCAGGCCTTCGAGGCGGGTGATGGCGGCCGGGTTGTAAGTGACGGCCGAGGGCGAGTCGCCGCGCGCGGTGAGCGCCCCCGCCTGCGCCGTGCCGCGGCCGCCGTGCTGGCTGCGCTCGATGCCGTCGGCGAAGGCGGGGGAGGCGCCGGCGAGCGCCAGGCTGAGCAGGGCAGCGGTCCAACGGCGAGTGGGGAGCGAGGGTCGCAGCGTCATGTTGCCTCCGTGGCGGATCGTAGGGCGGCCACGAGGGCCGCCCCTACGCGGGGTCAATCGTCTGCAGCCTGGCGGCCGCGAGAGCTGTAGGGGCGACCCTCGTGGTCGCCCAGGGTGCAGTAGGGGCGACCCTCTTGGTCGCCCGGGCTGCCCGAGGATAGCGAGCCCGCCGGGCGTAGGGAAGGCCGGCGATTTGCTAGACTGGCCGCGCTCTACTCGCCATGATCGTCGACAAGCGCCACGTCAACGGCCACACGGTCCTCGGCATCGAGGGTGTGATCAAGCTCGGCGAGAGCGCCCGCTTCTTTGCCGAGACCCTCGCCCGCATCCTCGACGACGACGCCGGGCACGTGATCGTCGATCTCTCCGGCATCAACTACATGGACTCCACCGGCATCGGCGAGCTGGTCGGCTACCTCGGCCGTTTCCAGGAGCGCCGCCGCAAGCTGGTGCTGGTCAACCCGGCGCCGCGCATCCAGAAGCTGCTCGAGGTGTCGAGGCTCGCGCCGCTGCTGCCGACCTACGAGTCGATCGAAGCCGCGCTGGCCGCCGAGGGCCAGTAGGCGCGGGCCCCGATTTACTCACAAGCTCTCAGCCCAGGAGACGTTCGAGGGCTGCCTCCAGCTCCGCGGCATCCGCCGCGCGGGCGTCGGCCGTGAGCCGCGCGCGCTCTTCGGGCGTGGCGAAGCCCCACTTCACCAGCACGAAGCGGCAGCCGGCGGCGCGCGCCGTCGCCTCGTCGATCGCGCTGTCGCCGACCAGGACCAACGAGGCGGGCGCCAGTCCGAACCGCTCGCCGAGCCGGAAGATCCCCACGGGGTTGGGTTTGCGCGCCGGCAGGGTGTCGCCGCCCACGATCGCTGGGAAGAGGTGGGCGAGGCCGAGGCCCGCGAGGATCGTGCGGCTGGTCCTCTCCGGCTTGTTGGTGAGCACGGCGAGCGGCGCACGCCGTGCCAGGCGCGGCAGCAGCGCTTCGAGGCCGGGGTAGGGGAGGGTGGTGTCGAGGCAGACAGCGGCGTAGTGGCCGCCGAAGGCGCGGAAGGCATCCTCGAAGGCCGGGCCTTCGATCTCGGCCGGTACCGAGCGGCGCACCAGGTTGCGGGCCCCCTCGCCGACCTTGGCCACCACCTCGGCGAGCGACAGCGGGGCGAGGCCCAGGCCGGCGCGCGTCGCGTTGACCGCCGTGGCGAGGTCGCGGCGCGAGTCGACCAGCGTGCCGTCGAGGTCGAAGACCACGGCGGGGCCCCTCACCCCGGCCCTTTCCCCGCCTTGCGGCGCAGCAGCAGCTCGAAGGTCCGCGCCTCACCGCCTCGCTCGACGGTGAGCGAGGCCGCGTCGCCCCAGCTCTTGCCGGCGGTCAGGCGGTTCAGGGTCTCGCGGTCGGGGACCGGCGTGCCGTCCATGGCGACCAGCACGTCGCCCACGGCCACGCCGGCGACCGCGGCCGGGCCCTCCTCCTCTACGCTCGCCACCTTGCGGCCCTTGCCGCCCTCCGCGACGACGGTCGAGAGGCCGAGCGTGGGGAACAGAGAGTCGGTCTCGGGCGGCACGCCCCACAGGAAGTTGGCGTAGCTCGCCCG
>JBIOXV010000138.1:0-7026 GCA_044869805.1 Thermoanaerobaculia bacterium | reverse complement strand
GGCTGTCGCCCCACAGCAAACACGTGCTTGAGGCCGCGCACGTACATCCGGCCGTCGGAGAGTGCGGGGGTGGCCATGACCACCTCGCCTATGGGGTTGGCGGCGAGCTGCTCGAAGGTGCGGCCGGCGCGGATCACGAACACCTCGCCGTCCTCGCCCGCTAAGTAGAGCTTGCCGTCGGCCGCTACCGGCGAGGCGGAGAAGCCGCTGCCGCGGTGGGCCAGGCGCTGCTCGTAGACGGACTCGCCGGTCTCCAGGTCGTAGCAGGAGAAGATGCCGTCGTTGCGCAGCGTGTAGACCAAGCCCTGGTAGATCACCGGTGTCGGCATGTAGGGGCCGACCCCGGTCTTGTGCCAGAGCACGAACTCGCTCTTGTCCTGCCCTTCCTTGAGCGTGATGTCGCCGCGCGCCCCGGGCTTGAGCACGAAGATCGGCTTCACCGGGCGGCGGCCGCTCGTCACCAGGATGCGGTCGGCGGTGAACACCGGGGTCGGCGAGGTGATGTCCGAGCTGGGGCCCAGCTTCCACAGCTCCTTGCCGGTCGCCGGGTCGTAGCCGCGGATCATCTTGGGGGCGTTGGTCACCAGCTCGGCGCCGGTCGGCCCCTCGTAGACGTTGGGCGTCGCCCAGGACGGCCACTCGTCGCGCTCGGTGCGCCATGCGGTCTCGCCGTCGGCCGCCTGGAGCGCGATCAGGAAATCCTGGTTCGTGGTGTCGGCCTGCACGATCACCAGGTCGCGCCAGAGGATCGGCGAGCTCGCCGCGCCCCACTCGTACTCCGGGGCGTTGTAGGCGCTGGTGGTGAGCAGCCCGAGGTCCTTCTTCCACTTGAGGTTGCCGTCGAGGTCGTAGGCGTAGAGGCCCTCGGAGCCGAAGAAGGCGAGGACCAGCTTGCCGTCGGTCGCCGGGCTGGGGTTGGCGTAGGTGGACTTGATGTGGCGGCCCGACTTCGGGGTGCCCTCGAAGGCGATGCGCTCCCACAGCACCTTGCCGCTCTTCTTGTCCAGGCAGTAGAGCTTGAACTTGTGGGGCACCACGCGGTCGACCGCGGTGTTGCCGTCGCCGTAGAGGCCGTACTTGAACTCGCCGTCGGTGCGCGCGCTCTCGGCGGTGGTGACGAAGAGGCGGTCGCCCCACACCACCGGGCTCGAGTGCGCGAGGCCCGGGATGGGCGTCTTCCACAGCACGTTGGAGCCCGAGTCGGCGCTCCAGGTGTCGGGCAGGTTCTGGCCGTCCATCACCCCCGACGCCGCCGGCCCGCGGAACATCGGCCAGTTCTGAGGGGAGGGAGCCGTAGCTGGAGCGGAAGTGGCAGTTGAAGCGGGCGCCGCTGCCGAAGTCGGCTTGCTGGCTTCCCGGTCGGCTGCTCTCACGAGGCCAGCCAACGAAATCGCAGCAGCGAGCACGACGGTGCTGGGGATCGAGTTGAGGCGAAAGCCAGAACGCTTCATGGAGTCCTCCAGGTTGGATCCTCATCTTAGCTTGGGGACTCGCTCGTACTCCGTCCGGTCTGCGGTTCAGGGAGCAGAGCTTCCACACCTGGCGTGCGCGCCTACAGATGGTGTAGTCTGGTGGTGCCACTCGGAGGTGCGAAATGAGCCGGATGAGTGTCAGCGTCGACGACAGGCTGATCGAAGAGGCAGGTGAGGCGCTAGGTACTTCGAGCAAGGTCGAGACGATCCGCGCCGCCTTGAGCGAGGCAGTCCGCAGAAGGCGCCTGGCCAAGGCCTTGGACCACCAGGGTCGAATCGATCTCGACCTCGATCAAGCAACTTTGGAGCGCCTGCGGCGCGAACCGTGATCGTCGTCGACAGCTCGGCCTTCATCGAGTACTACCGTCCCAGCGGCCTGCAAGGGGCGAGGAGGAAAGTCGCCGAGGCGATCGCCGCGGATCTCGTGGCCGTGAACGGGATCATCCGCGTCGAGATCCTGGCGTTCGCACCGGATGAGCGCGTGCTGAAGAAGCTCACCGCGGACTTCGATGCCTTCCACGGCCTGGATCTGGAGCCGCAGGACTTCGATCGCGCGACCGAGCTCGGTTTCGCGCTCCGCCGCCGGGCGATCACCGTCCCCACGACCGACCTCGTCATCGCGGCCTCGGCGATCCGGGCGCAGGCGACCCTCTACCATCTCGACTCGCACTTCGATCGCATCGCAGAGCATTCCGAGCTCAGGGTGGAGAACCTCGCTCCCTGACGACCGTCGGTTTCTCTACTTCACCAGCTCGACTGCCCGGTAGCAAACCCCCGCGCCGGCCCTCACATCGATCCGATCGCCGGTATGGTGACGGCGGTGATGATTCGCAGCGCCTCGTCCTTCGTGAAGCCGCGGGGCCCCGTCCACGAACAGGGCGGTGGTGACGACCTGGCCGCTACTCAGCTTGCCGTGGTGGATGCCGGCGATCCCCGAGGGCCAGGCCGGACCCGAGGGTTGAGAAGTCTCGCCCTGGGCACGGCCCGAGAGCAGAAGCGCAAGGCAAAGGCGAGGCGGCGGACCATCCGCGTGGCATGTATGGCCTCCTTGCGGTGCCGAGATGGGTCGACCGGCGCGCAGCCGGTCGCGGGCTACCGGTATATCGATTTCGATGCCGCTCGCTCGCGCCCGGTTTAGGAGTAGCGGCGGCCAATCAGGTCACTAGCGCGAGAGCGAAGTAGCACGCCGCGGCGACCAGCGCCGAGATCGGGATGGTCAGCACCCAGGCCCAGACGATGCGGCCGGCGACGCCCCACTTGACGGCCGAGATGCGGCGCGTGGAGCCCACGCCGATAATGGCGCCGGTGATGGTGTGGGTGGTGGAGACCGGGATGCCGCCCAGGGTGGCGCCGATCAGGGTGATGGCGCCGGCGGTCTCGGCGCAGAAGCCGCCGAACGGTTGCAGCTTGGTGATCCGCGTGCCCATGGTCTTGACGATGCGCCAGCCGCCGAACATGGTGCCGAGGGCGATGGCGGCGTGGCTGATGAGGATCACCCACAGCGGCACCTCGAACTTCGCCAGGTAGCCCGAGGCGACCAGCAGGCCGGTGATGATGCCCATGGTCTTCTGCGCGTCGTTGCCGCCGTGACCCAGGCTGTACACCGCCGCCGAGAGGAGCTGCAGGCGGCGGAACAGCCTGTCGAGCTTGAACGGCGACCAGCGGCGGAAGATCCAGGTGACGGTCACCTTCAAGAGGAAGCCCAGGCTGCCACCGATGATCGGCGCCAGCACGATGAAGGCGAGCGGCTTGACCCAGCCGCCGAGGAGGACCGCCCCGAGGCCCGCCCTGGCCACCGCGGCACCGGCGTAGCCGCCGATCAGGGCGTGTGACGAGGAGACCGGCAGTCCGTAATACCAGGTGAAGAGGTTCCAGAAGATGGCGCCCAGGAGGCCGGCGAAGATCACCTCCTGGGTGACCACCGAGAGGTCGATCATGCCCCTGCCGATGGTCTTCGCCACGTGCGTGCCGAGCACGAAGGCGGCCACGAAGTTGAAGAACGCCGCCCACACCACCGCCTTCCGCGGCGACAGCACCCGCGTCGAAACCACCGTGGCGATGGAGTTGGCGGCGTCGTGAAAGCCGTTCAGGAAGTCGAAAGACAGGGCCACCACGATGATGCCGAGGACCGCGTACTCCATGGCCTCTAGACGCCCTTGACCAGGATGTTGCCGACCACGTGGGAGGTGTCCTTGCAGGCGTCGCAGGCGTTCTCGAGCCCGTCGTAGATCTCCTTCCACTTCAGGATCTCGATCGGGTCGCGACCCTTCGGCCCGAAGCCCGGCCTGCCCTTGAACAAATCGGCGATCACCGTCTGGTAGAGCTGGTCGGCGCGGTTCTCGAGCTCCGAGACGCGGATCAGCGACTCCTGGATCTTCCTCGCGTTGCCGAGGTTCCAAATCAAGGAGATGGCGCGCTCGATCTCCTCGCTCATCGCCTCGAGGATGGCCGCGAACTGCCGCAGGGCCTCGGGGCTGTCGTCGAGCTCGAAGAGGATCAGCGAGGTGGCGACGCTCTCGAAGTAGTCGAGCACATCGTCGAGGTCGTTGGCCAGCGAGCGGATGTCCTCGCGGTCCATGGGGGTGATGAAGGTCGAGTTCAGGGCGTCGAAGATCTGGTGCGTGAGCTGGTCGCCCACGTGCTCCAGGCCCTTGAGCTCCACCACCTTGACGCGGCGCGTCTCGAGGCTGGTCGAAGCGGCCACCGCCGCGAACACGCGGGCGCCGGCGAGGAGGTTCGCCGTGTTGCGGTCGAAGAGCTCGTGGAAACGCTCCTCCTTGGGCATGAACCAGCGGATCACCGCGTCGAGCTTCACCGGGCCTCCCCAGGGCTGGGACGAACATGTGACATCCGTGTGACGGCGGCGGATGGTATCACGCGGTTCTCGGGTCACCCCTCACCCCCGAGCCGGACTTCACCTTGCGGCGAGCGGGCTGTAGGGGCGGCTCTCGTGGCCGCCCTGGCCAAGGGCAGGTGTGCTACCCGGCGCAGGCCGGGCAGAGGCCGTAGAGGATGATGTCGTGGGCCTCCGGCCGGAAGCCGCTGGGGGCGAGGTCGGCCACCCTGCCGGGGCAGTCGTCCACCTCGAACACGCGGTCGCAGGAGCGGCAGTGGAAGTGGTGGTGATGACCCTTGCCCGCCACCTCGTAGCGGCTGGGCACGCCGGGCAGCTCCACCGCTCTGAGCCATCCCTCCTCGACCATGGCCTTGATGTTCCGGTACACCGTGGCGATGCCCAGCCCCGGCGCCTGGTCCTGGGCCGAGGAGAGGATCTCCTGCGGCGACAGCGGCCGATCGGCCTCCTCGATGGCGGAGCGGATGGCGGTTCGCTGGTGGGTGTTGCGCTGCATGGGGCAGCCTCGCGCGGGCTACCCCGAGATCATAACGCGCCCGGTGTGACCGCCTCCCGCCTTTCCAGGTGGGCCTCGATCTCGGCCCGCGTGCGCCAGGCGGGGCGGAGCTCCTTTTTTGAGAAGAGCTCGAGCTGGTCGCCGCGGTGGCGGGAGCCGGGCTGGCTCCAGTTGCCGTAGGAGAGCAGCACGCGGGCGCGGGCCGGGTTTGTGAGCTCGACCACGGCGACGTAGGAGTCGCCGCCCTCGGCGACCTGGCGGTGGCTGTCCACCGCCTCGTACTCGGTGACTCGGAAGATCCCCAGGCTGCTCGGTCCGCCGTTGGCCGGCAGGTCGCGGCCGTCCAGACGCAGGCGGTGGACGTCGCCCCAGGCCACGTCGAGCGCGCCGTGCTCGGCCTGGACCTCCGCCGCCGCGGCCGAGAGCGCCACCGCCACCGCGGCCGCGTCGGCGAAGCCGTCCGGGGTCGAGAGCGGCTCGCTCTCGTTCCAGGGGGTGGAGAACGGCCGCTTGCCACCCCGGGTGAGGCCGCGCCAGAGGCGCTGGAAGAGCACCGCGCCACGGCTGCCTGCATCGGCCGAGCGGTCCCAGGTGGAGAGCACCGCCATCGCCCGCTTGGCCGTCTCGTCGCCGTGCGCTTCTACGGCCCGCGCCAGGTCGTCGAGGATGCGATCCGCGAGCTCCATGCGGGTCGAGAGCTTGTAGGCGGTGAGCTCGTCGAAGCTGATCTGCTCGTCCTCCTTCAGCATGCGGGCCGAGCGCTGGGCGCGGAAGTGCATGAAGCGGGGCGCCATGTAGCGCGGGAAGGCGCCGGGATCGAGCGCCGGCGGGAAGGTGGTGGTCCATGGCGGGTCGTTGGCGTTCTGCAGCCAGCCGCTCGGTGGATCGGCGACCCGCGGCAGCTCGCCGTAGGGGTGCGTGGCGGTCCACAGCGTCTTCGAGGTATCGCCCGGCACGGTGCCCGACCAGTCCCAGTCACCCGCCGGCCGCACCGGCGTGTGCCCGCCGAAGAGATGGAGCACGTGGCCGGCGTCGTCGGCGTAGATCACCGTGAACATCGGCATCTGCAGATCGTCGAGCGCCGCCTCGAAGCCGGCGAGATCCTTGGCGGCCGCCATGTTCCAGTACTGCTCGGTCAGGTGCGGCTGGTCGAGGCCCACCACTCGCAGCGCCAGCGCCTTGTTGCCCTCGGCCGCCACCACCGGCCCGTGCACCGAGCGTCGGATCTCGAGCGCCTCCTCCTTCATCGAGCCGTCGGGCTGGCGCACCTTGAGAGTGCGCGTCCGGCGTTCGAAGGGCTTGACCTCGCCGTCGAAGCGATAGCCCTCTCCTTCGAGCTCGAGCTGGTAGAGATCGGCGCCGTCGTGGGTGTTGACGGTGTGAGTCCAGGCCAGGTGGTCGTTGAAGGCGATGCCGAGAAAAGGCGTGCCGACGAGCGAAACGCCGTAGGCGTCGACCGCCGGCGAGACGAGCTGCGACTCGAACCAGGTGAAGAGGTCGCTCCACGGCAGGTGCGGGTTGGCGACCAGCATCGCCTTGCCGGAGGCCGAGCGCGCCGGCGCCACCGCCCAGGCATTCGAGCCCGGGGCCGAGAGCCGCTGCGCCGCGCCCTCGACCCGGCCGCGGTCGATGACGAAGGTGAAGTGGATTGCGGCCTGGACGTGGGCGAGCACGTCCTCGGCGGCGACCGGCAGCACCGGCTCGACGCGGTCGGCGATCGCCTCGGGATGGGCCCGCGCGTAGTCGTTCACGCCGCGGACGAAGGCGTCGAGGAGCGTACGCTCGGCCGGCTTCTGCGCCGCGTACCATTCGACAGCGCGGTCCGGCACGCCGTTGGTGGCCAGCCAGCGGTCCGATTCGAGCCAGCGCTCGCCCCAGTACTCGGCGCCCCGCGCGCGGGCGCGGCCGTAGAGCTCGAGCAGCAGATCGCCGTGCGCCTGGGCTTGAGCCCAGCCCTGCGCATAGAAGAGGTTCGCGTCGCTCGCCGCGAAGATGTGCGCCACGCCCCACTCGTCCCACAGGATCTCGGCCGGAGCCGAGGCGGCCGGCGGATGCGCACTCGGCGCGGCGCAGGCGAGGAGCGCGAACGCCGGCGCGAGCGCCAGGACGAGCGTCGAGAGGATCTTGCTGTCGAGTCGCATGCTGTCCTCCGGGAGCGGCAAAGAGCGCAGAATACAGCAGCCGGGTGGATTCCCGCGTTCGCG
>JBIOXV010000137.1:0-10369 GCA_044869805.1 Thermoanaerobaculia bacterium | reverse complement strand
ATGCTCGACGCATCGTGCTCCCCGCGCGCGCGGGGATGATCCGCCCTTCGCCACGCGAACCGTGCATCACGGCGCCGTGTTCCCCCCGCGCGCGGGGATGATCCTTGACATCGGCGAGCTTCGCGGTCAGGTTGGTCGTGTTCCCCGCGCGCGGGGATGATCCGACCAAGAGGAGCGAGACCTCGCCGGGCCTGGCGTGTTCCCCGCGCGCGGGGATGATCCGCAGTGCTGATCGCCCAGCAACGCGGGGAGAGCTCATGAAACACCGGACCGAACCGTCGTTCGAGACCAGCACCGGCAATGTCTTCGCCGATCTCGGCTTCGAGCACCCCGAGGAGGAGCTGGCCAAGGCCCAGCTCGTGCTGCAGATCGTGGAGCTGGTGCGGGCCCGGCCGCTGACGCAAGGGCAGGCGGCAGCGCTCCTCGGTCTGCCTCAGCCGAAGGTATCTCTCCTACTTCGCGGTCAGACGCGAGGCTTTTCGACCGGCCGCCTGATCCGGTTCCTGAACCGCCTCGGCCAGAACGTAGACATCGTGGTGAGCGCCAAGACCCCGGCACAGTCCAATGCTCGAGTTCGGGTGGTCCGAAAGGAAGCAGCTCCCGCCTCGAACCGAAGGCACCCAGACACGGCCGGCCTAGTGCAAGGGTCGCCCCTACACCGCCTCGACTAACGAAGGGCGGCCTCGGGCACCCGCGGCCTCGTCGATCATCTGCTCCAGGGCGCCCAGGCCGCGCTCGACCTCGGCCATGGGCGGGCCGAAGGAGAGGCGCACGCGCTGGTGAAAGCGGGAGAGGGAGCGGGCGCGGCGGCGGCCGGGGTTGACGTCGAAGAAGACGCCGGGGACGGAGATGACTTTGCGCTCGAGCGCGGCGCGGAAGAACGACATGCCCTCGCTGAGAGCTCCCGGCAGCTCGCCCAGCCCGACCCAGGCGTAGAAGGTGCCGTCCGGCTCGCGGTCGAGGGTGAAGCCGAGCTCCGCCAGGCGGCCGAGCATGCGCTCGCGCTTGGCGGCGAACGCCGCCTTGAGCGAGGCGGTCTCGGCCAGCACGCGCACGGGCTCCAGCAGCTCGACCGCGGCACGCTGCAGGGGCCGTGTGCCGCCGCCGTCGAGGAACGAGCCGGCGCTCGCCATGGCCTCGATCACCGACTTGGGGCCCAGCGCCCAGGTCACCCGCCAGCCGGGATAGCGCCAGTTCTTGGTCAGGCCGTCGAAGATCACCACCGGGTCGCGGTCCACGTCCTCGACGTAGCGCGCGGCGCTGACGATCGGCCCCGGCTCGCCCTCTCCCGGCCGCCACACGTAGTGCGAGTAGAACTCGTCGATCAAGAGCGCGCAGTCGTGCGTCCTGGCGACGCCGATCCACTCCGCCAGCTCGGCGCCCGCGATCAGCTTGCCGGTCGGGTTGCAGGGGTTCGACAACAGCAGGCCGGAGATGCCGCGCTCCTCGATCTCGCTCTCGAGGTCGCGGGCGGTGAAGGCGTAGCCGCTCGCCGGGTCGAGCAGGATGGGGATCGGCGAGAACAGCTTGAAGATGTCGAGCAGCTCCTCGTAGGCGGTGTAGTCGGGCAGGAAGTGGCCGAGGTTGATGCGGCCCAGCACCGCCGCGGCGCGGGTGAGCGCCGCCCTTCCGCCGCCGGAGATGGCTACGTTCTCCGCCGTGTACTGCGAGCGCATGCCACGCCGGAATAGGTGGTTGGCGAGCGCCGCCACCGCCTCGCGCAGCTCGGGGATGCCGGCCACCGGCGCGTACTCGTGGTCGGCGGGGTCGATGACGATCGCGCCGTGGCGCTCCGGCCCGCCGGGTAAGGGGCCGGTTTCCGGCATGCCCTGCCCCAGGTTGCTCCACGCTGGGTGACCGGCAGAAAAGCCCCGCGCCTGGGCCTCGGCGGTGACGTAGATCACCCCGGTGCGCGGCACGCGGCGAAACGCCGACACCGCCTGCGAGGCGTCATGGAAGGGCTCGATCAAGGCCATCGGAGTCAGCCCGCCGGTAGGAGGGTTCTTTGAGAGTGCAAGCGAGCACGGTGACCGGGACACGGCCCCTGGCGGCACCAGCGCTCAGGTTTCGGCGGCGATCTCGGCGAGCCGGCGGGCGACGGGCTCGATTTCGTCCTCGGCCAGGGTCCGCACGTCGAGCAGCACGGCGTCGTGGCGCAGGCGGGCGAGCACCGCGGGCTCGCCCCGGCGCAGTGCGGCGGCAAGCTCTTCGGCCGACTTCTCCTGGGCGCGCACCTCGACCCCGAAGCTCGGCAGCTCGACGGCCGGCAGCGCGCCGCTTCCCGCCTGCGAGGCACAGGGGACGGCGCGGGCGGAGAGCCTGGCCAGGCCGGCGAGCCGTCGTGCCAGCCGCTCGGCGCGCCGGCGCAGGAGCGCGGGCGGCACGACGAGGCGCGCCAGCGCCGGCACGCGGGCCAGGGCGGCGTCCTCGCCTTCGAGGTAGAGGCGCAGGGTCGACTCGAGCCCGGTGTAGACCAGCCGGCCCGGCCGCAGCGCTCGATAGAGCGGCTGCCTCTTGCAGCGCTCGACCGCCGCCGCCTTGCCCACCAGGATGCCCGCCTGTGGGCCGCCCAGCAGCTTGTCGGCCGAGAAGCAGACCAGGTCGCAGCCGGCCGCGACCGAGCGCGAGACCAGCGGCTCGCCGGCGATTCCTCGCGACGCGAGGTCCACCAGGCAGCCGGAGCCCAGGTCGTGTACCACGGGCACGCCGTGCTCGGCGCCGAGGGCGACCAGGCGCTCGACCTCCACCTCGGCGGTGAAGCCCTGGATGCGGAAGTTCGAGGTGTGGACCTTGAGCAGCAGGCCGGCCTCCTCTCCCGGCGTCGGGCCAGCGAGCGCCTGGGCGTAGTCGGAGAGGTGCGTGCGGTTGGTGGTCCCCACCTCGCAGAGCATCGCGCCGCTCTCGGCAAGGATCTCCGGGAGCCGAAAGGAGCCGCCGATCTCGACCAGCTCGCCGCGCGAGACGATCACCTTCCTGCCCCGCGCCAGCGCGGCGAGGATCAGCAGCGTCGCCGCCGCGTTGTTGTTGACCACCGTCGCCGCTTCGCAGCCGGTGAGCTCCACCAGCAGGCGAGCGCAGCCGGCATCGCGCCCGCCGCGCTCGCCGGTTTCGAGGTCGAGCTCCAGGCGCTGTGCGCCGCCGGCCAAGGCGGCGAGCGCGGCCACCGCCTCGGCGGCGAGCGGCGCCCGGCCGAGGTTGGTGTGCAGCACGACTCCCGTGGCGTTGATGACGCGGCGGTAGAAAGCCCGCTCGCGCTCGGCGAGCCGCGCTTCCAGCCGGCGGGCGATCGCCGAGGGCACGGTGTCCCCGGCGTCGAGAGCGCCGGTCGCGGCACGCGCTCGCAGCTCGCCGAGCACTTGCCGCAGCGCCGCGACCACCTCGGCGCGCGGCCGGCCGGGGAGCAAAGCGCGAACCTCCTCGCTCGCCAGCAGCTTCCCGACCTGAGGGATCGCGCGGCGGGAGGGTGCCGGGCCGGAGCTCATCGTGGCGCCGAGCCTACCCCACCGTGCGTGCGACTCAGTAGCTCAGAGCAGGCAAGGAAACCGTCGCGAGCAGGGCCGTCTGCTAGGAGTGGGAGGGCCCGGCGACCGCAGCGTACACGTCAGTACGTGAGGATCGCCGGGAGGACCCGCGACGACGCAGACGGCCCGCGCAGCAGGTTTCCTCAGTTCGGCCCGACGTCCGGCAGAATGCAATTGCTGCCACCGCCCCAACACACAGTGCGCGTCTTGTTCGCGTCGCGGCCGTCCGAGCAGTTGAGCTGCAGGGAAACGTTGGCGTTGTTCGAGTTGCTGAAGGTGCGGTTGATCGTGACCCCGCTGCCGCCGCCCGAAGGGTTGGCGAAGGTCCAGAAGTAGTCGGTCGGGAAGGCGCCTGCGGAGCAGTTGGAAGAGGAGGCGTCGAAGGTGCAGGTCAGTGTGGCGCTGACGCAGTCGCCGGTGAAGTTGGCGACCTGAGAGGGCTGGGCCTCGGCGGTCGAGGGCAGGAAGGCGGCAACGGTGAGGACGACGAGGACCACGAGCAGCGAGCGCTTCATAGGGTCACCTCATGGAGATGTGGCGCCGGGTTTGAGCAGACCGTGAAAGCTGTGCCTGCTCCCCATCGAGCGGCCACGGGTTCAGGGAGAAGATCTGGCAACTGATCGCAATAAGAGCACTCTATCAGATGCGAGTCAATACCCGCGGCGTTCCCTACGATCGCACCCGGTCGCCCCTAGAGAATCCCCGCGTAGTCCGCCTCGATCCGTGCCAGGTCCAGGCGGTTGAGGAAGTTCGAGTAGCACATCCATGCGGAGAGGGCGTTCAAGTCCGCGAGCTGTGGCGGCAGGAAGCGCGGCGGCACGACGGTCCCCTCCTCGACGAGCTGCGCCAGCGTGCGGACGTCCTCGAGCGTGGTCTTGCCACAGAACAGCATGGGGATGCGGTCGAGCAGGCCGTTTTTGATCGCGAGCTGGATGAAGTTGTAGGTCAGGATGAAGCCCTTGTTGTAGGTGATGTCCTTGGTGAAGGGGCCGCCGGTGGGGGTCGAGCCCCGGAACACGCGCGCCGCGTTGGCGAAGCTGTCCGCCTCGCTCGCGCCCTGCAGGCGGAAGTAGCCGAAGACCTCGAGGAAGGTGGCGCCCTGCTCGGCCATGTGCACGGCGCGGATGCGGTTGGCCAGCCGCCGCACCCGTGGCGGGTGCGAGGCGAAGGCGAGGATCTCCATCAGGATGGCCAAGCCCTCCTGCGTCACCGTGGACGACGGCGGGCCCTTGGCGAGGAAGGTGCAATAAGGCTGCGCCAGGCCGTTGAAGGTGGTGCCGAGGTGCACCCAGCCTTCGTGGATCTCGAGCAGCCGCAGGTCGCGCTCGTTGAAGCGCGCCTCACGGCGGATCTTCAAGTAGTCGGAGCCCGCGGCGGCGTCGGCCACGATGCCGTCGGAGAGCAGCACCCGCACGCGGCGCTGCGGGTCCTGGAACGCCAGGTCGAGCCGCGCCTGGAGCCAGGCCACGGCCTCGGCGCCGCCGATCGTCTTCTCCTCCTCCGGCAGCACCTGGCTGCGGCTGATCTTCTCGAGCGCCTCGCCCATCGTGGTGGCGAGGTCGGCGAGGGTGGGCTCGCCGGCGTGCAGCGCGTCGCCGGCGCTGCCGTAGAGCTCCTGCGACAGGCTGGAGAACTCCGGCCGGCCCCGCGCCTCGAGCATGGCGACCACCGTCTGGTATTCGCGGCACATGCGGCGCAGGATCTGGCCGACGGGGCTGAAGGAGCCGAGCGCGCGCTGTACGTCGCGCTCGAGCTCGCCGAACTGGCGGCGTTTCTCGGCGGGGTCGAAGAGCAGCGGCCGGGCTTCGTAGTAGGCGCCGTCGACCGGCGGCTGCGTGCTGCAGCCGCCGGCGAAAAACGCTTCCCGCACTTCCGGCCCCCACTTGATGGCGTCCAGGATACGGATCGGCCTCTGTGCCTCCACCAGCCGGTCCGACAGCTCGCGAATCGTCTGCCGGTAGGCCTCGGGGCTCTGGGTGGCGTGCAAGGGAAGAAGGCTACCAAAAGAGGCGCGGCTCTCGGCACGAGGAGATCGAGTCGAAGTCTTCTTGACAGGCCGCGCTGCCTTGGCCGATCATCGGGCCACGGTGCTCTAGTGCGTGCTTCGTGCCCGAGGCCTATCGGCCCGGCCGGTCGGCTTCGCGCCTTCTACAACTGTTGACTGGATGCAGAGATGCGTCCAAATGGATGGGAGGCTCACATGTCGCAGAGAGGCACTCGGTGGATCGCAGCGCTTCGGCGCGGCGCCTGGCCCGCCCTGGCGGCCCTGCTCTTCGCGCTCGCAACCTTCGCGTCTGCGCAGACCTGCCCGCCACCCGAGCTCCAACCGTTGCAGCAGCCGCCGGAAATCGACGCCCAGGGAGGCGTGCTCAGCACCACCTTCGTGGTCAAGATGCAACAGCACCCCTGCGTGCCGGTGTTCGACGGTACGAACTGGACCACCCAGGCCATGAACCTGCGCACCTACTTCCACCCGCAGTCTCCCGGCAGCAGCCAGCTCGTGTGGTCGACCCCGGGGCCCACGCTGCGCGTGCGGCGCGCCACCACTCCGACCTCGAAGGACGGGGACGCGCTCAAGATCCTGCTGGTCAACCAGCTTCCGCTGCCGTCGATCCCCGACAGCCAGTGCGACCCGGCGTGCCCGCAGGGCTCCACCTGCTGCCCGCCTCCCGGCCAGCCCTGCCCCTCGACCTGCACCAAGGGCTGCCCACAGGAGACCTTTCCCGAGTGCTTCCACGGCAACAACACCACCAACCTGCACTTCCACGGCACGCACGTCTCGCCGCAGGCGCCGCAGGACTACGTGCTGCTGGAGCTGGCGCCGGCCGGCACGCCGGCCAACCAGGCCAGCCACACGCACACTCGCGGCACTTCGGCCGTCGGCCAGTACCAGTACGCCATCAATCCCTTCCCGTGGAACCAGGCCGAGGGCACTCACTGGTATCACCCGCACAAGCACGGCTCGGTGGCGCTCCAGCTGCTGAACGGCATGGGCGGGGCGCTGCTCATCGAAGGCCCCTTCGACGACTGGCTGAACGGCTTCTTCAAATCGCAGGGCGGCCTCACCGAGCAGGTGATGGTGATCCAGCAGCTCGACGACACGCTGAACTTCTTCCGCCAGAACCCTGCGTACGCCGTGCCGCAGCCGCTGATCAACGGCCAGGCCAACCCGCTGGTCACCATGCAACCGGGTGAGATCCAGCGCTGGCGCCTGGTGAACGAGACCATGCAGGCCTCGGCCCAGCTCCAGATCGGCTTCGAGAACACCTCCGCCCCGACCTTGAAGCAGATCGCGCAGGACGGCGTGCAGTTCGCGCCCCAGAACTACGGCAGCCAGCCGCTGCTGTCGCAAGGCGTACAGAACTTCAGCCTCTCGCCCGGCAACCGCGCCGACTTCCTGGTGCAGGCGCCCTCGACCCCGGGCACCCACGTCCTGACTTTCCAGATCACCGGTTTCCTCGAGCCGGAGCTCAAGGCCCGCGCCGACGCGGCCCGCGCCGCGCTGCTCGAGCTCACGGCGGCGAACAAGAAGCTGGGAGCAGCCGCGGCCGCCGCGAATCCGCCGCTGCTGACCGTCACCGTCGCCGGCACGCCCAAGCCGATGACCTTCCCCACGCAGGCGCAGTGGCCGCCCATGCCGTCGTTCCTCGCCGACGTGCCGTCGAGCGAGATCTCGAACAACCGCAGCGTGCTGTTCAGCATGACGGGCGTGCCGGGCATCCAGCAGAACGCCTTCTACATCAACGGCAAGCAGTTCGACCCGAGCTGCGTCGACGAGACCATGACCATCGGCACCGCCGAGCAGTGGGTGGTGTCGAACAACTCGTCGCCGAAGCACCCGTTCCACATTCACACCAACCCGTTCCAGATCATCGCCGTCAACGGCCAGGCCCTGCCGGCACCGTGGATCTGGTGGGACACCTTCGGCCTGCCGGCGGTCTCGACCACGCCCGCCGACGTCAACGCCGGCCCGATCTTCTCGAACCAGCAGGCGCAGCAGGTGTGCCCCGGCGTCTGCACCAAGGCGAGCGGCAACTGGAACGGCCAGTGGAGGACCACGGTACCCAACCAGATGTCGGTGTGCGGCTGCCTTCCCTGGGGCTCGATCACCACCCGCAGCCGGTTCGAGGACTACACTGGCGAGTACGTGATCCACTGTCATTTCCTGGGGCACGAGGACCGCGGCATGATGATCGGCGTGCAGACCGTCTGCCCGTCGACGCCGACGCCGCTCTGGGGCACGACGGTGCCTTCCGGAGCCGCCGACAACTGCGGCCAGACGATCCCGGCCTCGCCGCAGTGCTCGAACTAGGAGGGGCTGCTGGGAGAAGCTGAGCCCCTCCGCTTCGATTCCCAGGCCGATTCTTTCGACCGCCGCGCCGGTCTGCCGGCCGAGGCGGTCGAGAGGATTGCCGGCGCCCTGCTCGCGCTCGCTCCGCCGGCGGCCGGCGGCCTGCTGCTCGAGATCGGGGCCGGCACCGGAGAGATCGGACAGCGCCTGGCACGGGCGGCGGGCGCCGGGCCCGGCGGCCGGCGCTACGTGGGCCTCGACCTCTCGCTGCCCATGCTGGGCGAGGCGCGCCGCAGGCTGCGCGAGGCGTGCTGGGTGCAGGCCGACGGCGACCGTCCGTGGCCGGTGGCGCCGGGCCGCGCGGTGCTGATCTTCCTGTCGCGCGCCGCGCACCTGCTGGCGCCCGCGCACCTGGTGGAGCAGGTCCGGCGCGCGGCACACCCCGCGGGTGCGAGCTTCGTGATCGGCCGCGTGCGCCGCGAGCCGGGAAGCCTGCGCTCCGCGCTGCGGCGCGCGATGCGGCGCCTGCTCGCCGCCGAGGGCATCGAAGGCCGTTCCGGCGAGGCTGCGCAGGAACGGCTGATGAGAGGCCTCGCCGAGCGCGGAGCAACCGTGGCACAATCGCGCGCCGTCGCCTCCTGGAAAGTCGTCGAGCGTCCCGCCGACTCCCTCGCCTCCTGGCGCCGGAAGCCGGGCCTGGCCGGCACGATGGTGGCACCCGGCATCAAGCAGGAGGCCCTCGACCGCCTCGAGGCCTGGGCGCGCGAGCGCTGGGGCGGCCTCGAAGCCGGCCGCGAGGCCCAAGAGTCCTACGAGCTGGCGGTGGCCGAGCTGCCGCCGATCGAGAGAGAGGAGCGCGGTTGAGCACACGCCTCGACGACGAGCTGTTGACCGCCCTGGGCAGGAACCTGGTCGAAGGGTCGCTCTCCGACCTCGAGCTCCTGAAACAGACCGCCGGCGGGCCGGTCGAGCGCATCCTGCCCGAGGCCAACGTGATCAAGATCGGCGGCCAGAGCGTGATCGATCGCGGCCGCAAGGCCGTCTTCCCCATCCTCGAAGAGGTGGTCGCCAACCTGCCGCGCCACAAGATGATCCTCGGCACCGGCGCCGGCACTCGCGCCCGTCACGCCTACAGCGTGGCGCTCGACCTGGGCCTGCCCACGGGCGTGATGAGCGTGCTCGGCACCTTCGTCTCGATGCAGAACGCACGCATGCTCCACTACCTGCTGGCGCGCCACGGCATCCCGTTCATCGAGCCGGCGCAGTTCCCGCAGCTCCCGCTCTACTTGGCCGAGCGCCGCGCGGTGGTGTTCTTCGGCATGCCGCCCTACACCTTTTGGCAGCAGAACCCGGCGGTGGGCCGCATCCCGCCCCACCGCACGGATACCGGCGCCTACCTGGTGAGCGAGGTCTTCGGCGCCCGCTCGATGATCTACGTCAAGGACGAAGACGGCCTCTACACCGCCGACCCCAAGAAAGACCGCGGCGCCAAGCTGATCCCCAAGGTCACGGCCTCCGAGCTCGAGACCATGGACCTGCCCGACCTGGTGGTGGAGCGCGCGGTGCTCGAGCTGATGCAGCGCGCCCAGCACCGGCGCGAGGTGCGGGTGATCAACGGCCTCGTGCCCGGCAACCTGACGCGGGCGCTGGAGGGTGAGGAGGTAGGAACGCTGATCACGGCGGACTGAGCCGAAGGATAGCGAGGATGAATGGAATGCCTGACGACACCGCCACGAGCCACGATCGCCGGCACCACGTCGAGTCGCTGCTGGCGCGCGAGAGCCTGATCGACAAAGACCTCGTGGCCTCGACCGATCAGCACCGGCCGCTGGTGCGCATGCTGCCGGAGGCGCACGTGGTCAAGATCGGCGGCCGCTCGATCGTCGACCGCGGGGCCGAGGCCCTGCTGCCGGTGGTCGAGGCGCTGCGCAGCGCCCTCACCCACCACAAGCTGGTGCTCTCGACCGGCGGCGGCGTGCGCAGCCGTCACGTGTTCTCGATCGGGCTCGATCTGGGGCTTCCTACCGGGGTGCTCGCCCAGCTCGCTTTGGCGGATGCGCTGGGCAACGCTCATATCCTGGGCACGCTGCTGGCGCCCGACGGCGTGGTCGCCATCCCGCCCGAGATGTTCGGCCACCTGCTGCCGCTGTTCCTCAAGGGCGCGCCGGGAGTGATCTTCAACGGCGACCCGCCCTACTCGCTGTGGGAGCACCCGCCGGCCGTGGGCCGCATCCCGCCTCACCGCACCGACGCCGGCTCCTACCTGGTGGCCGAGTGCTTCGGCTGCAAGAGCCTACTGCTGGTGAAGGACGTGGCCGGCCTCTACGAGGCCGACCCCAAGCTCCACCCGGGCGCCGCCTTCATCCCCGAGATCGGCGTCGCCGAGCTCCGCGCCCGCAGGCTCCAGACCCTGCCCTTCGACGAGGTGCTGCTCGATCTCCTCGACCGCTCGCGCCTGGTGAGGAGCTTCCAGCTCATCGACGGCGGCAGGCCGGAGCTCATCGCCCGGGCGCTCGCCGGCGAGCACGTGGGGACGATCGTGCGGGCGACCGCTCAG
>JBIOXV010000136.1:0-48573 GCA_044869805.1 Thermoanaerobaculia bacterium | reverse complement strand
GCCTCTGGTCTACGAGATCTGCCGCAGCGTGGACTCGACGGGCGGCTTTGCCGGCTGCGACGCGAGCATCACGCTCAACGGCAGCACGTCCTACGCGGTGTCGGGCACCCACGTGCCTTCGGACGGCCTCCGGCGGGCCTATTACTTCCTGGCCCGTGACTCGGTGGGGGCCCTGGGTCCCTGGAACATCCCGCGCTACGTGCGGGTGGACCGCTACGCGCCCGTGGTCAGCGCCACCAACGCCTCGGACCAGTGGTTCCCGAGCCGCACGGCGACCCTCTCGGCGAGCGACACCACGGTCAGCGCCGCGGCCAATTCCGGTCTGGCGACTCTGCGCTATCGCTGGAACGCCGCGCTCGACCCGGGGTGCACCACGGGCACCGAGGTGATGGTCGGATCGACGCTCACCGCGCCGGCCGGCGACAACGTGCTCTACCTCTGCGGCCGCGACTTGACCGGCCGAGTGGGCCTGTGGAACGGCCGCTACCGCGTTGGCACGGCCCCCGACTTCTCGCTCACGGCGACTCCCGCGCAGCGCAACCTCGACCCGGGCGAGAACGTGGGCTATACCGTCTTCGTGACTGGCATGGCGGGCTTCTCCAGCCCGGTGGCGCTCTCGATCAGCGGTCTTCCGAACGCGAGCTCGGTGACCTGGACGCCGCAGAGCGTCAACCCGGGCGGCTCCTCGGCGCTGCGGGTCTTCACCTCGGGCTCCACCACGCCGGGGCTCTACACACTGACGATCACCGGCTCCTCCGGCTCGCTCTCGCGCTCGACGACCGTCCTCCTCAACGTGCGCACGGTCGTCGACTTCGCGGTGCAGGTGAACCCCTCGCTGGCCTCGACCGCCCCCGGGGGCAGCGTCAGCTACCAGGTCTCGGCGACAGGCACCGCCTCGGTGGCCGGGGGCCTCGCCCTCTCGACCGCGGACCTGCCAGCGGGCTTCGGCGCCTCGTTCGTCCCGGCCAGCATCCAGGTGGGGGAGATCTCGACGCTCACCGTCTCCACCCCCGCCTCGGCGGCGATCGCCATCTACGACTTCTCCGTCCGGGCCACGGGCGGCGGCGTGACGAAGAGTGTCGCGGCTCAAGTCCGGGTGGGAAACACCCAGAAGCCCGTGCTCACCCGCATCACTCCGGACTCGTTCGGCAACGGCGCCATCACCCGCGTCACGGTGCTGGGCTCTTTCCTCTCCGGCTCCTCGGTGTCGATCCCCCAGGAGCAGCCGGACCCGTCCGACCCAGTGTTCCGGGTCTTCCCCACGGCTTCGGTGGTCTCGATCAACTCCGCCGGCACCTCGATGGTGGTCGACATCGACGCTCGCGACACGCAGATCCTCGACTTCTACAACCTGGTGGTGGATAACGGCTCGGACATCGAGGCCATCCCCTTCCGGGTGCTGCCCGGCGGGCCGGTGGTCGACGCCTGGACCCCCTCGCAGCCCGAGGTCGACCGCCTCCACGCCCTGTCGATCGCCGGCCGCAACCTGGCCGGCACCACGGTGACGCCGAGCGTCGGCGGCCGCATCGCGCTGCACAGTGTGGAGACCTCGGACACCGAGATCACGGCGCTTCTGGAGGTGCTGCCCAACGCGCAGACCGGACCGATGGCGCTCATCGTCCGCGATGCGCAGGGCCGCTCGGCCGAGCTCGAGATCACCATCGTCTACCCCGGGGAGTCCTCGCTGGAAAGCAAGAACCTGACCGAGAGCAAGGACGGCCAGAAGCTCGACGACTCGACCGTGCGGCGGCCGGCGGTCTGGTTCCAGGAGTTCACCATCCGTGATCTCGAGAGGACCGAGGTGGTGGACGACGGCCTCAAGATCAAGGGCATCGACCGCCGCGCCTACCTCGCCAAGCGCGCCGCCAAGTCCATCGACTTCGGTCTCTACATCCATGTCACCATCCCGCTGGTGCAGGTGCAGTGGCAGAAGGTGATCCTCTTCGACACCGAGACCGGCGCGATCGGCGACGCCGTGCTCCAGGCCCTGGCGGACGGCCAGCGGGTGCCGATCAGCGCCTTCGTGCTCTCCGCGTACTTCAAGATGGACCTGACCATCTACTTCGCTCTGACCAACCACGGGTTCACCTTCCCGCTGTTCTGCATCGAGATCACCTACGGCATCGAGATCACCGGATTCGACGGCTTCGCCTATCACGTGAGCTTCTGCCTCAACACCGGCTCGAGCGGCAGAGGCAGGGGATCAGTGTCGAGCGGCGTGATCACCGGCGGCCACTGCGCCAGGGTCACCTCCACGCTGGCCGCGGACGGGATCGTCGATGGGATAGTCGAGCAGACCTCCTGCTGCGAGCAGCCGATCGGAGTGGCGATGAGCGGCAACACCTTCACCGGCCTCCCCTGGGCCAGGAGCTTCAGCCTCAACAACCCACAAGCGGGGAAGACGACGCCCGAGCGGCGGGAGTGCGACCCGATCTCCTGCACGATCGGCCCAGAGACTTCAGACGCTGGATCTGATAAGGAGCAGGGGACCCACTTCTTCGTTCAGTGCGATGAGACCTCGGTGTACGCCTACATCGAATGCGAGGACGAGCACGTCGAGGAGTGTCACGGAGAGTTCATGACCATCGCGGACCCCTGGGGTGTGGTCTGCTACGATGCCGGGACCACTCACTCCAACGACTCGCCAGCGTACTGCCGGCCCTTTGGTGGCCGGCCAGGCGAGGGCGATACGGCAGAATGAGAACCAGGACCCGCGGCGCGTAGCCGCCGGGCCGTGCAGCCAGCTCGAGAGCCGGCTCAGCGCCGCTGAGCCCGCTTGAGCTTGAACCGCATCCCGGCGGCGCCCTGAGAGAGCAGCTCGGCGGCGGCCGAGGCGTCGAGCGGCCGGCTGAAGCAGTAGCCCTGCATGTAGTCGCAGGTCAGCTTCCGCAGGTTGGCGAGCTGCTCTCCGGTCTCCACCCCTTCGGCGACCACGTTGATGCCGAGGTCGCGGGCCATGCTGACGATGGCGCGCACCAGGTCAGCCTTGCGGTCCTCGACCCCCAGGGCGCTGACGAAGCTGCGGTCGATCTTCAGCGTATCGACCGGGAAGCGGTGGAGGTAGGAGAGCGAGGAGTAGCCGGTGCCGAAGTCGTCGATCGCCACTTCCACACCGAGGCGGCGCAGCGACTCCAGGACGGTGAACGCCTGCTCCTGGTTGTCGATCACCGCGCTCTCGGTGATCTCCAGGCGCAGGCGGCTGGGGGCCAGGCCGGCGTCGCCCAGGGCCTGCTTCACCTGCTCCAAGAGCTCGGGCTCGGCGAGCTGCTTCGGCGAGAGGTTGACGCTCATCGCCAGGCCGTCGACCGAGTGGTCGCGCTGCCAGAGCCGCACCTGCCAGCAGGCCTGCCGCAGCACCCACAGGCCGATGGGCACGATCAGGCCGGTCTCCTCGGCCAGCGGGATGAACTCGGCGGGCAGCAGCAGCCCGAGCACCGGGTGGTCCCAGCGCAGCAGCGCCTCGAAGCTGCTCACCCGGTTGTCGGCCAGCGACACGATCGGCTGGTAGTAGACCACCAGCTCGTTGCGCTCCAGGGCGCGGCGCAGGTCGGTCTCCAGGCGGAGCTGGGTCATCGCCGCCTCGCGCAGGCTGGGCGAGAAGACCTGGAAGCGGTTGCGACCCAGGCTCTTGGCGCGGTGCATGGCGGTGTCGGCGTCGCGCAGCATGTCGTCGGCCGCCGGCAGGGCGCCGCCGGTGTTGCTGGCCACCACCACGCCGATCGAGGTGGTGACGAAGACCTCCTCGCCGGCGAGATCGAAGGGCAGCGCCAGCTCGGCCTGGATGGACTGCGCCAGCGCCGCGGCGCCGACCGCGGCGGTGGGCTCGTCGACCAGCACCGCGAACTCGTCGCCGCCGAGGCGGGCGAGAGTCTCGCCGCGCGGCAGGATGCCCGCCAGGCGGGAGGCGAAGGCGACCAGGAGCTGATCGCCCAGCGCGTGGCCCAGGCTGTCGTTGACCACCTTGAAGCGGTCGAGGTCGAGCAGCAGCACGGCCACCGCCGGCGAGTCCTCGTGGCGGCTGGCGCGGGACAGGGCGGTCGCCAGGCGGTCGAGCAGCAGGGCGCGGTTGGGCAGGCCGGTCAGCGGGTCCTGCACCTTGCGGTCGGTGATGTCGGTCTGCGAGCCGGCGATGCGCTGCGCCTTGCCCGTGGCGTTCCATACCGCGAGGCCGCGGGCCAGCATCCAGCGGTAGGAGCCGTCCGCGTGCAGCATGCGGTGCTCGTTCTCGAGGTGCTTCGAACGCCGTGCCAGGTGGGCCTTGACGGCGGATTCGAGCGGCCCGCGGTCCTCGGGGTGGACGCGCGAGAACCACTCCATGGGCGAGGCCGCGGCGCCCGCACCCGGCAGGCCCAGCATCGATCGCCAACGCTCGGAGAAATAGATCTCGCCGCTCGCCAGGTCCCAGTCCCAGAGGCCGTCGTTGGCGCCGCGCACCGCCAGGGCATAGCGCTCTTCGCTGGCTTTGAGGGCCGCCTCGGCGCGCTTGCGCTCGGTGGCGTCCTGGTGGATGGTGACGATGCCGATCGGCTCGCCGGCCGGCCCGCCGACGAGCTGCGGGCTGAGCTCCACGGGCAGGGCGGAGCCGTCGCGCCGGCGGGCCTCGCCTTCGCACCGCCACGGTCCCCGCTCGAGCAGGCGCAGGAACGAGACCTCGTCCTTGAAGGGCTCGGGGACGACCTTGGCGAGCTCGCCGCCCACCAGCTCCTCGCGCTTGGTGCCGTACATCGAGGCGAGGGCCGGGTTGACGTAGGTCACGCGGCCGTCGAGGTCGCTGATCGCCACTCCCACCGGCATGCCCTCGATCGCCGTCTCGAGGTGGCGCAAGCGCTGCTCGAGCTGCCGCTCGTGGGAGAGGTCGCGGGCGGTGATGGTGTAGCGCACCTCGGGGCCGATCTCGACCTCGGTGATCCGCGCCTCGACCGGAAAGCTGGTGCCGTCGTTGCGGTAGCCCTCGAGGGTGAGCGGCGGCTGCTGCGTGCCCCTGGCCGCTTTGCGGCCGGTCGCGAACAGGTCGGGCCGGGTCTCGAACGACAGCAGGAGCTGCAGCGGCTTGCCCAGCAGCTTGCGTTCGGAATAGCCCCACAACGCTTCGGCGCGCCGGTTGACGCGCAGGATCTGGCGCGAACGGTTGGTGAGCACCACCGCCGCGTCCACGGTGTCGAGCAGGGCCAGGAGCTCGGCCTCGGCCGTGGGCTGGCTCGTGGGCTCGGGCACGTCCTCGGCGGAGCCTCGGCTGGCAGGGCCACGGGCCACGTGGCTTCGGAGCGGGGGCAGGCGGGCCATGATCGACTCTCGAGAGTCTCCTGTAGAGGGCTCGAGCCCGTACTCTATGACAGTCGTCGTTGGAGCGATTGTACTCCCGACGCCCCCTCTTTGGTCGATTCTACCTAGTACAGTAACCGCAGGTCCTGCCAACGTGACGCCGCACTGCGACGGAAGGGCGACGGCGGCCCGGCGACCGCGCCGACACGGAAGGCCGGCCCGGGGGCACTTTGTTGAGGGTCCGGGGGAGTCCGCGGCCGGTGTCGAAAGGGAGAGATCATGAAAAGGCTATCGCTGCTCGTTGTCACCGTCCTGGCCTCGATGAGCGCCGTTCCCGGGAGCGCCGACACGCACCAGGTCGCAGTCGGCCCCGGCCTCACCTTCGCCCCGGCCAGCCTCAACATCCAGGTGGGTGACACCGTGACCTGGACCAACGTGGGAGGCTTTCACAACGTGGCCGCCAACGACTCCAGCTTTCGCTGCGCCGAAGGTTGTGACGGCGAAGGGGGAGACGGCAACCCCTCATCTAGCGCCTGGAGCTTCAGCCGCACCTTCGACAGCCCCGGCGTCATCGGCTACGTCTGCGAGCTGCATTCGCCCACCATGGCCGGCGAGGTGATCGTCGGCGGAGGCGGCGGTGCGGCGGGCTCGGTCCGCTTCGCGAGCTCGGCGGCGGCCGTTGCCGAAAGCGCCGGCCAGGCGACCCTCACCGTCCAGCGCACCGGCGGGGACGACGGCGCGATCAGCGTTCAGGTCATGACGACCGCCGGCTCCGCCAGTGCCGGGTCGGACTTCACGGCGACGCTCGACACCCTCTCCTGGACGGACAACGACGACGATCCGAAGACGATCAGCGTGCCGATCCTCGAGGACACCGCCGACGAGGGCGACGAGACCTTCACTCTCACCCTGTTCAGCCCCACGGGCGGCGCCACCCTGGGCTCGCCGTCCATCGCCGCGGTCACCATCACCGACAACGACGACCCGCCGCCTCCAGCATGTGTAGCGGACGCGACGACGCTGTGCCTCAACGACGGTCGCTTCCAGGCCCGGCTGCACTGGCGGTTCCCGAGCGGCCTCGAGGGCGAAGGCCAGGCGATCGGCCTCGCCAGCGACGACTCGGGGCTCTTCTACTTCCTGAACCCGAACAACGCCGAGATGCTGCTCAAGGTGCTGACCGGCTGCCCGGTGAACGAGCGCTACTGGGTGTTCTTCGCGGCGACCACCAACGTGGAGTTCCTGCTCACCGTGACCGACACCCAGACCGACACGGTAAAGACCTACTTCAACCCGCTGGGCACCCCGGCGCCGCCGGTGCAGGACACCGGCGCCTTCGCCACCTGCCCGTAGGGGCGGCCCTCGTGGCCGCCCGGGCGGAGGCGGAAGCGTTCGGGGTGCTACCGCCCTTCGGGTCTGCGGCGCCGCAGGATCAGCCAGAGCAGCAACAGGACGAAGGCGATCAGCGCCCACCAGCAGCCTGGCGGCCACCGGGAGCCGCCGTCGTCGGGTGCGCCGCCGTCGCAGGTCGTGCCTACGCCGTCGTGCGCCACCACCGCGTCGACCACGGCGCCGCCGAAGTCCACCTGGCCGTCGGCCACCGCCTTGAGCACGAAGCGGGCGCGGTCGCCTTTCTTGGCTCCCGCCGGGGGCGTGAGCTCCACGACCACGTTCTCGGGGCAGTCGCCGGGCGCGAGCGTCCACACCGGGTCGACCGGCTTGCCGTTCTGCGTTACCTGCGCTCGCCAGCGGGAATCGGTCTCGGCCCTGAGCTCGAGGCGGACCTCGCGGGTCAGGTTGTTCTCGAGGCGGAACGGCACCCGCGCGGTGGAGGCCTGGGCCACCGAGGTGTTGCGCTGCATGTCGTTGTTGGCGAAGTTGGTGTCGAAGGGGTAGTCGATCGATACCTTGAGGCAGACGTGAATCGCGTCGCCCGCCGGGAAGCCGGGCGGGATCAGGGCCGCCACCGGCGTCCACGGAATCGAGACCGGCGTCATGGCCCCGCCCGGCAGGTTGGCCATGGTACAGCCGAGCTCGAAGAAGCGGTTGAAGTTGTTGGAGAAGACGTAGGCCCCGAAGCACACCCGCACGTTGTTGGCGGCGGTGCCGGTGAAGTTGGAGACCTGGGCGGTGATGGTGTTGGCCACGTTGATGACCGGCGGCGTGGTGGTCGAGATATGGGGCGAGCACCAGCCGGCGCCGCAGGGTGCGTAGGGCGGCTCGGTGGGACGGCCGACGTCGGTGACCGGCGCGCGGTTCAAGGCCGCGAACACGTCGAGGAAGCCGAAGCCCCAACCCACGTCGTAGCCGGGGTGGGGCCCCGGCTTGTTGGACTGCGCGGCCTGGGCGATCAGCAGCTCCTTGAGGCTGCCGGGGTTGATCGCCGGGATCTGCTGGCGCAGCAGCGCCGCGGCCCCGGCCACGAACGGCGTCGCCATCGAGGTCCCGTTCTTGTTGATCATGCCGTTCGCCGTGTCGCGCTGCGCCGACTGGATGGTGGTGCCCGGCGCCGTGATCTCCGGTTTCTGCTCGTCGCGCGGGTCGCCGTCGCCGTCGTCCAGGCGCGGCCCGACGAGCGAGAAGCCGGCCAGCGCGTCGTTGCCGAGCGGCACCGTGCCGCCGTCGTCGGCCGCCGCCACGGTGATGGCGAGCGAGGCCGAAGCCCAGCCGTTGACCAGGGCCGAGCCGTTGGGCAGGCCGCAGTTGCTGGTGTTGAAGGCACACACCGAGACCACCATCCCCAGCGCCACCGCGGTGTTGATGAGCTGGGCCGTGGCGTTCATGCCGTTCGACGCCGTGCAGTCGCCGATCGACACGTTGAGCACGTCGATCGACCACAGGTCGCGGTTGGCGATCGCCAGCTCGAGGCCGCGGATGCAGGAGGCGCCGACGCAGAAGTTGGCGCTGTTCAGCACCTTGATGTCGACCAGGCCGGCGGCGGGCGCGACGCCACGGCAGGTGGCGCCGCCGCAGGCGACGGGGCGGCCGAGCGCGATGCCGGCGACGTGCGAGCCGTGCCCCTGGTCGTCGTCCGGGTCCTCGATGGTGCAGGGGTTGTTGATGCAGTTGGCGCCGCCTACGAAGGTGCCGGCGGGAAACATCGCGTGGGTGGTGCCGGGCCCGCCGGCGTTGTCCACGCCGCTGTCGATCACCGCGACGGTGACCCCGGCGCCGGTGGCGGCGGGGAAGGCGTCCTCGACCGTGTTGGGCGAGAACGTGGCGCTCGCCTGTACGCGCACCGCCGGCGTGCCCACGTCGACGCCGCCCTGGGCGGGGACCAGGTACTCGACCATCGCGACCTCCTCCCGCCCGGCGATCGCGGCCAGCTCCGAGACCGGCACCTCGAGCACCACGGCGAAGGAGACGATGCGGCTCACGTGGTCGACCCGGCCGAGGCGGCGGAGGAAGGTGAGCACCTCTTCCTCGCCCTCGTCGCAGCAGGTCACGCAGCGGTTGAAGTCCACGATCACGTCGACCCTCTCCGCCGGCGGCCGGCCGTCGAGCAGATCGTCGATGAAGTTGTGGTCGCGGTCGCGGTTCCAGGTCACGAGCTTGCCGATCACCTCGCCTCCGCCCTCGACCTGCATACGCCCTTGCCATTCGAGCGGCGTAAAGGGCGCAGCCTGGGCGGGTGAGGCAAGCCAGAGGCCGGCGAGAACGGCGGCCAGCAGCGGCAGGAAGGCCGAGGTCGGGCGACAGCGGCAAGCGTTCACGGGAAGCTCCCTTCTCGGGATCGAGGATGTTCGAATCGCTTAGGCGCTGAAGCGCTGCGGGTGTTACGTGGCGGTCGGCCGCGATCGTCGGCTCGGAAGGAAAACGTATCGCCTTGACGCTACTTCACTTTATGGCATATCATCGCAACCGCAATTCAACTATCTAGGGGATCGTCATGCGGCGAACGAGACTAGGCAGGGGAGTGTTGGCCTTGCTGACCGTGGCCGGGCTGCTGGTCGCCGCGCACCTCGCGGCCGACTGCAACCAGTACGAGGACTCCCGGGTCAGTCACTACAATGGCGAGACCTTCTGCGGCCTTAGCGGCCCCGGGTGCGAAGAGTGCACCTACCCGGTGCCGGGGGGCATCGCGGTCTGCTGGCAGGACTACCCCTACGGTGGATGCGAGGGAAGCGGCGGAGGCTGGCCGTACGTGTACTGAGGCGCGCTTCGCCAAGGACTCCTGCCGTGCGTCGTATCGGTATCTGGTCTGCCGCTTTGCTGACGGTAGGTGCGGTCCTCGCGGCGGAAACCGCGGCTCCGGGCGTGAAGGTGTTGCGGGAGCTGCTCCTGCCTGCCGGCCTGGAGCGGGCGAACGACATCCGCTGGCCGGAGGAGGGCACGGCCTGGATCTCGGCCGGCCGCTCCGGTACCTTCGCCCTGAGCCTGGCCGAGCCGGGCCAGACCCCGCGCCTGCTCGCCGAGTCGCCGCCGGGGGCGATGGGCCTGCATTACTCGCTTGCATGGGCGGCCCCGCGCCTCTGGCTGGCGGCGCCGGTGCGGGCCCTGGGCTGGCGCGAGCTGCGGGACGGGCAGTTGCTGCCCGGCGGCTACACCCCCGGCCTTGACTTCATCGGCGACATCGATGCCTTCGCCGACCGCGCCCTGGTGCTCGGCGCCGGCCGCGGCAAGGACGGTAAGTTCTCCCCGGACGGAGCCATCGCCTGGCTGGGCATCATCGCCGGGCGCGAGCTGGCGCTCAAGCCGGTCATGTTCTCCTCCTCCGGCCCCGGGGCCGAGACCATGGACCACTGCGGGATCTTCGGCGAGGGGAAGGTGCGGTTCCTCGCTGACGGCTCCTTCCTGATCGTGCCCGGCGTCGAGCCGGGAGTCTTCTGGTTCGACCCCGAGGGCAAGCTCAAGCGCACCTGGACGAGCGAGGAGCTGGGCCTCGACGGCGGCTGCACCGTGAAGCGCCCGGACGTGATGCGCTACTCCACGGACGAGGCCGCGCGCTACCGCGAGCGGATCAACCAGCGGGTGGTCGTCGACGAGATCCTCGCCCTGCCCCAGGGCCCGGCGCTGGTAACGCGCCGGCGGCGCGAGGGCGTGGTGCGGTGGAGCCTGCTGCGGCTCGCGGCGACGGGCGAGGTGAGATCTGAGGCCCTGCCCCTGACCTCGCCGGAGGAACGCGCGCACCTGCGAGGCGACAGCCGGGGCCAGAGGGTCCTCCTGCTGCTGAGAGTAGTCGATCCCGATCGTCAGGAAGCGGCTCGCAAGCTCCAGGTCCTAGAGATTCCGCCGTGAGCGGCCTCGGCCTGCTGCTCGCTTTCGCGCTGCTGCCCATCCACCCGCTGGGCCCGACCTGGCAGGCGGTGAGGGTGCTTCCGAGCGGCCAGGCCCTGCCTGGCACGGCAGCGTCTGCTCTCGGACCGAAGGACCTCGCCGGCATCGACCACATTTGGCACTGGTCCGCGAGCGCTGCGCCGGAGCGCGTCGCTGCTGCCGCGTGGCGCGGCGAGCCGCCGCGGCCGAGCCGGGATCGGCTGATGGCGCGGGTCGCCGGCGTCTCGGCGGAAAGGCCCCTTTCCGGGTTCGTCGTGGTCGCCGCTCCCTCCTCGATGTGGAGAGAGGTGCCGGAGGACTTCCTGCCTCGGTGGCCCGTCTCCTCCCTGGGACTGGGCTCGATCCCACTCTCGCGGGGCGAGCCCTGGCGCGCTCGCCTCCTGGGTCCCGCCGAGGGCGGCTGGTGGACGGACATCGAGCCGGCGGCGAAAGAAGTTCTGCTCACCCGCCACGCCGCGCCTCCCGCGGCGCTTTCGATCGTCGGCGCCGGCGGCCAACCCGCGTCCGCCGCGGTGCTCCAGGTCCTGGAACCGTCGCGGCCCGAGGAGGGAGCCTTGAGGAAGATCGCCGCCTTCGCGACGGACGCCGGCGGAAACCTCGGCATCGCTTCGCTGCCCAGCTTACGGTCCGTTACCTGGCTGGCCGGCGACCCGGAGAGCTCGCCCTGGCGGTTCGAAGGCCGGCCCGAAGATCTGCCCCGTGTGATCGTGCTCCCGGCGGGAGCTTCGGTCAGCGGCCGTTTCAGCGATGCCAGGGGCCGGCCCCTGGCGGAGGTCGCGGTGCGCATCGAAGCGTGGGTGGCGCCAGGGGTGCCCGTGCCGATGGCGCGGGGGACGCGGACCGACGAGCAGGGGGCCTGGAAGCTCGGCGGCCTTCCTCCGGGGAAAGCTCGAATTCAGGCCCGTCGAGACGGTTTCGCCACCTACCAGGAGCAGATTCTCCTCCCGGCCGAAGCCCTCCACCTCGGCAACCTTCGGCTGGAGCCGGCCGCGTCGCTCACCTTCGAGGTGATCGACGATCGAGGCGAGCCCGTACCCGGCGCGATCGTGCGCCGGGAGGGAGGCACGGCCGTCTCGACGGACGCGAGCGGCCGTGCGGCCTTGCACGACCTCCCGGCGCACGGCACTTTCTCCTACGCGGTGACCGCGGCGGACCATCTGCCGGCGCAAGGGTCGGCCGCGGCATCGGCCGAGGCCGTGATGGTCGAGCTCGAGCGCGCGTTCCTCCTCCTCGGGCGTCTCGTGGACCGGCAAGGCCGGCCCATGGCTGATGGCACGCTCGCGCTGACCTCGGGCCGCCAATCGAGGCACGAAGGGTTGGGGCCGGACGGCGGCTTCCGCCTGGCCCTGGACCCGGGCCGGGACACGGCGCTGACCTTGCGCTCCCCGCGCAGCGTGCCTCTCACGCTGGGCGTCGCCCCTGGCCAGGCGGGAGAGGTGCGCGATCTAGGCGATCTGCTAGCGCCGGCCGGTGCGACGATGACCGGCCGCCTGATCCATGCTGGTACCGGCGAACCCGTGGCCGGGGGCCGGGTGTGGCTGCCGCGGCCGGGGCCGGGCGGGCCGGCGCTCGCCTGGCTGCACCGCGACCTGGTGGAGGCGGCGAGCGACGCGGGCGGCCGGTTCAGGGCGGAGGGCCTGTCGCCGGGAGTCGGTGGAGTGCTGAGGATCGACGTTCCGGGGCTCGCGCGGAAGCATCTGATGCTGTCTCCCCTGGCCGAGGAGGAGTCTCGCGACCTGGGAGAGATCTTCCTCGACGAGGGCTCGCTCGTGGAGGTGATGCTCGAAGACGGCGCGGGCGCGCTGGCGCTGGAGAGCACCGTGCTGGCTCGGCTCGACCTGCGTGGGGAGGGGCTGGAGCAGGACTCGCTGACCTTGCCCATCTCCGGTGGAAGGGCCACCTTTCGCCAGGTTCCCGCCGGCGCCGCTGCGCTCGAGGTCACCGACGATCGTACGGTGCTCTGCCAGCTCGAGGTCGAGGTCCCCGCCGCCGGGAGCCACCTTCGCCTCGAGTGCCCCTCCCGCCCGATGCGGGTCGAGGGTGTTGTCGAGCTGGGGGGAGAGCCGGCGACGGGCGGTTTCCTGATCTGGCAGCCACCGGCCGAGGCACACCCCCTCTCGATCGCCCATTACCGCCTGCCGAGCGGCCTCAGCACCACTCGGGTCCCGGGCGGGGCCAGACCCCAGCCTCAGATGGAGGTGGGCGCCGACGGTCGGTTCGTGACCCGCGATCTCTACCCGGGGCTCTGGGAGGCCAGGTACTACTCGGCACCCGGCGAGCCGGCCGCCTCGCAGCGCGTCGAGCTGCCGCGGCGGGCCGAGCACTGGATCACCCTGTCGTACGAGGCGAGTGAGCTTCAGGGCCGCGTCGTCGACGAGGCCGGTGAGCCGGTGGGGGACGCCCGGGTCCAGGAGCGCGCGACCGGGCTTACGACCTTTGCCCGTGCGGACGGGACGTTCGCTTTCCACGGCCTGAGGGCGGGCCGCTATGTCTTCGAGGCGCGTGCGACGGTGGCCGGCGAGGGCGAGCTTCGAAGCGAGCTTCTCCCGCTGGCGGTCGAGCCCGGCCTGCCTCCCGAGACGCTGGAGCTCGTCGTGCGGAGGGACTCCCGGGGCGCGCTGGCGATCGAGGTGAGCGATACGCAAGGACAGCCGGCGGCGGCGCAGCTGGTGTTCGTCGAGCTCGATGGGCGAGAGCTGCAGGTGCTGACCACCGGCGCCGCGGGCCTCGCCCGTGCGACTTTGCCTCGCCCCCTGCCTGCCAGGGTACGCGCTGCGGCGCTGATCGCGGGCTCCTGGGCGCTCGGCGACTGGGTGAACGCCGGCGAGGCCGTCGAACGTGGCCTGCGGCTCGCGCCCGCGAACCACGGCCAGCTTCTGCTGCGAACCTCGCACGCGGCCGGAGCGCCGCAGATCCTCGCCCCGCAGGGCTGGGACTTGACGCGGCTCTTGACCTGGCTGGGCCTCCGCCCCTGGGTAGGCCCCGACCAGCCTCTGGCACTGGCCGGGCTGCCGGGTGGAACCTACACAGTCTCACTCGCGCAGGCAGCAACCTCGATTTTCGTCGAGACGGCGGAGTCGAGCGAGGCGTGGCTGGATCGACCTTAGCGACGCCGACCTCCCCGCGAAGATCGAATCCGGGGTAAGCAGCGGCGAGTCTCGCGGCGCGGGCACGAGAGCCACGGGGAGCGAGCGCTCTCGAGTCCGGCGGCTCAGCTTGGCGTTCGCCCAGGCGAGGGGCAGAATGACTCGCATGCTCGCCAGCAGATGCGGCGCCCTCATATCCCTGCTCCCGATCTCTCTCGCCGCCGGCGCGGAGGGTCAGAGCCAGGGGCCACCGGCCGTTCGCTTCGTGGACGAGGCGGCGGAGGTGGGCGTGTCGCTCGTCAACGTCTCGGGAACGTCCAACAAGCGCCATATCGTCGAGTCGACCGGCGCGGGCGCCTGCTTCCTCGACTTCGACCTCGACGGCGACCTCGACCTCTACCTGGTCAACGGCGCGACTCTCGCCACCCAGGGTCCCGCCAACCCGGCCCGCGACGCGCTCTACGAGAACGACGGCCGGGGCCGCCTCGTGGACACGACCGCCACGGCGGGCCTGGGCGATCCGGGCTGGGGAGGAGGCTGCGCGGTGGCCGACTACGACAACGACGGCGACCCCGATCTCTACCTCACGCACTACGGCGCGGACGCTCTCTACCGCAACCGCGGCGACGGGACTTTCGAGGAAGCGACGGCGGCCGCCGGGCTCGGCGATCCGCGCTGGAGCCTGGGCGCGGTGTTCTTCGACGCCGACCGCGACGGCGATCTCGACCTCTACGTAGCCAACTACCTGCGCTTCGACCCGGCCGAGCCCTGGGTGCTCGAGCAGCGCTGCCGCTGGAAGGGTGGCGAGGTGATGTGCGGCCCGCGCGGTTTCACCGGCCAGGCCGACGTCTTCTACGTCAACGAGGGCAACGGCACCTTCCGCGAGGCCTCGGCCGCGGCCGGCGTGGGCGGCGACGAGCTCTACGGCATGGGAGTGGTGGCCGGCGACCTCGACGGCGACGGCCGGCAGGAGGTCTTCGTGGCCAACGACTCGCAGGCCAATTCATTGTGGGTCGCGGAGGGGTTGTGGGCCGCCGGCGCGGGCGGCCGATTCCAGGACCACGCCCTCCTCGCCGGGGTGGCGTTCTCCGGCGACGGCCGGCAGCAGGCGGGCATGGGCGCCGACCTCGGCGACTACGACGGCGACGGTGACGAGGACCTCTTCGTCACCAACTTCTCGGACGACTACCACACGCTCTACCGCAACGACGGTGAGCTGCTGTTCACCGACGTCAGTGCCGAGGCCGGCCTCGATCCCGCCACCCGCTCATCGCTCGGCTGGGGCGGAGGCTTTTTCGACTACGACAACGACGGCGACCTCGACCTGCTGGTGGCCAGCGGGCACGTCTACCCGGGAGTGGAGAAGTTCGACCCGGCGACCAGCTATCGGCAGCGGAACCTGCTGCTGGAGAACGACGGCGGCGGCCGCTTCCGCGAGGTGGGGACGCGCTCCGGCCCCGGCCTGGCCGCGCTCCACCTGGGCCGCGGCGCCGCGTTCGGGGACTACGACGACGACGGCGACATCGACGTCGCCGTGGTCAACGACGGCGAGCCACCGTCCCTGCTGCGCAACGACGGCGGCAATGCCCGACCCTGGATCAAGCTGCGCCTGCGCGGCACCGGGAGCAACCGCGACGGCATCGGCGCCAGAGTGCGGTTGACCGCTGGCGGCCGCTCGCAGTTCCGCGAGCTGCGCCTGAACGGCGGCTATCTCTCCTCGCACGACCCGCGGCTCCACTTCGGGTTGGGGGAGGCCGGAGTGGCCGATCAGATCCAGGTGCGCTGGCCGTCCGGCATCGAGCAGACGTTCACCGGCCTGCCCGCCGGGCATCTGGTGACGATCGACGAGGAGCGCGGCGTGGTCTCGACCGTGCGGCTAGCCGGTTGGCAACGGGGAGAGGCGGCGCCGCCGGCGACGGCTTCTGCCGCTGCCGCGGCCACAGCTTCGCCCGCCTCAGCGACGCCTGAGCCCGCCGCACCGCACACCGGCACCGGGCCGTCGGCGGAGCTGCACGCCGGTTCCGTTCCACCGGGCACTCCCGCAGCACCGGTGTCGGCGGCTCCTGCCGGCATCACGCCCTCGGCGGAGGCCGCTGCACCTCGGACGGCACCACCGACCGCGGGATCTCCGCCACCCTCCGCACGCCGCCTCAGCCGCGAGGACCTGCGGCGGATCGACGGGCTGGTCCAGGCGGGTACCCGCTACATCCAGGCCGGCAATCTGATGCAGGGAGTTGCGGCCTACGAGCAGGCACTCGCTATGCTCCCGGCCTGGGAGGCGGCGGCCGAGAGCCCCGACGCTCTCGGCTTCGGCGACCGCGAAACCTATCGCCGCTTCCTCTCCTCGCTCTTCGACAACCTGGGCGTGGGCCTGATGCGCGCCGAGCGCCTGACCGAGTGCGCGGAGGCGATCGGGAGTGCACTCGCCATCGAGCCCGGACGGGCGAAGCTTCACTACAACCTCGGCCTCTGCCATTTCCACGGCCGCCGCTACGCCGAGGCGGTAGCGAGCTTCCAGGCGGCGGGGGCCGCGGGCGAGCGCTCGCCGAGCTTGAGCTACGACCTCGGCCGCGCGCTGGCCGCGGCCGGCCGCTGCGACGAGGCAGTGGTCTCCCTCGGCGAGGCGATCGCCGGGCTGCCGCGCCCGGAGCTGCGCGGGCGCGACGCCGACGCCTGGTACCTGATCGGCGGCTGCCACGCCGATGCCGGGCGCCTCCCCGAGGCGGCTGACGACTTCCGCGAGGCGCTGTCGCTCGAGCCGGGGCACCAGAAGGCGCTCTATAAGCTGGCGCTGGCCTGGCGGCGGGCCGGCAGGGCCGGCGCCGCGGAGGCGACGGAGCGCCTGTTCGGAGCCCGTCAGCCGGCCGACGAGAGCGTGCGGTCCGCGAAGCGGGCCGGGCCGTCGAGCCGCGACGAACGCCTGCGCCTGGCGCGCGCCTACCTCGTCGCGGGGCTGCCTTCGCAGGCCGTGCAGGAGGCGCAATCCGCTCTCGTCGAGGCTCCGGCCGACGCCGCCGCGCTGGCGCTCCTCGGCCAGGCCTTGGTCGCCTTCCGGCCAGCGGCCCTGCTCCCGGCGCGAGAGGCGTTCCAGCGCGCCCTGAAAGCGGACGCCTCGTCGGCCGCGGCCCTCGCCGGGCTGGGCGAGACCCTGCGCCTGGAGGGGCGGGGAGCCGAGGCGGCGCCGCTCTTCGAGCGAGTGCTCGCGGCGAGCGCTCCAGGCGCCGCTGCGCAGGTGAGCGATGGGGCATCGGCGGTGATCGCCGCGTCTATCGGGCTCGCGAAGCTGGCCGCGGCGGTGGGGGATTGGCAAGGCGCGACCTCCCGCCTGTCGAAGCTCGTCGAGGAGCAGCCCGCCGACCCCGCCGTCACCCTTGCCCTGGCCGAGCTCTACGCTGCCGCGCCCGCCGGACCACGCCGCCGCCCGCGCGAGGCCCTCGAGCTACTGGCTCGCGCGCCACGCTGGTACGGCGAGGGAGAAGAGATCCGGGTGAGTGCCCTGGCGCTGCTCGGGGAGCGCGAAGCCGCGCGACGCGTGCTCGGCGAGAGCCCCTTCCTGGGCCCTGCGGAGCGCGAGGCGCTGGCGGCACTGGTCGAATGATGTCGCCCGGAAGCTCAAGCTACGCGGCTCCACGCTGCGGCATGGAAGAACACTCGACGGCGACCTTGATCCCGGCCCGCGCCAGCATGTCCACGAGCGAGTCGATGCTGAAGAGATCGATCCGCCCTCGCACCAAGTCGCTGATGCGCGGCTGCGTCACGCCGAGCAATTGAGCCGCCTTGGCCTGAGTCAGGCCCTGCTCCTGGATCAGTTTGCGGATCGTGAACATCAGAGTGGAGCGCACTTCGAGATGCGCCGCTTCTTCCTCATCGAAGCCAAGGTCGACAAAGACGTTACCGCTGGAAGGCGTGATCTGGCTTTTCATGTTGGTACTAGCTCCTGTCGGGCTACCTGTTCCTGGCGCGCTCCCGGAGGACGATCTGATACCGCTCGCGGCCGAGCTCGAGGTCGTGGTTCGAGGTGCGGCGGGACTTCTTCTCGAAACAGTGGAGCGCATAGACCGCTTCCTCGAACTTCGCCACGTAGAAGATCCGGTGCTCGACCGCGGTACGAATCCGCAGCTCGTAGACGCCCGGCCCAATGCCGGGCATGGGCTTCCAGTCCTCCGCCTCCAGGCCGAGCTGCAGCAGGTGCAGGTTGTGGCCTCCGACTCTCCGCGCATCCTCTGGGAAGGCTCGAAGATTGGCGAGGGCCGAGCCGACCCAGCGGAGAGGCTTCATGGCTGCCCGCACTATACAAGAATCAGTATGTCAGGACAAGCCAAGCAGTCCACCTGATAGCCGGCTCCGCCGCCCGCGCGAGGCCTCGTGCTGCTGGCGCGAGCGCCGCGCTGGTACGGCGAAGGCGAGGAGATCCGGTCCGCGCCTCGGTGCTGCTCGGGTAGCGAGAAGCTTCGCGGCGGGTGCTGGCGGAGAGCCCGTTCTTCGGGCGGGTGGAGAGCGAGTGGCTGGACTCGCTGCTAGAGTGAGAGCTCAGGAAAACTGAGAAATTACCGTCGCGACTGGGCCCTCGATCGAGTTGCAACCTACCTCCAGGGAGTCAGGAGCTGCGATGACTACTTTCCTTCTGGCGTGGAACCCGCGCCGATTCCAGTGGGGTGACCTCCACGTTGAGCTCAACCGTCTCCGGCGCGGCGGAAGCGCGAGGGACGCATGGACTGTTGGCAGCAGCACGCTTCCTCGCTCTGGAGATCGCTTCTTCCTGATTCGCCTGGGCGAGCCACCACGAGGGATAGTTGCCTCAGGAAAGATCACCAGCTCGCCCTATGAGGCGGACCATTGGGATCAGGATCGGGCAAGTAAAGGCGACAAAGCAAGGTACGTAGGTATTGACTTCGACGTCCTGAGTGAGGAGCCCTTGATCGAATGGAGTACCTTGATGGAGCCGCCGCTAAGTGGCTTTCGCTGGGCGACTCAGATGTCAGGCATCAGGCTGCCGCTTGAGGTCGCCTCAGCGGTTGAGGAGCTTTGGTCGCAAGCTACTGCCGGCTCCGGTGTTGGCTTCCCGGATGAGCGATCGAGCCTGGAAGCGGGTCAGGAAGGCGCGCGTCAACAAGTCTGGGTCAATCGGTATGAACGCAACCCTCGACTGCGTGCTGCCTGTATTGAGCACTATGGCCTCTCCTGTGTCGTTTGCGGCATGAGCTTCGAGCGGCGCTACGGGCCTGTGGCAGCGACCTACATTCAGGTCCACCACCTAGATCCCCTGTCGAACGTTGCTGGGCCTCATGAAGTCGATCCCATAGAGGACCTGCGTCCTGTGTGCCCGAACTGTCACGCTGTCATTCACCTCCGTGGCGATCTACCCTATTCGATCGAGGAGGTGAAGCAGTTCCTGTCGAAGTCCGGAGCGGCAGCGCCTCCAGAATCGCCATGAAGGCATAGCAGCCGGGCGACAGGGCCGCTCGCGAGCACATTCCGTTCGCAGCTTCTCCTACGACCAGAACACCGACACGAACAGCGCCACCGCCAGGTTGCTGGCGATCTCGGCTCCCTTCTTGGCGTTGGCCTCGCGGCCGTTCAGTGCTCACCTGGGTGTGGCGTGGCGCCGCCCGCAGTCCCGCTTGCGAGAGCCCTGACAATGCGCCGCCGCGGGCCGCGCCAACCGCCCATGGTTAGCAACTGTGCTAACCTCCGGGCGTGGCGTTCGAGATCGACTACTTCGACGAGCGCGTGCTGGCACGATGAGTGAACGGAACTACAAGCCAGTGCGCCATGACCATCCGGCGTTCTTGGCAAAGGCGAAGGCTCGCAAGGGATTCGCGGAGGCATACGAGTCGCTGGCGCTCGAGTACGAGCTTACCAACCAGCTCCTCAGGGCCAGGGCGAGAGCGGGCCTGACGCAGGACGCCGTGGCGGAGCGGATGGGCACGACGAAGAGCGCCGTCTCTCGCTTGGAGGCGGCGGGCAAGCACACGCCGTCGCTCGGTACGCTGAAGCGCTACGCCCAGGCAGTCGGATGCGATCTGCACGTCAGGCTCGTGCCGCAGAAGCGCGCCACGAAGCATGACGCTCCGCTCAAGCGGGCTGCCAATGGCCGGCTTCGCCGCCGGTTGCCCGCGGGCTAGCTCGAATCACTTCCGAACAGGGCCAGACTTCGATTCCCCTACGGCCAGAACACCGACACGAACAATTCCACCGCCGGATTGCCGGTGATCTCGGCGCCCTTCTTGGCGTTGGCCTGGCGGCCGTAGAGGGCGCCTTCGAGCTCCGCCCACTTGCCGAGCTTGAGGTCCCCGCCCGGGGCCAGGAAGGTGCCGAGGTAGTGACCGCCTTTCTTGAGCTTCAGCCGCCGGCCGCTGCCGACCTCGAACAGCACGTCGGTGGCGCCGCCGGTGGCGGAGGTGACGAGCATCTGCACGCGGCGCTTCATCTTGAGCCTGTGCACCACCTCGACGACCACCGGGCCGGCGGTGAGGTCGAGCTCGAGCCGCCCGTCGCGGCCGAGGTTGAAGTACTCGAACTGGTAGTTCCCGCTGCTGAGCTGCACGACGGCGCCCGGGCGGGTCCACAGCCGGCCGAAGCTGCCGGGAGCCAGGGCGCGGACTTCGTTGTTGGTCAGCAGCACGTCCGGCCCGCCGGCGGCGGGCGCCACGGTGACCGTGGTCACCGGCGCCTGCGGGGCAATGGCCGCGCCCTGGGTCACGGTGCCGGTGACGGTGGCGCCGGGGTTCAGGTTCACGGTGCCGCCAGCCGTGGCGTCGCCGTCCACGGTCACGTTGCGGCGCAGCCAGATGTCGAGACCGGCGGTGATGTCGCCCATCACCTGCGTGCGGCGCTTCACCTTGCCTTCGCTGGCGGCGATCACGTCGCCGGTCACCCGGTCGTCCTTGCCCACCCGTACCTTGGCCAGGTAGGAGACGAGGTCGCCCTCGAGCTCCACGCGGCGCTTCAAGCGGATGCGGGCGAGGCTTCCTACACGGCACTCGGCTTGCACCCGCTTCCTGATGTCGATGCGGTCGGTGATCGGCCGGTTGCCTTCGCCGAAGAAGCAGTAGGCAAGGAAGCCGTTGGCGACGCGGATGGTCTTGGTGTCCGAGTCGGAGGCGCCGTGGTTGTCGGTCACTGTCACGGTGACGGTGTAGACGCCGGGCGCGGCGTAGACGTGGCTGCCGGCGATGGTGCCGGAGCCCGAGCCCGGGGTGATGACGCCCGGCTCGAGGGGCGAGCCGTCGCCCCAGTCGAGCGTCGCGGTGTGGGTGTCGGCGAGGCCGGGGTCGGTGTAGAAGGCGCCGGCCAGGGCGACGGGCTGGTCCTCGATCGCGATCTGGTCGGGCCCGGCTTCGACGGTCGGCGGCGCATTGGCGCCGACCAGCAGCAAGGGGCCGGCGTCGGGCCAGTCCGCCCAGTTGCTCGGGCCCCATTGGCCGCGGCCCCAGAGGATCTCGAGGTCCGCGTCGTTGTCGACGTCGCCGAACACCACCGCCAGGCTGCGGCGGCTGGTCTGCGCGGCGGGGAAGTCCGGGCCGGTCACCGGGTTGCCGTCGCGGTCCAGGCAGGGCACCAGGGTGCCGCCCGCCCCGGGGGTCATCGGCGGGCAGGACCACCACTTGGGCGACGTCTCCTCCGAGTTGGGGAGGCAGCCGCCGGCCACGCAGTGGTAGTCGGGCGGGCAGTCGCCGTCGGCGGCACAGGCGCTCGCCCCGCGGTTGAGGAAGAGGTAGTTTCCTCCCGAGGAGATGCCGGTCACCAAGATGTCGAGGTCGCCGTCGGCGTCGATGTCGCCGTAGTCGGAGCCGTAGCCGTCCTTCATGGCTCGCGCGACCTCCTCCGGGAGGTCGAGGGAGGCGTCCTTCCAGCAGATCCGGTTGGCGATCACCTGGCCGGCGCCGCTGCAGGTGAGCCCGTCGGGGCAGCTCGCCTCGGCCGCCGAGCCGCAGCCCACCGGCCCGAGGTTCAAGAAGAGCCGGTCGGCCGGCCCCAGGAGGTCGCGGTCGTTGACGAAGTGCACGTCGCGCCGCCCGTCACCGTTCAAGTCCGGAGTGCCCAGGCTGACGGTCGCCGAAAGCTCGGCGGCCCTGGGGACTGGGACGGACTCGAAGAACAGCTCTCCGGTCTCGGTGAAGCGGTTGAGCAGCACGAAGTTGGGGAGCGCGAAGTAGATGCTGCCGCCGCCGATGATGATGTCCTGGTCCCGGTCGCCGTCCAGATCGATCAGGGCCATGTCGTGAGACACGTTTGTGTAGGGGGTGAAGTCGTCGGCCGCGGCGTGCGTCGGGGCCATCGTCGCCGGGTTGTACTGCGTGAAGGAGCCGGTGCCGTCGTTGATCTGGAGGGCGTGGGGAGAGATGGTGGAGCCCGCGTGCGAGATCAGGAGGTCCAGGTCGCCGTCCCCTTCGAGGTCGCCGGTCGCCAGGTTGTCCCAGTAGGCATCCTCGGTGGGCATCCCCATCGCGAGGCCTTGGAACACGGTGTCGGGCACGCCGTCCAAGGTGGTGTCGACGTTCTTGAAGTAGTGGGAGGGGTCGCCCGCGCACAGGGCGCGGTCGGCGCGCACCACGTCGAGGAACCCGTCATTGTTGATGTCGACGAAGTCTGCGTCGTAGGTGCGGAAGCTGCTGAACGGAGGGATCGGGTTGTCGGCCGTGGTGTTGTAGTCGCCGTCCGGGCCGCCGGTGACGTCGGCGAACTGCCCGCCGCCGTTGTTGATGAACAGCCGGTCCGGGAAGGCGACCGGCGTGCCGCCGATGGACGGGCAGGAACCGGGTGAGAAGCCGGGTATCACGCCTCCCGGGTCGGACGGCGTCAGCGGGCTCGAGACGTCCAGGATGTCGAGGTCGCCGTCGTTGTCCACGTCGCCGAAGTCCACGTCCTTGATGTCGCGCCAGCCGTAGACGATGCTGTCGAAGGTGCAGCCTCCAGCGCCCTGGCGGCAGTAGTCGTCGGGCAGGCACGGCGCCGTGCAGCCCGCGTCACCGCAGCGGCAGGCGGGCTGGAACGCGGCGAGGTGGTTGAGGACCTTGATGTCGATCGACGCCGCGTTGCTCTCGTCGCCGGTCGCGGTGCGCACCACCACCGCCTGCGGGCCGGTCGGGGTTGGCGTGGGCACTCCAGCCACCAGCGACCCCACGGGCACCTCGACGGTGATCCGTGTGTTGGTCCAGTGGTAGACGGTCCCGCCATCCACGCCCCCGAAGGTGACTCGGCCGGCGGCGCCCTGGGAGGAGCCGAAGCCGCTCCCCAGGATCACCACGGGCTCGCCGACCAAGATGGCTTGCGGCCGCACGCTGGTGATCGTGGGCGCCGCGGCGGCCGTCGCCGGCAGCAGGAGGCCGGCCGCGAGAAACGCCGCCGCCCTCCGCCTGGTCGATCGATTCCCCGCCTTTCGCCGCGCGCGGAGACCTCGCGCCAGCAGGCCGAGGCCCGGCCAGAGCAGGCCGGCCCTCCCTCCCACCGGCGGGCTCTCGTCGCAACGCCCGTTCACCTCCGGGCAGGGGTCGCAGGCATCGCCCAGGCCGTCGCCGTCGCGGTCCCGCTGGTCGCGGTTCCTCACCCGCGGGCAGTTGTCCCGGTAGTCCAGCAGCCCGTCGCCGTCCAGGTCGTCGGTGACCGTCACCGACTCGATGAGCATGAAGCCGGCCTGGTCTCCCGGCCGGTCGCGATCGGCGTCCTGGGCCCGGAGCTCGACGCGGAAGGTCCCGAGCCCGCGGCCGGCTAGGTTGACCTCGCCCTCGGCCTGCTCGAAGTGGGTGATCGGCTGCCCATTGGCTCCCACGACCACCACCACCGCGTAGTCCAGCCCGCTCTTGTCCGTGACCTTCCACCCGACGACCGCCGGCTGCCCGGGGCGCACCACGGACGGCGGCAGCGTCCACTCCACCACCGGCGCATGGTCGTCGTCGTCGCCGACGGTGACCAGCAGCGGCTCCAGGAGGATGGTCGTCTCGCCCAGGGTCACGGTGAGCCGCACCTGGAAGCTGCTGATCAGGTCGTAGTCGTGGGTTAGGTAGAGCCGGCCTTCCGTGGCCCGTCCGGTCTGCGGCTCGGAGCCGTCCTCCCAGTCCACGGAGTAGCTGTAGGGGGCCCCGCCGTTCTCGACGATCGCCTCGAGCACCGCGGGCTGGGCGTCGCTGACGAGCTCCGAGGCGCGTACCCGGGGCACCCGTTTGTCGCCGGTCTCCGTCCAGGGAGCCCCGTCGACCGTCTGCGCAGGCGTGGCCGCGGGAAGCGCGAGGGCGAGCAGGAAGAGGATCTCGATCGAACGCCGCAACCCTCGGGTACCCATGGGCCTCTCCTCTCGGCTAAGTGGGAATTCGCCGATGCTGCTTTGGCGCCGGAGCACGCCTTCTCGTTACGGGACCCGCACCGTCCGAGCCGGCGGCAGCCGTTATGATGGCGGCCCGTCGCACCGAGCGAGGAGGGAGCAGATGCAGAAACCGCGTTCTGCCGTGGCTGTCACCGCGATCACGCTGGCGTTCGCCGCGGGCCTCGGGCACCCGGCCCCCGGACGCGCGACCCCCGGGCAGGGCACGCCACTCGGCGCGCGCATCGACGAGCTGGCCCGCGCCGTCGAGCCGAAGGTCCTCGCCTGGCGCCGGGACTTCCACCAGCACCCGGAGCTCTCGAACCGCGAGCAGCGCACCGCGGCCAAGGTCGCCGAGCATCTGACGGCGCTGGGCCTCGAGGTCGAAACCGGGGTGGCGCACCACGGCGTGGTCGGCCTGCTGGTGGGCGGCAAGCCGGGGCCGGTGGTTGCGCTGCGCGCGGACATGGACGCGTTGCCGGTCAGCGAGGAGGTGGACCTGCCGTTCGCCTCCAAGGTGCGGGCGACCTACAACGGCCAGGAGGTGGGGGTGATGCACGCCTGCGGGCACGACACCCACACAGCCATGCTGATGGGGGTCGCCGAGGTGCTGGCGAAGCTCAAGCCCGAGCTGCCGGGGACCGTGAAGTTCATCTTCCAGCCCGCCGAGGAGGGAGCGCCGGAAGGCGAAGAGGGAGGCGCCGGGCTGATGATCCGCCAGGGCGTGCTCGAAGCCCCGAGGCCGCAGGCCATCTTCGGCCTGCACGTGATGCCGTTCGCCGAGGCCGGCGAGATCGCCTACCGCTCCGGCGGTACCATGGCGAGCTCGGACACGCTGGAGATCGTGGTGCGTGGCAAGCAGACCCACGCCGCCATGCCGTGGCTGGGGGTCGACCCGATCGTCGTCGCCTCGGAGATCGTGCTCGCGCTGCAAACCATCCCCAGCCGGCAGCTCAACGTAACCACCGCGCCGGCCATTGTCACCATCGGCAGCATCCACGGCGGGGTGCGCAGCAACATCATCCCCGACGAGGTGAGGCTGCTCGGCACCCTGCGGGCCCTCGATACGCCGATGCAGGACCAGATCCACGAGCGGGTACGCCGCACCGCCGAGAAGATCGCCGAGGCCGCGGGCGCCACCGCCGAGGTCAAGATCACGCGCGGCAACCCGGTGACCTACAACGACCCGGCGCTCACCCGCCGCATGGCGCCGACGCTGGAGCGGGTGGCCGGCGCCGAGCGAGTGTTCGAGGCGCCGCCGATCCTCGGCGCCGAGGACTTCGCGCAGTACCAGAAGGTGATCCCAGGCCTGTTCTTCATCGTCGGCATCCGGCCTCCCGGCACCCCGGCGGCGGAGGCGGCCGGCAACCACTCGCCGCGTTTCTTCGTCGACGAGTCCGCCCTGCCGCTCGGCGTCCGGGCCATGGCCCACCTGGCGGTGGACTACCTCGCGGGAGCGCCGGCGGCGGCGGGCCAGCCCCGATGACCAGGCTCTCGTGACCGAGCCCACCTTCCCCGACCTCCGCGCCTTCCTCGACCAGCTCCGCCGCGACGGCGACCTGGCGGTGGTGGAGGCGGAGGTCGATCCCTATCTCGAAGCTTCGGAGATCCACCGGCGGGTGATCGCGGCCGGCGGCCCGGCGCTGCTCTTCACGCGGCCCAAGGGCGCGAGCTTCCCGCTCGCCACCAACCTCTTCGGCACGCCGCGGCGGGCCGAGCTGGCGTTCGGCAAGCGGCCCGAGCGGCTGATCCGCCGGCTGGTCGAGCTGGCGCAGACACTGCTGCCTCCCACGCCGGCGAAGCTCTGGGGAGCCCGCGACGTGGCGCGGGCGGCGCTCTCGATCGGCAGCCGGCGCCGCGCCCGCGGGCCGGTGCTCGACGAGGTGACCCGTGAGGTGACCGGCGACGTGCGGCTCGACCGCCTCCCCGTGCTCACCACCTGGCCCGAGGACGGCGGGCCATTCATCACTCTGCCGTTGGTATTCACCGAGCACCCCGAGGGCAAGGGGCCCAACCTCGGCATGTACCGGCTGCAGGTCCACGACGCCTCCACCACCGGCATGCACTGGCAGATCGGCAAGGGCGGCGGCTTCCACTACGCGGCGGCCGAAGCCCGAGACGAGGCCCTGCCGGTGACCGTGTTCCTCGGCGGGCCGCCGGCGCTGATCCTCGCCGCCGTCGCTCCGCTGCCGGAGAACGTGCCGGAGACGCTGCTCGCCTCGCTGATCGCCGGGCAGCGCCTCGGCCTCTGTCGCGGGCCCGGCCCGCACCCGTTGATCGCCGACGCCGAATTCGCCCTGGTGGGCTCGGTGCCGCCGCGCCTGCGCCGCCCCGAGGGCCCCTTCGGCGACCACTACGGCTACTACTCGCTGCGCCACGACTACCCGGTCTTCGAGGTGAGCCACCTCTGCCATCGGCGCGACGCCATCTACCCGGCGACGGTGGTGGGCAAGCCGCGGCAGGAGGACTTCTTCATTGGCGACCTGCTCCAGGAGCTGCTCTCGCCCCTCTTCCCGCTGGTGATGCCGGCAGTGATCGACCTGTGGTCCTACGGCGAGACCGGCTACCACTCACTCGCCGGGGCCGTGGTGCGCGAGCGCTACAAGCGCGAGGCCATGGCGAGCGCCTTCCGCATCCTGGGCGAAGGGCAGCTCTCGTTGACCAAGTTCCTGCTGGTCACCGACCGGCCCGTCGATCTCAAGGACTTCCGCGCCACGCTGGAGCACGTGCTGGCCCGCACCGAGCCGGCCACCGACCTCTACGTGTTCGGCAACCTGTCGATGGACACCCTCGACTACACCGGCCCGGTGGTCAACGAGGGCTCCAAGGGCGTGTGGCTGGGCCTCGGCGACCCGAAGCGCGAGCTGCCGCGCGAGTTCCGGCCCGCCGCGCCGCCGCCGCCCGAGGTCACCGAGGTGAGGGTGTTCTGCGCCGGCTGCCTGGTGGTGGGAGGGCCGGCCTTCGCAGAGGACCGCGAGGCCGCGGACCGCCTGGCGGCCCATCCCGCTTTCGCCGGCTGGCCGCTCCTGGTGCTGACCGACGAGCCGGCCCGCGCCGCGCGGAGCGCCATCAACTTTCTGTGGACCACCTTCACCCGCTTCGAGCCGGCCGCCGACCTCCACGCCGCCTCGACCCGAGTGGTGAGGAACCAGCTCTCCTACACGCCGCCGATCCTGATCGACGCCCGCTTGAAGCCCGGCTTCCCGGCCGAGCTCTTCTGTCGCGAGGACATCGCCCACCGCGTCACCGACCGCTGGCAGGAGTACTTCCCCGGCGGCGGGGTGGAGATGGGCGACTCGGACGCCGCCCATCTCGACCGGCCGTGACGAGCGGCCTCCGTTCGCAGCTCAGATGCCGTCAAACGCAAGACAGAGAGAGCTCTCTCAGGGGGGCGCAGCCCTGACACGCGCAGCTCTTCACCTGGATCGTCTGGCCGGACGGGCAGCAGCGGAGCTGGCCGCCGGGGCCGGAGCAGCACTGCCCGAGGTTGCCCACCAGGCAGATCATCGCCGGCGGACAGGCCGCGGGACAGGTCGTGGGCGTGGGACAGGGCGGCGGCTGGAGCGCCTGCTCCTCCGGAGCGAAGAGGCCGAGCTCGTCGGGGGCCGCCGCGTCGCCGCTGTCGGCGGGCGTGGCGTTGGGGGCGCAGTTACCTTGCGGGAGGATCTCGAGGTCCACCGCGGCGGGCGCGGGTTCCGCCAGCGCCGCCGGCGCCAGTAGCAGGGTGAGCGCGAGAGCGAGCCAGAGCGACTTTCTCATCGTCGTCTCCTTTCACGGGAGCGTTGTCGAGAAGGGCCGGCCGCGGGCTCGTCGGGCACCCGCAGGCGCGGCCGACACCAAAACCAGGCTGTGCCCGCGGCGGACGGCGCCACGAGAACAGTCTCTAAGAGTCTCGGTGTCGGTATTGAGAGATCGCGTGACAAGGAGCTGATGCCGCGCGGCGCTCTAGATGCAGTAGAGCGTGACCTCCTGCGACTCCTCGCAGCCGGCTGCGCCCTCGCAGGCGCAGACGAGCGCCCACACCTCGTCCTCGTCCTGATCGCAGCAGAACTCGCCGCCGCCGGGGAGAGTGCAACAGTCGGTGGGGGTAGGGCCGATGGGTCCGTAGTTGCAGATGCCGCCCGCAGTACAGGTGGAGGGGCAGCTATACGGCCCGGGGCACAGAGGAAGCTGCCGGGACTTCGGCCGTGGCGCGAAGAGGCTCCCGCGCAGCTCCAGGCCGGTGGGCGGCGCCACCTGCGCCATCGCCGTGAGGGCCTTCTGGCAACTGGCCTTGGGCAGGAGAAACGGGACGGTTTCGGGCGCGGTCGCCGCGGACGCGGCGCCGGCCAGGGCGAAGGAAAGCAGCAGAGCGAGTGCCAGAGACCTTCTCATCATCGTCTCCTTTCGAGAGTCCTACAGGACCCGGTGTCGGAGAGAGATGATGAGGGGACACGCAGAGGCGAGAGCTATGCGGCCTTGGCGCGGAACTCCTCCATGAACGCGACGAGCGCCGCGACCGAGGCCTTGGGCACCGCGTTGTAGATCGAGGCGCGGATGCCGCCCACCGAGCGATGGCCTTTCAGACCGTCGAAGCCCGCGGCCTTGGCCTCGGTGAGGAAGCGCTGCTCCAGCTCCTCGCTGGGCAGACGCCAGGGCACGTTCATCCGCGAGCGGCTGTCGGCCGCCGCGTGCGGGCGGTAGAAGCCGGCGCTGCCGTCGATCGCCTGGTACAGGAGCCGCGCCTTCTCCTCGTTGGCGCGCGCCATGCCCTCGAGACCGCCGGCCTGCGCCAGCAGCCAGCGGCTGACCAGCATCACGACGTAGATGGCAAACACCGGCGGTGTGTTGTAGAGCGACTTCTCCTTGGCCTGCAGGGCGTAGGAGAGCATGGGGGGCAGGGTGGGGGCGGAGCGCTCGAGCAGCGCCTGGTGGACGATCACGATCGTCACCCCGGCGGGGCCGGCGTTCTTCTGCGCGCCGGCATAGATCAGCGCGTAACGCGAGGCGTCGATCGGCCGCGACAGGAAGTCCGACGACGCGTCGCAGATCAGAGGCACGCCTTCCGGGGCGTCCGGGGCTTCGGCGAACTGCACGCCGTGGATGGTCTCGTTCGAGGTGAAGTGGAGGAAGGCGGCCCGCGGGTCGAGATCGAGCTCGGCCTGCCGCGGCGCCCGCACGTACCCCTCGGCCTTGCCGTCCCAGGCCCGGCGGCCGGCACCCTGCGCCTCGGCCTCCTTCGCCGCCTTTGCGCTCCATGTGCCGGTGACCACGTAGTCGGCCGTCCGGCCCTCGCCGGCCCCCTCGCGCGGCACCAGGTTCATCGGCAGCATGGAGAACTGGAGGCTCGCTCCGCCGGCCAGGAAGAGCACCTGCTGCTCGGCGCTCAAGCCCAGGAGACGCCGCAGATTCTCGGTCGCCTCGTCGAGGATCTTCGTAAAGTGCTCAGACCGGTGGCTGATCTCCAGCACCGACATGCCGACTCCCGGCAGCGCCAGCAGGTCCCGCTGCGCCTCCTCCAGCACCTCCACCGGCAATGCCGCCGGCCCCGCCCCGAAGTTGTGAATGCGTTGCACGCTGATCTCCTTTCAGACAGGCATCTTACGCCGCGGCGCGGCAGGAGGAGAGGCGGCTACGAGAGTCTTGGCGTCGGCGCCGCCGGCGACCGGCACACGCCGTTGCCCGTCGAGCACTTCCAGCCGGCCTCGCAGTCCTGATCGCTGGCGCAGCCGTAGCCGTTCTTGCACTGCTCGCTCTGGCAGTCGACGCCGGTGCCCCAGCAGGCGTTGGCGATGCAGCGCGCGCCGGTGTCGTCGAGGGCGTCGCGACACTGGCTGTCGTTGGCGCACCAGTTGAATCGGATCTCGCAGGTGTGGGTCATGTAGGCGCAGGTGCAGTTGCTCGCCGGGTCGCATGGAGTGCCTCCGGAGTCGCAAAAGCTGAAGCCGGCGCAGGGCGAGCTACCCGCGGCCGGAGCCGGCACCGTCGCGCGTCTGCCGCGCACGGGCTGGATGCGTGGCTCGCTCGCACAGGCCACGAGCAGCACAACGAGGGCCGAGACGGAGCATCGTCGGCGGACCAAGGCCACCTCCGGGCAGGATCGGCAGTCGGAGCAGGACTCGATTGGGTGGCCGTACTGTAGCACCCCCGCAAGTCCGGCGTCGCAGTGTCGGCGATGCGCGGCCTCGCGGCAGCCGCAAGGCGGACCCACCAGGGCGTGCCGCGCTGCTCGCCCGGACGATCTACCCCGCGAGCGCGCGAGCGGAGCTCGCACGCCGCGTTTCGAGCCTCGGAGAGGCCTTCAGCCCGCCAGCGCGTGGCCGAAGATCGCCGGCAGCTTGAGGAGCGAGGGCGCCGCCTCGAAGTCGGTCAGCACCCGTGCCAGGCGATGGGCGGTCCGGTGACTCACGAACCAGGGCGGCTTGGGGCGGGCGCGGAACGGGGCGCGGACCACGGCTTTCTGCGGCCGGTCGAACATCAGGGTGTTGTGTACCCAGCCGCAACCGGACTGCACGTCGTAGAGGTCGGAACCGGGGAACCCGCCCCAGGGCGTGACCACCAGGCCGTAGCCGATCGCCGGCCAGTGGTTCACTGCCACCGTGCCATAGCGCAGGTCGGCGATCGCCTGCTCCACGGCGGCGGCGACCGCCGGGTCGGCGAGTGAGGTCGGGTGGACGATCAGGCAGGCATTGAGCGTGCCCCACACCCGCTCGTTCGCGAAGGCCACGGCGCGGCGCAGGAACTCAGGTGTGTCGGCCGCTTCGAGAGACGCCTCCGCGAACACCGAGGCAAAGGCTTCGGTGGTGAAGCACAGGTCGCCGCTGGCGCCGGGATCGAGACCCGGGATGAAGGCCCAGGGCAGGCGGCCGAAGGTGGCCTCGCCGTAGCGCTCGGCCTGGGGGTGAGCGTCCACGAACGCCTGCCAGCGGGAGGCGGCGCCAGGGTAGAAGGCGCGGCGCGAGGGGAGCTTGCGGAGGCTCGCTCGCACCGCGTCCAGCAACTCGCCGCGGCCGCTCCAGCCGGCGTGAGTGAGCACCAGCCGCGTGGCGTTGCAGTTGAAGCCGGCGTTGTTGGCCAGCATGGTGACCAGGTTCTCGCCGTGGTAGGCGAAGTCGGCGCGGCCCCACGGGCCGGGGACCACGATCACCGGGCTCACGTTGCCGAGCTCGCTGGTGATGATCTTGGTGCTGCGCGGCCGGCGCTCGGCCTTGCGCCGCCTCCCTTCCTCTCCCGGCCCGAACACGATGGCGTCCACCGTCTTGTCCGAGCCGGTGACGTGGATCTCGTCGATCCCCGCGTGCTCGGCCAGGTACGCGCCCTCGGCGGCGCCGCCGTAGACCACCTCGAAGAAGCCGCGGCGCACGAGCGGCGCGAAGCCCTCCTCGAGCAGTGGGCCCAGGTAGTCGTTGACCGGGTGGGCCTTGAACAGCACCACGCGGTCCTCGACAAAAAGCTTGTAGAGGGCATCCATGGGGCCGATCGAGGAGACGTTGCCGGCGCCCAGTACCAGCGCAACGCGGCCCTCGCCCTGGGGCTCGAAGTAGGCGACCGCCTGGGTGGCGGGCAGTGCCTCGAGGCTGACCTCGGGCTCCATCCACACCTCGGCTGTCATGCCGGGATAGAACAGGCGGTCGTAGGCCGAGCCCGGGAAGACCCGCGCCACCACCTGGCCACCGTCGCGCACCGTGACCCCGCCCGGGATGCGGGGCCGGCGGCCGGCGGCCACGTCGGCGAGGGAGCTCCGGAGCTGCTGGAGGTTCTTGAACACCATGTAGGGGCCGGCCAGCCACTCCTCCCCGGACAGCGGGTTGGCCGGAGGGATGCCCTCGGCCTCGAGGCAGGCCTCGACCCAGCGCTCGGCCACGGACCGGAAGCTCGAGATCAGCTCTTCGAGCAGGCGCACGCGCTCGGCGGCGGTGACCTCGAGCCATGCTGCTTTCTTCGTGGCGAGCGCTGCCACGGCGGCGTCGAGCTCGGGGCGCGGGGTGGCCGGCAGCCGGCTCGCTTCGTCGGCGGACTTGGGAGGAGAAGCGATCTCGATCATGGCGGATCTCGCAGATGGCCAGGGGTGTGCCGCAAAGCGGCGTGCGCGCGAGTATACTCTGCTGCAATGCGGCACACGCTTCTGACGGGCTTCCCCGGCTTCATCGCCGGCCGGCTGGCGGAGCGTCTGGCGACGGCGAGCGAGCGCTGGACTTTCCTCGTGGAAAGCCGCTTCGCAGAGCGGGCGAAGGCCGAGGCGAGACGAATCGCCGAGCAGGCGGGCCGGCCGTTGCAGAGCTTCGAGGTCGTCGCCGGCGACATCACCCAAGCCGGGCTCGGTGTCGAGAGGCCGGACCGCGAGCGGCTGGCCGCCGAGGTCGATACCGTCTTTCATCTCGCCGCGATCTACGACCTCGCCGTGCCGGCCGCGGTCGCCGAGCGCGTCAATGTCGGCGGCACCGAGCAGGTCAACGCTTTCGTGCGCGGCCTCGAGCACCTCGCGGGCTATCACTACGTCTCGACCTATGCCGTCGCCGGCAAGCGCCGTGGCATCGTGCGCGAGGCCGAGCTCGAGCACGACGCCGGCTTCAACAACCACTACGAGTCCACCAAGTACCACGCCGAGGTCGCCGTGAGGCGCCTGCAGGCCGAAGGCCTGCCGGTCGCCATCTACCGGCCGGCGGTGGTGGTGGGCAGCTCGCGGGACGGCTCGACCGCGAAATTCGACGGCCCCTACATGCTGCTCAGGGTCATGCGCCGCCTGCCCTGGCCGCTGACCCGCCTCAACGTCGGCTCGCCCAAGGTGCGTTTCCAGCTGGTGCCGGTCGACTTCATCATCGAGGCCATCGCCGCCATCTCGGCCCGCGCCGCCGCCGCCGGCAAGACCTTCCACCTGACCGACCCCGAGCCGCACACCACCGAGGAGATCTTCGACCTCTTCTCGCGGGCCATGTTCGAAGCCGAGAGCTGGCTGCGGGTGCCCACCTCGCTCACCTCGGTGGTGGCGGGCAGCGGCATCGCCGAGCCGCTCGGCCTCCAGCGCCAGAGCGCCCCTTACTTCGCTCACCAGGCGACCTTCGACTGCGTCAACACCCTCGACGCCCTGGACGGCACGGGCATCGGCGTGCCGCGGCTGGACAGCTACGTCGACAAGCTGGTCGAGTACTTCCTCGCCCACGAGAGAGACGGAAAGCACTGAGCTAAGCTCACGCCGAGCCTGCCCGCCATCGTGGTCGGGAGGAAGCCGTGGGCGAGGACGACGAGGATCTCTTCGAGCGCGCGATGCAGGGTGTCGCGCCGCTGGCGCGGCCCAGGGAGGTGGTACGCCGGCCGCCGCCGCACGGCAGGGGGCCGGCGGCCAAGCCGCCTCGGGCCGCGGTCCGCTTCGAGGTCGAGCGCATCGGCGAGCGCGTCGAGGGGCTGGCCGCCGGGGTCGACCGCAAGCTGCTGCGCCGCCTGGAGCGCGGCGAGGTCGAGGTCGACCGTGAGCTCGACCTCCACGGCTTGAACGAGCAGGGCGCCCGTGAGGTCGTCGCCGGGGCGCTCGCCCTCGCCCTCCAGGTCGGCTACCGCTGCCTGCGGATCGTGCACGGCCGCGGCCTGCGCTCGCCCGAGGGCCCGACGCTCAAGGAAGCCGTGCTGCGCTGGCTCGCCGAGCCGCCGCTCGGCCGTCACGTGCTGGCCTTCGCCTCCGCACCGCCGCGCCAGGGAGGCCCGGGCGCGACGCTGGTTCTGCTGCGCCAGGAGCGGAAGGGCGAGCCGACCCGAGGTTGAGGCTCAAGCTCGTGTTAGGCTGTCAGACGCGCGTATGACAGCGTCCGGAGGCCGACATGCGAATCAATGCCCGACTCGATCCCGAACGCAGCCGCAAGCTCGAGTTCCTAAAGCGCAGAGATCACGTGGGAACGAGCGAAGTCGTCAAGCGAGGGATCGACGCACTCTACGAGGAAGCGAAGAACGAGGGTCGCCCGAGCGCCTACGAGATCCTCCTGGAGTCGGGGTTCATCGGCTGCGGAGAAGGGCCGGGCAATCTCTCGGAAACCTATAAGGAAGAGCTGCTCAAGATCCTGGAAGAGAAGCATGGTCATCGCTGACACCGGGTTCTGGGTGGCGGCATCGAGCCCACGCGACAAGCATCACTCCGCGGCGACGAGCTGGCTGCGACAGAACGACGAGCGGCTGATCACCACCTGGCCGGTGATCACCGAAACCTGCCAGCTCCTGGCTCACCGAGTCGGACGGTCGACCGAGCAGGCCTTCCTGGCAGGCTACGCGAAGGATGCGTTCGAGGTCTTCCTCCTCGGCCGAGAGCACATTCCGCCGCTGGTCGTCCTGATGGACAAGTACCGCGACCTGCCCATGGACCTCGCCGACGCCTCCCTCGTGCTCCTCGCCGAGGAGCTTGGCCACGGCAGAATCCTCTCTACCGACCAGCGACACTTCCGCACCTACCGCTGGAAGCACCGCAAGCCGTTCGAGAACCTGTTGCTGGCCTGATTCCGGCCCGAGTCTCTCCCTACCCTCCCACCACCAGCGACCAAGCACTGGCATCCCCGGTCTCGAAGCCGTCCTCGAAGATCGGGGCCGCCGAGCAGGTGCCGGGCACCTGGGCGTGGGTCAGCGCGAGGTCGTCGAGATACCAGCCCTCGAAGTTGGTGGAGGCGTCGGTCGAGAACAGGAAGCGGATCATCACCGTGTCGCCCGCGAACGCGGAGAGGTTGGCGGTGTGCTGGCCCCAACTGAAATCGGCGCCGCTGAACGCCGGGCGGCCGGTCGCGAAGCCGCAGGTGTCGGCGCTGGAGCTCATGGTCGCCGGATAGTCAGGCGTGAGGGTGAGAGGCGCCCAGGTGGCGCCGCCGTCGCTCGAGATCTCGAGCGTGCCGCCGTCGTCCCCGGGCTCGATCTCGTGCAGGGTCCAGAAAGAGAAGCTTGGGCTCTGGCCCGCCGTCAGCCCGATCTCGCGGGTGGAGAGCGCGGAGCACTGGCTGGCGCCGTAGGTGCTGAAGTAGCTCCGGCCGCCGCCGTGCACGCGGTCGGTCGACGGCTCCCAGCCGACGTGACGGAAGGGCCCCGAGGTGCCGTCGAGCGGCGGGTCGCCGACCTCGGCGCCAGCCGCCCAGGTGCCGTCGGCGAACGGCCCGATGGGGGCGGCCGCGAGCTCCACCGCGTTGCCGTCCTCGATCCCGTTGCCGGCGTCGGTGGCGCGCACCACGTAGAAGTACTGAGTATCCGGCGCCACCGTGGCGTCGCGGTAGGTGGTACTGGTCAAACCCGTGGCGACGCGGTTCGCCGGCGAAGGCGTGAAGCCGGGGGCCGTCGAGCGGTACACCGAGTAGGTCGCGCTCACACTGCAGTTGGGGTCGGCCGCGTCCCAGCCCAGGTCCACGCTGCAGGTCGCCTCGGGCGGCGAGGAGATGGTGGTGAGCCCGGCGAAGATCGGCGGCGCGTTGCAGGGGCCGGTGGTCGCGGCGTCGTCGCAGGCGCTGGCCACGGATACGCAAAGGCCGGTCGCGTCCTCGGCCGTCACGCGATAAGAGTAAGTCACGCCACCGGCGACCGTGGTGTCGGAGTAGGCGGTCGAAGAGAGCCCGCTGGCCACGGTCTGGAAGGTGCTGCCGGGGCAGGCGCCGAACGAGCGCTCCACCTCGAAGCGCGTGCCGGGCGGCACCCCGGGAGCGTTCCAGGCGAGGTCGATCTGGTTGTCGCCGGCCGGGGTGGCGGCGAGATCGGCCGGCTGCGCCGGAACGTCGCACAGGCGCGGTGTGAGCACGAACAGCCCCTGCTCGATGCCGCCGACGATCACCGTGCCGCTGTCGAAAAACGGGAACACGCTCCACGAGCCGTTGAAGCTCGGGTTGTCGTTGGCGGGGTAGACGTCGAAGAAGGCCACCTCGGAGAGCTCGCCGGCGGCGACGTCCTCGAGCGAGAGGATGCGCAGGCCGCTCCTGTAGTTGGCCTGGTAGAGGAAGCCGCCCTTGACGTATTGGTTGTGGTCGATGGCCGGGGTGGTGTTGGTGGGGCGGCCGATGATCACCGGCGCCTCGAGGTCGGAAACGTCCCACACGTAGGTGCGGGTGTCGTGGCCGAAGTTCGACTCGTCGAGCTCGTCGTCGAGCAGGAAGTAGACGTGGTCCTCGGTCAGCCAGCCCTGGTGCGTGTAGCCGCTGCCGGTGTAGCCGGTGCGGGAGAGCTGCACCGGCGCGGCCTTGTTGTTGACGTCGATGATGGTCAGCGTGTCCTCGTTCGAGGAGAGGCAGATCTCGTCCCCCGCATGGGCCGCGTCCGGGCCGTGGTAGGTGACGCACTGGGTCTCGTGAGTGTAGCCGTCGGAGCCCACGCAGCCGGCGAACACCGGCGCGTCGGGCGTCGAGACGTCGACCATGTGCAGGCCGGCGTTGCACATCTGGGTCCCCTGGCGCGAGCCGGCGGCGTAGGCAAAGCCGGTGTCCTCGTTCATCGCCAGGGTGTGGGCGCGGCCGAAGAACGCGTAGTGCGCGGTTTCGCTGAAGGTGACGGGCGGCGAGGTCACACCACGCAGGGTGGTCAGGTCGAAGACCTGCATGCCGTGGTCGATCGCCTCGCTGACCACGAAGACGTGGTCGGCGTAGACCTTGAGGCTGCGCCACAGGCTGGTCGAGGAGTGCGTGGGGAGGAGGCCGAGGTAGGTCGGGTGATCGGGCGTCGAGATGTCCACGAACGCGGTGCCCGTGGACAGGCCCACCAGCGCGTACTCCTTGTCGGTCAGCGGGTCGGTCCAGCCCCAGATGTCGTTGGCGTTGCCGCCAGCGGCGCCGATCGAAGCCAGCGGCATGACCGCTGCCAGGTCGACGCGGTTGCAAGGATAGGTTCCGGCGGCGAGGCCGCCGACACAGGGCGCGGCATCGCGCACCTCGAAGTCCACCGGCGGCTCGCGGTCGGCCACCAGGGCGAGGTCCACGGGCGAGAGGTCGGAGGGGATCTCGACCGGTCCTGCGGCGTTGGCGGCGAGCGCGACGCAGAGCCAGCCGGTGACGAAGAGAACCGCGGCGGGCCAGCGGCGGTCCGAACGTCCGAAGGCTCTCTTCATCGCTCGCGTCCTTTCCAACCTGTCATCCCGAGCGCAGCGAGGGATCTGGGTGGGGGATTGTCACTACCTTCGCCGCCCGCCCAGATCCTTCGCTGCGCTCAGGATGACACCTCAGCAGTTCCTATGTGCCCGCTGCCTCGTCCTTCGCCGGAGCTTCTGGCAGCGTATCAGACGCCGCGAGGGCGGCGTCGATCTCCTCCAACAGGCGGTGATGCCGGCGTTTGACCTCGAGGTAGGCGGGGTCTTCGGCCAGGTTGTGGTGCTCGCCGGGATCGGCCTGGTGATCGTAGAGCTCCGCGGCGCGGCGGGTGCCCCACTCGTTGTAGCGGTAGTGCTCGGTGCGCATGGCGCGGCCCCAGAGCAGCGCGTCCCTGCCGAAGCGGATCAGGGTCTCGGCGCCGCGGCGGTTGCTCTGTGCAGGGTTCCTGAGCACCCGCACCAGGCTCTTGCCGTCGAGCCCCTCGGGGCGGCGCAGGTGGGTGAGCTGGGCGAGGGTGGGGAAGAGATCGATCAGCTCCACCGGGCTCACCGCCCGTCCCGGCGCCACGCCGGGCGCGGCGATCACCAGCGGCACCCGCGTCGTCTCCTCGAACAGCGTCATCTTCTCCCACAGCCCGCCGTGCTCGCCGAGGTGGACGCCGTGGTCGCCCAGGAACACCACGATCGTGTTCTCGGCCAGGCCCAGGCGGTCGACGGCGTCGAGGATGCGCCCGAGCTGCTCGTCCATGAAGGAGACCGCGGCGAAGTAGGCGGCGCGCGTCTGCCGCTGCTCCTGGGGCGAGAGGTGCGGGTGCAGAACTGCCGAGTGGAGGGCGCGCGGCGGCAGGTCGGAGTGGTCGTCCGCGGGCGCCGGCGGGAGGTCGATCGTCTCTAGCGGGTACTGGCGGAAGAATCGCGACGGCGCTACGTACGGCAGGTGCGGCATCGAGAATCCCACGCCGGCGAAGAACGGCTGGTGCCGCTTCGCCTTGCCCAACAGGCGGACGGTTTCGTCCGCCACCACGGCGTCGGAGAGCCGCCGGCCGTCCTCGTCGCTCACCTCCTGCCAGTACACGAACTCGAGCTCGGCGAGCGCGCTGCCCGCTGCCGGCTGGCGCACCGCCTGGACGTTCTTCGAGCGCCAGCCCGCCTTGGCCGGCGTGCGCGTGGTGCGACGGAAGGCGCCCTCCAGCGCGCTCACCTCGTCCCACTCGATCTCGCCCTCGAACTGCGCGTGCAGGATCTTGCCGGCGCGGAAGGTGTAGTAGCCGTGACCGCGGAAGACCTCGGGCAGGAAGGCGAGCCGGGGCAGGCGACCGCGTGGCGGGTCGTGGTTCGCGAACACTCCGGTCCGTTCCGGCCGCAGCCCGGAGAGGAACGAAGTGCGCGACGGGTTGCAGAGCGGGAACTGGCAGTAGGCACGCTCGAAGAGCACCCCGCGCGCGGCCAGGCGATCGAAGTGCGGCGTCGAAGTCTCGGGGTGGCCGTAGGCGCCGAGCTGTACCCGCAGGTCGTCGGCGACGATGAACAGCACGTTGGGGCGCGCCGGCTTTGGAGCGGGCGCCGGGCCCTGTGCCGAGGGCTCCTCTCGGCAGCCGAGGGCGGCTACCAGCACGAGCCCGGCGATCAGGGCGAGGTGCGTCAGGCGTCGGAAGATGGTCACGGGTGAGCGGGCGGGCAGGGTTCGGCGAGGGCCAGAGTCTAGCCTGCTTTTTTCTGCTCCCGGGGCTCAGAAGCGCTCCTTACGCTCCGCGGCACGCCGGTTCATTTTGTGGCGGAGGAGAGTGCCAAGCATGGTATTATGTGCATGCTTCGATTATTACCCCGCCCAGGAGGCGCCCCATGTTCACACTCCTCGATCTGCTCGCCCAGTGGCTCTCCTTCGTGCTTCCGCCTGACGGATGGGATCGTGAAGGGGGCACCGGCGACCCCAACGGCGGCACCGGCGGCTGACAAAAGTCGGGGGCTTGGCCCTTCTCATGGCGGTGGACAGTGTGGTGCTGAACTGGTAAAACGCTGCGAGCAGCTAGTACAGCGGGCACCAACCGGCCAGCGCTGGAAGTACTCATGCCCCGATCGAAACACCCGCGGCCTGACAGCCTGGTCCATCTCGGCCGCAGTGCGGCGCAGCCCGCGGCGGCACGCGCCATGGTCGAGCACCTGCTCGGCGGTTGCCCGTCCTGCGCCGCGACGGTGGCCCGCTCCGCGGCGCTCGTTCCGGCCGCTGCCGAGCCGCCCGAGCTCTACGTCGAAGCCATCGCCCGCGCCGCGGTGGCGGTCGAGCGCCGCCGCCTGGAGCTGGAGCGGGAGGCGGAGACCGGCGGCGAGTTCATGGAGCTGCTGCTACGCCAGCCACGGTCGCGCCAGATGCTGCTGCTGCGCAACACCGAGCGCGGCAGGACCCGGGACCTGTTCGAGCGGCTGCTGGCGGCAAGCTTCGAGGTGCGCTTCGACGACCCGAAGAAGATGGTGGCGCTGGCCGAGCTGGCGCTGCGCGTGGCGGCCGAGCTCGACGGCGAGAAGTACGGCCCCCACCTGGTTTGCGACCTGCAGGCGCGGGCCGCGGCGGAGCTCGCCAACGCCCTGCGGGTGGCCGACCGTCACGACTCGGCGATGCTCGCCATGCTGACCGCCTTCGAAGTCGCCCGGCACGGCACTGGCGACCCGCTGCTCAAGGCGCGGCTCTTCGAGCTGGCGTCGTCGATCCTGCGCCAGCGGCGGCGCTTCGACTTCGCCGAGCTGGCGGTGCGCCGCGCGCTTCGCATCTATCTGCGCCACGGGCAGTCGCACGAAGCCGGCCGCGCGCTGGTGAGCTGGAGCCTGCTCGAGCAGCAAAGGCCCAACCTGGCGAACAGCATCGACCTGCTGTGCCGGGGCGCCGAGCTGATCGAAGTCTGGCGAGATCGGCGCCTGGCGGCCACGGTGGTGAAGAACCTGCTCTTCGGTCTGGTCGACATCGGCCGCTTCGAGACCGCGCGCCAGCTGCTGGCGCAGTGCCGCGGCATCTACGCCGAGCTCGGCGATCGCCTGGTGGACCTGCGGCTCAAGTGGCTCGAAGGCCGGATCGCGGCCGGCACCGGCCACGACGTCGACGCCGAGGTGAAGTTCCTGGAGGTGGGGCGCGGCATGGAGCGCGCGCAGCTTCCCTACGATGCCTCGCTGGTGCGCCTCGACCTGGCGCTGCTCTATAGGCGCCAGGGGCGCTTCTTCGAGCTCCGGCTGCTGGTGCGGGAAATGCTCGAGGGCTTCCGCGCCCTGAGGCTCGAGCGCGAGGCGGTCGCCGCGCTGCTGGTGCTCTCCGACGCGCTCGACCAATCGCCGCCGGTGTCGATCCACCTGATCACCCGAGTGCGGGACTTCCTGCGCCGCCTTCCCCAGGAGCCCGGGCTGCGCTTCGAGAAGCCACCGGCTCGAGCCCGCGCGGCGGCCCTGGGCTACGACGAAGCTGAAGAGTAGGCGGCCAGGCCGCGCCTCCACAGCCAGGCCACGGCGAGCGAGAGCGCGACCGTGACCGCCGCCGCGTGCAGCAGCAGGCGACCGCTCGCGCCGTCGAGGAGCGCCGAGGCCGGCACCGAGGCCATGAACCCCAGTGGCACCACGGTGAGCAGCGCCAGCCGCAGCCAGCCACGGTAGATGTTGACCGGCCGCTCGCCGAGGTGGGTAAGGCTCCAGCTCACCTCCAGCAGGCCGTGGCTCGACTGGAGCCAGAACACCGGCAGGATGAACATCATGCGGTTCAAATACACGAGGAAGGTGCCGAGCACGATGAGCAGCAAATACACCGCGACGCGACCGGCGCCGAGCTCGCCGGGGTAGCGCAGCACGGCCCACGCCACCAGGCCGGCGGCGGCCAGGACGTTGAGGAAGGAGTTGGCCGCGAAGTCGCGCAGCGACAGGAAGTAGAGTGACGACACCGGCCGCACCAAGTAGTAGTCCAGGTCGCCGTGGTTGATGAAGATCGGTAGCCACCACAGGTTGTTCGAGAACACCGTCATGTAGAGGGCGTCCGAGAGCAGGTAGGCGCAGACGAAGAGGTAGATCTGGTCGAGGTCCCAGCCACCCAGCAGCGGCGTCTGGCCGTAGATCACGGTGAAGAACGCCAGGCTCACGGTGTAGAAGATCAGGTCCATGACCACGCGGAAGAAGAAATCGAGCCGGAACTCGAGCGCGCGGCTGACCGAGTAGCGCAGGAAGTGAAGGTAGAGAATCAGATAGCGCATCGGGCGCCCCTAGCATAGCCTCGGCGGCGGGCGCGCCCCCCCCGGATTCGAGCGCAACGATTCGAGCGCAACAAACGGAGTGAAGGGCCCCCGGCGGCGGCCCTAAGCTGCCGGCATGACGACCCAGACGACCTACCCCACCCCGGACCGGAGACCCGTGATGCAGCCCGATGCTTCCGCCCTCGCCGAGGCCCGCTGGCGGGCCCTCGTCGAGCGCGACGCGACGGCGGACGGGCAGTTCGTGACCGCGGTGAAGACCACCGGCGTCTACTGCCGTCCGACCTGCCCGGCGCGACGGCCCAAGCGAGAGAACGTGGAGTTCTTCCTGACCTGCGGCGAGGCCGAGGCCGCCGGCTACCGCGCCTGCCTGCGCTGCAAGCCGGCGGGCGCGGCACCCGCCGACGAGCGGCTGGCCAAGATCCAGCGCGCCTGCCGGCTGATCGAGCAGGCCGAGGAGGCGCCGCGGCTGGCCGAGCTGGCGGCCGCCGTGGGCCTCTCCCCGTTCCACCTGCAGCGCAAGTTCCGCGAGGCCGTGGGGGTGTCACCGCGCGGCTACTTCGAGGCGCTGCGCCGCAAGCGGCTGCAGCAGAGCCTGGAGGCCGGGCGCTCGGTGACCGATGCGCTGTACGAGGCCGGCTTCGGCTCCAGCAGCCGGCTCTACGACGCTTCCTACGGCCTGCTGGGCATGACGCCGTCGCGCTACCGTGCCGGGGCGCGGGGCGAGGTGGTGCACTGGACGGTCGCCGCCTCGCCGCTCGGGCGGCTGCTGGTCGCCGCCACCGAGAAGGGCGTCTGCCGCATCGAGCTGGGCGACGATGCCGCGGCGCTCGGCAAGCGCATGGAGCAGCTCTTCCCCGAGGCTCACCTGGTCGAAGGCGGGAAGGAGCTGTCGCGGGTGGTGAAGGAGATTCTGGCCTTCCTCGCCGAGCCGGCCCACGGCCTGGCCCTGTCGCTCGACATCCGCGGCACCGCTTTCGAGCAGCGGGTGTGGAAGGCGCTGGCGGCGATCCCGGTGGGGGAGACGGCGAGCTACGGCGCGGTGGCGCGGACCATCGGCCAGCCGCGCGCGGCGCGCGCGGTGGCGCGGGCCTGCGCCGCGAACCCGGTGGCGCTGGCGGTCCCCTGCCACCGGGTGGTGGCGAGCGATGGCTCGCCGGGCGGCTACCGGTGGGGAGTGGAGCGGAAGAAGAGGCTCCTGGAGCGGGAGGCGGAGGTGGTTGGAGAGTAGGGTCTCTGTTGTAGCCTGCGAGCTGCCACCCGCCGCGGCCTGATGCCGAGGGGTGTCTCTCGTTGCGGTTCCCGGCCGGGGAGCCCGCGGCCCTGCCGGAAGCGCGGGAGGGGGAGTCGGGTCGGGGCCTCCCCGAAGCGGACCCCTCCGCCGCCTCTGCTATAACGCCCGCATGAAGCCTCGATACCTGGTTCTCGTCCTCGCCATGGCTGGCTGCTCCTCTACTTCCGTTCCACCTTCGCCCTTCGCCCCCGCCTCCGCCCCCAACGCCGACCTCGCCGCAGTCCGCCTCGCCGAGGACCTGCGGGTCGCGGACTCGCCGGTGCTGCGCCAGGCGCTCGGCTCGGCGGATGCAGGGTTACGCGCGCGGGCGGCGCAGGCCATGGGCCGCATCCAGACGCCGGCGTACGCCGAGCCCCTGGCTGAACGGGCTCGGACCGATGCGGCCCCAGAGGTGCGCAAGGCCGCGCTCTTCGCGCTCGGCGAGCTGAGCTTGGCCGAGGGGGCCGTGCCCCCACCCGCGGCGGTGCGCGCCGCCGAGAGCGCCCTCGCCGATCCCAATCCCGAGATCGCGGTGGCGGCCGTCGAGGCCCTGGGCAAGCTGGCGCCGCCGGGCGCCGCGGCCCGCCTCGTGCCGCTGCTGGCGGACGAGCGGCGGGCGATCCGGGCCGAGGCCGCCTACGCCCTGTTCCGGCTGCGCTTCGTGCCGGTGTGGAGAGGGGAGTCGGAGGCGCCGCCGCCGTTGCCCGATGACGCCGTGGCCGCCCTGGTCGCGGCCTTCGACGACCCCGAGCCCGAGGTCCGGCGCGCGGCGGTGTATGCCTTCTCGCGCTACGGTGAACGCCGGGCCGTGGCCGGCCTCGCCTCCCGCCTCCTGGACGAGGACCCGTGGACCCGGGTCTTCGCCGCCCGTGCCCTCGGCCGCTCGGGGGAGGAGACCGCGGCCAAGGCCCTGGCCAGCCGCCTGAGCGACCCGCACGCCGCGGTACGCGCCGAGACGGTGGCGGCGCTCGCGGCGCTGAAGCGCGCGGACATGCTGCCGCCTTCCCTGACCCGCGACCGCTCGTTTCATGTGCGCGCCGCCGGCGCGCGCGCACTGGGCGAGCTAGACTCGCCGTCCGCCGTGGAGGGGCTGCGCAGCCTGCAGAAGGACCTCTCGCCCACGGTGCGGGCGGCGGCGATCGAGGCCCTGGGCAAGCGCCTGCGGGGCGGGATGAAGGGGGAGCTCGAGGGGCTGCTCAACGCAGCCGCGTGGACCGACCGGGTGGCGGCGGTGCGGGCCGCGGCCCAGGTCGAAGGCGCCGAGCTGCCACTCCTGGCGCGGGCGTTCGCCGACTCCGACCGCCGGGTGCAGACCGCGGCGGTCGAGGCCGTGGGCAATCTGGCGGGGACCAGCGCGGCCGAGGCGGACGCCCTGCTGGTCCGCGCTCTCACCGTTCCCGATCTCGCGGTCCGTGCCACGGCGGTCACCGCCGTGGCCAAGCGCGAGAGCATCGACCGTCTGGCGCGGCTCGAGGAGGCCTACGCCGGCTCGGCCGGGCTCGACTGGGTGGAGGTGCGAGAGGGAGTGGTCGACGCGCTGGCCGAGCTGGGGGAAGGCGAGAAGCCGGTGGATGCTTCCGAGCTGCTGCGGCGCATCGCGGCCGGGGATTCGGCGCCCTCGGTGCGCAGCAGGGCACGGCTCGCGCTCGCCAAGCGTGGGATCGAGGCGCCGGCTGCGCAGCCCGCCGCGGACGGCGGCCCGGCGGCGAGCCCCATGACCGCCAACAAACTCTCGCCTCACCTCGGCGCCTCCTTCGACCGCGACCCGGTGATCGTGATGGAGACCAGCAAGGGCGCGATCGAGATCCAGTGCTTGGCCGCCGCGGCGCCGATTCACTGCGCCAACTTCGTCGAGCTGGTGGGCAAGCGCTACTACGACGGTCTGATCTGGCACCGCGTGGTTTCCAACTTCGTGATCCAGGGCGGCGACCCGCGGGGCGACGGCTTCGGCGGCCCGGGCTACAACCTGCGCGACGAGGTCAGCACGCGCCGGTTTGTCGCCGGCACCGTGGGCATGCCCAAGGCCGGTAAGGACACCGGCGGCGGCCAGATCTTCATCACTCACCTGCCGACTCCGCACCTCGACGGCAACTACACCGTCTTCGGCCAGGTGATCCGCGGCCTCGAGGTGGTCCAGGCCATCGAGGTGGGCGACGCGATCGTGCGGGCGCGCCTCCGACCGTAGCCGCCTCATGCCCCCTGTGGTATAAGCGGCTGAGTCGTCAGATCGCGAGCCGGGGGCGTCGATGCCCGTCAAGCTGCAAGGCCAGCACAGCTTTCCCGCCCCCCGCGAGGTGGTGTGGCAGGCGCTCGTCGACCCCCAGATCCTCGCCCGCACGCTGCCCGGCGCCGAGCGCCTGGTCGCGGTGGGAGAGAACCGCTTCGAAGGCCAGATCAACCTCAAGGTGGGGCCCGTGCAGGGCCAGTTCGCGGGCAGCGTGGAGCTCTCGGAGGTGCGGCCGCTCGAAGGCTACCGGCTCGAGCTCAAAGGCCAGGGCGCGACCGGCTTCGTCGAGGGTGCCGGCAGAGTTTGGCTCGAGGGTGGCGAAGGGGGGCTCGAAGACGGCGATGACGGCTCGACGACCCTCCACTACGACATTGATTCCCAGATCGGCGGCCGCATCGCCGGCGTGGGCCAGCGGCTGCTGGACAGCTCAGCCAAGGTGCTGACCCGGCAAGCCCTCGAGGGGCTCGGCCGGCAGATCGAGGCCATGGCGCCCGCGGGCGAGGAGGTGCCGACCGGCACGGAGGACAGCCCGATCGGCACAGGCGGACGGCCGGAACAAGCCCGGCCACTACGTCCGGAACCGGGGCGGGTTCCTCCGGACGTCGCGGCCGGGCTTGTACCGGCCGCCTCTCGGTCTCCTCCGTCACAAACCGAGTTCGCCGCCGAGTTTGCCAAGGGGCTGGCCGCCGAGCTGGTGCCCAGGGAGCGGCGACCGTGGCTGTTCGCGGGTTTGCTGCTGGTAGCGGCGGTGGTCGCCGCGCTACTGCTGCGCGGCTGTGGTCCGTGAAGAACCAAAGGAGGTCGGGTCGATGACGGTTCCAATCCGCCTCGAGGTCAACGGCAGGGCCCACGAGCGGGAGGTCGAGCCGCGGCTACTGCTCGTCCACTTCCTGCGCGACGTGCTGGGGCTGACCGGCACCAACGTCGGCTGCGAGACCAGCCTGTGCGGCGCCTGCACGGTGTGGATCGACGGCGCCGCCGTCAAGTCCTGCACCCAGCTAGCCGTGCAGGCGGACGGCAGCTCGATCACCACCATCGAGGGCCTGAAGAGCGACGGCAAGTTGCACCCGGTGCAGGAGGCGTTCTGGGAGGAGCACGGGCTGCAATGCGGCTTCTGCACCCCGGGGATGATCATGGCCTCGGCCGCCCTGCTGGAGCGCAACCCGGACCCCAGCGAGGAGGAGATCCGCGAGGCCCTCAAAGGCAACCTCTGCCGCTGCACCGGCTACCACAACATCGTCCGCGCCGTGCGCCGCGCGGCGCAGGGAGGGGCCTGACCATGGCAGGCGTGCTGGGAACGTCCATCAAGCGGCGCGAGGACCCGGCGCTGATTACCGGCGCCGGCAAGTACACCGACGACCTCTCCCTGCCCAACATGGCCTACGCGGCCATCGTGCGCAGCCCGCACGCCCACGCCGAGGTGGTGTCGATCGACTCCGGAGCGGCGCGGGCGCTGCCCGGCGTGGTGGCGGTGGCGACCGCCACCGACGTGGCGGCGAGCGGCATCCCCGGCAAGGTGCCGGTCGGCTGGCTGCTTCCCGACATGAAGATCCCCGACTACCCGATCCTCGCCGGCGACAAGGTCTGCTACGCCGGCCAGGCGGTGGCGGTGGTGGTGGCCGAGGACCGCTACACGGCCCGCGATGCGGCCGACCTGGTGGAGGTGCGTTACAAGACCCGGCCGGCGACAGTGGACCCCAAGGCGGCGACCGAGCCCGGCGCGCCGCAGATCCACGCCGCGGCGCCCGGCAACGTGGCCTTCGACTGGAGCCTCGGCGACCAGGCGAAGACCGAGCAGGCCTTCGCCGCCGCGGCCCACAGGGTGGCGGTCGACCTGCGCAACAACCGGCTGATCCCCCACGCCATCGAGCCGCGCGCGGCGCTCGCCGACTACGACGCGGTCGCCGGCAAGCTCACCCTCACCATGACCTCGCAGAACCCGCACCTGCATCGCCTGCTGATGTCGCTCGCCTCGCTCGGCCTGCCGGAGCACAAGCTGCGCATCGTGGCGCCGGAGGTGGGCGGCGGCTTCGGCAGCAAGATCCATCACTACCCGGACGAGGCGATCACCGCCTTCGCCTCGATGCAGCTCAAACGCCCGGTCAAGTGGACGGCGACGCGCTCCGAGGCCAACCTCTCCGACGCCCACGGCCGCGATCACGTCACCCACGCCGAGATCGCGCTCGACGCCGGCGGCAAGATCCTCGGCCTGCGCATCGAGACCTACGCCGCGATGGGGGCCTTCCTCTCGACCTTCGCGCCGGCGGTGCCGACCTACCTGTACGGCACCCTGATGTCCGGCCAGTACGACATCCCGGCGATCTACGTGCACGTGCTGGGGGTGTTCACCAACACCACCCCGGTCGACGCTTACCGTGGCGCCGGCCGGCCGGAGGCGACCTTCTGCGTGGAGCGGCTGCTCGACCTGGCGGCCGGCGCCACCGGCCTCGACCCGGCCGAGATCCGCCGTCGCAACTTCGTGCCGGCGTCGGCCTTTCCATTTCAGACCCAGGTCGCCCTGCAGTACGACAGCGGCAACTACGAGCCGGCCCTCGACCGGGCGCTCGATCTGGCGGGCTACGCCGAGCTGCGCACCGAGCAGCAGCGGCGGCGCGCCGCCGGCGGGCGCGAGAAGCTGCTGGGCATCGGCCTCTCGAGCTACATCGAGGCCTGCGGCCTGGCGCCCTCGCAAGTGGTGGGCGCGCTCGGCGCCCAGGCCGGCCTGTGGGAGAGCGCCAAGGTGCGGGTGCATCCCACCGGGACAGTGACGGTGTTCACCGGCAGCTCGGCCCACGGCCAGGGCCACGAGACCACCTTCGCGCAGATCGTCGCCGACCGGCTGGGGATCGGCGTCGAGCAGGTGGACGTGGTGCACGGCGACACCGGCGAGGTGCAGTTCGGCATGGGCACCTACGGCAGCCGCTCGGCGGCGGTAGGCGGCAGCGCCATCGCGGTCGGCACCGACCGGCTGATCGAGAAGGGCAAGAAGATCGCCGCCCACCTGCTGGAGGCGGCGGAGGAGGACGTGGAGCTCGCCGGCGGCCAGTTCGCGGTTCGCGGCGCCCCTGGCCGCGCCAAGGGCTGGGGCGAGGTGGTGCTCGCCGCCTACCTGGCGCACAACCTGCCCGAGGGCCTGGAGCCGGGCATGGAGGCGACCGCGTTCTACAACCCCTCGAACTTCGTCTTCCCCTTCGGCACCCACATCGCGGTGGTGGAGGTCGACACCGAGACCGGCGAAACCAGCGTGCTGCGCTACGTGGCGGTGGACGACGTGGGCAACGTCATCAACCCGATGATCGTCGACGGCCAGCTCCACGGCGGCATCGCGCAGGGCATCGGCCAGGCGCTGTGGGAGGGAGCGGTCTACGACGAGAACGGGCAGCTCCTGACCGGCGAGCTCCTCGACTACGCCCTGCCCAAGGCGCACAACCTGGTCAACTTCGAGCTCGACCGCACGGTCACTCCCTGCCCGCACAACCCGCTGGGGGTCAAAGGCGTGGGCGAGGCGGGCGCCATCGCCTCGCCCGCCGCCGTGGTCAACGCCGTGGTGGACGCGCTCGCGCCGTTCGGCGTCCGGCACCTCGACATGCCGCTCACGCCGGAGAAGGTGTGGCGGGCGATCCACCCCGCTCACAGCGCCGCCAGCTAGGAGGGAGCGATGTTTCCATCCCCGTTCGAATACCACCGCGCCTCGAGCGTCGACGAAGCCCTCTCGCTGCTTGCCGCCCACTCCGGCGCCAAGCTGCTGGCCGGCGGCCACAGCCTGATCCCGATCATGAAGCTGCGCCTGGCGCAGCCCGAGGTGCTGGTCGACATCGGCCGGATCGGCGACCTGCGCCAGGTGCGGGCCGAGGACGGCCGGATCGCGGTCGGCGCGCTCGTGACGCACGCCGAGGTGATGCGCAACGGCGCGCTGCGCGACGGCTGC
>JBIOXV010000135.1:0-8211 GCA_044869805.1 Thermoanaerobaculia bacterium | reverse complement strand
TGCTGCTCACATGCGCCGCCCACGCGGTATCGGCCTGCGCGGTGGCAGCGGCGCTCTGCGTGGCGGGCATGTGGCGCGGCGGCGGCGCGGACCCGACCTTTCGTGACCGGATCCTGGGCGCGGCGCGAGGTCTCTGCGGCCCGCTTCTCGCCAGCCTGCCGATGCTGGCTCTGGTGATCACTTTTCTCGCCGGGCCGTCGCGCCATGCAGCGACTTGGCAGCCAATGGCCGACCTGCTGCGCCGGCTCCTGCTGCTGCACGTGTTGGTGTCGTTCGACCGCATCGAGCTGGTGCCAGCGGCGGCCTGCTCCGCGCTGTTGGCGGGGTTGGTGCTCTGGCGCCTGGCAAGGCGGAAGGGGCAGCGCTCTGGCGAGCGAGGCAACGAGCTCCTGGCCGCCACGGCGCTCCTCACAGTCCTCTACTTCGCCCTACCCGCGAGCCTCGCCGGGGGCGGTTATCTGAACCCGCGCTTGCAGCTCTGGGTGATCCTGGTGGGCCTCCTGTGGCTCGCGGCAGAGCCCTGGACGCCGTCGGGTCGCCGCGCGATCACGATGGCTGTGGCCGCGATCAGCGTTGCCTTCATCACCCTCCACGGGGTGGCCTACGAGCGCCTGAGCCGGCACCTCGAGGAGTTCGTCTCCGTCGAGCCGCTGCTGGAACCGGATTCCGTGGTGTTACCCCTGTCCTTCGTCGACCAGGAGCCGCAGCTCCGGAGCATGAGCCTGTCCGGCTACAAGGTGCGGCCCTTCGAGCATGCCTTGGGGTATCTGGCCTGCGAGCACCGGCTGGTCGACCTGACGGAGTACCAGGCGGACCAGGGCTACTTCCCGGTTCTCTTCCGTCCGGACCGCAATCCATACCGCTCGTTGCTGCCCGAGGAGGGCGAGGTGACCTACGACCTCGGGCGGCTCGACCTGGAGAGTTATTCCCGCCGGGCGGGGAACGTCGACTACGTGCTGTTGTGGGGCCGCAACGCGTTGCGCGCCCCTCCGCCCGGCTTGAACGGGCTACTCGCCCAGCTTGGCGAGAATTACGAGAAGATTTTCACCTCGGAGCCGCTGGGGCTGGCGGAGGTGTATCGCCGGCGCTCCCGGCGCCTCGAGCGCCTGACCTCACGCGCACGGCCTTGACCAGGCCGCGCAGGTCGAGGACCACACCGAACACCGGCCGCCCCGGGCGGCTGAGCACGCGACTCAGCTCGGCGGCGCTCCTCGCCGTCTCGACCTCGCGGCCGACGATCACGAAGCGCGCCTTGGCGAGCTCGCCCGCGGAGCCCGCCAGCTTACGCACGATGGCGCGCAGCGTCTCGAGCGACACCTTCTGCTCGCGCAGCTCGCGGGCGATGCTCAGGCGGATAATGTCGCCGTAGGAGTACATCCGCTGCCGCCCTTTGCCGCGCCCTGTCCCCTTCGCTATGGTGGGCACGAGGAACTTCGTCCGGTCCCAGTAGTCGACGGTGAAGAACGGCACGCCGCTCGCTCGCGCAGCCTCGCGAGAGGTGTAGGCCCTGCCGGAGAGACTGCGCGTCGACGGCGTGGGCCGCGTTCGCGAGCCCCGAGGGTCCACAGGTTTCATTCCTCTCTCCAGAACTTATGGCCAGGGTCCGAGTCCCGAGGCCTTGCGGGGATGCCGGCGCGGAAGTATAGCGAGTCTCGCCGAGATCCTGCCGCGCGGGCCAGCCGAACGTAGGCCGGCTCGGGCGGGCAGCAGGCAGCCGCCCGTCCGGCTACAATCCCCGCCGGCATGAGCTTCTTCCGTGTTCCCACCCGAGTGCAGGTCGAGTCCGGTTGCCTCGAGCGCGCCCCGGAGCTCGCCCGCTCGTTCGGCCGGCGCGCACTGCTGGCGCAGGACCGCGGCCTCGAGAGCACCCCCTGGCCGGAGCGGCTGCTCGAGGGCCTGGAGGCCGCCGGGCTCGAGGTCGAGGTGTTCGACGAGGTCGAGCCCAACCCGCGCTCGGCGACCGTGGAGCGCCTGGCGACGCGGCTGCGGAAGACCCGCTCCGAGGTGGTGATCGGGCTCGGCGGCGGCAGCGTGCTCGACGCCGCGAAGGCCGCCAGCATGCTCGCCACCAACGTCGGCTCCTGCGTGGCTTACGAAGGGCGCAACCGTTTCGCGGAGCGTCCACTGCCGTTCATCGCCGTGCCCACCACCTGCGGCACGGGCTCGGAGGTCACCTGGGTGTCGGTGATCACGGTGCCGGAGCGGCGCGCCAAGATCAGCGTCAAGGGCGAGGGAATGTTCCCGCGCTACGCGCTGGTCGATGCCGACCTGCTCTCGACCCTGCCCGCGAACCTGGTGGCCTGGACCGCGCTCGACGCGCTGACCCATGCCCTCGAGGCCACCACCGGCGCCTGCGCCAACCCCGCCTCCGACGCGCTCGCCGAGCGGGCGATCGAGCTCCTGTTCCGCTACCTGCGGCGCGCCGCCCGCGACGTGGCGGGCGACGCCGAGGCGCGGGAGGGGGTGATGGCCGCCTCGACCCTCGCCGGCCTCGCCTTCGGCAACGCGGACGTGGCCGCCGTCCACTGCCTGTCCGAGACCCTCGGCGGGCTCTACGACGTGCCGCACGGCCTCGCCAACGCCGTGCTGCTGGCGCCCGTGCTGCGCGCGCACGGCGCCAGCGTGGAGGCACGTCTGGCGGGCCTGGTGAGGGTGGTCGCAGGGGACGGCACGGGCGCCGGGCCGGTGGCGGCCGCGGCGCGGGTGCTCGACGCCCTCGACGAGCTGGCCGCGGACCTCGGCACCCCGGCCTTCGGCAGCCTCGGCGTGCCGGAGCAAGACTTCCCGGAGATTGCCCGCCGGGCCGTGGCCAATGGCTCCAACGCCTCGAACCCGCGGCCGATGGGGGAGAGGGAGTACCTCGAGCTTCTGGAGCGCCTCGCCGCGGGTTGAGCGGCTCCTCGCCAGGCCGACCGCTCGCGACGGTCGTGCAAGCGCCCTAGGGCCGCCGCACCGTGCCTCCCACCTCGATTTCGTGGGTGATGATCGACACCACCTGCGACAGGTCGTCGCGCACCCCGATCGCCACCCGCTGCCGTCCCTCGGGCATCAGCAAGCCGATCTCGTAGCCGAAGAGCTGCTTGCTCGCCGCCTCGAGCTGGTCGGCCGGGATGCTGACCGGCACCACCGAGGAGGAGATCGCCGAGCGGCCACCCTGCGTATCGCGCGAGGTCACGAAGACCGTGAAGCGGCCCTCGTGCGCGGCGCCCTTGGGCTGCAGCGTGAGGTTGCCGAGGGGCACGCCGATGCGCAGCGGCACCCGCTGTCCGCCCTCCATCGCCACCGCCGTGCCGGCCGGCTCCATGCGCACGCCCAGGGAGTTGGCGGCTTCTCCGACCCACAAGGCAGCCAGGAGCTGGTCGCTCAGCCGCTCCTCGGGCGTGCGCTCGAGGTAGCCGTGGCGATAGCGGAGCTGGGCGCCCTTGCGCTTCACCCGGACGTCCACCTTACGCAGCTCGGCGCGGCCCGAGGCCGGCGCCTCGTAGCCCAGCGAGTAGAAAGTGCCGAGGTCGGTCCACACAGCTTGCATGGCGCTGGGCAGGTCGATGGCGTTGAGCAGCGCCCGGCCTCCAGTGTCGGCGGCGAGGAAGTGGAGCGAGTCCTGCAGGTTGGAGCGTTGGTCGAGCTCCGATCCATCGCCGCGGCGGCTGCCGCGCGGCATCACCCTGCCGCCGGAGGCGTCGAGGGGGTACATGGTTACGCGCGCCGAGTTCGAGGCCGAGGACAGCTTTTTCAGCCCCATGGCGATGTCGAAGCCTTCCGCGCGGATGCTCCCCGAGTCGTCGCCGCAGCGGCCTGCCACCCGGGCGATCAAGTGGCTCCCGGGCCGGAGCTCCAGGCCATCCGTTATGTAGAGCAGCGACTTGCGTCCCGGCACTCCGGCGAGCGAGCCAATGAAGTCCTTGATCGCCTCGGCCGAGGTGAGCACCCGTTGGGTCACGGTGTAGGTGTACCGGCTGACCGCCTGCTCGATGATGCGTACGCAGTTGCTCTCGCCCTCCAGGGCGTAGCCCATGAACTCGAATACCACATCCAGCTCGTTGTCCATCTCCAGGCCGTAGTTGGGGCTCGCCTCGAGGCTGGCCACCCCGGCGGCGATCGCCGCCGGGTCGCTGGTCCAGGTCTGATGCACGGTGATCGCCTTGTCGTAGCTCACCAGCATCACCCGGTCGCGGGGCGTGAGATTGGCGAGCACCTGCTTGAGCTGGCCGAGCAGGTGGTCGCGGTTCTGCGGCCGGGTGTTGACGTTGTCGAGCAGCACGACGAGCTGTAGGGGCTCGGTGCCAGGCTCGGCCTTGGTCTCCGGTCCGATCGCCGCACCCGTGGCGCCGGCGTCGCGCCGTGGCTCGGAGATCGCCGAGAAGTTGGTGATCGGCACCTCGGTGCTGTCGACCAGGAGCTCGAAGTCCTCCTGCCGGAGATCGGTGATCGGATGGCCCGCCCGGTCGGTGACCACCACGTCGACGTTGACCACGTTGACGTCCACCCGCTCGCCGAAGGTAGGTGGAGGGCTGGTGCGGGGCTCGCTCTCGCCGGTCGCCGCGGCGAAGGCAGCCGAGGGCGCCAAGGCGGCAGCGAGCGACAGGGCGATCAGCCGGCGGGATGCGTGCATGAGGTCACCTCCAGGGAAGAGCCTGGCTCAGGGACAAGCCAAGCCCCAGAAACAAGCCAGGCCAAGTATACGCAGCCACAGTCTCGAGGGGGACTCCGCCGGCGGCCTCCCGTCCGCTACAATGGGTCAACCTCGAGGCCCGTGATGAACCGGCGTCAAATCCTCGCCGCGCTGGGAGGCACCGCCACCGCCGCCTTTGCGGCTGGCCTGCGGGCCGACCGCGCCCTGGCCCTGGGCGAGCGGCTCGCCGCCCACCCGGGCAAGGCCGGCGAGCTGGCGGCCGACGAGGACTTCTGGTTCGAGGTGCAGGAGGCATTCACCGTCGACCGCTCGCTGGTCAACCTCAACAACGGCGGCGTGAGCCCGTCGCCGGCACCCGTGCAGGAAGCCATGCGCCGCTTCCTCGAGTACTCCAACATGGCGCCCGCCTACACCATGTGGCAGATCCTCGAGCCGCAGCGCGAGACGGTGCGCAAGCGGCTGGCCGCGGCCTTCGGCTGCGACTCGGAGGAGATGGCCCTGACGCGCAACGCTTCGGAGGGCCTGCAGATCTGCCAGCTCGGCCTCGACCTCAGGGCCGGCGACGAGGTGCTGACCACCACCCAGGACTACGGCCGCATGATCACCACCTTCGAGCAGCGGCAGCGGCGCGACGGCATCGTGCTCAAGCAATTCTCGATTCCGGTGCCGGCCGAGGACCCGGCGGAGGTGGTCTCGCTCTTCGAGCGTCACATCACCCCGCGCACCCGGCTGATCCTGATGTGCCACATGATCAACCTCACCGGCCAGATCCTGCCCGTGGCCGAGGTGGTGGCGATGGCCCGCGAGCGCGGCATCCCGGTGGTGGTCGACGGCGCGCACGCCTTCGCGCACTTCGACTTCAAGCTCGCCGATCTGGGCTGCGACTACTATGCCACCAGCCTGCACAAGTGGCTGTTCGCGCCCCATGGCACCGGCTTCCTGTTCGTGCGCCGCGAAAAGGTCCCTGCGCTGTGGCCGTTAATGGCGGCGCCCAAGGCCATGGAAGGCGACATCCGCAAGTTCGAGGAGATCGGCACCCACCCTGCGGCGAACTACCTGGCGATCGGCGACGCGCTGACCTTCCACGAAGGGATCGGCGCCGCCCGCAAGCAGGCCCGCCTCGCCTACCTTCGCGATCGCTGGGCCCGGCGCCTGGCCGCCAACCCGCGGGTACGCCTGCACACCAGCCTGAAGCCCGGCCTGGCCTGCGGCCTGGCGACCGTCGAGTGCCTGGACCTCGACACCGCTGCCCTCGCCGACGCGCTGTGGAAGAAGCACCGCATCTTCACCGTGGCGATCCTCCACGCCGAGTTCCAGGGCCTGCGGGTGACGCCGAGCGTCTACACCACGATCGAAGAGGTCGACCGCTTCGCGAGCGTGATGGAGCGCATCCTGGACAAGGGCCTGGAGGCAGCATGAACCGGACCGGTGGCTTGGTGTGGATCGTCCTCAGTGCCTCCGCGGCGCTCCTCGCAGGTTGCGCCTCCGGCCCCGCGCCGGAGCCCGGGCCGCCCGCCCGGCGGGTGATCGCCACCCCCAACGCTCCCGCCGCCATCGGCCCCTACTCTCAAGGCATCCAGGTCGGGGACCTCCTCTACGTATCGGGACAGCTCGGCACCGACCCGGCGACCGGCGAGCTCGCCCCCGGCGGAGTCGAGCCCGAGGCGCGCCGCGCGCTCGACAACGTCAAGGCGATCGTCGAGGCCGCCGGCCTCACCCTGGCCGACGTGGTCCAGTGCCAGGTCTTTCTCGCCGACATCCGGGACTACTCGGCCTTCAACGCCATCTACGCCACCTACTTCTCCAAGGACCCGCCCGCCCGTGCCCTGATCCAGCCCGCGGCCCTGCCGCGGGGCGGGAAGGTGGAGGTGATGGTGGTGGCGATCAGGAGGCGGTGAGGAAGCGCTGCCTGAAACCGTTTCATGCTTCCTGCGTAGGTGCAGGCCTCCGCCCAGGAAGCCATGACAAGACAAGACCGAAACCTGATCGCCTTCAGTCTGCTCACTCTGTTGTTGGCTGGCTGTGTGGCCGGCGGCAAACGCCCTGAGCTGCCCGCAGAAGTCGCGCCGACAGAGCCGATCCGCCACAGCTACCGCGAGGTTGACGGCCAGCAGTTGCCGGCCTTCGTGTTCCGGCCGGACACGGCGGCCCTCTCGCCGACACCCGCGGTCTTGCTCTTCCACGGCGGCGGCTGGGTGGCCGGAGGAGCGGAGTGGACTTTTGAGCGCGCGCGGCGCTACGCGGAGATGGGTCTGGTCGCGATCTCGATCGAGTACCGGCTCTCCGGCGGAGCCATCACGCCGATCGAGGCGTTCGAGGACGCCTGCCACGCCTTCCGCTGGGCGCGCCGGAACGCTCGCCGCCTGGGAATCGATCGAGCCAGGATCGCGGGGCATGGGGTTTCCGCTGGCGGCCAACTGATTGCGGCGGCGGCCACCAGGGGCTGCGGCACGTCGGGAGGCCAGTTCGGCAACGGCGGTCCCGACGCGCTGCTCCTCTGGTCGCCGGCGATCGACGTCGCCGGCGACGGCTGGTTCCGCAAGCTGCTGCAGGGTCGCGACGTGCCTGCCGACTACTCGCCCGTGGACCTCGTTCCGGCCCGCGTGGCTCCCACCTGCATCGTCCAGGGCGAGAAGGACTCGCTGACCCCACTCGCCGATGCCCGCCGCTTCTGCGAGCAGGCCACGGCGAACGGCAACCGCTGCGACCTCCACGTCTATCCCGAAGTCGGCCACCTCCTGACCCGCAACCTGGCCGATCAGGAAGACAACTACGACCCCGATCCGGCCGCCCGCGCCGACGGCATCGCCAAGCAGGAGCAGTTCCTGCGCGAGCTGTGGCTCGAGCGAAGAGCGGAGTGACGCCGGCGCAGGGCCACGGCGGCCGGCGACGCGGGCAGGTGCAAGAGAAAGTGCAGAAGCTGACGCTCTACACCTTGGCCCAGAACCGCACTCTCGAGCAACCTTCGGCCGAGAACGCCGAGCCGGGAAAGCGAATCGCGGCAGCGAGCCCCGGTCGGCGCTCCCGCCGGCACGTCCTGCTAGCATGCCGCTGATGGTCCCTCGCCCGCGGCCCGTGCCGGCTCCTTGGTCTCCCGACTCCTGGCGCGCCAGGCCGGCGGCGCAGCAGCCGCCCTATCCCGACGCCGCGGCCGTGGACGAGGTCATGGGCCGCATCGCGCGCCTGCCGCCGATCGTCACCTCCTGGGAGGTGGAGGGCCTCAAGGCGCAGCTCGGCGAGGCCGCGGCCGGCCGCGCCTTTCTGCTTCAGGGCGGTGACTGCGCCGAAGGCTTCGACGACTGCCAGCCGTCGGTGATCGCCGACAAGCTCAAGATCCTGCTGCAGATGAGCCTGGTGTTGGTGTTCGGGGGCCGCAAGCGGGTGATCCGCGTCGGCCGCATCGCCGGCCAGTACGCCAAGCCGCGGTCGGCCGACTACGAGACCAAGGACGGGGTTACGCTGCATGCCTATCGCGGCGACCTCGTCAACCGCGCCGGCTTCACCGAGGCCGAGCGCACCCCGGACCCCGAGCTGATGCTGCGCGGCTACGAGCGCGCCGCCCTCACCCTGAACTTCAT
>JBIOXV010000134.1:0-13131 GCA_044869805.1 Thermoanaerobaculia bacterium | reverse complement strand
GAGAGCGACTGCTGGTCGACGGCGGGGTGCTCAACAACCTGCCGGTCGAGCCCGCGCAGGCCATGGGCGCCGAGGTGATCCTTGCGATCGACATCAGCACCCCGCCCAAGACTCGCGAGCGGCTGGGCTCGATGACCGCGATCGCCTTCCAGGCGCTGTCGCTCGCCGCGCAGCGGCGGGTCGACGCGCAGAAGCTCGCAGCCGACGTGCTGCTCCAAGCCGACCTCGGCGAGATCACGATGATGGACTTTCCCCAGATGCGCGCCGCGGTGGAGCGCGGCGAGGCCGCGGCCCGCGCCGCCGTCGACCGTTTCCGGCGGTACTCCGATCCGCGGGCCTTCGCGGCCCAGCGAGCGCGGCGAGCACCGTCGACTTCCACCGCCGAGACACTCTCGTCGTTCACGATCGCCGGCACTGCGCGCATCGACGAGCGCCGGGTGCGAGGCCGTGCCGAGAGCCGTGCCGGCGAGCCGTTGAACCTCGACCGGCTGCGCCAGGACCTCGGGAACATCCTCGAGCTCGGCGAGTTCGACCGCGTGGACCTCGAGCTCACCCACCGGCACGAAGGCGTGGACCTGGCGATCCGGCCGCACGACAACCCCTGGGGGCCGCTCTACCTGCGCGGCGGCTTCAACATCAGCGACGACCTCGAGGGGCACAACTCTGTCGACCTGCTGGTCAACTTGACGCGCACCAACGTCAACGCCCTGGGAGGCGAGTGGCGCACCGAGCTCCAGGCGGGCAAGACGCGGGGCATCTTCAGTGAGCTGTACCAACCCCTCAGCTTCACCGATCGCTGGTTCGCGGCGGCGAGCCTCGAGCGCCGGCTGGAGGTCACCGACGTCTTCGCCGAGCGCGAGAAGATCGCCGAGTACGGCGTCGAGAGTCTGACCTCCGGGCTCGACCTCGGGCTCCAGCTCGGTGAGTACGGCGAGCTGCGCCTGGGCCTGCGGCGGGGCTCCGCCGAGGCGGAGCCCGAGGTGGGCGCGACCGACCTGCCGACCTACGACGTCGAAGCCGGGGGAGTCGCCGGGCGCCTGGTGATCGACCGCCTGGACAACGCCGGCGTGCCGCGGCGCGGCGACTACCTGCTGGTCGAGTCTTTCCGTTCCGAGCCAGCGCTGGGCTCCGACCTCGCCTATGACAAGCTCTCCGCCCGGTACTCGCACTTCGGCTCGGTGGGCCGCCGCACTGGGTTCTTCGGGCTCGCCGCCGGCACCAGCTTCGGCGGCGAGCTGCCGGCCTACGATGAGTTCCTGCTCGGCGGTCTGTTCTCGCTCTCCGGCTACCGCCAGGGCGAGCTGCGGGGGCAGTACTTCGGCGTGGCGCGCGCCGGCTATCTGTACCGCCTCGCCGAGCTGCCGGAGATCCTGGGCAGCGGCATCTACGCCGGCGGATGGTTCGAAGCGGGCAACGTCTGGCAGGGCTCGGACGAGATCGGCGAGGGCTTGCTGTACACCGCCACCGTGGCGGCGGCGGCCGAGACCCGAGTCGGCGCGCTCTACCTCGCCTACGGCGTGGCCGACGACGGCAGGGGCAGCTTCGTCCTCAGCCTCGGGCAGCGCTTCTGATTCCGGAAAAGGAGAGGACCATGAAACCCATGCGAAGGCTTGCCACGAATCTGGTTCGGTCCCTGGCGCCGACGGCCCTCCTCGTCGGGCTGCTCGCCGCTCCGCTCGCCGCGGCCGAGCCCGGGCCGGCATCCTCGCCCGCCGCCGAGGAGCCGTGGACCCACATCGGGCTGCTCAGGGTGCGCGACCTCACGCCCTTCGGCATCCTGCGCCTCGACTTCCTGCCCGCTCACGCGGTCACCGCCACGCCAGGCACTTGGGCGCTCGAGGCCAACCTCTCCTACCAGAACACCTACGTGCTCTCCGAGAACGTGGCCGACTACTTGGAGGCACGCGGTGGCGGCGGCCGGGTCGAGCTCACCCAGGCGGACGTCGAAGCCCTTCGGGCGCTGGGCGAGGAGGCCTACCTGGTGGACCTCGAGCTCGGGCTCGTCGACCTCACCGCGCACTACCGCTTCACCCGCCATTGGGGCGGCTACCTCACCGTGCCGGTGATGGTGTTCCGCGACGGCTACCTCGATTCGGCGATCGAGAGCTTCCACGACCAGTTCGGCTTCAGCACCGCGCACCGCGACCTCGTGGAGCGCAACCGCTTCCAGGTGGTGGTCGCGGCGCAGGGCGCCAGCCTGGCGATCCTCGAGCCGCCGGACGACGGCGTGGGCGACCCGGTCTTCGGCGTGCGCTACTCGCGGTTCGCCGAGCCCGAGCGCTGGAATCTGATTCTCGAAGGTGCGATGAAGGTTGCCTGGCGTCACGACCGGCCGTTCCTTTCGAGCGGCAAGAGCGACGCCGGCGTCCAGCTCTCCTGGCAGCGGTTCTTCGAACGGCAGGCTTTCTACGTGACGACGAGCGCCGTCTACTTCAGCGGCTCGGACAACCGGGTCACTCCCGATCTCGAGGAGGTGATCCCCACCGTGGTCCTCGGCTGGGAGCGCCGGCTGACCCGGCACACCAACCTCATCGTGCAGCTCTATGCGAGCCCCAGCGTGGTCAGGGACTCGACGATCGACGAGCTGACCGCCGACAAGTACCTGGCGAGCGTCGGGCTCCAGAGCCGCCGCGGGCGCTGGTTCTACCGCTTCGCGCTGACCGAGAACCTGCAGAACTTTTCCAACACGCCCGACGTGGGCATGACCCTGAGCGTGGCGCGGGTGGCGTTCGGGGGGTGAGTGGGGTTTCAGCTCCCGACGGCTCAGCCTCAGGGCTGGGCGGCCACTACCCCGGTCCCTTCGCGTAGTGGTCCGCTCCCAGGAAGTGCAAGGAAACATACGGCTCGTCGCCGACTACCCAACTGTCGTGCGGGATCGGTGGAATGTAGAACAGCTCGCCCGCCCGCAGCTCGAAGACGCGCCCGTCCTCCAGCGCCGCGGTCGCCGTGCCCGATACCACCAGCCCGACGTGCTCCACCGAGCAACGCTCGACGCCGAGGCCCGGGCCGACGTGCTCGGACCACCGCCACCCGGGCTCGTAGGTCGCCCGCCCCACCGTGAGACCGCCGAGGTGCACGATCTCGAACCTGCCCTTCGCCATGACGCGAGTCTCGTCGGGCGACTCGAACCGCCGGAGGATCACCTCGACCTGCGATGCGCTCATGCTCACCTCGATCGCTGCGGTCTATGCCTGCCGCACGGCGCCGGAGTCTATCGGCAACCGCCGCCGGGGTGGGCTCGGTGCCCTTCTCGACGCCCTCCGACGGCCGGTGCCGCCGCGGCAGCGAGCAGCGCTGGCTCGTCGAGGCAGGCGCTTGCCAACCGCAGGATGACCTGCCGGCGCTCGCACGGCGGCGGCTCTGGATGCCGCCGCAGCCGTTGGTCCCTCGATCGGCGACGCCTTGACAGCCGTCGGCGGGCTTTGCTCTACTCGCCGGCAGATGAAGACCTTGCGCCTGCCCCTCCGCGCCATCGCCGAGCTCGTTGCGCGGGGCTGGCATTGGCACGCGCATTCCAAGGTCTAGGCCGGGGCGCGAGTCCCGGTCGAAACGGACCGGGATGAGCGACCTCGCAGCCGCGCGACTCGACTCCTCCCGGCCGGGAGGAGTTTTCGTCTGGAGCTGAGCCCGGACCGCGCCACACTCATCGCCAGCCTCACGGCGGCGCCGACGCCCGAGGACTTGGCGGCGATCCCCGCCGAGGTCGAGTGGCTGGAGGTGCGGGCCGATCTCACCGGCGAGCTCGACGCGGAGGCGCTGCGCCGGGCCTCGGGCAGAAAGCTCCTCTACACGCTGCGCAGCGCCGCCGAGGGTGGCGCCTCGGAGAACGCACCGGCCCGCCGGCGCCAGCGGCTGCTCTCGGCATCGGCTGCCGGCTACGACCTGGTGGACCTCGAAGGTGCGCGCGATCTGGCGCCCGAGCTCCTGGCCGAGATCCCACCCCAGCGGCGGCTCGTCTCCTGGCACGGTGCCGCCACCGATCTGGCCGGGCTCGAGAGCCGTTTCGAGCACCTGGCGCGGGTGCCGGCGGCGCTCTACAAGCTGGTGCCGGCGGCCGGGCAGCCGGGCGAGGAGCTGGCGCCGCTGCTGTTTCTGGCCAAGCTCGGCCGCCGCAACGTGGCAGCTTTCGCGGGAGGGCCCGCGGGGCTGTGGACGCGCCTCTTGGCGCCGCGGCTCGGCGCGCCCGTGGTCTACGGCTCAGCGGCCGACCTGCCTGCGGCCCCTGGCCAGCCTTCCGTCGCCCGGCTCGTCGCGGACTTCGGGCTTCCGGCGCTGCCGCCGGTCGAGCGGCTGTTCGGCATCGTGGGCAACCCGGTGGCACGCTCGCTGTCGCCGCGCCTGCACAACGCGGCTTACCGCGCGCTCGGCATCCCGGCCCTCTTCCTGCCGTTCCATGCCGAGACGTTCGGCGACTTCTGGCTCGAGGTGGTGGAGGGCGTGGGCCTCGAGGTCCTGGGGCTGCCGCTCGCCGGCCTCGCGGTGACCGCGCCGTTCAAGGAAGTGGCGCTGGCGGTGGCCACCGCCGCCAGCCCGCTCGCGCAGCGCATCGGCGCCGCCAACACGCTGGTGCGCCGCGGCGAGCTGTGGGCGGCGGAGTCGACCGACCCCGAGGGCGTGACCGCTCCGCTCGTGGCGAAGGGCGTGCCGGTCGCCGGCCTCGAGGCGGTGGTGATCGGCGCCGGAGGAGCCGGCCGCTCGGCGGCCGTGGGCCTGGCTGGCGCCGGCGCCCGGGTCACGCTCGCGAACCGCGGCCGCGAGCGAGGCGAGCAGGCGGCGCGCGATCTGGGGCTGCCCTTCGTGCCGCTCGACGAGCTCGACCCCAGCGCTTACGGCATCCTGGTCAACGCCACCTCGCTCGGCCGCGAGGCCGGAGAGCCGGGGCCGGTGTCCGCGGCGACGCTCTCGCCGGGCACGATGATCGTCGACCTGGTCTATGGCCGGCAGCCGACGCTGCTGGTCGTCGAGGCGAGGGCGCGTGGCCTCACGGTGGTCGACGGCCTCGAGGTGCTGCTCGCGCAAGCGGTGCCGCAGTTTCGTTTTCTGACCGGCGCCGAGCTGCCGCTCGAGAGCGGCCGGGGCGCGCTCGGCCTGGAGGACGCATGAAGGTCTCGGCTGCGCTGCCGTCCGGGGTGGCGGCCTTCTTCTTCGAGGCCGCGGCGGCGCGGCGGCGGCTGGAGGAGCGGCTGGTGGCCGGGCTCGAGGCGGCCGGCTACGGCGAGGTGCTGCTGCCGATCCTCGATTACTTCGAGCCCTACGAGCCGCTGCTGGGGCCGGCGGCGCGAGGGCGGCTCTACCGCTTCGTGGATCGCGGCGGCGAGGTACTGGCGCTGCGCGCCGACTTCACGCCCATGCTCGCCCGCCTGCTGGCGCCGCGCCTCTCCCGCCTCGTGCTGCCGCTGCGGCTGTTCTATCGCGGGGACGTGATCCGCCAGCAGGAGGAGCCGGCCGGCCGCGCCCGGGAGCTGTACCAGCTCGGCGCCGAGCTGGTGGGTGCCGCCGGCGAGGCCGCGGACGAGGAGGTGCTGAGGCTCTTCCTCTCGGTGCTCGGCGCGAGCGGCGCCGACCGGCCCCAGGTGGTGCTTGGCTTCGCCGGCGCCCTGGACGAGCTGCTGCTCGCCGCCGGCGGCGAGCGGGCCGGCGAGCTGGCGTGCGCCGTGGCGCGGCGCGAGCGCGGGCCGGCGCGCAAGGCCAGCCGCGCCCTCGCCGAGGTGGTCGAGTCCGGCGTGCCGGCGAGGGCAGAAGACCTCGGGGCCGAGGCGGGCGAGCGCCTGCGGCGGCTGCAGGCGCTCGCCGCGGCGCTCGGCTCGGAATCGCAGGCCGGCGACCGGCCCGGCCCCGAGCTGACGGTCGACCTCGCCGAGTTCGCGCGCTTCACGCTCGACCCGCGGCTCGCCGCCGGCGCCGCCGAGCCGGATGCCGGCGGCTACTACGACGGCCTGGTGTTCCGCGCCTACGTGGCGGGCGAGGCGCAGCCGGTGGGGGCCGGCGGCCGCTACGACTCGTTGTTTCTGCGGCTGGGGGCCGCGCTGCCGGCGGCGGGCTTCTCGCTGGGTCTCGATCGTCTCACCGCGCTCCGCGCCGCGGAGGCGGTGTGATCCGTCTCGCCCTGCCCAAGGGGCGCAACCTCGAGGCCGCCCTGGCTGCCTTCGGTGCCGCCGGTGTGGACCTCGGCGCCGCGGCCCTCAACAGCCGCCAGCTCCGCGTGCCGCGGCCGGAGCTGGGCCTCGAGCTGCTGCTGCTCAAGGACTGGGACTTGCCGCTCTACGTGCAGCACGGGGTGGCCGATCTCGGCATCGTCGGCAGTGACGTGCTCGCCGAGGTGGACGCCGATCTGCTCATGCCGCTGGCGCTCGCCGCCGGCCGCTGCCGCCTGTCGCTCATCGGCCGGCCCGACACCCACCTCGCCCCCGGCGGCCCCCTTCTTCCTGGCGCCCACATCCGCCTGGCGACCAAGTACCCGCGCGCCGCCGCCCGGCTGGTCGCGGCCCGGCCGTGGTCGGCCGAGATCCTGCCGCTCTCCGGCTCGCTCGAGCTGGCGCCGCTGCTCGACTTGGCCGAGCTGGCGCTCGACATCGTGCAGACCGGCCGCACGCTGGCCGAGAACGGCCTGGTCGAGATCGAGACCGTGGCCGAGGTCGCACCGGTGGTGATCCTCAATCGCGCCTCGTATCAGCGCCGTCGTCGCGAGCTGAACGCGCTCTTCGACCGCCTGGAGGCGGCGAGGGTGGTGCTGTGAGGCGGCTGCTGCCCGCGGTGCGCGCTCAATCGGCCGCCGGGCGCCGCGCCCTGGCGCGGCTCGCCGGCCGCGGCCGGCGGGTGCTCGACCGCCGCGTGGTGCGCCAGGCCGAGCGCCTGGTGGAGGAGGTGCGCCGCAAGGGCGACCAGGCTCTGCTCGCGGCGGCGCGGCAATTCGACGGCTCGCGGGCCGAGAGCGCCGCGGGCCTCGCCCTCGGCCCGCCGGAGATCGAGGCCGAGCGCCGCCTGCTGGCGCCCGCGCTGGCGGAGGCCGTCGACCTCGCCATCGCGCGCGTCGAGCGCTTCCACCGCCCGCAGGTGCGGCCCGGCTACCGGCTGGAGGAGGACGGCCTGCTGCTCGAGGAGCGGCGGCAGCCGCTCGCCCGCGTCGGGGTCTACGTGCCGGGCGGCCGCGCCTCGTACCCCTCGACGGTGGTGATGACCGTGGTGCCGGCGCGGCTCGCGGGAGTCGAGGAGATCGCCGTCGCCACCCCTCCCACCGCCTACGCGGGCAGCGCCGCGCTGCGCTACGCGCTGGCCCGCCTCGGTGTCACCGAGGTGTGGGGCATGGGCGGCGCCCACGCCGTGGCCGCGCTTGCTTTCGGCACGGCGACGGTGCACCGCGTGGACAAGATCGTGGGCCCCGGCAACGCCTGGGTGACGGCCGCCAAGCGTCGGGTGGCGGGGGAGGTGGCAATCGACGGCCTGGCCGGGCCCACCGAAGTGGTGATCGTGGCCGCGGCCGATGCCGAGCCGGCGCTGGTGGCCGCCGACCTCCTGGCCCAGGCGGAGCACGACCCGCTGGCCGCGGCCGTATTGGTGACGCCGTCGCGCGCGCTGGCGCGGGAAGTCGAGGCCGAGCTCGCGGCGCAGCTCTCTGCGCTCTCCACCGCGGCGACCGCCCGCGCCGCGCTCGCCGCGTTCGGCCGCGCCTTCCTGGTCGGGTCGTGGGAGGAGGCGCTGGCCGTGGTCGAGGCGATCTCGCCCGAGCACCTGCAGCTCGTGGGTGCCGAGGCCGAGGCCCTGGCCCCGCGAGTGCGGGCGGTCGGAGCGGTGTTCGTGGGCGCGGCCTCCGGCGAGGTGCTCGGCGACTACCTCGCCGGCCCCAGCCACGTGCTGCCCACCTGCGGCTCGGCGCGCTTCGCCTCGGCGCTCGGGGTGGAGGACTTCGTGCGCCGCAGCCACCTGGTGGCGGCGACGCCGGCAGGGGCCGCCCGCCTGGCGACGTCGGCAGTGGCGCTGGCCGAGGCCGAAGGCCTGCCGGCCCATGCCGCGGCCGCTGCGAGGAGGGTCGCTTGAGCGCCGTGCGTTCGGTCGCCGAGCTGGTGCGGCCCGAGGTGCGGCGCGCCGCGCCTTACCATCTGGACCTCTCGCCGTGCCGCTTCAAGCTCGACCAGAACGAGGTGCCGTGGGACCTCCCGCGCCGGCTCAAGCGCCGCATCGCCGAGCGCCTGCTGGCGCGGGACTTCGCGCGCTACCCGGACTTCCACGGCGAGGCCCTGCGCCAGGCCCTGGCGCGCCACCACGGCCACCCCGCCGCGGGAGTGCTGGTCGGCAACGGCTCCAACGAGCTGCTTGGCGTGACGCTCGAGGCGGTGGCCGGGCCGGGCGTCGAGGTGCTGGCGCTCTCGCCGGGCTTCGCGCTCTACCGCACGATGATCGAGCGCAGCGGCGCCACGGCGCGCTTCCTGGGGCCGCGGCCCGATCTGCGGCTGCCGTGGGCGGAGCTCGCGGCCGAGGTGGAGCGCGACCCACGGCGGCCGGTGGTGCTCACCAGCCCCAACAACCCCACCGGCGAGGCGGTGGCGGTGGAGGAGGTCGAGGCGCTGCTGGCGCGGCTCGAAGCACCGCTGCTGCTCGACAACGCCTATGGGGAGTTCTCGGCGCAGGACTACCGGCCGCTGCTGGCGCGCCATCCGCACCTCGTCCTGTTCCGTACCTTCTCCAAAGCCTGGTCGCTGGCCGGCCTGCGGCTGGGCTACCTGCTGGCGGCGCCCGAGCTGGTGGCCGAGCTGATCAAAGTGAAGCTGCCCTACAACGTGGGCCACGCCGCGCTGGTGGCCGGCGAGGCGTGCCTGGAGGCGGCGCCGAGCCTTGCAAAGCGCGTGCGCCTGCTGGTGGCCCGGCGCGCCGGATGGCAGGAGATGCTCGCGGCGCGCGGCTTCGAGGTCTGCCCTTCGCAGGCCAATTTCCTGCTCGCCCGCTGCCCGCGCGACCGCGACCCGAGCCAGGTCTACAAGGGCCTGGCGCGGCGCGGCATCCTGGTGCGCGATGTGTCGGCCGGCGCCGGCCTCGCCGGCTGCCTGCGCTTCTCGGTGGGCTCGGGCGCGGCGCTGCGCGCCACGGCACGGGCGTTGGACGAGATGATGGCGGCGGGCCCATGAGCGCCGGCGTCGACCCGCGGGTCGCGACCGTGGAGCGGGAAACAAAGGAGACACGCATCCGCCTCGCCCTCGGCCTCGACGGCCTGCTGCCCGCGGGGACCGAGCCCGCGCTCGTCGTGCCCGACGGCTTCTTCGGGCACATGCTCCAGGCGCTCGCCACGCACGGCGGCCTGGCGGTTCGCCTCGCGGCCGAGGGTGACACGCAGGTCGACCTCCACCACACGGTCGAGGACGTGGGGATCGCGTTCGGCGAGGCCTTGACCCAGGCGCTCGGCGACAAGCGAGGCATTGTTCGTTTCGCACACGCCTATGCGCCGCTCGACGAGGCCCTGGCCCGCGCCGTGGTGGACCTCTCCGGCCGCGGCTTCTTCGCCTTCTCGGCGCCCGATGTGATCGCCGCGAGCTGGGTGACGGCGGCGTTCCCCTTCACGCTGGTGGCCGACTTCTTCGGCGCCCTGGCCGACCGCGGGCGCCTGACCCTCCACCTCGACGTGCTCGCCGGCCGCAACCCCCACCACGCGGCGGAGGCCGCGTTCAAGGCCACGGCGCTGGCCCTGCGGCAGGCGGTGGCGCGCCGCCCCGGCGCCGATACGGTGCCCAGCACCAAGGGGGTGCTCGACCGATGAGGGCGCTGATCGTGGATGCCGGCGTCGGCAACCTGGGCAACCTCCGGCGGGCGCTCACCGCGGCCGGCGCCGAGGCCGAGGTGAGCCGCGACCCGGCGCGGGTGGCGGCGTCGCGGTGCCTGGTCCTTCCCGGGGTCGGCGCCTTCCGGCCACCGCGCGAGGCCCTGCGCGGGGCGCTGGAGCAGGCGATCCGCGAGGCCCTCGGGCTCGGCGCCTGGCTGTTCGGCATCTGCCTCGGGTTCCAGCTCTTGTTCGAGGCCAGCGAGGAGCACGGCGATACCGACGGCCTCGGCCTGCTCGCCGGGCGGGTCACGGCGCTGCCGCCCACCGTGCCACGGCCCCACATCGGCTGGAACCGGCTGCACGGCCTCGCCGGCCACCCGCTGCTCGCCGGCGTGCCCGAGGGCGCGTTCGTGTACTTCGTGCACGGCTTCGCACCCGAGGGCGTGGCCGCCGGAGAGGTGCTGGCCTCGACCACCCACGGCCGCAGCTTCCCGGCGATCGCCGGCCGCGGCCGGGTGCTGGGCACCCAGTTCCACCCCGAGAAGAGCGAGCGCCTGGGCCTCAAGATGCTTTCCAACTTCCTGGAGATGGCGCATGGACCTGCTGCCGGCCCTTGACCTGCGCGCCGGCCAGGTGGTGCGCCTGCTGCGCGGCGACGACGGCCTGCGCACGGTGTACGGAGACGCACCGCTCGCCTGGCTCGCCGAGCTGCTCGATGCCGGCGTCTCGCGGCTGCACGTGGTGGACCTCGATGCCGCCTTCGAGGGCGAGCCGCAGACCGCGCTGGTGGCTTCGCTGGTCGCCGCGGCCGGCGAGCGTGGGGCCGCCCTCCAGCTCGGCGGCGGGCTGCGCGATCGCGCCAGCGTGGAGGCGGCGCTGGCCCTGGGCTGCGAGCGCGCGGTGCTGGGCTCGATGGTGGCGGGCGAGCCGGCGCTGTTCGTCGAGCTGGCCCAGGACCACGCCGGCCGCCTGGTGCCGGCCCTCGACACCCAGGGCGGCGAGCTGCGCATCGCGGGCTGGAGGGAGGATGCGCCGGTGCCGCTGTCGCGGGTCTGCCGGCGGCTGAAGGGCCTGCCGTGCCCTGCGGTGCTGGTCACCGACATCGAGCGCGATGGGACGCTCGAGGGCCCCAATCTCGACCTCGCCCGCCGCGTAGCCGAGGCCACCGGCCTGCCGGCGCTGCTCTCGGGCGGCATCCGTTCGCTCGCCGATCTCGAAGCGGCGGCCGCCTGCCCCGAGATCGCCGGCGCGGTAGTCGGCCGCGCGATCTACGAGCGCGCCTTTTCGCTCTCCGAGGCGCTCGCCGCGTGCAGCATCGTGCCCGGCTCGATGGAGCCTCGGCAATGACCGCCAACAGGTCCCGCGCGCTGACCTTCCTTGCCCGGCGCGTCATCCCCTGCCTGGACGTGGCGGCCGGGCGGGTGGTCAAGGGCGTGCGCTTCCGGGACCTCCGCGACCAGGGCGAGCCGGCGGAGGCCGCGGCGCGCTACGCCGCCCAGGGGGCGGACGAGATCGTGTTCCTCGACATCGAGGCGGCGCCCGAGCGCCGCGGCACCGACCTCGCCTGGGTGGAGGCGACGGCCGAGCGCGTGTTCGTGCCGCTCGCTGTTGGTGGTGGGGTGCGCTCGGTGGCGGACGCGCGGGCCCTGCTCGCCGCGGGCGCCGACAAGGTGGGCGTCAACACCGCGGCCGTCGAGCGCCCGGCGCTGCTCACCGAGCTGGCCGAGACCTTTGGCTCCCAGTGTGTGGTGCTGTCGGTGGACGCGCAGCGAAGCCCGAGCGTAGCGCCTGTGCAGCAATCGTCGCGAGCAGGGGCGTCTGCTAGGAGCGGGAGGACCCGCGACAGCGCAGACGGCCCGCGCAGCACATTGATGCATAGGCGCTGGGAGACGGTCACCCACGGCGGCCGCCACCCCACCGGCCGCGACGCGTTGGGCTGGATCGAGGAGGCGGTGGCGCTCGGGGCCGGCGAGGTGCTGCTCACCTCGATCGACGGCGACGGCACGCGCCAGGGCTACGACCTCGAGCTGGTGGCAGCGGCCTCCGCCGCGGTGCCGGTGCCGGTGATCGCCTCGGGCGGCGCCGGCTCGATCGAGCACCTGGCGTCGGCGCTCGAAGCCGGGGCGGCGGCGGTGCTCGCCGCCTCGATCTTCCACCAGGGGGACTGGACGGTCGGCGAGGTCAAGCGCGCCCTCGCCGAGCGCGGCTTTCCCATGCGCCTGGAGCCCTCGCCGTGACTCTCGACCCGGTGACCCTCGACCCGTTGCCCATCGACGCGGCAGCGCTGCGCTACGACGCGAGCGGCCTGCTGCCGGTGGTGGTGCAGGACGCCGCCACCGGTGCCGTGCTGATGCTCGCCTATGCCGACCGCGAGGCGGTGGAGAGGATGCTCGCCAGCGGCGAGGCCCACTTCTGGAGCCGCTCGCGGCAGGCGCCGTGGAGAAAAGGAGAGACCTCAGGCCACGTGCTCGAGGTCGCCGAGCTGCTGGCGGACTGCGACGGCGACGCCCTGCTGGTGCGCGCCCACCCCCGCGGGCCGACCTGCCACCGCGGCACGGTCTCCTGCTTCGAGCCCAACGCCGCGGCGCTCGAGCTGGGCTGGCTCGAGCGGGTGATCGCCGAGCGGCTTAGCGAGTTGCGAGCCTCGGGCGACCCCGGCGAGAGCTATACCGCGCGGCTGCTGTCGTCCGGGCTGCCACGCGCCGCACAGAAGGTGGGGGAGGAGGCGGTCGAGACGCTGATCGCGGCCCTGGCGCCTGCCGCCCCTGAATCCGAGGAGCGCGTAACGGCCGAGGCTGCCGACCTCCTCTACCACCTGCTGGTGCTGCTGGCGGCGCGCGGCGTGCCGGCGCGGGCGGTGGCCGAGGAGCTGGCGCGCCGGCACCGGGAGCACTCCGCGGGCGAGCGTCGATCGGGTGAGCAAGGCACGGCCGGGGACGCCCCGACCGGGGGAGGAGGCGAGGGATGACGCGCGCAGAGCCGCTGGCCGCACCGCCGGCCGGGAGCCAGGAAGCCGTGCCCCGGCGCGCCGTGCCACACGTCCGGGAGTTCCTGGCCGACACCTTGTCGCCGCTCGCCGTCTACCGGCGGCTGGCGGCGCTGTCGCCCTTCCGCTTCCTGTTCGAGAGCGTCTCGGGTGGCGAGCAGGTGTCGCGCTACTCGATCCTCGGCGCCGGGCCCCGCGAGGTGCTGCGCCTCCACCCCGACCGGCTGGAGGTGGAGCGCGACGGCGAGGTCCGCCGGCTGCCCGGCCCGCCGCTCGCCGCGCTCGAGGAGGTGGTCGCCGGCGTGACTGCGGACGGCGGGCCGATCCCCTTCACCGGCGGCTGGGTGGGCTTCTTCGGCTTCGACCTCATCCGGCTGGTCGAGCGCCTGCCGGGCCG
>JBIOXV010000133.1:0-36210 GCA_044869805.1 Thermoanaerobaculia bacterium | reverse complement strand
ACCTGGCGCCGCTTGATCGGCCCCCAGCGTCGCGGCGGATGGACGACGACGTGGCTCACTCCCAGGTCGCGGAGCATGGCGAGCGCCTCGTCGTCGGGCATCGGGTGGCAGCAGTGGGCCGCCAACGCCTGGTAGCCCGGGGGGATGAAGCCGCTGTAGCCGTTGACCAGCGGCTTGCCATGAAAGGACTGGCGATAGAGATAGCCGATGTCCGACATCACGTCGCCAGCCGGCAGCTCGAGCACGGCGCGGACGCCATCTTGCTGGCCGAGCCACTGGTAGACAGGCTCCAGGTCATTCTGCCGCGGCACCCAGTTCCAGGCCATGTCCCGCGGCACCAGCTCCACACCGATCGCCAGGAGCAGGATGCCCGCCACGACGGCACCGCGGCGGCCGGGCCAATGTTGACGCAGGCGATCGAGACCGAGCGCCGCGAGCCAGGCGATGGCGAGCGACGCAAAGGTGTAGAAGCGGGTCGCGACCCGCATGCGGTCGAGGCCGGGCAGGACCGAAGCCAGCGGCACGAACGCGATGGGGAAGCAGAGCAAGGCCGACACCCAGCCAGCCGCGAAGAGGCCGTGCTCCCAGGCGGTGCGGCCGAGGGTCCAGCGGGGCCAGCGGCCCGCCCACCGCCGGAAGAGGAGCACGGCGAGGACCACCGCGAGGCCCAGCAGCAAGCCGGGGCGTCGGTAGCCGTGGAGGCCGAACGGCTCACCGAGCAAGGAAAAGCGCTCGATGCCGGTCCAGGTGTGGACCTCGGCGAACACCCAGGCAGTCGCGGCGGCCCCCGCCAGCGCCACCAGCACGGCGTGGCGGCGCGCAGTCAGCGGCGCGGCCGGCCGCGGCTCGCGGCTGCGCCACAGCGCCAGGACCCCGGCCGCCGCCAGCGCCGTGGCCGCGAAGCCGGCGAACAGCGTGTTCTCGGGCCGATGAAGGGACCAGTAGGGCCCACCGAAGTACCAGTTCCCCGGAGACGGCGTGAGAAAGCTTGCCAAGCTCGCGCCCCAGATCCGCCATTCCTCCGGAGAGCGCGAGATCTCGAGGCCGGGCGGCGGCTGCAGGTAGGCGTGGAAGATCGCGGCGAGTATTGCCGTGCAGGCCACGGCCACCGGGGCCAGCACCAGGATCGAGCGCCGCGTGAGGAGATCGGAGCGCAACTCTCTGGCCCGGACGGCGAGGATCGCCGCCATCGGCAGGTGGATCATGTAGGCGAGATAGTTGCCGCCGGAGACGTGCAGGGAGTAGAGAGCGAGGAACACCGCCGCCCGCTTGCCGGTGCGCTCGGCCAGCAGCCGGTCCCAGGCCCACAGCGTCAGCGGCACGCAGGCCGCCAGCAGGATTTGCAGGTGGCTGCGCTGGTCCATGCGATAGGGCGAGAAGGCGAAGACCAACCCGCCGGCGAAGGCCGCCATCCAGCTCAGGCCGCTCTGCCGCAGCACCCACCAAGTGGCGAGCGCCGACAGCGCGAACGACGACAGGATTAGGAAGTTGTAGGCCGCGATGGGGTTCGGCACCACGGCCGTGAACAGGGCGACGAAGGCCGCTGGCCCGAGCAAGTGGTCGGAGAGCGTGATCGTCCGCTCCAGGGGGTAGAAGAACGGCGCGTTCCAGTAGTCCGGCAGGCCCGCCTTCCACTGCTCGGCGCCCCGCTTCAAGAGGGAGAGGTTGAACACCGGGTCGCCGGGGTCCGGGGCCACGGCCGAGCCGAGGTCGCTCCCGCCGGGGCGCAGGCAGAGGAAGGTGAAGGCGACGTACAGCAGAGCGGCGAGGCCGAGGCCTCCCCAACGCCGGAATGCGGGCGAGCGAGCGAAGGAGGATGAGCTCACAGTTGTCGTCGCGCGCCGCAGGCTGTGACGGCATCGCAGCCTAGAGAGGCGTTCAGAGCCTGTCAAGCGATTGGCGCCTGCGCCTTCAGCGCCGGCTGCTAAGCTACGCCCAGAATGCAGGCGCTCTTTGTCGGGCAGGCGCTTTCTCCTGGGCCCTGGATCCCGCCGTGCGGTCGCTGCGGCCGCTGATCGCAGCCGCGGCCGAGCGCTTGCTGAGGCTGGCCTTGCCGCCCGGGACCGATGCCACGCCGAGGCCGCCGGCGGTCGACCTCGGGGCCCGCACCGAGGAGCTCAACGCCGCGGCGGAGCGCTACTTCGCTCGGCGCACGGACCGCGCCTACCAGCTCGGCAAGCCGTTCTCCGACCCTTTCGAGCTGCCCCAGTACCTGTTCAACGCCGGCACGCTGTTGCACTGGCTGCGGGTAGGCCCCGGTGACACCGTTGCCGAGATCGGCGCCGGCGCCGGCTGGCTCTCTCACTTCCTGAACCTCTACGGCTGCCGCACGCTGGCGATCGACGTCTCGGCCAGCGCCCTCGCGCTCGGCCGAGAGCGCTTCGCTGCCGACCCTCGCACGCAGTGGGACCTCGATCCCGCCTTCCTGGTCTACGACGGCCGGGTGCTGCCGGCGGCGGACGCCTCGTGCGATCGCATTGTCCTGCACGACGCCTTCCATCACCTGCCCAACGCCGCGGAGCTGGTCGCCGAGATGGCGCGCGTCCTCGCACCCGGCGGCATCGTTGCGATGTCGGAGCCGGGTCGATTCCACTCCCAGAGCGAGGGCGCCAGGGCCGAGGTCGAGGACGCGGGCGTGCTCGAGAACGACGTGGTGGTCGAGGATCTGGCGGTGCTCGCCCGGCGCTGCGGCTTCTCGCGGGTTACCGTGGTGCCGATCACGCTCCGGCTGCCCTTCGAGGTAGAGGCGGAGGGCTTCGTCGATTTCCTGCGCGGCGACCGCCTGCTCGAGTACTGGCAGGCGCTGGGTCAGCAGCTCCTCGGCCATCACTACATCCTGCTCTACAAAGGAGAGCCGCTACCCACGACTCGCCGGCCGGGGCTGCTGCGAGCCGAGCTGCGCTTGGTCGATTCTCTGCCGGCTGTCGTGAGCCCGGGAGAGCGCGTTCCAGTCCGCATCGCAGTCCGCAACGCCGGCGACACGCTCTGGCTTTGCACCCAGCAGCGTCGAGCCGGTTGGGCTCGCCTAGGAGCGCACCTCGAGACTCCCGAGGAGCCCGCGGGGTATCTGAACGACTGGCTGCGCGAGGAGTTGCCGCGAGACCTGGCGCCGGGCGAGGCGGCGGAGGCGGCGTTCGAGCTGACGGCCCCCGTTCGGCCCGGCCGCTATCGCATCGTGTTCGACCTGGTCGCCGAGCAGATCACCTGGTTCGCTGAGCGGGGCTCGACGCCGCTCATCGCCGAAATCACGGTCATCCCGCCCGCGGGCTGACAGGGCGAGCCGCTGCTCCGAGCCGCCCGGGGCCCTGCGATATGCTCCCCCGCCGTATGCCGAAGCTGTCGGTGGTGATCCCCGTCTACAACGAGCGGGCGACGGTGGCGGAGCTGTTGCGGCGGGTCGCCACGGCGGCGCTGCCAGCGGGGCTCGAGCGCGAGATCGTGGTAGTGGACGACGGCTCGCAGGACGGCACGCGCGACGTGCTGCGGGAGATCGCCGCCTCAGGCGAGCTGCCGATCCGCTACTTCGAGCAGCCGGTCAACCAGGGCAAGGGAGCGGCCATCCGCCGCGGCTTCGCCGAGGCCAGCGGCGACTTCCTGCTCATCCAAGACGCCGACCTCGAGTACGACCCGCAGGAGTACCCGGTGCTGCTGGGGCCGATCCTGGCGGGCGAGGCGGACGTGGTCTACGGCTCACGCTTCCTGGGCGGGCCGCACCGCGTGCTCTTCTTCTGGCACTTCGTCGGCAACCGTTTCCTGACCACGCTCTCCAACGTGCTGACCAACGTCAACCTCTCGGACATGGAGACCTGCTACAAGGTCTTCCGCCGCGAGATCCTGGAGGGGGTGACCCTCCAGTCCAACCGCTTCGGCATCGAGCCCGAGCTCACGGCGAAGGTCGCCCGGCGCCGGGCGCGGATGTACGAGGTGCCGATCTCCTACCGCGGCCGCACCTACGCCGAGGGCAAAAAGATCGGCTGGAAGGACGGGGTGTCGGCGATCTGGGCGATTCTCCGCTTCAACCTTTTCGGCTAGCTGCTACGTACAACGATGACGATGAAGCCCTCGGCCGTCGAAGCCTCCGCCATCGCCTTCGCGGCGGCGCCCATCCGCCGCCTCGAGGAGCAGATCGGGCGCGTGGTGCGCGGTAAGCCAGAGGTGATCCGCCTGGCGGTGATCGCGCTCTTGGCCGAGGGGCACGTGCTGGTCGAGGACGTGCCGGGGGTCGGCAAGACCACCCTGGCGCAGGCGCTCGCCCGCTCGCTGGGCCTGGCCTTCCAGCGCATCCAGTTCACCAGCGACCTCCTGCCCTCGGACATCATCGGCGTCTCGGTCTACAAGCAGGACGCCCAGGCCTTCGAGTTCATGCCGGGGCCGATCTTCGCCGGCGTGGTGCTGGCCGACGAGATCAACCGCGCCACGCCCAAGACCCAGTCGGCGCTGCTCGAGGCGATGAGCGAGGGCAAGGTGTCGGTGGAGCGCCGGCGCTACAGTCTGCCGCGGCCTTTCCTGGTGCTGGCCACGCAGAACCCCCTCGAGTACCAGGGCACCTACCCGCTGCCCGAGTCGCAGCTCGACCGCTTCCTGATGTCGTTGCGCTTGGGCTACCCGCCGCCGGCGGACGAGCGCGAGCTGCTGCTCTCGGGCGGCGTGGACCACCTCCTCGCCGGGCTCTCCGCCATGCTCAGCCGCGACGAGCTACTGGCGCTGCAGGACGAGGTGCGGCGCATCCACGTGGCGGAGAAGCTCGCCGACTACGTGCTCGCCCTCGCTCACTCGACGCGCCACGGCGGCGAGTTCCTGCTCGGCGTCTCGACGCGCGGCGCCCAGGGGCTGTATCGGGCGGTGCAGGCGCTGGCGCTCTGCGAGGGCCGCGAGTTCGCGGTGCCGGACGACGTGCAGCGGCTTGCCGGTCCGGTGTGGGCCCACCGCGTGGTGCTGCGCCGCGGGGCCGCCGACCTCGACGCCAACCGCCGCGCCCTGGAGCGGCTGGTGGCCACCACCCCGGTGCCGTTGTAGGGGCGCACGGCGCGTGCGCCCCTCCGCTCTCGATCCGCAACCGAGGGCGCACGGCCTGCGCGCCGACCGCGCCGTGCCCGAGGGCATCCGCATCACCAAGGTCGGGCTGTGGTACATCCTGTTCACGCTGATCGTGGCCATCGCGGCCACTAACACCGGCAACAACGCGCTCTACCTGGTGTGGTCGGCGATGCTCGCCGTGCTGGTGGTCTCGGGGGTGGTGTCGCGCCAGAACGTGCGGCGGCTCGCGGTGTCGCTCGAGCCGCCGACCGAGGTGTTCGCCAACCGCCCGTTCGGGCTGCGCCTGCAGGTGAGCAACCTGGGGCGCCTGTGGCCGCGCTGGTTCCTGCTGGTTTCTGTGCTGCGCACCGGCCAGCCCTGGCTGGTGCCCTTCCTGCCTTGCCGCGGCGTCGGCCGCGGCGACCTCGAGGTCTCGATCCCACGCCGCGGGCTCCACCGGCTGAAGGCGGCGCACGTGGCGAGCCTCTTCCCCTTCGGCTTGTTCCGCAAGGGCTCGCGCTACGCCGTCGATCTCGAGCTGATCGTGTTCCCAGAGCTTTTCGCGGCGGCCTCGGGCGCGGCGCCGGAGCAGGGTGAGCTCGGCCACCGCCCGCACCGCCGCCGCGGCTGGGGCCACGACCTGCACGCTCTGCGCGCCTTCCGCCCGGGCGACGACCCGCGGGGCATCCACTGGAAGCAGACGGCGAAGACCGGCGACCTGGTGTTCACCGAGCGCGAGGCCGAGGAGAACCGGCGCCTGGCGATCCTCTTCGACAACGGCGTCGGCGAGCTCGCCGACGCGGCGCGCGCCGAGCGCTTCGAGCGCCTGGTGTCGGAGGCGGCGACCACCGCCCTCGACTATCTCGGCCGCGGCTTCGAGGTCGAGCTGGTGACCCGCGGCGAGTCCTGCGCCTTCGGCAACGGGCCTCGCCACCGCCGGGCGCTGCTCGAGGTGCTGGCCCTGGTCGAGGCCAGGCCGCGCGAAGGGGCGCCGCTCGCGAGCTCCGACCCTCGCTCTCCGACCCTACGCCTGGCGCTCGAGGGGGCGCCGTGACGGTGTACCCATGAGCTTCGGCCGCCACAAGCGTCTGCTGGTCGGCCTGCTCGCCCTGCTGGCGCCGCTGCCGCTGCCGTTCAACGAGGTCATCTCCTGGCCGCTCGCCGCCGCCTACTGGCTGGCGGTGGGGTTGTTCCTGCGCCGCGCGCACGCCGGCAGCGAGCGCTGGCTGCCGGCCTGGGCACTGAACCTCCTGGGCCTCGGCTACCTGGCGTTCTTCGCCGTCGACCTGCTGCGGCTCGGCAGCGGCGGGCTGGTGGGGCCGGTGGTCCACCTGCTGCTTTTCGCGGTGGCGGTGAAGCTCTACGCCATGCACCGCGAGCGCGACAAGTGGCAGACGCTGATGGCGGTTTTCTTCCTCTTCCTCGCCGCCATGGCCACCAGCGTGCACCCCACGGTGGTCCTCTACCTGGTGGCGTTCCTGGGCCTCACCCTGTTGCTCCTGGTGCGCTTCGCCTTCCTCCACATCCTGGCGACCTACAGCCACCGCGACCCGGCGCCGGCGCTGCTGCCGCTGGGGCGCTTCCTCACCTTGACCTGCCTTGCGGTGGTGGTGCTGACGGTGCCGTTGTTCCTGGTGCTGCCGCGCATCCGCGCGCCCTACCTGGTGGCGGACGGCCCGGGCGTGGGGGCGATGACCCAGAGCGTGGGCTTCACCGACGAGGTGTCCCTCGACTCGATCGGCCTGGCGCGCACCAACCCCGAGGTGGTGATGCGCCTCAACTACGAGCAGAGCCCCGCCGACGAGGAGCTGCGCCTCAAAGGCGGGGCGCACGACCTGTTCCGGGGCGGCGTGTGGCAGCGCACCGGCGGCGCCGGCGAGCCTCTGGCGCGCCTGCCCGGCGACAGCTTCTTCCGCCTGAGCGAAGCACCGATCACCAACCGCGCCTCGGTCTGGCTGCGCCCGCAGGTCCCCAACCGGCTGGTGGTGCCGGTGACGGCGGCGCAGCTCGCCATCGACGCCTACGCGGTGATCGCCACGCGCTGGGGCACGATCGAGCTGCTGCAGCCGCGCAGCGGGGTGATGCAGTTCGAGGTGGCGCTGGCCGAGAAGCCCGTGCTCTTCGCCATCGAGCCTCCTCCCGGTGGCGCGGCGCAGAGCCTCGACCCCGAGGGGATCACCCCCGAGGTCGCCGAGCTCGCCGCCCGGGTGATGGGCCAGGGAAGTGCCCGCTCCCGTGCCGAGGCCCTCGAGGCCCACCTCGTCGGGAGCTACACCTACAGCCTCGATTTCGTGGGCCGCACCGGCCAGCGCCCGATCGAGGACTTCCTGTTCAAGTACAAGACCGGCCATTGCGAGTACTTCGCCTCGGCCATGGTGCTGATGCTGCGCTCGCAGGGCATCCCGGCGCGGCTCGCCACCGGCTACCTCGGCGGCGAGTTCAACCCCCTCGAGGGCTACTACATCGTGCGGCAGTGGAACGCCCACGCCTGGGTGGAGGCGTTCCTGCCCGGCGAGGGCTGGGCGGTGTTCGATCCCACGCCGCCGGCCGGGCGGCCGGCGCGGAGCCGCTCGGGCCTGCTGGCGGCGCTCGGCCAGGCCTACGACTACCTGGTGTTCCGCTGGGACCGCTACGTCATCACCTACGGCTTCGGCGACCAGCTCCGCATCTTCCTCAAGGCTCGCGAGCTGTGGTCGCGCTTCTGGGACGATCTCAGGGGGCCGCGCCGCCGCCCGCGGAAGGCGCCGGATTCCGTGGGGGAGGAGCAGCCGGAAGCCGTGCCGGAGAGCGAGCCGAAAGCGGTGTTCCCGGTGCCGCTGGTGCTCATCGCTCTCGGGCTCGCTGCGGCGCTCGGTGTCGCCGGCCTGGCCCTGGCGCGGCGCCGGCGCTCGCTCACCGCCACCGAGGCCTACCGGCGCTTGCGCTCCGAGCTCCTCCGGCGTGGCCTGCCCGCGGGCGAGGCGGTGGCCCCCCTGGCGCTCGGTGCCGCGGCCCGCTCCGCGGCCCCCGAGATCGCTGCCCCGGCCGGCCGCATCGTGGCCCTCTACGTGAACGAGAGCTTCGGCGGCCGCGAGATTTCGGCGGGCGAGCGAATCGAGCTCCAGCAGGCGCTCGCCGCGGTGCGCGAGGCCCGCCGAAGTCGCCGCGCACCGCGGCGGCGCAAGGCCGCCTGAGTGGCTCCCTCCCCGGTAGGCACGCTCGATGCAGGGTCGAGCGATGGTGACGGGGCCGAGGCTTGACGGCCCCGGGGGAGGAGCGCGTGAGACCCGATCTGCGAGCCCGCGACTTGATGAGTCGCGGGGTCTTCCACCTGCGAGACGACCTGACCGCCGCCGAGGCGGTCGAGCTCCTGGCCGAACATGAGATCTCGGGCGCGCCCGTCCTCGATACCGAGGGCAAGGTGGTTGGCGTGGTTTCAGTTTCCGACCTGGCGGGAGCTGGTGTCGAGGATGCCGATGTGGCGTTCGATCGCTCCGACCCCAACTACCAGGTCCGGGGCTGGGAGGACCAGGCCACGGCGGAGGAGATCCGCCCGCTGCACGTCACCAACGAGGGCAAGCTGGTGCGCGACCTCGCGAACGCCCCGCCGGTGACAGTCGACGAGGATGCCACGGCGGCGCGCATGGCCCGCCTGATGGTGGAGCATCACATCCACCGCCTGCTGGTGGTCGAGGCCGGCCGGCTGGCCGGAATCGTGACCAGCCACGACCTGCTGCGGCTGCTCGCGCACGATGGGCCGGAGGGCGCAACGTGAGCGATGGCCTCGCCGCCCGCGAGCGCATGGTGGCGAGCCAGATCGCGGCGCGTGGGGTCCGCGATCCGCGGGTGCTGGAGGCCATGCGCGCCGTGCCGCGAGAGGCCTTCGTGTCCGCCGGCCTCGAAGAGTTTGCCTACCAGGACACGGCATTGCCGATCGAAGCGCAGCAGACCATCTCGCAACCCTACGTGGTGGCGGCGATGGCCGAGGCGCTGGAGCTCGAGCCGGACGACCGCGTGCTCGAGGTGGGAGCGGGCTCGGGCTACGCGGCGGCCGTGCTGTCGCGCCTGGCTGCCGAGGTCTATACCGTCGAGCGACACGCGGAGCTGGCGGCGCTCGCCGCTGAGCGCTGCCGCCGCCTGGGCTACGACAACGTGCACGTCGAGCACGGCGATGGCAGCCTGGGCTGGCCGGAGCACGCACCCTACGATGCCATCGTGGTGGCCGCCGGCGGCCCGCGGGTGCCACCGCCGCTGCTCGAGCAGCTCGCGATCGGCGGCCGCCTGGTCATGCCGGTCGGCGAGGACCTCTTCGGCCAGACGCTGGTGCGGATCGAGCGCCTGCCCGACGGCAGTTTTGACCGCCGGGAGCTCGGCGCCGTGCGCTTCGTGCCGCTGGTAGGGGAGGCTGGATGGCCCGCGGACGGGGCGCCGCCGGCCGGGCCGCGCCCGGCCACCGCCAGGCCCGCGTTTCTCCGCGCGCCCGCCAGGGCCGGCGCGGACGGCGCGGTCGCGAGGCTGCTCGCCGAGGCCGCGGAACCGATCGACGACCTCGAGCGGGTCGACCTCGCGCCGCTCCTCGAGCGCATCGGCGCGAGCCGCCTGGTGCTGCTCGGCGAGGCCACCCACGGCACCTCGGAGTTCTATCGCTTCCGCACCCGCATCACCCGCGAGCTGGTCGAGCGCCAGGGCTTCAACGTGGTGGCGGTGGAGGCCGACTGGCCCGACGCGGCGCGGGTCGACCGCTACGTACGCGGCAAGGCGCCGCTGCCTGCCACCGAGCCGGCCTTCTCCCGCTTCCCGACCTGGATGTGGCGCAACCAGGAAGTGGCGGAGCTCATCGCCTGGCTGCGGGAGCACAACCTGGGGGTCGAGGACCCCACGGCCCAGGTCAGCTTTCACGGCCTCGATCTCTACAGCCTCTACACCTCGCGCGACGCGGTGCTCGCCTACCTCGACCGCGTCGACCCCGAGGCGGCGCGGGTGGCGCGGCTGCGCTACGGCTGCCTGCTGGGAGCACAACTCCCACCTCGGGGACGCGACCGCCACCGAGATGCGGGCGCGCGGCGAGATCAACGTCGGCAGCCTGGCTCGGCGCGAGCACGGGAACGCCGCCTATCTGGTCGGTTTCGGGACCGATCACGGCACGGTCGCCGCGGCCTCCGACTGGGGCGGGCCGCTCGAGGTCAAGAGCGTGCGCCCGGCGCGCGCCGGAAGCTACGAACGGCTGTGCCACGACTCCGAGGTGCCGGCATTTCTCCTCCACCTGCGGCGGCCGCGGCGCGAGGCAGTGCGTGCCGAGCTCGAGCCGCCGCGGCTCGAACGCGCCATCGGCGTCATCTACCGCCCGGAGAGCGAGCTGCTGAGCCACTACTTCGAGGCCGTGCTGCCGCGGCAGTTCGACGAGTACGTGTGGTTCGACGCCACCACCGCCGTGACCCCGATCCCCGTACACGAAGTGCCGGGCGAGCCGGAGACCTACCCCTTCGGGCTCTGAGCCGGCGCGCCGCTCGAGTAGGGGCAAGTCGAGGAGCCCCCGGCGCCGTTAGTCGCCGCCAGGCCGCCGTCCCGCGGTCCACTCCAGGATCTCGAGCACCGCGGCCTTGACCTCCGCGTAGCGCCTCCAGGGCAGCAGGTGCCCGGCACCCGGCAGTCGCCGGACCCGGGCCTCGGGAAGCACCCGGGCCAGGAACGCGGTGTTGGCCACCGGTACCAGGCTGTCTCGCCGGCCGTGGAGCACCAGCGCCGGGACGCGGATCGACGCCCAGCCGGGGAGCAGGGCTTCGAGCTCGGCCTTGAGCGGCAGGATCTCGCGGTTGCTGATCACCAGCTCGGGCGGCAGGCGCCGCGCCAGCCAGGGCCAGGTGGCGAGCCGGTTGTACCAGCGCAACTTCTCGAGCGCCGGGTCGACCGAGGCGGAGAGGAAGAGCAGGCCGGCGACGCGGTCCGGGTGGTCCATCGCCAGCTTGGCGATCACCGGGCCGCCCAGCGAGTGGCCGACGAGGATCGTCGGGCGGGAGGAGGCGGCGAGCAACGGCGCGATGCGCGCCGCCTGGGCGGTGAGCGACGGCTCGGGCCGGCCGGCGTCGGTGCCGCCAAAGCCCGGCCGATCCACCGAGACCAGCCATGCCCGCGCGACGAGGTCCGGGTCGAGCAGGTACTCGCGAAACGCCCGCCACGACCCCGGCGAGCCGTGCACGAAGATCACCGGCTGCCTGCCGGGGTCACCGTTCGCCACGTAGTGCAGCGGCCCGGAGGGAGATTGAATGAAGGAGCCCGCAAGCTCGACCGGGGGCTGGGTGACGGTGGTCGCCATCGGCTTGACCTGGGGTGCGGACGCGACGCAGCCGAGGGCCGAGGCCAGGAGCAGAGTCGACAGGCCGTTCCGCGCGGCGGGTGAGTGCGCGGGCGCAGCGAACCGGGCGCGGCCTAGGGTCTCGGTGCCGATGCCCCAAGCGTAGCAGCCGAGCTGCCCTCCCGCGAGCTCGCCGCTCCGCTTCGCCGCGGCTGCTAGGCTCGGCCCATGCGCATCGCCCTCGCCCAGCTTGCCGCCGGCCCGAACCGCCAGTCCAATCTGGAGCGCGCGCTCGAGGCCATGCGGCGGGCAAAGGCAGCAGGAGCGGAGCTCGTCGCCTTCCCCGAGCTCGCCATCGACCGCTTCTTTCCGCAGCGCCCGGGCGACGCCGCGGCACGCGACCTCGCCGAGCCCATCCCCGGGCCGACGACGGAGCGCGTCGCGGCGCTGGCCCGCGAGCTCGGGCTGGTGACGGTGTTCAACCTCTACGAGCGCGACGCCGAGGGCAGGACGTTCGACAGCTCACCGGTGTTCGACGCCGACGGCAGCCTGGCCGGCATCGCGCGCATGGTGCACATCACCGACTACGAGCATTTCCACGAGCAGGACTACTACCACCCGGGCGACCGCGGCGCGCCGGTGTTTACTACCCGCGCTGGGCGGGTGGGTGTGGCCATCTGCTACGACCGCCACTTCCCGGAGTACATGCGGGCGCTGGGGATCGCGGGAGCGGAGGTCGTCGTCATCCCGCAGGCGGGCACGCTCGGCGAGTGGCCGGAGGGCATGTACGAGGCCGAGGTGCGGGCCGCGGCTTTCCAGAACGGCTACTTCGCGGCGCTCGCCAACCGCGTGGGCCGCGAGGGCGCGCTCGACTTCGCGGGCGAGTCGTTCGTGGTCGACCCGGAAGGACGGGTCCTGGCCCGCGGGGCCTCCGGCGCCGAGGACCTGGTGCTCGCCGAGCTCGACCTCGGCCTCGCCTCCGGCTCCACGGCGCGGCGCCTGTTCTGGAAGCATCGCCGGCCGGAGCTCTACCGCAACTGGCTCGGCTGAGGCGTTCAGTACTCCACGAGAGCGTCGTCGGGATAGCAGTACAGCCAGCGCTCGCCGGGCTCCGCCGACGCGATCACCGGATGGCCGCTGGCGCGCGCATGCAGGCTGGCGTGGCGGTTGGGCGAGTTGTCGCAGCACAGGGTCGCGCCGCACTCCTGGCAGGTCCGCAGGTGCACCCACGGCGAGCCGATCTTCACGCACTCCTCGCAGACCCGGCGCTTGGCGAGGCGGACCTTGGTGATGGCTGCGATATGAGCACAGGCCGGCTCGAGCATCGTCGTCTTCCTCTCACTCCCGGAGCACGCGGTGGACGAAGGCGACGGCGATCGACCCCTCGCCGACCGCCGACGCCACGCGCTTCACGTTGCCGCCGCGCACGTCGCCGACCGCGAACACCCCGGGCAGGCTGGTCTCGAGGAGGTGGGGAGGCCGGGCGAGCGGCCACTCGGCGGCGGCCAGGTCCTCCGGCGTGAGGTCCGGGCCGGTCTTGATGAAGCCCTTGGCGTCGAGGGCGATGCAGCCCTCGAGCCAGTCGGTGCTGGGAGCGGCGCCGGTCATCACGAAGAGGTGGCGGATGGCGTGCGTCTCCTCGCTCCCGGTCTCGGCGTCCCGAAAGCGGACGCGCTCGAGGTGATAGTCGCCTTCGAGGCCGCTGACCTCGGTGCGCGTGCGCAGGGTGATCATCGGACTGGTCTCGATGCGGCGGATGAGGTACCGCGACATGCTCTCCGCCAGGCCCTGCGAGCGCACCAGCATGTGCACCCGGCGGGCCGTCCGGGCGAGGAAGACCGCCGCCTGGCCGGCGGAGTTCCCGCCGCCCACCACGACCACCTCCTCGCCCTCGCAGAGCTGAGCCTCCATGAAGGTGGCGCCGTAGTAGACGCCGGCGCCTTCGAACTGCGACAGGTTGGGCAGCCCCAGGCGCCGGTACTCGGCACCGGTGGCGAGGATCACCGTGCGCGCCGGTACCTGCGGGCCGTTGTCGATCTCCAGTGCGTAGGGCCGGCGGTCGCAGGTGAGCTTCCGGGCGCCCTGCGCGATGATCACCTGCGCGCCGAACTTCTGCGCCTGGTTGTAGGCCCGGGCGGCGAGGTCCTGGCCCGAGATGCCGGTCGGGAAGCCGAGATAGTTCTCGATCTTCGAGCTCGCGCCCGCCTGCCCGCCCGGCGCGTTGGACTCCAGCACCAGCACGTCGAGCCCTTCCGAGGCGCCGTAGACCGCCGCGGCGAGCCCGGCGGGCCCGGCGCCGACGATCACCAGGTCGCGGACCTGGGCCTGGTCGATGGCAGCATTGAAGCCCAGGCACTCGGCGATCTCGAGGTTGGTCGGGTTGCGCAGCACCAGCTCGCCGCGGCAGATCAGCACCGGGACGTCCTCGTGGGCGACCTTGAACCGATCGAGCAGCTCCTGCACGCCGCTGTCGCGATCGAGATCGACGTAGGCGTAGGGGTGGCCGTTGCGGGTCAGGAACTCGCGCACCCGCAGCGTCGCGGCGCAGTGATCCGAGCCCAGCAGCACCACGTCGCTGATGCCGTGCGCGATCAGCTCCACGCGGCGCAGGATGAAGGCCCGCATCAGGATCTCGCCGAGCTCGCTGTCGGTCTGCACCAGCGCCAGTAACTGCTCGCGGTCGAGCTCGATCACCTCGCCGGGCTCGGTGGCGCGGGCCTGTACCAGCGCGCGGCGGCCGGAGAGCATGTTGGTCTCGCCGGTGAACTGACCCGGCCCGTGGACGGCGACCAGGGTCTCGGTGGCTCCCGAGGGCCGCACGATCTCGAGCCGGCCGGCGGTGACGACGAAGAACGGCACCGCCGAGTCGCCCTGCTCGACCAGCACCTCGCCGCCACGAACCGGCCGCGGGTGACCGTGGGCCGCGATGCGATCGACCTGTGCCGGCGTCAGGGTCGGGAACGCGTGCTCGGCACGCGCGGTGAGGAGCGGAGGGGTCGACGGCGCCGGCTCGGTCATCGGTCTGTCTCGGGAACGGGTAGGCCGGTCAGCGCGGGCTCGCCGAGAGCGGGGCCTAGTCTACGCCCGCCGCCAGGCGGAAGACCTGGACCGTCTCCTCGACCGCCCGCGGCCAGGAGAACCGGCCGGCGCGCAGCCGGCCGCGTTCGACCATGTCGGAGGCGAGATCGGGGTCGCCGAGCACGCGCTCGAGCTGCGCCGCCCAGGCGCCGGCATCGTCGGGCGGCGCGTAGAGCGCGGCGTCGCCGGCGATCTCACGCAGCACCGGCAGATCGCTCGCCACCAGCGGCACGCCGAGCTCGAGGGCCTCCAGGGCGGGCAGCCCGAAACCCTCGTAGAGGCTGGGCATCACCGCCAGCGCGGCGCCGCGCACCGTCGCCACCAGATCGGCGACCGGCAGGTAGCCCAGATGCTCGAGCCAGCCTTCCTCGCTCGCCGCCGCCACCCGGCGGCGGATCTCGCCGGTGTTCCAGCCGTACTGGCCGCAGAGCACCAGGCTCACGGCGACCCGCCGCCGCAGCCGGCGCCAGGCGTCGAGCAGGAAGACGAGGTTCTTGCGCGGCTCGAGAGTGCCGACGAAGACTCCGTAACGACCCAGAAAGGCGGGTGCCGAGCGGCCGGAGGCGGCGCGGCGGCTCGGCGCTCCGGCGCTCTGGCCGGGGCCGTGGTGGACGGCGTGGATGCGGCCGGCCTCGAAGTGGCCCGCGGCGACGATCTCTCGGCGCACCGCCTCGCTGGGCGTAATCAGGCGGGAGGCGGTGAGGAAGGTGCCCGCCAGCCGCTCGGCGAGCGCCAGCCGGCTGTCCGGCCGCACGGCCCACGGCACCTTCTCGATCGAGAGGTCGTGAACGGTCGCCACCAGCGCGCCGCGCGCCAGGCGAAAGTGGGGAGGAGCGAGGTAGTTGGGGGCGAAGAGGGCGCGGTTGCCGTCCGCGGCCACCAGCAGCGGCGACAGGCGCTGCAGCCAGCGTGCGAGGCGCGCGGCGCCCATCGCGACCGGCGGCGGCAGCGGATAGAGCACCGGGTCCAGCGCCGGGCCCACGGGCAGCTCGACCACCGGCCGCGGCGCGTGCGGGTCGTCGATCAGCGCCGGGCCGTAGAGCCGCAGCCGCAGGTCGTCGCGCGCCGCGGCGTGCTGCAGGAGCTGGTAGAGGTACCAGCCGATGCCGGCGAGCGGCTCGTAGAGGCTGGCCACGTCGACGCCCACCGCCAGGCGAGCCGGGTCCCTGGCGGCGCGGCGCCGGCGCCACAGCGTGCGCAGCACCTCGGCGATCCAGCCGAGCGTGGCGCGCCAGCGCCGCGCGGAGAACCAGCCCCGCGGGCGCGCGAAGATGCGGGACGTCTCGGTCATGAACTGGGGAGGCTCGGCCAGGGATCATAGCCGGGAAGTAGAATCGGCGCCCTCCGCATGCCGCACCGTGCCCTGCCTTTCGTCGGCCTCGCGCTCGTCCTCGCCGGGCTGGGCTATGGGCTGCGCCGCGCCACGCAGGTGGCCGTGCCGCGCGGCGAGGAAGCCACTCATCGCCTGGCCGCCGAGAGCCTGCTGGCCGAACGCGACCTGATCTTCGACCATCGCGACCTCGAGCGCGGCTGCCGGGCCTGGCCCGGAGGGCCGCGCGGCATCGCCCTGCGCGCGCAGGACGAAGGTGCGAGTTTCCGCTACGCGGCGCCGATCGCGGCCAGCCTCGCTGCGCTGCCGTTCATGGCCGTGCTCGGCGGCCCGGGCTGGCTGGTTGCCAACGCCTTGCTGTTCGTAGCGGCATTCGCCGCCGCCTGGTGGAGGCTGGGCGGCACCGAGGGCCCTTCGCGGCTGTGGGTGGCGGGGTTCTTCCTCGCCTCGGCGGCGCTGGGCCATGTGTTCCGATTTGGGCCGGAGACTTTCCGCCTCGCGGCCGTGCTGCTCGCCCTGCTCGCCTGGCAGGCGGTGCGCCGGCGAGAGGAGGGCGACCGCCGGCCCCGGCACCTGGCGGTGATGGCGGCAGCCGGCGCACTGCTGGCCGCGGCCGGCACCCACGCGCCACTCGATCTGGTGGCCGTGATCCCCATCGCGGCGGACCTCGCCTGGAGCCGCCGCGGTCGGCCGCTGCTGGCCTTCCTCGCCACCGGGCTAGCCGTTTTCGGTGGGCTTCTCCTGGTGCAGCATCGCCTGGTCGGCGCCGCGTGGCCGGCGGACAGCGATCCGGCGATGGAGAGCTCGGCGCGGGTGTACTACGAGGCTTTCCCCATCGAGGGCCCGGCCGAGATCTGGAGCGCGGCGCCCGTCTCCCGCCCGGCCGGCGCCCACCGCGAGCCGGTGAGAGTCCCGGGGCCGGCGGACGCCGGTGCGCTGCTGGCCGGCCGCACGACAGGGCTGCTGCCATTTCTTCCCTTCGCGTTGGTCGGCCTGGCTGCCGGCCTGGGACGCGACTGGGACAGCCAGCGAGCCCTTTTGCTCGCGGCCCTCCTCATTGGCTGCGGGGCTCTCCTGGCCACCGGCACCGCACGACCGACCGGCCTCGGAGACTCTCGCCTCGTGGGCCTCTACCCGCTGTTCCTGCTTCTACCCCGGCGCGGTGGGGCCGCGGGGGTGCATCCCGCGCTGGCGCTCGCCGGCATGATCGCCGCCGGCCTGTGGACCGCGCCGGCCCTGCTGGCCTCGCTGGCCTCGACACCGCGTTCCACGCCGTCACCGGCTTTCTCGTACCTGCCGCTCGAGCTGCGGCTCGCAGCCGGCAACCGGCTGGGCAGCAGCATCCCCACCGGCGGTCTGCCCGGCTACGGCGCGCGGCTCCTCGGCGATACCGTCTGGCTGCTGCCCGAGGACAGCTTCTTCGTCGCCGAGCGCAACCCGCGCGGGGTGTGGATGCAGGGCGCCTCGACCGCGGACGTGATCGTGGTCAGCCAGGCACCGCTCGAGCGCCTGTCGTTCACCGCCGTGTCGCTCGCCGCGGACAGCGAGCTCGAGGTCGACGGCGGCGCCGGCGCGGTGCGCGTGGTCTTCGACAGCGCGGGCAAACGCGCGGGCACGCCGATCGAGCTGCCGCTCGCGGCCGCGAGCGAGGCCCGCGGCGGCTTCTTCCCGCGCGAGAGGCGCTATCGGCTGCGCATCTCGGTCTCCGGCGGCCTGGTGCCGGCACGGCGCGATCCCAGCTCGAGCGACCCACGCTACCTCGGCGTGTTCCTCGACACTTCCCGGCAAGGGCGTTAGGCTCCGCACGCTTCGCGGAAACCCCCTTCTCGATGACCGATCCTGTCCAGCAGCCCGAGCCTGCCGTCTCCGCCGGTACCGACGAGGCCGAGCCCGAACGGGTGGCCGCCGTGCTCGAAGGCCTGAAGGCCGGCGTGATGCAGCGCCGCGCCGAGCGGGCCACGGCCGGGGCCGACGACGGCGAGGCCCGCGCCCGCCTGCTGGAGGTCAAGCGCCTGGAATACGTGCGCGAGCCGCTGCCGGTCTCGCCCCGGCCGGTGGTGGGCCGCCTGCTGGTCTTCCTGCGCAAGGCGGCCTATCACCTCGCTTTCAAGTGGCACGCGCGCGGCGTGGCCGAGCAGCAGAACGCCTTCAACCAGGCCGCGGTGCGCCTGCTCGAAGACCTGCTCTCCGCCGACGAGGCGCGGGCCCGTGACCTCGCCCGCCTGCGCCGCCGCATCGACGAGCTGGAGCAGCGCCTGGCGAGCACCGCCGGTGCGGCCGGCCCTCCGCCCGGCAGCTCCTCGTGAAGCGCGTCGTCATCGCCACCACCCAGGTGCCGTACTCGCGCGGCGGCGCCGAGCTGCTGGTGGAATCGCTCTCCGACGCGCTCGCGGCCCGTGGATTCGCCGTCGAGGTCGTGCAGCTCCCGTTCAGTTGGACGCGGCGCGTCGACGTGCTGAAGAGCGCCCTCGCCTGGCGCCTGCTCGACCTGCGCACGCTGGTCGGCGAGCCGATCGACCTGGTGATCGCCACCCGCTTCCCGGCCTACCTCATCCGCCACCCGAGCAAAGTGGTGTGGCTGATCCACCAGTTCCGGCAGGTCTACGAGCTTCAGGGCACGCCCTACAGCGAGTACCAGGACGCGCCCGAGGACCGGCGCGCCGCGGCCATGGTGCGGGCCATGGACGCCAAGGCCCTGGGCGAGGCGCGGGCCCTGTTCTCGATCTCCCGCAACACCGCGGCGCGCCTGAAGCGTTTCAACGGGCTCGACGCGTTGCCGCTCTACCCTCCGCCCAAGCTCAGCGGCCGCCTGCGGCCCGGCCGGCACGGCGACTACGTGTTCGCGGCCGGCCGCCTGGACCGCATGAAACGCTTCGACCTGCTGCTCGAGGCGCTGGCGCACACCACCGGCACGACGCGCGCGGTGATCGCCGGCGAGGGCCCGGAAGCCGAGCGCCTGCACGCGATGGCCGAGCGCTGCGGCCTCGCTGACCGCGTGGTCTTCGCCGGCTTCGTGGACGAGGCGCGGCTGGTCGACCTCTACGCCGGCGCCCTGGCGGTGTTCTACGCGCCGTACGACGAGGACTACGGCTACGTGACGGTGGAGGCCATGCAGGCGGGCAAGCCGGTGCTCACCACCGACGATGCCGGGGGCGTGCTCGAGCTGGTGGAGGACGGGGTCAACGGCGTGGTGAGCCCGGCCGGCTCGGCGCGCCGCCTGGCGAGGGCCATCGACGATCTCGCCGCCGACCCGGCGCTCGCCGCTCGCCTCGGCGAGGCCGGCCGGCGCAGGGTCGAAGGGATCGGCTGGGACGACGTGATCGAGGCGCTGACCGGGGGGATCCCGCGCTGAGCGCCGGCGCGTCTCGGCGCCTCCGAGTGGCGTGGGTGACCCCCTGGCCGCCCCAACGCTCCGGCATCGCCGACTACAGCGCCGAGCTGGTGCCGGCGCTCGTGGACCATGTAGACGTCGAGCTCTTCGTGGACGACCGCCTGGCCGCCGAGCTCGCCAAGGGGCCCGGCGCGGAGGGCCAGCGCCCGGCGCCTCCGGTGCCCGTCCACCCGCTGTCGCAGCTCCCGCGCCGCTTCGAGGCAGGCGAGCACGACGTCGCCCTCTACCACCTCGGCAACGACCAGCGGTTCCACGGCGCGATCTATCGCCTGCTGGCCAAAGTGCCGGGCGTGGTGGTGCTGCACGAGCACGTGCTGCACCACCTGGTGCTGGGGGTGACCGCCGGGCGCGGCACCTCGGCCGATTACCTCGAGGAGCTGCGCTACGCCTACGGCGCGACCGGCGAGTCCCTGGGCCGGCGCGCGGTCGAGACCGGCGTGCCGGCGGACCCCTGGGCCTACCCGCTGTTCGAACACGCCGTGGACCGCGCGCTCGGTGTGATCGTGCACAGCAGGGCCACCCGCCGGCGCGTGCTGGCGAGCCGCCCCGAGGCCCGAGTGGAGGTGGTGCCACACCATCTCTCTCTCGCCGAGCTGCCGCGCGACCTCGACCCGGCGGCGGCGCGCCGTGCCCTGGGGGTGCCGGAAGGCGCCTTCACCGTCGCGTCCTTCGGCTTCATGACGCCGGAAAAGCGGCTCGGCGTGGCGCTCCGCGCATTCGCGCGCCTGCGCGCCACGCGGCCGGAATCGGTCTTCCTGGTGGCAGGGGAGATCGCCCCCGGCCTCGACCTCTCTCGCGAGCTGGCGGCGGCGGGCGACAGTGTGCGCCTCCTCGGCCGGGTGGAGCTGCCCGAGTTCCTGGCCGCCATGCAGGCCTGCGACGTGGCGGTCAACCTTCGCCACCCGACCGGCGGCGAGACTTCGGGCACCGTGATCCGCCTGCTGGGGCTGGGCAAGCCGGTGGTGGTGAGCCGTCAGGGCTCGTTCGACGAGCTCCCGGACGGCTGCTGCGTCAAGGTCGAAGTCGACGAAGCCGAGGAGGAGCTGCTGGCCGCGGTGCTCGAGCGGCTGGCCGCGGATTCCGGGCTGCGACAGGCGATGGGCGAAAACGCCCGCCGCCACCTGGCCGCGCACCACACCCTCGAAGGCTCGGCAGCGGCCTACGCAGGCGTGCTGCGGCGCGCGGTCGAGGAAAGCTGGCGGCCCTATCGCGCGGTACCGCCGCTGGCTCCGTTCCCGAGGCATGACCTGCTCTCGGCCCTGCTCGCCGAGGTGGCGGCCGACGTCGCGGACCTCGGCCTGGGCGACTCGGAGGGCGACGCGCTGGCGGCGATCGCCGAGCAGGTGGTGGACCTGGGGCTCGACCGGGTGGCCTCGCCGTGAGCCGCCGCGGCAAGCTCGTGCGGCTGGCGCTGGGCGCGGCGCTGCTGGCGGCGCTCGCCGCCCACTACCTCTACTGGTACTCGCCTCGCGAGCGCGCCGCCTTGCCCGGGCCCGGCGATCGTCCAGAGCACCTGCTCCTGGCCGGCGACTACGACGCCTGCCTGTGGGTGCCCTTCCCGCACCAGAACCTCGGCGCGCTGGCCGGCGCGGTGGAGGACCCGGCCGCCCTGGCCGCCGCCGCGGCCCGCCTGGCGGACCTGGGCGAGCCGCGCTACTTCTCCTTCGGGCCGTTCGCGGCGCCACCGGCGCGCGAGCTCGCCCTCGCCGCCGACCTCGACGGCGGGCGCTTCGAGGTGGCGGCGCGGGTCTACCCCACGATCTCGGTGCTCGCCCGGCTGGCGGGCAAGCTCGCCGGCAACCCCTGGCTCGCCGGCGGCGAGGTGGAGCAGGGCGGGCGGCGGGCGCGGGTGGAATGGGACGGCACCCTGTGGACGGTCACCGGCGGCGAGGCGCGTGAGGCAGGCTCGCCGCAGTTGCCGGCGCCGCCCTCTTCGCCGGCCAAGCCTGGCGATCCGGCCAGCGCGCCAGTGGCACAGCCCGGCGGCCCGGGCACCCCGGCGCTCGCCGTGCTCCGCCTGGCGCGGCAGGCCCGCGACGTGCCGGCCGGCAGCTACCGGCTGCGGCGGGCGGGCGCCGGGTTCGTGCTCGCCGCCGCGGGCCGCGAGCAGCCGGTCCTGGACCTCGATCTCGCGCGCACCGAGACGGTGGCGGTGTCGTTCAGAGCCGGGGGAAGCGAGCTCGTGGCAGCCGGGCCGGGGCCGCAGTCCGCGGCCCTGCACCCGGACCTTCAGATCGACGGCGAAGCCTCGGAGCCGGCCGAGCCCGAGTCGGGCGAGGGTGACCGCGCCGGCCTGCTCTTCGACAGCCGGGAGGCCCTGGTGCCGCGGGTCGCGGTGCTCTTCGAGCCCGGCCGCAAGCGCTGGAAGCTGCCGGCCGAGGGTCTGCTGAAGATCGCCGGCGAACGCTTCCCCAGCGGCGAGGCCGGCGGCTGGGGGATCGTGGCCATCGACGACTACGCCTACGAGCGCGCCGCGCCCCTCGCTCCCCGCCTCGCCGTGCTGCGGGACGGCCGCCTGGACATGGGGCTCTGGCTCCGGCCGGCGGGCGCCCGCCCGCTCGTCGCTCAAGTCGCCGAGGTGCTCTCCGAAATCCCCCTCGTCAGCCGCAAAGAGACCCTGCGCTGGCAGGACATGGCCCTGCTGCTCGAGGCTCTGGAGCGATTCGACCGCGTGGTGGTGGAGGTGGGGGAGGCCGAGGGCGAGGCGCGGGTGCTGCTGGGCTCGCATTGACGCCCCGTGATTGACACTCCCCTGGCCATCGCGTAGCCTTCGCCTTCGGCCCCGCGAGGGGAGGGCGTCGATGAAGGTCCGTCTCGATCAAATCCGCGACGAGCCTTTCAACTGGCGCGAGTCTGTGACCGTGCCGCTGGCCGAGCTCGACCGGCCCGAGCTGGAGGCGCTGTCCGAGATCGACTGTCAGGGCCGAATTCAGCGCCTCGACCTCGGGTCGGGCGCCTCCGTGTCCGGGAGCCGCGCGTCGGGAGATTTCCTGCTCACCGCGCGGCTCGACTACCGGCAAACCCTGAGCTGCGACCGTTGCCTGGCGCCGATCGAGCAGCCGGTCGCCGTCGAAATGGAGCTGATGATCGAGACCGCCCCGGCGCCGAAGCGCCAGGCGGCACCCAAAGGACACCCACCCGGCCACGACCAGGAGGCCGAGATCGAGCTCGGAGAGGACGACCTGGGCGTGCTCCACGTCGAAGGCGACGTGCTCGACACAGAGCCCCTGATCGCCGAGCAGGTGCAGCTCAACATCCCGATGAAACCCCTCTGCCGCCCCGACTGCCAGGGCCTCTGTCCGCGCTGTGGCGCGGAGCTCAACCACGGTCCCTGTGGCTGCGAGGACACCTCGGTGGACCCGCGCTGGGCGGCGCTCAAGGCGCTGTCGCAGCGCGATTCCTGATCCCCGGGTCGTCCCCCCAACTGTCCCGAGATGCCTTCCCTCGAGAGGTGAGATCCCATGCCGAACCCCAAACGACGCCACTCCAAGGCCCGGCGTGACCGCCGGCGCGCCCACGACGCCCTCGCGGAGCCGGCCAAGGCCACCTGCCCGAACTGCGGCGAGACCAAGCTCCCGCATCGCGCCTGCCCCGCCTGCGGCGAATACCGCGGCCGCACGGTGACCGCGGGCCGCGAGACGCTTTGATCGATAGGCCCGGCGGAGGCCGGCGAGGGCCAGGCCTCGGCCGCCCGTCCGGTTTCCGCGGCTTGCCACGATGAGGATTGCCGTCGATGCGATGGGAGGCGACTTCGCGCCGCGCGAGGTCGTCACCGGCGCCTTCCGCGCCGCGCGGCGCGACGGCACCAGCCTGATCCTGGTGGGCGATGGCCCGGCGATCGAGCGCGAGCTGGCGCGCCTGGGGCGCGACGGCGACATCGAGGTGGTGCACGCCGACGAGGTGGTCGGCATGGACGAGCCGGCGATCACGCCGATCCGCAAGAAGCGCCGCTCCTCGATCCGTGTCGCCGCCGAGCTGGTGCGCGAGGGCCGCGCCCGGGCGATGATCTCGGCCGGCAACACGGGCGCCACGGTGATCGCTGCCAAGATGGTGATCGGCACCCTGCCCGGCGTCGACCGCCCGGCGCTGGCGGCGGTGTTTCCCAACCGCAGCGGCCGCACCGTGCTGCTGGATGTCGGCGCCAACGTCGACAGCAAGCTCGAGCACCTGCGCCAGTTCGCGGTCATGGGCCACCTCTACGCCCAGGAGATCGTCGCCACCCCGGCGCCCCGCATCGGCCTGCTGTCGATCGGCGAGGAGGCCTCGAAGGGCACGGATTTCACCCGCCAGGTGTTCAAGACCCTGGAGGCGACGGGCCTCAACTTCGTGGGCAACGTCGAGGGGCGCGACCTCTTCGAGGGCACGGTGGACGTAGTGGTCTGCGACGGCTTCGTGGGTAACGTGGTGCTCAAGGCCGCCGAATCGCTGGCCACGCTGCTGTCGGGGATGACCCGCGAGGAGATGGCCAAGTCCTGGCGCACCCGCTTGGGCGCGCTGCTCGCCAAGCCGGCCTTCGAGCGCCTCCGCCGGCGCACCGATTACCGCGAGTACGGGGCGGCGCCGCTCCTGGGCGTCGATGGCGGCTGCTTCATCGCCCATGGGCGCTCGAACGCGCGGGCGATCGAGAGCGCCATCCGCCGCGCGGTCGAGTTCTGCGCCGCCGATCTCCACCACAAAATCGCCGAACGGCTGGAGCAGCTCCACCGCGAGGAGGCGCGCCTGCTGGCCCAGGTGGCGGCGGGCGACCGGCGATGAGCGACGCCTCGCCCGCTGACGCCCTGAGCTGGAGCGCGCCGGCCCCGGCCGGCAGGACCGCGTTCGTGTTCCCCGGCCAGGGCGCCCAGCGCATCGGCATGGGCCGCGACTGGGCGCTGGCCTTCCCGGAGTCGAGGCAAGTGTTCGAGGAGGCGGACGCGGCGCTCGGCTTCGCGCTCTCGAAGCTCGCCTGGGAGGGCCCGGAAGAAGAGCTCCAGCTCACCGCCAACACCCAGCCGGCGCTGCTCGCCACCTCGATCGCGATTTTCCGCGCCGCGGTGGCGCGCGGCCTCCGGGCCGAGGTCATGGCCGGCCACAGCCTGGGCGAGTACAGCGCCCTGGTGGCGGCCGGCGCCCTCGCGCTCGGCGACGCGCTCGCCCTGGTGCGGCGGCGCGGCGAGCTTATGCAGGAGGCGGTGCCGGTGGGCGAGGGCGCGATGGCGGCGGTGATGGGGCTCGACGACGCGGCGCTCGCCGCGCTCTGCGCCGAGGCCGCCGCGGGCGAGGTCTGCACCGTGGCCAACCTCAACTCGCCGGGCCAGACGGTGATCGCCGGGCACGCCGCGGCCGTCGAGCGCGCCGTCGAGCTGGCGAAGCGGCGGGGGGCCCGCAAGGCGACTTTGCTGAAAGTGTCGGCGCCCTTCCACTCGCCGCTCATGCGGCCGGCGCGGCTCGGCCTCGAGCCGCTGCTCGCCGCCACCGAATTCCGCGACCCCGCGGTGCCGGTGGTGAGCAACGTCGATGCCGCGCCCGTGACCAGCGGCGCGGCGGCGCGCGAGGCGCTGGCGCGACAGGTGGACGGCCCGGTGCGCTGGGCGGAGTCGGTGCGCTGGATGGCCGGCCCGGGCGGCGTGACGCGCTTCGTCGAGCTGGGGCCGGCCAAGGTGCTGTCGGCGCTCGTCAGGCGCACGGTGGAAGGGGTCGAGAGCGTGACTCTGGAAAAGCCGGAGGAGATCTGATGCCGCGAGCGGAGGGCATGTTTCGACTGGACGGCAAGACGGCGCTGGTGACCGGCGCCTCGCAGGGCATCGGCTCGGAGGTGGCCCGCGTGCTGGCCGGCCACGGCGCCAAGGTGGTGGTCGCGGCGCGCAACGTGGAAAAGCTCGAAGCGCTGGCGGGGGAGATCCGCGCCGCCGGCGGCGAGGCCCTGGCCCTGGGGCTGGACCTCGCCCAGCCGGAAACCATCGCCGGCTCACTCGACGGGCTGCCGGCGGAGTTCTCGGGGATCGACGTGCTGGTCAACAACGCCGGCATCACCTCCGACAGCCTGCTGGCGCGCATGGACCTCGACTCCTGGCGCCGGGTGCTCGACACCAACCTGACCGGTGCCTTCGCCGTCACCCGTGCCCTGGTGCGCGGCATGATGAAGCGCCGCGGCGGGCGCATCATCTCGGTGTCCTCGGTGGTCGGCCTGATGGGCAACGTCGGCCAGGCCAACTACGCAGCCTCCAAGGCGGGCCTGATCGGCTTCTCGAAGTCGCTCGCTCGCGAGCTGGGCGGCCGCGGGATCACCGTCAATGTGGTGGCGCCGGGCTACGTAGAGACGGCGATGACCGCCAACCTGCCGGAAACGGCGCGCAAGGAGCTCATCGAGGCCATCGTGCTACGGCGGCTGGGCACGGTGGGCGACGTGGCGGCGGCGGTGCTCTACCTGGCGAGCGAGGAGGCCGGCTATGTCACCGGCCAGGTGCTCAACGTGTCGGGTGGCCTCTACATCTAGTGCGACAGGCGCGGCTTAGCGACCTGCCTGATTCTTAGAACCCCATTAGACTCGCCTCGGCCTTTGTGCTAGAACCCTGGGCCGTCGCGGACAACCATCGAAGGAGGAGAAGGACGATGTCTGTTGCGGACAAGGTCAAGGGAATCATCGTCGAGCAGCTCGGCGTGGACGAAGACGAAGTCAAGATGGAAGCGAGCTTCACCGACGATCTGGGCGCCGACTCGCTCGACATCGTGGAGCTGGTGATGGCCTTCGAGGAAGAGTTCGGCATCGAGATTCCCGACGAGGACGCCGAGAAGATCTCCCGCGTCCAGGAGGCGGTCGCCTACATCGAACAGCACGCCGAAGGCGACAACTAGCCCCACAAGAGAATGCGACGGGTCGTCATCACTGGGGTGGGCCTGGTCTCGCCCCTCGGGGTGGGCACTTCCCAGACCTGGCAGGCGCTGCTCGCCGGCGAGAGCGGCGTCGGCCCCATCACCCTGTTCGACGCCAGCTCTCTGCCGGCGCGCTTCGCGGGTGAGGTCAAGGGCTTCGACCCGTCGCTGTTCCTCGAGCACAAGGAGATCAAGAAGGTCGATCGCTTCGTGCAGTTCGCGCTGGCGGCGGCGCGCTTCGCCCGCCAGGACTCGGGGCTGCCGATCGACGAGGCCAACGCCGAGCGCGTGGGGGTGGTGATCGGCTCCGGCATCGGCGGCCTGCACGTCATCGAGCAGGTGCACACCACCGTGCTGCAGCGCGGCGCGAGCCGCATCTCGCCGTTCTTCATCCCCTCGCTGATCGTCAACATGGCCGCCGGCCAGGTGTCGATCCACCACGGCGCCCGCGGTCCCAACAGCTCGCCCTGCACCGCCTGCACCACCGGGCTGCACGCCGTGGGCGACGCCTTCCGCATGATCCGCGACGGCTACGCGGACGCCATGTTCGCCGGCGGCACCGAGGCGGTGATCACCTTGCTGGGCGTGGGCGGCTTCTGCGCCATGCGCGCGCTCTCGACCCGCAACGACGACCCGCAGGCCGCATCACGGCCGTGGGACAAGGACCGCGACGGCTTCGTGATCGGCGAGGGCGCCGGTATCGTGATCCTCGAGGAATACGAGCAGGCGAAGCGGCGCGGCGCGCCGGTCTACTGCGAGATCGTGGGCTACGGCATGAGCGCCGACGCTTACCACATCTCGGCGCCCCATCCGCAGGGGCTCGGTGCGAAGCAGGTGATGAGGGCGGCGCTCGCCGACGCGCGCCTCGAGCCCGAGGCGATCGGCTACATCAACGCCCACGGCACCTCGACCGAGCTTGGCGACCTGGCCGAGGTGATCGCCATCAAGGAGATCTTCGGCGACCACGCCTACAAGCTCGCGGTGTCCTCGACCAAGTCCTCGACCGGCCATCTGCTGGGCGCGGCCGGCGGGCTCGAGGCCGGCATCCTGGCCCTGGCGCTCAAGCACCAGGTCCTGCCCGCGACCCTGAACCTCGACCACCCCGACGAAGGCTGCGACCTCGACTTCGTGCCCAAGGTCCCCCGCGAGACCAAGCTCGACTACGCGATCACCAACTCCTTCGGCTTCGGCGGCACCAACGGCGCGCTGGTGATGAAGCGGGTGTAGGAGGCTTCAGCGCCCGCGCGGTGCGCCGCAGCGGGCGGTCTGGACCTCGCGCTCCACCTCTGGAACCTGCACCGCCCACTCCGCCTGCGGATCAGTGACACCCGCCGCCAGCTCCCGGGCGCGCGCCAGCGCGGCCTGCGAGCCCACGAGTTCGCAGCGCGCGAGGCGCGTGCGCGCTAGGCCCAGCCACGAGGCGCCCAGGACGTTGTTGGCGAGCGGCTGGCGGAACGCGACCACCTGCTCGAAGAGCCGCTCGCCTTCCTCGGCCTCGCCTGTCGCGACGAGCAGCGGCGCGAGAAGCACGTAGACCGACGCCAGCTCTCTCTCGTTCGCGCCGGGCGGCACCTCCCAGATGCGGACCGCGCGCCGGTAGGAGGCGATCGCGTCGGCCGTGCGGCCGAGCCCGGCGAGCGCGCGGCCGTGGTTGCGGTGCGAGTAGCCGACGGTGCGGTGATCGGGGCCGAGCGTCGCCGCCAGGATCTCGACCGCGCGCGCCGCCTCGAGACGCGCTTCCTCGTGTCGCCCGGCGGCGAGCAGCGCCCAGCACAGCATGTTGGCCGCCATGCCGCTCTCGAAGTGGTCCGGGCCGTAGGTTTTCTCGCCGATCTCCCGCGCCCGCCGCGCGGCGGCGAGCGCCTGCTCCACCTGGCCCATGCGGACGTAGAGCTCGGCGAGATTGCCGAGCGTGCCCACCACCAGGGCGCTCTCTGGCCCGCTGGTGCGCTCGTGGAGGGCCAGGGCGCGTTCGAGAGCGACCTTCCCCTGGGCCCGCTCGCCCAGGCGATCGAGCAGCAGGCCGTAGTTGTTCAGGGTCCGGGCCAGCAGCACCGGCTCGGCCTCCGGCTGGCGGTCGAGGATGGCGACGGCTCGCTCGAAGGCGGCGCGCGAGTCCTCCGAGCGCCCGAGTGCCCGGTAGCCGTTGGCGAGGTTGTTGAGGTCACGGGCGACGTCGAGGCTGTCGGCGCCGCGGAGCTGCTGGTGGAGCGCGAGCGCTTCCTCGAGCAGCGCCACCCCCTCGGCCGAACGGCCCTGGCGATGGTAGAGGGTGCCGAGGCTCGCCGCGGTCGCGGCGACCTCGCTGGGAGCCGGCGGCACGAGCGCCCGGCGCACGGCGAGCGCTTCCTCGAGGAGCTCGCGTGCCGGCTCGTGCAGCGCCAGGCGGAAGTGGACGTTGCCCAGCACCTGGAGCATGGCGGCGCGGGTGGCCGGCTGCGCCTCGAGGTCCTGCTGGATGCGCTCGGCGCCGCGCTCGACCAGCTCGCGGACCGTCAGCTCCGCGGCCTGGCGCCCCTCGGGGTCGGCGGCGGTGAACACCTCGGTCAAGAAGGCGGCGATGGCCTCCGACTTGGTCGCCTCGCCGCGCGCCGCGGCTGCCGCCCGCTCGGCGCGCCGGGCCTGCCACAACGAAGCCCCGAGGCCGGCGACCAGCGAGGCGGCGGCGAGCGCGCCCGCGGCGACCGCGACGCGGTGCCGGCCGACGAACTTGCGCATCCGATAGCCCAGGCGGTCGCGGCGGGCGGCGATCGGGCGGCCCTCGACGAAGCGAGTGATGTCCTCGGCGAGGGCGGCGACCGAGGAGTAGCGCCGCTCGGGCTCGCGGCGCAGGGCGGTGAGCACGATGGTGTCGAGGTCGCCCACCAGCTCGCGCGCCCGCCGGCGCCTGCCTCGCGGGTCCTCCGCGGCCTCGCCGAGCTTTCCGGCTGCTCCGAGCACCGCCGTCGAGGGGCGCACGATCGCCTCGCTCTCGACCTCCGACGCCAGCTCGGACGCCACCCGTCCCGCCCGGCGGTGGGGCAGGCGGCCGGTCAGCAGCTCGTAGGCGAGCACCCCGAGGGTGTAGACATCGGTCGCGGTCGAGACCGGCTCGCCGCGGATCTGCTCGGGCGCCGCGTAGGCTGGAGTGAGCATCCGCACCTCGGGGTGCGTGGCCTGCTGGGCCGCGCCCTCCTCGTCGGCCAGGAGCTTGGCGATACCGAAGTCCAGGAGCTTCACTTGCCCGGTCCGGCTGACGAGGATGTTCGATGGCTTGAGGTCGCGGTGCACCACGAGCTGGCGATGGGCAGCCGCCACCGCCTGGCAGCAGTCGACGAGCAGGCGCAGGCGTTCGGGGAGGGTCGACCGCCGCGCGGCGCACCACTCGGTGATCGGCTCGCCGTCCACCTTCTCGAGCACGAAGTAGGGGCGGCCGTCCGGCGCCAGGCCACCGTCGAAGAGCCGCGCGATGCCGGGATGATCGAGCCGCGCGAGGATCTGCCGCTCGGCGAGGAAGCGGCGCACGATCTCCTCGGAGTCCATGCCGCGCTTCAGCAGCTTGACCGCCACCGTCTGCTCGAAGTCGCCGGCGGTGCGGCGTGCCTCCCACACCTCCGCCATGCCGCCGCGCCCGAGCAGCCGCTGGAGGCGCCAGGTTCCCAGCTCGAGCCCGGCCGCGGAGGCCGTCTTCAGGGCAGTCGCCTCGCCAGCCGCGGCCCCTCGCCAGTCCGCGAGCACCGCCGCTGCGCCCTCGACCATTGCCCGCTCGAAGCTCTGGGAAGCCCGCTCGTCGGCGGCGAGCAGAGCGCGGGCGTCGCGCGCGAGATCCGGGTCGTGGCGATGGATCTCCGCCAGACGCTCCTCGCAGCCCGCGGCGTCGAGGTCGAAGAGCTCGGCGACGGTCGCCCGGAGCTGCCGCCAGCGGGCCGGGTCGGGCGCCGTCATCGCGCGGTCCCGGATGCCGCTACGGCTTCAGCCACCGATCGAAGAAGTCCGTCATCGCACGGTAGAAGTGCTGCTCGCCCTTGCCGCGCAGGCCGTGCTTCTGGCGCGGCAAGATCAGCTCCTCGAAGATCACACCGGCGTCGATGAACGCCTGGCTCATCACCACCGTGTTCTGGGGGTGGACATTGTCGTCCGCGGTGCCGTGCACCAGCAGCAGGCGGTCCTCGAGCCGCGCGGCATAGGTCACCGGCGAGGAGGACTCGTAGCCGCGCGGGTTGTCCTGCGGCGTGTCGAGGTAGCGCTCGGTCCAGATCGAGTCGTAGAGCTTCCAGTCGGTGACCGGCGCGCCGGCCACCGCCGCCTTCCACACCCCAGGCTTCTGCAGCACGGCGTTGAGCGTGTTGGTGCCGCCCCCGGACCAGCCCCACAGGCCGATGCGCGATGCGTCCACGTAGCCGAGCGTTTTCAGGTACTCGATGCCGGCGAGCTGCGCATCGAGGTTGTAGCCGCCGAAGCTGCGGTGCACCTTGTCCTCGCCGAGCTTGCCGAAGAAGGTGCTGGTGAAGTTGTCGACCGACAGCACCACGTAGCCGCGCTGGGCCATCAGCCGGTGCCAGGCGTCGCGCATGCGGCTGTCCCAGCGGTTGGCCACCACCTGCGAGGCGGGGCCACCGTAGTGGTACATGATCGCCGGGTACTTTTTCTTGGGATCGAAGCCGGCCGGCTTGAGCATGCGGGTCGGCAGCTTGTTGCCTTCGAGGCTCCAGATCGTCTGGTACTCGAAGCGCGGCGTGGCCTGCGGATCGTAGGACGGGGCCGGGCCGGCCGGCAGCTCCATCACCTGCTTGCCGTCCGCCTGGACGATGCGCCGCCGTGGCGGCAGGTCGGAGGTCGAGACGCTGTGCAGCCAGTGCCTGGCGCCCGGCGCGACCAGGGCCTCGTTCCAGCCGGCGGCCTGGGTCAGGGCCTCGGGCGGGCCGCCCGCCAGCGGCACGCGGTAGATCATGCGGTGGGCGGCTCCGATGCCGGCCCCGGAGGTGGTGGTGTAGTAGACCTTGCCCGCCGCCTCGTCCACGGCGTCGACCGAGGTCACGGCCTGCAGGCCGAGGGTGAGCTCGCTCTGCTGCCTGCCGTCGGCGCCGTAGAGGTAGATCTGGCGCCAGCCAGTGCGCTCCGAGGTCCACAGGAAGCGGCCGTCGGCGAGGAAGCGGCCGTCGTTGGTGAGGTTGACCCAGGTCTTCGCCTCCTCGGTGAAGAACGGCGCGCACTTGCCGCCGGCGGCGGCGCAGCGCACGAGCTCCAGCCGCGTCTGGTCCCGATTGAGCCGCTCGACGACCAGCGCATCGCTCCCCGGCGCCCAGTGCACGCGGGCCAGGTAGTCGTCGGGAGCGCCGCCGGTCGCCAGCCACACCGTCTTGCCCTTGGCCACGTCGAGCACGCCGATCCGCACCTTGGGGTTGGGCTGGCCGGCCTTGGGGTACTTCTGCCACTCGACGGTGGGGTAGGTGGGCAGAAAGTCGACCAGCGGGTAGGAGGCGACCGGGGTCTCGTCGAACTGGTAGTAGGCGATGTGCTTGCCGTCCGGGCTCCACCAGTAGCTCTCTGGGGTCCGGCCCCAGATCTCCTCCCAGTAGACCCAGTCGTTCTTGGCGTTCAAGGTGACGTTTTCCTTGCCGCCCTGGGTGAGCGCCTTCTCGCGGCCGGTGGCGAGGTCGATCCGGTAGAGGTCGAAGCCGCGCACGAAGGCGATCGCGCCGCCGTCCGGCGAGAAGGTCGAGTACTCCTCGGTTTCCTGGGTCGACGTGAGCCGCCTGAGCGCGCCGGCCGTGGCGCCCGGGCCGGCAGGGACGGGCTTCAGGAACAGGTCACCGCCCGATTCGACGAGCACGGCATCGCCCTTGGGGGCGAAGCGGTAGCTGTCGATGGCGGCTTTTTCGCCCTCCTTGGCCGGCAGCGCGCTGCTCTCGAGGACCGCCGCGGCGTGCTTGCTCGCCACTTCCAGCAGCCACAGCACCTCGCCCCCGCCCTCGGCGGGCAGCCCCTCTTTTGCCGCCGGCAACAAATAGCCGAGCCGGGCGCCGTCCGGGCTCCAGGCGAGCTGCTTAGGCCAGGCGCCGGGCCGGTTCTCGGCGAAGATCTGCTCGAAGGTGAGCGCCGCCGGCGGGGCTTGCGCCGCTGTGCCGGCCGCGGGAGCCGGGGCCTGCGGCGAGCCGGAGAGCGGGGCGCCGGCCAGGCCGGCGGCGCAGGCCAGGAGGGTCAGGGAGAGCAACGGGCGACAGTTCGGGCGCATGCGGGTCCTCCGAGCCGCGGGTGGAGAAGCCCGCCGCGGGCGGCGGCAAGTTTAGGCTACCCGGGCTGAAACCTGGGAGCTGGCGCCGGCGTAGTGCGGCCTGACCGGCGCACTCTCTAGGTTGAGCGCCAATCCGATCCACGACGGAGGACGACCATGGACCGCTCTCGTTCCCCACGTTCCCGCTTCCTCCGGCTTCCGGCCCTGCTGGCGGCGGCCGCGATCGCCTTCCCCCTCCCCGCCTTGGCAGTCGATCAGCGCAACGTCAGCAAGACCTTCTCGCAGCCTTCCAGCGGCACGCTGCGCCTTGCCAACCTCGCCGGCCACGTGGAGATCGTGCCCGGCGGCGGCGAGGTGAAGGTCGAGGCCACGGTCTTCGCCGACGGCAAGAGCGCCGCCCAGACCCGCGCCCTGCTCGACGGCATGCAGTGGGTCGAGACCCGCGACCAGAAGGGCAACCCCGAGTGGGCGCTCTCCTACCCGGTGGACGACTACCGCGGCTTCGCCTACCCGCGGCCCGGCCGCAACGGCCATGACGACAGCTTCTGGGAGACGCTGTTCTCCGGGCTCAGTATCGGCTCGCAGAGCAACGGCTACCTGCTGGGCAAGCGGGTGGCGGTGTACGAGAGCTCCGGGCCGTCGGTGCCGGTGCTCTACGCGGACCTCAAGATCACGCTGCCGGCACGCTCCAAACTGGTGGTGCGCAACCTGGTCGGCGCGGTCAAGGGTGGCATCCTCGAGGGCGACCTCACGGTCGACACCGGCTCGGGCGGCGTAGCGGTGGCCGGCTTCTCCGGCAACCTCTACGTCGACACCGGCTCCGGCGACGTGAAGCTCGGCAGCGTGCGCGGTGAGACCCACGTCGACACCGGCTCCGGCGACATCGACATCGAGGAGCTGATCGGCAACGGCCTGCTCGACACCGGCTCGGGGGACGTGGACGTGGCCAAGGTGGCGGCCGGGAAGCTCGACATCGACACCGGGTCGGGCAACATCCTGGTGGCTGACGGCTCGGTGGCGACCCTGCTGGGCGACACCGGCTCGGGCGACATCGAGGTCCGCGACGTGGAGGTGGAGACCTTCGAGGGCGACACCGGCTCCGGCAATGTGACGCTGCAGAGCTCGCTCGCCGAGGCGCGCGAGGTGCGGATCGACACCGGCTCGGGCGACGTCGAGATCTTCGGCGGGCCGGCGGCGTCGTTCGACCTCGAGGCGTCGCAGGGCTCGGGCGAGCTCTACTGCCGGTACGACGACGCGACGCTGCGCAAGCGAGGCCACGAGATCGTGGGCGCCGAGCGCGGCGACCGGCAGACCCGTATCGTGGTCGAGACCGGCAGTGGCGACTGCACGATCGCGCCGAAGGGGTAAGCGGCACCCCTCACGCTAACCCTCTCCCCGCGAGCGGGGCGAGAGGACCCGTAGGGGCGGCCCTTGTGGCCGCCCGTCCGGAAGGCAGGCACAAGGCCTGCCCCTACAGGGAGACAGTCGGACGAGGGACCCTTTACATCTTCCCGTAGGCCGGGCCGCCGCCGCCCTCCGGCGGCACCCAAGTGATGATCTCGTAGGGGTCCATGATGTCGCAGGTCTTGCAGTGCACGCAGTTGCTGGCGTTGATCTGCAGGCGCCGGCCCTCCGGCGCCGCGGCATCCTCGACCATCTCGTAGACGTTCGCCGGGCAGAAGCGCTGGCAGGGGTTGGCGAACTCCGCCGCGCAGCGCGTGACGCAGATCCCGGTGTCCGCCACCAGCAGGTGCACCGGCTGGTCCTCCTCGTGCGCAGTGCCCGAGTTGTACACATCGGAGAGCTTGTCGAAAGTCAGCGTGCGGTCGATGGGAACCGGCGGTCGCGGCTCCAGGCGGCGGCCTGCCGGCGTGTCGAGCTGCACCAGCCGCGCGTGCCCCGGCGCGTTGCCCAGCCGCTTCTTGAACCCCCAGCCGCGGCCCCCGGTCACCAGGCCGATCCCCGCCTGAAAGAGCCCGGCCGGCACGCCGTGCTCGAAGGCCTGGTGGAAGTTGCGCACCGGCCACAGCTCGTCGTAGATCCAGCTCCCTCGCACTTTGGCGTCGAAGCGGCCCAGCGCGTCGGCGTCGAGCCGGCCGAGAGTCAGGCCCTCGAAGATCGTCTCCGCGGCCAGCATCCCGGACTTGATCGCCAGGTGGATGCCCTTGAGGCGCTGGCCGTTCAGGAATCCGCCCGTGTCGCCGGCCAGCAGGAAGCCGTCGCCGGACAGCTTGGGCATGGCCCACCAGCCGCCCTCGGGGATCGCCTTGGCGCCGTAGTTGACCATCGTGCCGCCCGCGAGCAGCGCGCGGATCGCGGGATGGGTCTTGAAGCGCTGGAGCTCGGCGTGCGGGTCGAGCCAGGGGTTCTCGTAGTCGAGGCCGACCACCATGCCGACGATCACCTGGTCGCCCTTCATGCCGTAGACGAAGCCGCCGCCGAAGTAGTCGAGGCCGAGCGGGAAGCCCATGGTGTGGATCACCAGGCCGGGCTCGACTCGGCCCGGCGGCACCTCCCAGATCTCCTTGACGCCGATGGCGTAGACCTGCGGGTTGCGGCCCGCGGTGAGGCCGAGGCGGGCCTCGAGCTGCTTGGCGAGCGTGCCGCGGCAGCCCTCGGTGAGCACCGTGCAGCGCGTCTTGATGTCGATGCCCGGCTCGAAGTTCGCTTTTCGCCGGCCGTCGTGGCCGACCCCGCGGTCGCCGGTGCGCACTCCCGCGACCCGCCCGCCCTCGAGCAGTGCTTCGACGGCCGGGAACTCGGTGAAGATGTTCACGTCCAGGGCCTCGACTTTGCCCGCCATCCACTTGCAGATCCTGCCCAGCGAGGCGACGAACTTGCCCTTGTTGACCATCGGCGGCGGGATCGGCAGCGACACCGCGCGCTTGCCGGTCAGCCACAGCAGCTTCTCCTTGGAGACCTCGGCCTCGAACGGGGCCTCGCGCCAGTCCTCGGGGAAGAGCTCCTGCAAGCCCCGCGGATCGACCACCGCCCCGGAGAGGAGGTGGCTCCCGACCTCCTTGCCCTTTTCCAGCACGGCAATCGAGGCCTCGATCGGCGAGGCACCCTCGGGCAGGCCCCGGTTGTGGTCGCGGACCCGCCGCGCCAGGTGATAGGCGCCGGCCAGCCCCGCGGGCCCGGCACCCACGAAGAGCACGTCGATGTCGAGGGTCTCGCGTTCGATGTCGCTCATCCGAACCGGGCTCCGCTGGCAATGGGAGGGCGATGGTAGCGTTTTTCGCTCCGCGTCGCCCAAGAGAAGGACGGAGGCTCGACCTACCCGGGAGCGTCCCTGTTCCTGTAGCATGAGCCTATCGCCATAACGCTGAAGCACGACTGAAGAGGAGGGTGGTCATGACTCGAATCTCAACCCCGCAAGGCGCCGGGTGGCGCCCGACTAGGGCCAAAGGCGCAACCTCGGCGGCGGCCGTCGCGCTTGCCCTCCTGGGCCTGGCGCTGCTCGCCCCCACCGCCGCCGAGGCGCAGCCCTTCGGCGCCTGGTACACGCTCAGCGGCCCCGCCCAGCACGGCTACATCCGCGTGCCGCACAGCGTGGCTCTCAACCCGACGAGCGAGATCACGATCGAAGCATGGGTGAACTTCGGACCGCCTTCCAGCTCCGGGGACTGTCGGAGCATCATCGGCAAAGACTTCACGCAGGCCTGGTGGGTGGGCCGCTGCGGAAACTCCCTCCGTGCCTACTTCAGCGGCAGCGGTTCGTCCGAGGACGGCGGCGTGATCCCGAACAACCAATGGACCCATATCGCCGTCAGCCACGACGAGGTCCGCCAGCGGCACTACATCAACGGTGAGCTCGTGTTCGACCAGCCGGTCAACGGCCCACTGACGACCAGCCTTGACGAAGTACGCATCGGCAGCGATGTTTCCTGGCAGTTCACACCCAATGGCTCGATCGACGAGGTGCGCTTCTGGAACGTGGTACGCAGCCAGGCGCAGATCCGCAGCTCGATCAACGCGACCCTCGGGGCGACGCCGGGCCTGGTGGCGCGCTGGGCTCTCGACGGCAACGCCCAGGACGTGATCGGCCCGCACGACGG
>JBIOXV010000132.1:0-2923 GCA_044869805.1 Thermoanaerobaculia bacterium | reverse complement strand
GTGGCCGAGCGCCACGAGGCCCTGCGCACGGTGTTCCGCGAGCAGGCCGGATCGCCCGTGCAGGTGCTGACCGAGCGTGGGCCGGGCCTCGCCGTGATCGACCTCACCGCACTGCGCGCGGGCGGAGATGCCGGCCGCGTTCTCGCCCGCTGCCTGGCCGAGCGCGAGGCACGCATTCCCTTCGACCTCGGCCAAGGGCCGCTGCTGCGGGTGCGCCTGGTGCGGCTCGGCGACGGTGAGCACCTGCTCGTCGTCGCCATGCACCACATCGCGAGCGACGGCTGGTCGGTCGAGGTTCTGCTGCGCGAGGTGGCACAGCTCTACGCCGCGGAGGCGCGCGGCGGCCACGACCGAGCCGCACCGGGGCTCGACACCGGGGCGGTCCCACGCCCAGCCAGAGCAACCCCAGGAGCGGCCGGTGCCGAGACGGTTGCCACGCCAGGCGTCGCCCTTGGAGCGCTTGGCCCTGGTGCCACCGCACAAGGCCCTGGCACCGCGCTCCCCGAGCTACCCATTCAGTACGCCGACTTCGCGGCCTGGCAGCGGCGGCTCGGCCACGGCGAGCATCACGCGGCCCTGCTCGCCACCTGGAAGGACCGCCTCTCTGGCTGGCCCGCGGTCCTCGAGCTGCCGGCGGACCGGCCGCGGCCCCTCGCCGGCACCCACCGCGGCGAGCAGACCGGCTTTACCCTGCCGGAGGACCTGGTCGCCAAGCTCCGCCGCCAGGCCCGTGCCCAGGGCGCCACGCTCTTCATGGTGCTCCTCGCCGGCTTCGAGGCCGTGCTCGCCCGCCACGCCGGCAAGGGACGATTCCTCCTCGGCACGCCGATCGCCAACCGCGACCGCGCCGAGACCGAGGGACTGATCGGCTTCTTCGTCAACACCCTGGTGCTGCGCGCCGAGGTGCGCGACGAGGAGAGCTTCGAGACGCTGCTCGCCCGCGTGCGCGAGGAAGCGCTCGGCGCCTACGGCGGCCAGGGCCTCGCCTTCGAGCACCTGGTCGAAGCCCTCTCGCCCGAGCGCGACCTGTCGCGCAACCCGCTGGTGCAGGCGATGTTCGCGCTCCAGACCGCGAGCCGCTGGGAGCTTCCCGGTCTCGCCTGCGAGCGGCTGGAACTTTCGAACGGTGCCGCCAAGCTCGACCTGCTGTGGAGCTTGCTCGAGGAGGACGGCCGCGTGCGCGGCTGGATCGAGCGCAGCGCTGATCTCTTCGATGCCGCGACCGTGGCGCGGCTCTGGGGCCATTGGCGGAGCCTGCTCGAGGCCGCGGCCGACGAGCCCGGCGCACGGCTGGACTCCCTCTCCTGGATCTCACCGGCCGAGCGCCAGCAGCTCCTCGCCGAGTGGAGCGAGGGCGATCTCCTGCCCGGAGCCGGTGACGACACGGGCACGCAGCCGGCTCTCGGCCCCGACACTCTGCTCCACCAACCCTTCGCGCAGCAGGCCGCCGCGGTGCCCGAGCGCATCGCCCTCGTCGGCTCCGGCGAGCAGTGGAGCTACGCCTACCTCGCAGCCCGCGCCGCGGATCTGTCGCGCCGCCTGCGCAGCCTCGGCCTGCCTCCCGAGGCCCGGGTCGGCGTGATGCTCGACCGCCGCCCCGAGCTCGTCGCCTCGCTCCTCGCCGTCCTCCAGTCCGGCGCCGCCTACGTCCCCCTCGACCCGGCCTACCCCTCCGACCGCCTCGCCTTCCTCGTCGAAGACTCGGGCGTCTCGGCGGTCGTCGTAGAGGACCACCATCGCACGAAGCTTCCTCAGTCCTCCGGGCTCCGCCTTCTCTCCCCCTCGCGAGGTGGCGGCGGAGACGCGCTCCCTAGTGCCCCCGTGCCTCCAGGCGACCTCGCATGGCGGGTGGCGCCGCTCGGGGACCCCGCGAGGACTGCAGCGCCAGCGAGGACCGCCGCGGGGTGGAGCGGCGACAGGACCCGCCAGCCACAGCCGCCGGAGGAGGGACCCTCCGTTTCCGCCGACCACCTCGCCTACTTGATCTACACCTCCGGCTCCACCGGCCGCCCCAAAGGGGTCGCGCTCACCCATCGCTCCGCCGTGGCGCGCATCGCCTGGGCCGCCGGCGCCTTCGCGCCCGCCGAGCTGGCGGGCATGGCCGCCGCCACCTCCATCAACTTCGACCTCTCGGTGTTCGAGCTCTTCGCCCCCTTGAGCCTCGGCGGGCGCGTGATCCTGGCGCCCGACGCGCTCGCCGTGCCGCGCCTCCCCGAGGCCGCCGCCATCACCCTGCTCAACACCGTGCCCTCCGCCATCGCCAGCCTGGCGGAGAGCGAGCTGCCGCCGGGCGTCGCCACCGTGTGCCTGGCAGGCGAGGCGCTGCGCCCCGTGCTCGCGGCGCAGGTGCACCGCCATCCGCAGGTGCGGCGCCTGCTCAACCTCTACGGCCCGTCCGAGGACACCACCTACTCGACCGGCGCACGGATCGAGCCCGGCGAGGCGCGGGTGACCATCGGCCGTTCGCTCCCCGGGAGCGACGCCTGGGTGCTGGCGAGCGGCGGCCGCTCCACGCCGGCCGGGGTGCCGGGCCAGCTCTTCCTGGGCGGCGCCGGCCTGGCGCGCGGCTACCTCGGGCGCCCGGGCCTGACCGCCGAGCGCTTCGTGCCGCACCCCTTCGCCGGCGCGCCGGGTGCGCGGCTCTACGCCACCGGCGACCTGGCGCGCTGGCTGCCGGACGGCCGTCTGGACTTCCTCGGCCGTATCGACTTCCAGGTGAAGCTGCGCGGCTTCCGCATCGAGCTCGGCGAGATCGAGGCCCGCCTCGCCGAGCACGCCGACGTGCGCGAGGCCGCGGTGGTGCTGCGCCACGACCTGCCGGGCGGGACTGGCCTGGTGGCGTACGTGGTGGGCGGGGACGGGGACGCGGCTGAGCCCCTCACCCCCGAGGCCCTGCGCCAGCACCTCGCCTCGCGGCTGCCGG
>JBIOXV010000131.1:0-3538 GCA_044869805.1 Thermoanaerobaculia bacterium | reverse complement strand
GTGCTCGCCGCCTGGAAGGCCGGCGGCGCCTACCTGCCGCTCGACCCCGGCCTGCCGGCCCTGCGCCTCGCGGCCCTGCTCGGAGAGAGCGGCGACCCGGTGCTGGTCACCAGCCGGCGGCTGGCCTCGACGCTCGCCGCCCTGGAGGAGGCCGCCGCGGCGGGCGGGGCGAAGGGGCTCGGCGAGCGCACGCTCTACCTGGAGGAGGAGTGGGCGTTCGAGGCGGCGCGGAGGGCCGCAGCTCCAGGAGGCTCGGCGGCGGAGCTTGCCGCACCGGCGCCCGAGAACCTGGCCTACGTGCTCTTCACCTCGGGCTCGACCGGCGTGCCCAAGGGCGTCGCCGTCGAGCACCGGCAGCTCGCGAGCTACGTGGCCGGCGCCGCCGAGCGCCTGGGCCTGCCGGAAGACGCGCGGGGGATGGCCTTCGCCACCGTCTCCACCTTCGCGGCCGACCTCGGCCACACCGTGCTCTTCTCGGCCCTCGCGCTGGGCGGCTGCCTGCAGGTGGTGAGCGAGGAGCGGCTGGCGGACGGCGAGGCGCTGGCCGAATTGTTCTCGCGCCATCCGGTCGACGTGCTGAAGATCGTGCCCTCGCACCTCGCGGCCCTGCTGGCGGGAGCGGACGCCGGCCGCCTGCTGCCGCGCCGCCTGCTGGTGATGGGCGGCGAGGCGCTGGAGCGCTCCTTCGCCGGCGAGGTGGCGCGCCTCGCGCCGGGCTGCGCGGTGTTCAACCACTACGGCCCCACCGAGACCACGGTCGGCGTGCTCGCCGGGCGGTTCCGACCTGCGAGCGCGTACCCCCCGGGCCTCGTGCCGCTGGGCCGGCCGCTCGCCAACGTGCAGGCACACGTGGTGGACCGCGCGCTGCGGCCGGTGGGGCTCGGCACGCCGGGCGAGTTGCTGATCGCCGGCGCCTCGGTGGCACGCGGCTACCTCGGGCGGCCGGCGGCCACCGCCGAGCGCTTCCTGCCCGACCCCTTCGCCCACGACTCGGACGCGGGATTCGGCGCGCGGCTCTATCGCTCGGGCGATCGCGTGCGGCGTCTGGCCGGCGGCGAGATCGAGTTCCTGGGGCGCGTCGACTTCCAGGTCAAGCTGCGCGGCTTCCGCATCGAGCTGGCGGAAATCGAGGCCGCGCTCGCCGCCCTGCCCGGGGTGCGCGCCGCCGCCGTCACCTTACGCGAGGACGCGCCGGGCGGCGACGCGCTCGCGGCCTACGTAGCCCTCTCCCCTCCGGCCACCTCGCCCCGCGGGAGCGGGGAGAGGGCTGGTGTGAGGGGCACGCCCACCGCCGACGATCTCCGCCAGGCGCTCGCCGAGCGGCTGCCGGCCTACATGGTGCCGTCGGTTCTCGTGCTGCTGCCCGCGCTGCCGCTCAACCCCAACGGCAAGGTGGACCGCCGCGCCCTGCCGGCGCCCGCGTGGCGAGCGCCGGGCGGCGGCGCTCGCGCCTTCGTTGCGCCGCGCACGCCCGTCGAAGCGGCACTGGCCGCGATTTTCGTCGAGCTGCTGGCGGGCGGGAACACGAGCGGCGGCATCGGCGTCGAGGACGACTTCTTCGCGCTCGGCGGCCACTCGCTCCTCGCCACGCGCCTCGCCTCGCGGGTGCGCGCCGCCTTCGGCATCGAGCTGCCGCTGCGCACGGTCTTCGAGCGGCCGACCGTGGCGGGGCTCGCGGCAGTGGTCGAGGCGGCACAGGCTCCGGACGAGGATCAGGTGCTCCTCGCCCCGGCTCTCTCCGTCGCGCCTCTCTCCTTCGCGCAGGAGCGCCTCTGGTTCCTGCACCAGCTCGACCCCGGCGACGCGGCCTACAACCTGCCCTACCACGCGCGGCTCGCGGGGCCGCTCGACATCGCCGCGCTTACCGCCGCCCTCGCCACGGTGGTCGACCGCCACCAGGTGCTGCGCGCCTCGTTCCGCGAGGCGGGCGGCGAGCCGGTGCAGGAGATCGCCGCGGCGCTCCCCGCGCGGCTACCCGTCGTGGACTTGGCGGGGGTCTCCGCCGGGCACGCCGAGGCCGAGCGTGAGGCCATGGCCCGCCTGTCTCACCGCGGTTCGTCGCGAGAGGCTGCAGGTGCCTGGGGATGCAAGGCATCCGGTCCCGCGGCGACGGAGGCGTACTCGCAGTACGTCGAGGAGCCTCGGGACCGGATAACGCAGCAGGCCCAGGCACATCCTTCCTCGCAGCAGAATCGCGGTGAGAAAGGCGGGCTAGCCCGCCGGCTGGCCGAGCGCGAGGCGGCGCGGCCCTTCGACCTCGCGCGCCCGCCGCTGTGGCGCGCCGGGCTGCTCCGTCTGGCGGCGGGCGATCACCTCTTGCTCCTGACGCTCCATCACGCGGTCTCCGACGGCTGGTCGCGCGGCATCCTGGTGCGCGAGCTGGCGGCGCTCTACGACGCGCGCGTGGCGGGCCGCGCCGTGGACCTGCCAGAGCTTCCGGTGCAGTACGGCGACTACGCGCGCTGGCAGCGCCGCCGCCTCGCCGCGGCGATCCGCGGGCAGGGAACGCTCGCCACGCAGCTCGAGGACTGGCGACAGGCGCTCACCGGCTCGCCGGCCCTCGACCTCCCCACCGATCGGCCGCGCACGGCGGCCCGGCGCCGGCGAGGCGGCCACCGCGCGATGGTGTGGGCCGCGGCACCGCTGGTCGAGGTGGCGGCGCTCGCCCGGCGCCACGGCGCGACACCCTTCGCCGTCTACCTCGCGGCCTTCGCCGCGCTGCTCGCGCGCCGGGCCGGGCAGCGCGAGGTCAACGTGGGCACGCCGGTCGGGGGCCGCACGCGGCTCGAGCTCGAGGGCCTGGTCGGCTTCCTGGTCAACACGCTCGTCCTGCGCCTGGGGGTCGGGCCCGGGGCGCGCTTCGGCGAGCTGGTGGAGAGCGCGCGCGACGTGGCGCTCGCGGCGTTCGAGCGCCAGGAGGTTCCCTTCGAGCGCGTGGTCGAGGCGGTGGCGCCGGAGCGCGACCTCGGCAGCACACCGCTCTTCCAGGCCATGCTCGTGCTGCAGAGCGGCGAAGAAGAGGCGCTGGCGCGAGCCCGCCTGTCTCATCACGGTTCTGGTGCGCGGCCGGGTCCGAAGCCTCTGGCGACGAACCGCGATGAGAAACGCGGGCCCGGCGGACTCGAGTGGCGGCGCTTCGAGGTGGGCACCGGCACAGCGAAGTTCGACCTCACCCTGGCCCTCGAGGAGCGCGCCTCCGGCCTCGCCGTCTGGCTGGAGTACGACGCCGACCTCTTCGATGCGACCACCGCCGAGCGCTGGCTGGGGCATTGGCAGCGCCTGCTCGCAGCCGCGGTGGCCGCGCCCGAGGCGCCGCTCTCGGCGATCGCGCTCGCCTCGGCCGCCGAGCGCCAGCAGCTCCTGGTCGAGGCCAACGAGGCGGAGGAGGGCCTTGCCCGCGATCTCGCGGATCGCGGCTGCCTGCACGCGGGCTTCGAGCGCCAGGCCGAGCGCGTGCCCGACGCCATCGCCCTGGTGGCCGGCGAGGAGCGCTTCAGCTACGCCGCGCTCGAGCGCGCCTCGCGCGCCTGCGCTGCCT
>JBIOXV010000130.1:0-15411 GCA_044869805.1 Thermoanaerobaculia bacterium | reverse complement strand
CGCGCCTCGAGCTCGCCGCTCTCCGCCAGCCAGGCGCGGTGGCGCTCGATCTCGGCGACCAGGGCGGCGACGCCCTCGCCGCGCACCGCCATGGTCCTGACGATCGGCGGCCGCCAGCCGCGCTCCTCGCCGAGCGAGAGCATCACCTCGAGGTCGCGGGCGGTGCGCTCGACACCCTCGCGGTCGGCCTTGTTGACCACGAAGACGTCGGCGATCTCCATGATGCCGGCCTTGATCGCCTGGATGTCGTCGCCCAGGCCCGGCACGGTGACCACCACCACCGTGTCCACGCTCTTGACCACGTCCACCTCGTCCTGGCCCACGCCCACGGTCTCTACCAGCACCCAGTCGAAGCCCGCGGCGTCGAGCAGGTTGACGGCGTCGTGGGTGGCGCGGGAGAGGCCGCCCATGGCGCCGCGGGTGGCGAGCGAGCGGATGAACACCCCGGGATCGGTGTAGAGGGACTGCATGCGGATGCGGTCGCCGAGCACCGCGCCGCCCGAGAACGGGCTGGTGGGGTCGACCGCCAGGATGCCCACCGTCTCGCCGCGCTCGCGGCAGTGGCGGGCGACGCGGTCCACCAGCGTGCTCTTGCCGGCGCCCGGCGGGCCGGTGATCCCCACCACGCGGGCGCGGCCGGTGCGCCCGTAGACCCGGCGGATCAGCTCCGAGCGCTGCGGGCCGCCGTCCTCGACCAGCGACACGGCGCGGCCGAGGGCCCGCGGCCGGCGCTCGGCCAGGCCGGCCAAGATCGCTTCGAGGCGCATCGCCTCGAGGCGCTCCGCCTCCGGCCCGGTCCCGGTTTGGGGCCCGGCCTCGGCGACCGGCGAGGCGCCGCCCGCCATCAGCAGTCCTTGAGGAGCTGGCGGGCGATCACCAGCCGCTGGATCTCGCTCGTGCCCTCACCGATGGTGCAGATCTTGGAGTCGCGGTAGTACTTCTCGGCCCGGTAGTCCTTGATGAAGCCGTAGCCGCCGTGGATCTGCACCCCGCGCTCGGCGCAGACAACGGCCGCCTCGCCGGTCATCAGCTTGGCCTCGGAGGCCTTGAGCGTGACGTGGCCGGTCTTGTCCATCTCGTGCGCGGCGGCCAGCGTCAGAGCCTCGGCGGCGGCGATGCGGGTGGCCATCTCGGCGAGCATGAAGGCCACCGCCTGGAAGCGGGCGATGGGCTGCCCGAACTGCTCGCGCTCGCGGGCGTAGTGGACGGCGGTCTCGAAGGCGCCGATCGCCGTGCCGAGCCCCAGGGCGGCGATCGAGATGCGGCCGCCGTCGAGCACCTGCAGGGCCTGCTTGAAGCCCTCGCCTTCCCCGCCGAGCAGGTTCTCGCGCGGCACGAAGCAGTCCTCGAGCACCACCTCGGCGGTGTCCGAGGCGCGGATGCCGAGCTTGTTCTCCTTCTTGCCGGCGCGCAGGCCGGGGGTGCCGCGCTCGATGACGAAGGCGGAGAGGTTGTGGCCCTTCCTGCCGCTCGGGTCGGTGACCGCCATCACTACGTAGGTATCGCCCACCGAGCCGTGGGTGCAGAAGGCCTTCGAGCCGTTGAGCACCCAGCCGCCTTCGACCCGCCGGGCGCTGGTGCGGGCGGCGGCGGCGTCCGAGCCCGAGCCCGCCTCGGTCAGAGCCCAGGCGCCGATCTTCTCGCCGCGCGCCAGGGGCGTCAGCCAGCGCCGCCGCTGCTCGGGGCTGCCAAACTTGAAGATGTGGTTGCCGGCGAGCGAGTTGTGGGCCGCGACGCTGATCCCCACCGAGGGGTCGACCTTGGAGAGCTCGGTCACCACCAGCACGTACTCGACGTAGCCCAGGCCGGCGCCTCCCAGCTCCTCCGGAAAGATCACCCCCAGAAACCCCAGTTCCCCCGCCTTCTGCATCACCTCGCGGGGGTACTTCTGCGACTCGTCGATCTCCTCGACGATGGGGTCGATCTCGCGCTCGGCGAAATCCCGCGCCAGCTCCTGGATGGCACGCTGCTCGGGGGTGAAGGCGAAATCGGGGCCGCTCATGAGCTCCTCGAAAGAGGAGCGATGGTATCGCGGCGCCCCCACCCAGGCAATGCAGCCAGGCAAGGGGTAGAGGTTCAGTTTGAAATGCGCGGCCGGTACGGCCCGCGCTTCTGCGCCACCGGCGCGGGTAGCAGGGCGATGACTTCCTCGACCGTCATCGGTCGCTCCGCGATCCCGGCCGCCATCGCCGGCGTCACCCGGTTGTTTCCCTTCTTCCGGAGCGACTCGTGAGGGCGGCAGAAGTTGTAGTAGAGGTAGTGGAGGCTCACGGCCGCCATCAGGTTCTCGACCTTCTTCGAGAAGGCGTTGGTGAGCCTGGTGTAGCGGCGCATGCCCATGCGCACGGTGAGGTTCTGGCGCTCGACGTAGCTCGTAGAAACGTGTTCGGGCTCCGGGGCGCCTGTCACCAGGTCCACCGTGCAACCGATGCACTCCGCGGGGCTGTAGCGCACCTCAGGGCCGTCCGGGGCGGCGCCGTAGTGCTTCTGGAGCATGGCGTAGTCGATGCTCCCGCTGAAGGCGTCCTCGACCGCCGAGATGTACATCCGGTGGCCGTCCGTAGTGAGCTGCACACGGCTGGCCAGCCGCCCGCTCAGATCCTGCATAAACTCCGTAGCGCAGCCGGCATCCCGCGAGCCCACGAGGAAGCAGGGCACTAGCTTGGTGTCGTCACAGATCGCCGAGAAGGTCCACACGTCGCCGTAGCCGAACTCGCCGCGCTTGGAGCCGGGGACGTTCTTCTGCTTGGAGTACACGAAGCACCAGAGTTCGTCCACCTGAAGGCGCTTGCAGGGCAGATCCCGGAGCGCCTCGTCCTGGTAGGCGGCGCAGGCGTCGCCAAGTTCCACCAGGAGTTTGAGCACGGTGTTCTTGCTCACGCCGACCATGCGGCAGGTGGAGTTGATCGAGCAGCCCTCCACCAGGGCACGGACTACGGCGGCGCGCTTCTCACTGCTGAGGACGTTTGCCATACTGACTACTATACTTGACCGCTCTAGCATAGTCAACGATTTTCTCTCGGTTTTCTTCTCCTCTCTCGACTGCGGCTGGTGGCGCTACCTGCGGCGGGCTTTGTTGATAGTGCCGTGAATTCCAAGGTCGAAACAGGAACCGCGATGGCATTTCTCTGCGGTGGAGGCGATCTCGCCCCAATACTTCATGAGTCTTTGAGCTATGTCTATGTTCTTGAAGCCCCCTTGAGTCCAGGCGGGGGTCAGGAAGAAAACCGTGAGGCCAGAGTTGAGCCAGACTTGGCGATTACCGCTTCGCTTGCCAAGATCCGAGGTGATCACGACCCAGTCGCCATCAGCTCGCAGCAGTGGCAACCAAGCCTCATCCTCAGCGTTTTCGTCGAACTTGTCGCGCAGTGCGACCACCTCATGACCCTCGGACTCCTGCAAAGTTCCGATGGCATGGGCGATCCTGTAAGAGAGGTTGTTGTCGACGAAGAATCTCACGCAGCCCGCAAGCGGTCTTCGTATTTCAAGGCGTCACCGACGCTCTTCTCCGAAATACCGTACCAATGGGCTACTGCCTTGATCGATCCTTCGGCCTTGAAAGCTCCGGCTAGTGCCGCCGTGGGTATAGTCGACTCTGTGATGACAGGTTCACCGAATCGCCGATGCGGATCAAGGATCACCTCGACATCCTTCCCCAGCGGCCACCATCGGCACGCGGTTTCGATGTCGGAATAGTCCAAGCATCCTACCAAGCGTTCTAGAAATGGTTCAAGCAAGAACTGCCCGCTATCTAACTCGAAGGCGAGCGGCATCTCTGCCTCGTCAAGAGCCTCGGCGACAATCCTGCTGCCGAAGCTCTTGAACTTGACACGCGATAGTGGATAGGGACGCTCCAGCAGATCGGTCGCCTTCCCGATGATCCTGCGGATTGCCTGCATGCTGATGCCTCGGCGGCGGAACTCGGCTACGAAGAGAATCTCGACGAGGTCCTGAAAGGAGAGGAATTTTCCGCCGTTCAACAGGGGCAGTCGCGGAGTCCACAGCGGCTCGGAAACAGATCGGCCGTGCCTGCCCCAAAGCCAGCGATGGATAGCCTGCGGGGAAACGGCCTCTTTCTGATTGAGACTCGCGAATCTAGATGCTTGGGGGACAGAGTAGAGGCCAACCCCTAAAAGATTGATTCCATTGGAGTTGACTGGTTGCACTTGGGTAGTTTACCATGGCGACCCTCGGAAGCTACACGGGCTTCTTCCACCTCGTTGCGGCCGCTTGGCGGGCGATTCTGGAGCGGTCTTCAGCGCTCAGGGCCGCCGCCCTCGCCTTGCCACCCTTCAACCCGCCGCGCCTGCCGAGGGTCGCGGCAGCCGCCTTGATCGGGTCGACGGGCTCAGCTGGCGGCACCTGCCCGGTAGACTCGGCCACCAGGCGAGCGGCAAGCTGATTTAGGTCGCGGGGTCGCTTGGGTGTTCTTGAGCGGTCTTGCATGGCCCTACCGTAGCGCGGAAAGTGGGGCGGCGCAAGCCCGCCCCGTGAGTCTAGGCGGGATCTGCTGGCGGCCGGTAGCCGCCCTCTCGTTCGCGCTCTACGACCTCTCGGTTGGCCAGGTACTCCAGCCACGCACCGACCGAGGGGAAGCCCGCACGCCGTGCCCAATAGGCCCAGCGCGCGGCTTCGTTGTGGGTTCCTCTGGCGTGGAAGTCTGCTGCACGGACGCGCATCACTCGGCGATCGCTCCGCTGATCTTCTCAGCGATCCCGTACACCTCGCCCGCCCACGCCGCCGCCCTGCCCGCCAGCTCGACCTCGACAGGCTCGAGCTTGCAGAAGCCGTGCTCGGCCGCCAGGTCGGTGAGGTAGGCGCCGAGGGTCCGCAGCTTGGTCGCGGCGGCCCTCAGCTCAAGAGCCATCAGGGGCGTGTCCGCGGGGCTCACTCGGCGACCGCCTCTTCGATCGAAGCCATGACCTTGCGCACCCGCTTGGCCCAGGTGACGGCGCGCCGCTCCAGCCGCGCCTCTGCCGGCGTCAGGGCGGAGCCGAACTGATTGCCGATGTCGTCCAGGTAGCCAGCAGCGGCCAGCAGTTCCCCGCAGACGGCCCGCAGCTCGGAGACGGTGAGGGGCACGCCCTCGACCTCCGGCGGCCCGAACTGGTGTGTCTCGTTCAGGAACTCCCACAGGATCTCTCCGACGCGCTCCAAGGCGTCTACGTGGGAGGGGTTGTGGAATCGCCAAGTGAACGTGCGGCGGAAGGTGCTCGAAACGGCGGTGGCTGGCGGGGGCGTAGAATCCGGCTGGCTGCTCATGGGGCTAACCCTCCATGGGTGGCTAGGGTCGGCCGGCAGGGCTTAGCTGTCGGTCGGCCCGCTGGTTTATGGAACGGCCAGCGTAGCCACTGCCGCCCGCCCGGCGGCATTGGATTTCAAACTGCACCAGTACCAGGCAAGGTAACCAGGCGATGCGGGCTGTCACGCCCGCCGCGGGGCCGGCACTCTATAGGCGGAACGCCGGGGGAGGGGTGCGTGGACCGGCGACTCAAGCTATCCAAAGGAGTGGAACGATGAGGCTTGGTGACGTGCTGAGGAAAGAACGCGAAGGGCGGGGGCTGTCCCGCCACGCCACGATCCCGCCGGCCGAGATGGCCGAGAAGCTCGGCCTCTCCGAGCAGGAATACATCGAGCTCGAGGCTGGTACTTCGCCGGCCGAGGAGTGGGGGTACAAGCTGGCCCAGGCCGCCATCCAGCTCGGCGTCCCCACCTCGCGCCTGCTGGCCGAGAGCGGCAAGTCCGCCGACTGCCGGCCCGGGGAGACCGGCCCCCAGCTCAAGAAGAAGCGGCTCGAGCAGACGGCCCGCGCCGAGGAGGCCGCCGTCATGCTCAAGCTCGGGCTCGCCGAGTACAAGAAGCGCCAGGAGGTCCAGGACGGCCTCCCCCGCCACCGTACCCCCGAGGAGATGGCGGCGGCGATGGGCCTCTCGGCCGAGGAGTACGCCGCGGTCGAGGCCGGCAAGTCGCCGCTCGAGACCGTGGGGCCCACCCTGCTGCGCTTCGCCGAGACCATCGAGCAGCCGGTGTTCAACCTGTTCTATCCTTGCGGCCTCTCCTACCGGGAACTGGAAGACTACCCGTGAGCCTCGCCGAGGTCCTCGCTCCAGCGACTCGGGAAGCGTCGCGCGTTCGCGGCCTCGGCACCTCGGTCTTCACCGAGATCAACCTCTTGGCCGCCCGCCACGGCGCCGTCAACCTGGGGCAGGGCACGCCCAGCTTCGACGGCCCGGAGTTCATCAAGGAGGCGGCCATCGCGGCTATCCGCGAGGGCAAGAACCAGTACTGCCGCACCTCCGGCCTGCTCGACCTGGCGCACGCCGTGGCCGGCCACGAGCGGCGCTTCTACGGCCTCGACTACGACCCCGAGGACGAGATCACGGTCTACTCCGGCGCCACCGAGGGGATCTTCGCCGCCTTCCAGACGCTGGTCGAGCCCGGCGACGAGGTGATCCTCTTCGAGCCGTTCTACGACTCCTACTTCGCCAGCGCGCAGATGGCGGGCGCCACGATCAAGGCCGTGCCGTTGACTTCGGCGAGCGCCCGCGACCCCCAGTTCGGCTACGACGGGCAGTTCGGCTACGACCCGCGGGTGCTCGAGGCGGCCGTTTCCGAGCGCACACGCATGATCGTCGTCAACACCCCGCACAACCCGACGGGCAAGGTCTTCTCGCGCGCCGAGCTCGAGCACGTGGCCCAGGTCTGCCGGCGCCACGACCTGGTGGCGGTCACCGACGAGGTCTACGAGCACCTGGTCTACACCGGCGAGCACCTGCCGCTCGCCGCCATGCCGGGTATGCGCGAGCGCACGGTGACCATCTCCTCGACCGGCAAGACCTTCAGCCTGACGGGCTGGAAGGTCGGCTATAGCTGCGCGCCGCCCGACATCAGCGCCGCCCTGCGCACCGCCCACCAGTTCATCACCTTCTCCACGGCGACCCCCTTCCAGCACGCGATGGCGGTGGCGCTGGCGGCGGACGACGGCTACTTCCAGGGCTCGCTCGCCCACTACCGGGCGCGGCGCGACCGCCTGTGCGACGGCCTGGCCGAGGCGGGCTTCGGCATCGAGCCGCCGCAGGGCACCTACTTCGTGCTCGCCGACATCCGCCCCCTGGGCTTCGACGACGACCTGGAGTTCTGCACCATGCTGCCCGAGCGCTACGGCGTCGCCGCCGTGCCGCCGCGCTCGTTCTACATCCACCCCGAGCACGGCATGCATCTCGCGCGCTTCGCCTTCTGCAAGGACGACGCGGTGCTCGACGAGGCGATCCGGCGGCTGAGGAAGTTGAAAGAGCGCTTGTAGGGGCAGCCCTCGTGGCTGCCCTCGGGGGCGGACGACCACGAGGGTCGCCCCTACCGGAATCGCGTCTGCGCTACGCTAGCCGCCCATGCGCGTCGCCGCTCTCCAGACCGACATTCTGTGGGAGGACCCGGCAGGCAACTTCCGGCGCCTCGAGCCGTGGCTCGCCGACGCCGCGGCGGCCGGCGCCCGGCTCGCCGTGCTGCCGGAGATGTTCGCCTGCGGCTTCACCATGCACGCCGAGCGCGTGGCCGAGGCGCCCGAGGGGCCGAGCACGCTCTTCCTGCGGCGCCAGGCGGAGAAGCACGGCCTGTGGGTCGCCGGGTCGCTCCCCGAGCAGCCGCCGGGCGCGGCACGGCCCTACAACACGCTGGTGGTGGCCGGCCCCGGCGGAGAGATCGCCCGCTACCGCAAGATCCATCCCTTCACCTACGCCGGCGAGCACCAGAGCTACCTCGCCGGCAGCGAGCACGCCACAGTCGAGATTGAGGGCGTGCGCTGCGGCCTCTTCGTCTGCTACGACCTGCGCTTTGCCGACGAGTTCTGGGCCCTGGCGCCCGGGGTCGACGCCTATCTGGTGGTGGCCAACTGGCCCGACACCCGCCGCCACCACTGGACGGCGCTGCTCGCCGCCCGCGCGATCGAGAACCAAGCCTACGTGGTGGGGGTCAACCGGGTGGGCGAGGGCGGCGCGCTGACCTATGCCGGCGACAGCCGCGTCGTCTCGCCCATGGGCGAGCTGCTGGCCACCGCGGCCGGCGGCGAGACCATGCTGCTCGCCGAGATCGACCCGGCGGCGGTGGCCGAGGCGCGGGAGAAGCTGCCCTTCCTGAGGGACCGGCGTTGAGGGCCTGGAGCTCCTGACGAAGCGCCGCCGCCATGAGAGCCCTCCCCTTTCCGCGTGGGGTCGCCGATCCAGAGGGCGAGCTGGGCTTCTTCGAGAACCTCTCCGGGTGCGTCGAGAGCGTCGAGCTGGGGCCCGGCCAGCGACGCTGGCGCTCGGCCGTCGAGGGCGAGCCGGTCCTGGCCACCCGCGAGGCGGTGTTCGCATTGCGCCTGCCTCTGGCCATCGGGCTCGACGCCGGGACCGGCAAGCTGCTCGCCGAGCAGGATCTGCCGCTCGAGCTGCCGCCCGGGGCCGAGCTCTCCCAGGTCGAGGTCTCGGCGGAGCTCCTGGGAAGCTCGCTGCTCCTCGAGTGGAGGAGCGACGGCCGGTACGCCGGAGGAGCGCCGGCTCCCGACGAGGTCCGGAGCGGCTTCGAGCGCCGGTCGCACGGGACGATCGAATGGGACCTGGCGGCGGGCCGCGCGCGGGAGATGCCCGGAAGCGTGCGGCAGGGAGCGGATCTCCAGTCCTGGCCCTACCGGCGGCGGGGCCGGTGGCGAGAGACGGCCTGGCAGTGCGGGGATCTCGTGCTGCGGCTCGCCCTCGACGACTCGGCGGAGGCCGAGCAGGAGTCGGTCGTCCTGCTGGCCACCGGCGAGCGGGGCCCGAGACCCGCGGGGCCGGCGTGGCCGGCGCCGATCGAGCCGACGGTGACGCCGGACGGCTGCCACCTGCTCGTCCGCGAGACCCGGCAGCCCGCCGGGCCCTGGCAGGTCGTCGACCTGAGGGCCGCCCGCGAGGTGGCGCGGGTCCCGTACCGCGAGGGCAGCCAGTTCCCGGCCGTCCTCGGCGGCCGCCTGTACTTCATCACCGGCCCCAGGGCCGGCTCACCCGCGGCCCTGCACGCGGTGGATCTCGCCTCCGGCGAGGAGGTCTGGGAGCTCGATCTCGGCCCGCCGCCCGACCACGGTGCGCCGCCGCTGCCGCGATCGGGCTCCGCGCCGTAAGGCAGTGCCCGAGAATCCTCGCGGCGGAGTCCGTCCAACGGCGAGGAGGTGAACCACGTGAACTACGACTCGACCGACGAAGAAGCCGCTCGGCGGCGCGGGCTGTCCGTCGCGGAGCTGGAGCAGATCCAGGACCGCTTCACCCTCACCAACGCCCAGATCTCCGACCTTCCGCAGAGCCGGATCGCCGGCCTGCTGCGCAAGCTGGAGCTCCCCGATCGCCCGCGCCTGCGGGCCGAGTTCCAGGCCCTGTTCGAGGTCGGCGACGACGCGACGGCCCCCGAGGAGGGCGCCAAGGTGCGGGCGCTGCGCCAGTTGGAGAGCGCCCGCGGGTCCACGGCCCAGGCCGAGGTGGCGGGGGTCCCGACCGGAGCAGTGGCCGTCCCTGCCGCGCTATCCCCGCCACCGCCCCCGCCAGGCGCCGGGCTGGCGCCGACGGGCGTGGGATGGACCTCCCTCGGGCCGGGCCGCGTCGGCGGGCGCACCCGCTCGATCATCGTCGACCCGCGCGACCCGCAGCGCATCTTCGCGGGCAGCGTCGCCGGCGGCGTGTGGATCACGGACAACGGCGGCCAGAACTGGCTTCCGGTCGACGACCGGATGAGCAACCTCGCGGTGAGTTGCATGGCCATCGACCCCACCGACCCGGACGTCGTCTACGCCGGCACCGGCGAGGGGTTCCAGAACGTCGATGCGCTGCGCGGGGCCGGCCTCTTCCGGACGGTCGATGGCTCGTCCTGGGGCCAGCTACCGGCGACCGTGACGGCGGACTTTCACTACGTGAACCGCATCGCGGTCTCGCACGACGGCACCACGCTCCTGGTGGCGACCTCGACCGGCATCTTCCGCTGCGACGACGCGGCGCGGGCCGTCTGGACACAGGTCTTCAGCGGGGAGGTGGCGGATGTCCGGTTCCATCCCGGCGACGCGCAGCAGGCCGTCGCCGGCACCGGCAGGAGTGGAGTCCTCCTGTTCTCGGTCGACGGGGGAAGGACCTGGAGCCTCGCCGCGCGCCCCGTCCAGACCTCCGGGCGCGTGGAGCTGACCTACGCGGCCGCCGATCCTGCGACGGTGTACGCCTCGATCGACCTCTCCGGCGGCAGGATCTGGCGCTCGACGGACGGCGGGCAGACCTACGCCGCCCGCGGCAGCCTCGGGCCGACCGGTCAGCCGGCAGGGTACTTGGGCCAGCAGGGCTGGTACGACAACGTCATCTGGGCGGGCGACCCGGGCGACGTCGACCTGGTCGTGGTGGGCGGCGTGGACCTGTGGCGCAGCTTCGACGGCGGCGACAGCCTGAACCGGATCAGCAACTGGACCACGGCGGGGTCGGCCCATGCCGACCACCACGCCATCGTCGCCCATCCCGCCTATGGCGCGGGCGGCAACCGCGTGGTGTTCTTCGGCAACGACGGCGGCGTCTTCCGTGCCGACGACGTCGTGACCGTCGGCAACGACGCCCAGCAGGCCCAGGGTTGGGTCAACCTCGTCAACGGCTACGCCGTGACCCAGTTCTACGGCGCCTGCGGCAACCCGGCCACCGGCACCATCGTCGGCGGCGCCCAGGACAACGGCACGCTCGCCTTCCACCCCGCGGCCGGGGCCGACGACTGGACCGAGATCTTCGGGGGCGACGGCGGGTACTGCGCCGCCGATCCCGGTGACCCCAATGGTTTCTACGGCGAGTACGTGTACCTCGAGATCTTCCGCAACATCGACGGCGCCGCCAGCAGCAACCAGTGGTGGGAGAACTACATCAGCGGCCGGTTCTTCAACGGCCTGACCTCGCGCTGGGACTGGAAGCCGCTGCCGTTCCGCATCCCCGACGCCATGAACCGGGGCGCGCTGTTCATCGCGCCCTTCGTGATCGACCCCAACGACTCCTCACGGCTGCTCGGCGGCGGCCGCATGCTGTGGCAGACCGAGGACGCCAAGGCGCCCAACACCGACTCCAGCGGGCCGAGCTGGCGGTCGATCAAGCCGAGCACGGGCTCGTTCATCAGCGCCATCGCGGTGGCGGCCGGCGACTCCGACCTCGCCTGGGTCGGCCACCTCAACGGCGAGGTCTACCGCGCCCGCGACAGCCGGGCCGCGAGCCCGCTCTGGGAGCTGGTCAGCCACCAGCCGGGGAGCCCGTTGCAACCCAACCGCATGTGCACGGCCATCGTCATCGACCCGGCCGACCATGGCCGCGTCTACCTCGCCTTCGCCGGCTACACGCCGGGCAACGTGTGGCGCACCGACGACGACGGGCAGACCTGGCACGACCTCGCGCCCTCCCTGCCGCAGGTCCCGGTGCGCACGCTGGCCATCCATCCGCGGCGGGCGTCCTATCTCTACCTGGGCACCGAGGTCGGGCTCTTCACCAGCGAGGACTTCGGCGCCACCTGGTCGCCCACCAACGAAGGGCCCACCAACTGCGCGGTGAGCGAGCTGTTCTGGATGGGCGAGGTGCTGGTCTGCGCCACGCACGGCCGTGGCATGTTCTCGATCGACCTGTCGCAGGTGCCGAACGGCCCTTGACCTCGGCGGGCGAGAGGCTGCCTCTCCTGAGAGATCGCCGGTGGGCAGACGGCCGCCACAGGTCCGGCCGCTACGTCCGGACCGAGAACGCGCCTGCTCAACGTAGCGGCCGAGCCTGTCCCGGCCGTGCCCCTGCGTGCAGGATCAGGGCGCGCTTGCCTTGACTCCACCGGGCGCTGGGCGTATGGCCTACTGCGAGTAGGCCGCCCAGTAGACCTTCTGTGGAGCGGCCGGAACTGACGCCCCAGTGATCCGCAGCTTCCACGTCGAGGAGCTCACGGAACCGGTCACCGTGGCGCGCTCAAAGACACTCGGGACCGATGTGCTGGAGGCTCTCACGACTCCGCTGGGGTCTACGAGTCGGAGCTCGATGTTGTTGTGAGCTTGCGAAGCACCCTCCGGCCACCAGAGCGCGGCATCGAGCCTGGAGCGTGCAGGCCCGCCCCCAAGGTTCATCAGAACCTCGATTGTCTGACCGTTGCTCACCGAGACATCCCCGCGAAAGAAGCGCGCCGCCGGACTAGGCATCTTGGCGCGCCCAGCACCAACCGTGTTGTCGAAGCTCGGGTAGGCGGTGGGACCAGAGAGGATCAAATGAGCGTACACGAGCCCTGGCTCTGGTGACACGCCGGTTTCTGTGAGAAGCCAGTTTCTCCACATCAGCGCCATGCCCGCCACGTAGGGGGTGGAGCCGCTCGTCCCTGTGAACGAACGCAGTGCCGTGTCCGAGGCATTGCTCGCAGTCTCGGTGGAGGTCGGGCCCTGGAGATCGGGCTTGATCCTTCCGTCAGAGGTCGGACCTCTCCCCTGAGCGAAGTAGGTGTCGCTGGCCGTCACATAGTAAGCGCCAACGCCAATCACCTTGTGCGCGTTAGCCGGACTCGCCACCGTTCCTTCTGCTGGGCCGCCGTTGCCGTTGGCGGCAATCACAATCTTGCCCGCATCGAACGCGCCATCTGCCGCCGTGGAGATCGAGCTCGTGTAATCACCCGAGCCCTGCATCTCGGCCACGACTACGTGATCCCCGAAAGCTACGGCCGCCTGAAACGCTCGCACGGAAGCGCTGGTGCTCAGGCCAGCGCAACTCGGCGGATAGACCTTCAAGCTGTCCACGATCGCACCTGTGACACCGCGGTACGCTTGGCCCTGGCTCGCATTGGCCATCATGATCGCACCGCTCGACGTCCCGTGATTCCAGCAGTCATCGTGCGCGGAGGTAACGCAATTCACCAGTGGGCCTGGAGGTTCGCAGCTGGGGTACTGGCAGGTCGTACAATCTCTTCTCTTACGGATCCGCGTGGGCGTCTCGGCGAATTGCACATGACTGAAGTGCATCCCTGTATCGAGCAACGCAATCAGTCCGGTCGTTCCGTAAGGTGAAAAGTACGGATCGCTCCCAATTCGCGCGCGTCCAGCCGCCACGTCGTAATCCGAAGGTGGGGGTTCTCCCGTGTCATCCGGTTCGAGGTAGCGGACATCCGGCCGCTCTGCGAGGGGCATCAGAGCAGCAGCGGGTACGTCGACCAGCAACGCCTTTGTGATCCAGAAGGAGTCTACGACCCGTGCGCTGAAGTCGCGGTGCAGCTCTTGAGTCAGCTTCTCGTAGGGCTTTGCACGAATCTCTTGTATGGCCTCTATGAGGCGATCGATCTCGCCATAAATCGCGGTGTTCGCCGGCGAAGTCAGCGCCTCGTCCGTGCGGATGTCTGGGAATCGCGGCACTACCAGATCCTCGACGAAGCTGACGACCACCAAGGACCGTTCCTCCCCTGGGAGCTCGTCGATCCATGAGGCGACAGTAGGATGGAGCTTCTGCGACACCGCCGCTCCAAGTGGACCCTGGGATTCGGCCTCAGGCAAACTGTTCAGTGTGGCTGTCCAAACCAATGCCAGTGCTGCCGCCGTCAAGACGCTTCTCCGCCGTCGCAGCTTCAGACTCATAGCGCCCTCCGAGAAATTGTCTCTCTTTTAGGTTTTCTGTATTTCCTGAACAGGAAACTCCGTCCCGAAGCACACTCTATAACACACCATAGCCCGACGCGCGCTTGCGGCCGATCGCCCCGCAGGTGCCGCATCGCGCGGCCGATGTCCAAGGCATTGCCTGCCCCTGCTCTCGCGGCTCCATCGGTCAATGTCGCTCCCCTTCGGCCGCGCGGCCTACACGATCGCCCGCTCCAGGAGGGCGCATAACTGCTCCAGCATTGCGCTGAACTGTGCGAAGAGCCTTCGCAGCTCCGCCTGGTGTGAGCTGGCTACCGCGCCCGGCGGCTGCAGCAAGCTGCCGCCGGCGAGGCCGAGGCGTGGAGGTTGTGGTGCGCTCGTCCTCTGGAGCATGGGCCTCGTGGGCGCCGTGGCCGAGAGCCGCCGGCGGCGCAACCGCCAGGCCACCTCCTCGAGGTCGAGCTGGGTGCAGCCGAGGGCGCTGAGGAGCTTGGCGAGGTTGCCCGCGCGCGGCTTGCGCCGGCCGTTCTCGTACAAGCTCCAGGTGGCGTGCGGCAGCCCACAGCTCCGGGCGAGGGCCGCCTGCGTGCGGTCACAGCGCAAGTGGGCGATCGCGAGCCCGATATCTCGCGGGTTGCCCACCAGCTCAGTCAGCGGCTCCTCCGGCATGGCCCCTCCACACCTCCAAGCTCTACCCGGCGGCCGCCCGAGGTCCCGGGCGGCTGGGACGTGGGCTCGCCTCGAACCGTTGCGCCGCCCGCTCCCGAGCCTCCTTGGCACCGGAAGGCCCATCCGCCCGGTGCAACGCCGAGGCCCACCGGCGGCCGGGGGCGACGAGCAAGAGATCGAGAAGCTTCAGGCCCACGACCTCCGCGCTTTCGCCGAGCCGAGCCGCAAACAGGCGGTCCTCGGGGCTCACCAGGGCGAGGGGGTCGCTCGCCACCGTGCGAAAGAGAACGATGCCGGTGGCGCCCAGGAGGAGGCCGTGCCTGAGGATCGGCGTCGGGTAGACCGAGTCGTGGTACTCCCTGCCCTGGAAGAGCACCCGCTCTCCCAGCAGCCGGCGGCCCGAGTCGAGGTAGAGGACGCCGAGGGTTTCCTGCGGAAGCTCCTCGTAGCGAGCGTGCACGTATTCGGCGACCCGCGCGGACCCGGCGAGCGAGCCCTTGCCAAGGACCACGGCGAGGAGCTCGCCGGTGTCGAGCACGCCGGCGGAGCGCAACAGCTCGGCCTTCTCGGCAGGGCGCGAAGCCCTGTCTGGATCGCCGCGGGTCGGCTTCGGTTTTCCGGTTGGTACACGCGGTCGGCGTCGCTGGCTCACGATACGGGCTCCTTTGAAGGCGCCGCCGCCTCACGCGGAAGCACCAGGTCCAGGCGGTCGTCGGTCATGGTGCTGGGAGGTCAGCCGTCAGGACACCTGGTCCGGCCGTGGCTCCGGGTCGGGAGGGACGCTCGACGCCAGGCGCGAGAGCGTGGCGGCGAGCTCGCCGAGCGGGCCGTCGAGCTGACCCTCGAGCCAGGCGCGAAGTTGAAGATCGGGCTCGAGCCCGGCTGCGGCCCGCTCGAAGTCGAGCTGGTCGGCAACGCCTCGCAGCTCTCCCTGCCATCCCTCGGCGAGCCGCGCCAGCCCCGCGAGCCGCAGCGCCAGCCGCTTCGACCGCGAGGCGCCCTCGAGCGCCGGCCGCTCCCAGCGGTCGCGGGCTCCCGAGGCCTCGCGCGAGGCGCTTTGAAGCGCCGCAATCGAGCTGCTCAACGCGAGAGCCAGCCCGGCGCCAGGCTCGGTCGCAAGCTCGTCCTCGGCTATCGACTCGAAG
>JBIOXV010000129.1:0-84688 GCA_044869805.1 Thermoanaerobaculia bacterium | reverse complement strand
TGCCAACGGCCGCTTCAGCGTGGGCTTCGACGCCATCCAGCTCGACAACGTGACCGACCCGGCGACGGCGACCAACATCTCGCTGCCGATCTGCGACGGCGCACCGGACCCGGCTGGCTGCAGCTAGAGGAGTCGATAGCTTCGGTTTGACCTCCGGGGGGCCTGGGCTTCCAGGCCCCCCGGTTACTCTCCGGCAGCCTCTGCAACGTGCTCCCCGTGCATGCGGGCCCCATGCATGCGGGGTAGGTTGGAGCGGCCAGCCAGGCACCAGCGGGCACGCCCGCTCCGGAGGAGCTCTTCAACCCGGCGAGCCGACCCGAGCCACGTTCCCAAGGACCGGTAGACAACTCATGGAGCTACGTTCGATGACCCGGAAGACCGTCGCGCGATTGTCATGCTGTGTGAGCCTGCCCATGCTCGCCGGCCTCCTCGTGGTCGTACCGCCGGCAGCGGCGCAGAACTGTCCCTTCTCGAGCGGAGCCGCCCCGGCGTTCGGCGTCCCGGCGGCCGTCTGGGGCGACCTCAAGCCGCTCGACGTCGGCCAGCTACCGTCGGACCGCGACAACACGGACATGAGCGACCTGACCCCGCCCTCCGAGACGCGGCCGCGCTGGATGTCGATCGACATCGAGAACAACTTCGGCTTCGTCGGCATCACCCACGGCATCCAGGTCTGGGACCTGGCCAGCCCTTCGCCGGTGTTCAAGGGCGTGGCGGGCCCGGCCAGCTTCCTCTCCTGGCGCACGGACCCCCACGAGGGCAACCCGGTCCGCGACATCGATTCGCCGCCGGGCAACGACGACGTGGCGGCGGTGGCGGTGGTCGGCGGCGGTGGGCTCAACGTCTTCAATACCAGCGTCAAGAACAGCCCGGCGGCGCGCTACGCCGACCGCAGCAAGATCGCCAACCAGGTCTACGCCGGCCGCGTGGGCGGCACCGAGTACGCTTTCGTCGCCACCACCGACGCCGGGCTCCTGGCCTACGACCTCTCCGTGGCCCAGGGCCTGACGCCCGCCTGCGTGGACGAGTCGCCGGGCTCGGTCAGTTGCGGCGTCTACCGGGGACGGATCGGCTCCAACACGCAGTACGTCTACGTGGACGGCGTCGGCAACTCGGCCGGAACCCAGCTCTGGATCGCAGCCTCGGGCGGCGGCGTGCGCAAGGGCCTCGAGCTCTGGAACGTCAGCACGCCCACCAACCCGCAGCTCGTGCTCAGCACCTTCACCGGCTTCACCGACTTCGTGCACGGCGTCGCCCTCTGGCGAAGCGGCTCGAGCTACTACCTCGCGCTGCGCATCTACGTCAACAACCAGACCTCGCAGGCGCGCATCTACGACGTGAGCTGCATGGCCAGCGGCGCTTGCGCCAGCCTCGGCTCGCCGGTGTGGACGAAGAACCTCCCCAACGAGTCCGACGAGTTCTACATCACGATGTCCGAGGGCGCCGGCCGCCGGTTCCTCTACCTTGGCAACAACAACCGCTGCAGCGCCGGTCTGCAGAACGAGTGGCTCTACGACGTCACCAGCCCGTCGAACCCCACCGACGTCACCCCCGCGCCGGACCTGGTCAGCGGTGAGCTGACCGGCTACTGGGGCTGGTACTACCGTTCCAACCCCACGGGCTTCAACGAGACCATGGGGCGCATGGGAAAGTTCAACGGCCAGCACTTCTACCGCATGGGCTACAGCATCTTCGACGTCCACGAGCTGACCAGCGGCGGCCCGCCCACCGCGGCCTTCAGCTATACGCCGGCCGCGGTGTACCAGGGCCAGCAGGTCGACTTCACGGATTCCTCGTCGGGCAACCCCGGCTCGTGGAGCTGGACTTTCCAGGACGCGACGCCGCCCTCTTCCGCCACCCAGCACCCGCAGGACGTGGTCTTCAACTCGGTCGGCGCCAAGTCGGTGACGCTACAGGTCACGAACGGCTTCGGCAGCGACAGCGACACGCAGACCGTGAACGTGCTGGACCCGGCGCCTTCGGTGGCGAGTGTCAGCGTGTCGCCGAACCCGGCCTTCCAGTGCCAGCCGGTGACCTTCACAGCCAACAACGTAACCGGCTTCCCGGCGCCGACCCTGTTGTGGGACGTCTCGGGCACCAGCGGCTCGGTCGCCACCGGCGGCAACGTCAACCCGTTCGTGTGGAACACCACGGGAGCGACCCCGGCCGGTAGCTACACCGGCACGGTGACCGCCTCGAACGGCTCCGGCTCGGACGCGGCTACCAGCCCGACCCTGGTCGTGAACGCGCTGCCCACCCTACCGGGTGCCGGCACCTTCACGCCCACCAACGACGCCTTCACCGGCGGCACCGTGCAGTTCCACGTCAACGTGCCCGGCGCCACGGCCTGGTGCTGGAGCTTCGGCGACGGCGCTTCGTTCCCGACCGGCTGCTCGGTGTCGAACCCGGCATCTTTCAGCACCGACCCGATCGCTGGGCCGAACCCCTCGCACACCTACACCGCGATCGGTGAGAAGATCGTCACCGTATTGATCGACAACTGCGTGGTACCGGTGCCGGTGGTGAGCGCGCAGTTGATCATCGACATCACCCAGGTCACGCCGCTGGTCGCTGAGTTTGCGGCGGAAGGCATCTTCTGCACCGGCACCGGCTGCTTCGTCAACACCAACACGCCGATCACCTTCGCCAACTCGTCGAGCGGCGACCCGGACTTCTACGACTACGACTGGGACGGGGTCAGCGGCTACGAGGACGCGAACCACACTGCGCCCGTGACCACCCACACCTACACCACCGCGGGCACCAAGATCCCCACTCTCCGGGTGCGACGCGGCACCGAGGAAGACGTGTTCGTGCACCGGCAGATCGTGGTCTCGACCGGTGGTGGCGGCGGCAACAACCCCAGCGTCACCATCGCCGGGCCGACCAGCGGCACCGTGGGCTCGCCGTACACGTTCAACGCCTCGGCCTCGAACTGCACCCCGAACGCCAGCGGATGGACCTGGAACGTCGCCGGCGGCACCGGCTCCTCGACCAGCAGCTCGATCGCGCTGACCTGGTCCTCTGCCGGCACCAAGACAATCTCGGTCAGCAACTCGGGGTGCAGCGGCGCCTCCGACACGCACAGCATCAGCATCTCGACCGGGAGCGGCGGCGGCGGCGGTACGCTGGAGGCCCACTTCAACTTCGCGCCCGCCACGCCTACCCCCGGCCAGCAGGTGACGTTCGACGGTGCGCCGTCGACCGGCAGCCCGACCGGCTACAACTGGAACTTTGGGGACAACACCACCGGCGAAGGCGTTACGGCGACCCACACCTATGCCCAGAGCGGCACCTACCAGGTGCGGCTGGACGTGAGTAAGCAGAGCTCGAGCTGCCCGCCGCTCAACGTCTGCTTCGCGAGCATCACGCGTGCCGTGGTGGTCAGCGGGCCGGTGGTCACCGCCAGCTTCAGCACCGACGCCAACTGCGGCGCCTTCGAGTGCAGCGCCCTGACGGGCCAGGCGGTGGCGTTCACCTCCGCCTCGACGAACGCCACCACCCTTGCCTGGACCTTCGGCGACAACTCCAGTGCGACCGGCGTCAACGTGAGCCACACCTGGAGCTCCCCCGGCAGTTACCAGGTGGTGCTCACCGCCAGCGATGGGCAGGGCGGCAGCGCACAGGCCACTAAGCTGTTCAACGTCACGGCTCCACCGATCGAGAACAAGACGGTGATCCTGCCCTGGATCGCCAAGACCTCCGGCGCCATCGTGCAGTCGAGCGATCTCTACCTGATGAACCCGGGCACCGACCCGATCGAAGTCGAGATCACGTACCGCAAGCGCGGCACGCCGGAAGCCGAGCCGCCGCTCGTCACCCGTACCGTGGCCCCCAAGGCCACCTTCTACGCCCCGGATGTGCTCACCGAGCTCTTCGACCTCGACGACGCGGGCGGCTTCCTGGTGCTCACCGCCCTGGACGTGGCGGTCGAGCCGGTGGTGGTGTCGCTCAACCGCACGTTCCAGACCAACGGCAAGACCTACGGCCAACTGGTCCCCGGGATCGGCGCCGACGCGCTGGCGGAGTTGGGGCGAGACAGCGGCGGCACCCAGTACCTGCTCGGCCTGTTCGACACCGACGAGCGGCTGACGCAGATCGGCCTCACCAACCCCAACCCGGAGCCGGCGACCTATCGCCTGCGCTTCGTGGACACGCTCGGCAACATCATCGCCACCACCCCGCAGCCGCTGTCGGTGGCGCCGTGGGGGCAGAAGCAGTTCCAGGTGCAGGAGCTGCGCGACGAGTACGGCCTCGTCGGCCGAGAGGACTACCGAGTCGACGTGGTCCAGGTCTCGGGCGGGCCGCTCTTCGCCTACGCGGGCGTGATCCGCACCGGCACCGAGGACCCCTCCTTCGTCGAGGTCAGCCTGCCGAACCTGTCGCGAACCTACCTGGTTGGCGCTACGTCCACGCCAGGCTTCAACAATGCGCTGTTCGTCACCGACGTGGTGCTCTCCAACCCTTCGACGCAGGTGATGCAGGCGGCGATGACGTTCCGCAGCCTCGGCGTCGACAGCCCGGAGCTGGGCCCCGTCAACCTCACTCTGCTGCCCAACGAGACGCAGCGCATCGAAGACGTGATCTTCGACCGCTTCAACCTGCACGACACGGTCGGTGTCCTGACCTTCGAGAGCTCGGGGGTCGGAGGGCTGTTCCCCCTGATCCACGGCGAGGTCTACCAGAACAGCGGCCCATCGGCACGTTACGGCCTGTTCATGCCGTTGCGGCGCGACAGCGAGGTCGCCGAAGTTGGCCAGCAGCTCGTGCTCGCCGGCCTGCGCCAGCAGGAGAACGAGGCGAACACCACGCTGCTGCTCTTCAACCCGGGCGAGGACTCGGCGGTCTGCGACATCATCTACTACGGGCTCAACGGCCAGGAGCTGGGACGGATACCCGACTACGTGGTCTCGCCGGGAGGTATGCGGCAGATCAACCCGAGCCGGCATCCGCTGCCCGCGGCCGGCGTGCCCGGCGGCTTCTCGGTGGTGATGGCGGTCAAGGCCGGCAAGCTGATGGGCGGTGCGCAGGCGGTCATCAACCAGACGAACGACCCGGCCTACATCTCGGCCGCCGTTCGTTGACGCGCCTCGGGGCATAGCGTGGCGGCCCGAGCATGCCGGGCCGCGGTCCTGACCCAGCGGCCGCCGGCCCTCCGGCGGCCGTCTTGCTTGGTGCCGATAGAATGGGGCCGGATGAGAGAGCGCCGATGAGAGAGCCGATCGTCGAGGCGAGAGGTCTCTCGAAGGTCTACCGGGTCTACACCAGCCCCTTCGACCGCCTGCGCGAGTGGCTCTCCGGTCGGCCCCGCCACCGCGAGCACCACGCGCTGTCCGCGGTGAGCTTCGAGGTGCCGGCGGGAGAAGGGCTCGGCATCGTGGGCGAGAACGGGGCAGGCAAATCGACTCTGCTCAAGGTCCTCGCCGGCATCGTGCAGCCCACCACCGGCGAGCTCTCGGTGCGCGGCAAGGTGGCTTCCATCCTCGAGCTCGGCTCAGGCTTCCATCCCGAGCTGACCGGCCGCCAGAACATCTCGCTCAACGCCGCCATGCTCGGGCTGTCGGCGGCGGAGACCCGGGAGCGGCTGCCCGAGATCGTCGCCTGGAGCGAGCTCGGCGAGTTCATCGACCAGCCGGTCAAGACTTACTCGACGGGCATGGCTATGCGCCTGGGTTTCTCGATCGCCACCCAGGTCGACCCGGAAGTGCTGATCATCGACGAGGCGCTGTCGGTAGGCGACGGCTACTTCCAGAAGAAATCCATGGACCGCCTGCTGGCACTGATCGCCGAGGGCAAGACGATCCTCTTCTGCTCGCACGCCATGTACTACGTGACCGCCTTCTGCCGCCGTGCCCTCTGGCTGCGCAACGGCGAGGCGGTTGCCCTGGGGCCGGCGGACGAGGTGGTGCGGAAGTACGAGAACTTCCTGCAAGCCAAAGCGGCCCACGCGCCGGAGGCGGGCCCGGGCTCCGAGGCGGCAGAAGCGCCGGCCGGCAAGCTGCCGGAAGGTGGCGGCTCCCTGCCGGCGCGCATCGTGTCCGTGGACCTGCCGGCCGGCAAGCACTACCGGCACCAGGGCTTCTGGCGGATCGAAGTCGAGTGGCAGAGCGAGGACCCGGACCTCGGCTTCCACCTCGGGGTGGGCGTCAACCGCATCGACGAGGTCGAGGTGCTGGCGTTCGGCACCCACCTCGACGGCCTGCCGCCACACCGCGGGCAGCGGCGCTACCGTGCCGGCCTGGAGGTGCCGCACCTGCCGGTGACCAAGGGTGCGTTCACGCTGTACGTGTTCCTGATGGACGAGAAGGGGCTCCACATCTACGACCGGCGGATCGTGCCGGGCGCCTTCGAAGTGGCGACCGAGGGCTACCGCTTCGGCCTGATCGAAGCCCATCACCTCTGGCACCTCGAAGCAGGCCAGGCGGGGCGGCCCCAGCCTGCCGAAACCGAGACGCCGGCCCTCGCCGCCGCCTCCCGATAGGAGAGATCGCGTGTCGGAGCTCGCAGCCAGCCTCGCCGAGAGCGAGGAACCGTCGGTGGCCGAGATGAGGCCCAGTCCCTACCTCCACACCGGGGCCGACCGCATCTACAACCCGCTCTCGCACCAGACCCTGGCGGCGGGCGAGGCCGACTACGACCTGCTGCGTGGCCTGCTCTCCGGGGCACTGCCCGCCGAGGCGCTGGCGCCCGCGGAGCGCGCGCGCCTGGCGGCCGGGAGCTGGATCGCCGAGGGCGGCGAAGACCTCTCCACCCGCTTCTACCTCCGCTACGTCAGCCTCGAGGCACACACCGTCTGCAACCAGGCCTGCTACTTCTGCCCGGTGTCGGTGGCGCCCCGCGAGGACTACTTCATGCCGACCGAGGTCTACGAGCGGATCGTCGGCCAGCTCGCCGCCTATCGCCACACCATCGAGGCGGTGTCGATGATCAACTACAACGAGCCCACGCTCGATCGCCGCTTCCTCGACCAGGTGCGCTGCCTCAAGGCCGCCGGCCTGCCGCCGGCGGTTCTCACCAACGGCTCGGGGCTGACCCCGGACCGGGCGGAGGCCCTGGTGGAGATGGGCGGCCTCCACTACCTGTCGATCAACTTGTCGACTGTCGACCGCGACAAGTACCGCCAGGACCGTGGCCACGACCACCTGGGCGCGGTGCTGCGAAACCTCGAGTTCATGCGCGAGCTGGCGGTGGCGCCGACCATGGAGATCGTCGTCCTCGGCACCGGCGACGAGGCGCATCGCCAGGACTTCCAGGAGATCACCGCCCGCTTCGAGGGCAGCCGCTTCGCGGTCAAGTACTACGAAGTCATGGACCGCGCTGGCTACATGCCGATCGGACTCGGGCCTTCGGCGAAGCTCAAGAAGCTCTGCGGCTGTGACAACGTGGGCTCCCGCCCCCTGCAGCACCTCCACATCACGCCGCGCGGCAAGTGCGTGCTGTGCTGCGAGGACTACGACGAGTACTACGTGATCGGCGACCTCACCGAGAGCTCGATCGAAGAGATCCTGACCGGCCCTCAGGTCGCGCTCCTGCGGCGCTGGGTCTACGGCGTCGAGGAAGCGCCGCCGGGCTTCCTCTGCCGCAAGTGCGTCTTCGCCCGCACCCAGTAGCAGGCCACACCTCGATCCACGGCCCGCGGGATCGCAGCACGCGGCCTGCCGCCGGGCTGCCACGGCTCGCGGTCGAGGCGCGGTAGCAATGCCGGCCAAGATCTCCCTGGTCCTCGTCACCTACCACTCGGCGCCCCACGCAGAGGCAGCCGTGGCCTCCTTCCGCCGCGAGGCGGCGGCCGCCGGTGTCGAGGGGGAGGTAGTGATCGTCGACCACTCAGAGTCGCAGGACGAAGCGGCGCGGCTTTCGGCCCTCGCGCCCGAGTGCTTGCTGCCACGCCCCAACCGTGGCTACGCCGCGGGCTTGAACACGGGCGTCGGCGCCTCGACCGGCGAGGTGCTGCTGCTCGCCAACCCGGACCTCGAGCTCCAGGCGGGCTCGCTTGCGGCACTGCTCGCGCCGCTCGGGACGGGCTGGCACGTCGTGGGCCCTCAGTTCCAGCTCGGCCCCTTCCTCTTCCCGCCGGCCGACCTCCAGACGCCGCGCGAGGAGCTGCGGCGCTGGCTCGCGGCGCGCTCGGCCTGGGCACCCGGGATCTGGGCATGGGAGCGGCACCTGAGGCGAGAGGTGCGGCGCTGGTGCCGCACGTGCCGGGCGCCGGCGCCGATCGCCGTGCCCATGCTCTCGGGCGCCCTGCTCGCGGCGCACCGCGAGACTTGCGAGCGCCTGGGGCCCTGGGACGAGGGCTACTTCCTCTACTTCGAGGAGACCGACTGGCTGCGGCGGGCCCGGCGGCTCGGCCTTGCCGTGGGGCTGGTGCCGGCGGCCCGGGTGCGGCATCCCTGGGGCCACGCGGCGCGGCCCGAGGAGCACGGCGAGACCTTCCGGCACTCTCGGCGGCGCTACTACGCGAAGCATTTCGGCGTCGTGGGCAGGCTGATCAGCCGCCTCCCCTCGGCCCCGGCGCCCCACCCGGCACCGCCACTCGCGGCCGCCGACCTGCCCACGGCACCCGGCCTGCTGTGGCTCCTCTCGCCCTCGCCGCTGGGCTTTCCCGCAGCCGGCCTCGAAGGCGTCACCGCCAAGGAGATCCCCGCCGCCGTCGCCGCCTTCACGGCCGAGCGCAGCCGCCAGAGCGCGCTGACGCTGCTCGCCTACGACCTAGAGCGCGAGAAGGTGGTAGGGCGATGGAGCGTGACGGGCTGAGAGCAAGGGTGAGCTCCGCTACGCAGGCGAGGCCGGCGGTGGCGACTTCGGGGGCCGGGAGAGCAGGTACGACTTCAAGTCTCCAGAGGACCGGATCGCTGACTTTCAGCGCGATATAGCGAGGTGGGCACGGCGACGTCACTGCGCTGTTGGCTGCCGGCATCCTCGACCGCGCCGAGGGTGGAGGCATCGTCTTCCCGTTCGAGGCGGTGAAGGTCGAGTTCCTGCTTATAGCGCGCTCTTAGGGCGGCGTAGCGCCCACCCCCTCCGCCTCGAACGCCGCCTGCAGCCGGTCGAGCACGCGCTCCCGAGTGAACTCCTTGACGCAGGCGAGGCCGGCGGCGGCGAGGGCGCGGCGGCGCTCCGGGTCGGCGAGCGCCGCCACGATCGGCAACAGCGCCTCCGGCTCGCCGGGCGGGAAGCGCAGCAGGGCGTCGTCGGGAAGCACCTCGAGCGGGCGGATGCGCGACGCCGCCACGGCCACGCCGCAGGCCATGGCCTCGAGCACCGGCAGCGAGAAGCCTTCCTCGTCGTAGGGCGGGTTGATGAGCGCGTCGAGGCGGTGGTAGAAGCCCGGCATCTCGGCCGTCGGTAGGTGGTGCCAGAAGCGGTCGGTGACCCCCAGGGCCCGCTCCGCTGCGCTCACGGGCTCGGTCGAAGCGCGGTGCACCTCGATCGTGTAGCCGGCTTGGCGGGCGAGCGCCAGGCCGGCCAGCGCCTCGGGCACTCCCTTGGAGCGGACGCCGAAGGTGCCGACGATCCCTAGCGCCAGCTTCTCGCCGCCGCCGCGCTCCGGCCCGGGCACGAAGAGCTCCTGGTCCACGAACTCGCCGATGAACCGGCAGCGGCAGTCGTAGCGTTCGGCGAGCAACGCCTCGAGGTGCTGCGAGACCAGGAGCTTGGGCACCGGCAGGCGGTAGACGGCGTCGATCTCACCCAGGCGTGGCGCGTACTCGCGGTGCACTCCCTCCCAGCCCTGACAGAGGTGGAAGACGCGGCCGGCGCCGGAAGCGACGGCCGGCGGCACGGTGGGGTAGAAGGTGCCGATGGCGATGTCGGCTGGCGGGATGGCGCCGGGCTCGAAGATCGGCACCTGCTCGCAGGCCACCCGCACCGGATGCCAGTCGGGCGGCGGCTCGGGGCTCACCACGCGCACCGGGTGGCCGCGCTGCTGGAGCCCCTCGGCCAGCTCGAAGACGATGCGGTTGCCGCCGTGGAGCGAGGTGGCGGGCAGGACGAAGACGACGCTCGGGCGCGCTGGCATCGGTCGCGGTGGGCGCGGCGGCCGCGCCGCCTCTACCAGTCCCCGTCGTGCCGCTTGAGGAACACGGTGTCGTGCGGCGCCGACCGCTCTTCCTCCGGCCGGCCGTTGGTGTAGTAGTAGAACGAGACCGACTTGCGGCTCGTGCCTGCCGGGCAGGAGAGGGGCGTGGGATGGCCGTGGTACGAGTGGTCGGTGGTGCTGAAGACCACCGTGCGGTTGAACATCGGCAGGATCTTGCGCACCGCGCCGCGCATCTCGGTGTCCCACAGCTCGAGGTGGCCGCCGTACTCCTCGCGCCAATCGCGGTTCAGGTACACGAGTACGTTCAGCCGCCGGTCGAGGCGCAGCTTGGGGTGCCAGTTGAAATCGGAGTGGATCTTGAGAAAGCCGCCGGGCAGGATCTGGTGCGGCCCGCCGCCGCCGAAGTAGGGATCGGGGATCAGGCCGTCGATGCCGGTCAGCTCCTCGAGGAAGGCGAGCACCGGCGGCTTGCTCATCGCCTGCATGAAGGCCTCGACCCGGGGGCCGATGCGGCTGCCGTGGCGGTAGCCGAGCTTCTTCTCCTGCGGGTTGTCGAACACCGCCCAGTCGATCTCCTCGGGACGCGGGAACTCGGCGAGCACGGCGTCGAGCTCGGCATCCGGGAACAGGCCGTCGATCGCGATGTGGGGAAAGGGTGCGGCGCCGACGTAGTCCGGGTGGAGAGCTTTCGGATCGGCGGCGAGATGCATGGTAGAGGAGGTCGCGGCAAAGCCGAAAACGCGGGCGCAGTGTAGCGTCGCCTCGCGCGGGCGGTCAACCGTCCGCGCCTGCACCTGGCCCGGAGCGAGCCAGCCGTGGGAGGGCCGCTCCCGGGTGGGTACAATAGCGCGCCGTGATTCCAGCGCTGTCCGTCGTCATCCCTGCGTACCGGGAAGAGCTGCGCTTGCCGGCGACGCTGGCGCGGGTGCTGGCCTATCTCGAGGATCGGGGCCTCGCCTTCGAGGTGCTGGTGGTCGACGACGGCTCGCCCGATCGAACGGCGGCCGTGGCTCGCTCGTATGAAGCGCGAGGCGTGACCCTTCTCAGCCAGCCCGAGAACCGCGGCAAGGGCGCGGCCGTCAAGCGTGGCGTGCTCGCCTCGCGCGGCAGCCTCGTGTTGATCACCGACGCCGACCTCTCGACGCCGATCGAGGACCTGGAGCGCCTCGAGCGCGAGCTAGGCGAAGCGCCGGTGGTGCTCGGCAGCCGCGCCCTGGCGAGCTCGGAGATCACGCGCCACCAGCCTTTCTATCGCGAGGCCATGGGCAAGACCTTCAACTGGATCCTGCGCCGGCTGGGGCTGGTGCGCTTTCGCGACACCCAATGTGGCTTCAAGCTGCTCGCCGGCGCGGAGGCCCGGCGGCTGTTCGCCGAGCTCACCGTGGAGCGCTTCGCCTACGACGTCGAGCTGGTGCTGCTCGCTCAAGCGCACGGCCTCGCGGTGCGCGAGGTGGGCGTGCACTGGGCCGACTCGGCCGCTTCGCGCGTCAACCCGCTGCTCGACTCCGCGCGCATGCTCTGGGACGTGGTGCGCCTCGCGCTGCGGCGCCGGGAGCGCCAGCGCTCGTGAGCCAGCTCCGCCCCACCGCCGAAGGCGATCTGGCCCAGCTCTCCGACCTCTACAAGGATCGCTTCGGCCATCCCCTGACTGCCGAGGAGTGGCACTGGAAGTACCGCTCGCTCCCGGGCGAGGCGGCGAGCGCCGTGGCGGTGGACGACGCCGGCCACCTGGTGGCCCATGCCGGGGCCCTGAAGCTCCCGGCCCGTTGGACCACGGGGGAGGGCGGCATCTGGCAACTTACCGATTTCCTGGGCTCGACCCGGGGCGCCGGCCTCAAGGCTCCGCTCGTCTCCCTGGGACGGTGGTTCCTGGAGAACCTGCCGCGCGACGGCGAAGCGCCGTGGATCTTCGGCTTCCCCAGCGAGCGGCACTTCCAGCTCGGCGAGCGGGTGTTCGGCTACGGCCCGCTGGCCGAGGTCACGGAGCTCGCCGGCGATCTCTACGCCGCGGCGGCGCGTGGTACCGCGACGGCGGTCGCGATCGAGGTCAGCGACCGGGGCGGCGACTGGGCGGAGAAGGTATGGGAGGCCTGTGCCGCGCCCGGCGCGGCGCCGCTCGGCGTGCGGCGCAGCGCGGCCTTCCTCGCCTGGCGCTACTGGGCGCGGCCCGGCCGCTACTACCGCTTCTATCGGCTGCGAGGCACGGGTGGCGAGGGCTTCGCGGTCTTCGCCTTCGTGGGCGCGGAGGCCCTGGCCGCGGAGCTGTGGCTGCCGGCGGGTCGCGGCCTCGCCGGCTCGCTGCCGGTGATCGCCGCCGACCTGATCGCCACCGGGCTCGAGCGCTGGCGCTTCTGGCCGTCGCCGCCCGGCACCGAGCCTGGAATCCTCGACGGCATAGGCCTCGCCCCCCGCGGCCGCGTGTTCATCGGCTACCGCAAGCGCGAGGGAACGCCGGACCCGCAGGAGGCCGCGCGGGGCTTCTTCTACGCGATGGGCGACCATGACATCACGTAGGAGCGGTCCACACCCGGGTCTGCGGTGTTACCCAAGCCCGGGGCTCCTCGACGTACTAGATGTACGCCTGCGTCGCCCCGGGGTCGGGTGCCTAGCATCCCCGGGCCTGGACCGCCCCTACCGAGTGTGGGCGGTCTGCGCACTGGTCGCGGCTGCTCTCCTCTCCGCCTGCGGAGATCCCGGCACCGGGCGAGGATTCCGTCTCGACGAGGCGCTGGCGTCGGGCCTCGGCGAGGCGGGTGTCACGCTCGCCGGCCCGGCGGAGCGGGCAGAGATCGAGACCGCCGACGAGCGCCGCCCGGCGGTGGTCACCGCGCTCGCGCCCTGGACCTGGGAGGGCGTCGTGCCGCGGGCGGCCGTGTTCAGCCTCGGCGCCCACCTCGTGCCACAAACCATCGCCACCGAGCCGGGCGCGAGCAGCCCGAGCGCGTCTGGCCCCGGCGCCCGCCGCTTCGAGGTGCGCGCGGAGCTCGCTTCCGGCCTCGATCGCGAGATCCTGGACGTAGGCGCCAGCGAGGACGGCCGCTGGGTCGATCTCGCGGCCGACCTCTCCCGCTACGCCGGCCATCGGGCGCGGCTCACGGTCACGCCGCGGATCTCGGGCGAAGGGATCCAGGGCGCGCGAGTCGCCTGGAGCTGGGCGGGAATCGAGGGGCCGCGGGCCGGCGCCCTCGGGGAGCCCGAGCGGCCCAACGTGCTCTTCGTCCTCGTCGACACGCTGCGCGCCGACCATCTGCGCCCTTACGGCTATGCGCGCGACACCGCGCCGCGGATCGAGCGCCTGCTGGCCGACCGCGGCGTGGTGGTGGAGGCCGCCTACTCGCAGGCGCCGTGGACGGTCCCCTCGGCGGTCTCCTACATGACCAGCCGCTACCCGGGCGATCTGCTGCACGGCCCGATGGAGAGCTACGCCATCCCGCAAGGCGTCGAGACGCTGGCCGAGCGCATGACGAGCCTGGGCTACGAGACGGCGGCTTTCTACGGCAACTTCGTGCTGCGCGACGCCAACGGCTTCGGCCGCGGCTTCGCCACTCGCTACACGCCACCGGCGGTGCCGGAATCGAACCTGCTGCACGCCGACTCGGTCAACGCCCGCGCCCTGCCTTGGCTGCGTTCCCACCAGCGCCGGCCGTTCTTCCTCTACGTTCACTACATGGACCCGCACGACCCCTACGACAACCCGGAGGTGGTGGACGGCCGCTCGCCTTTCTATCCCGAGTACCGCGGCAAGCTCTCGGGGTTGTGGGTGCACGGCGTCTACACCGGCGGCCTCGCGCTCGACGAACCGGCCGCGGACGTGGCGCACCTGACGGCGCTCTACGACACCGAGATCCACTACGTCGACCGCGCCGTGGGAGACCTGATCGCGGCGCTCGACCCCGAGGTGCTGGCCGACACCCTGGTAGTGCTCACTGCCGACCACGGCGAGGAGCTCTACGACCACGGCGGCTGGAAGCACGGCCAGACCCTCTACCAGGAGCAGATCCGTGTGCCGCTCGTCTTCCGCTGGGACGGGCGCCTCGCGGCCGGCCGGCGCCTCGCCGGAACCGTGCAGCTCCTCGATCTGTTCCCGACCCTCGCGGCGGCGGCCGGCAGCGAGGCTTCGCCGGCCTGGCAAGGTATGAACCTCCTGCCGGCGCTCGCCGGCGAGGCGCCGCTCCCACGCCGGCCGGCCTTCGCACAGCACCTGGCGAGCGGGCCGTTGCGCGCGACGGCCGTTGCCGGTGGCAAGAAGCTCCTGCTCTTCAACCGCGAGGAGCCGTTCACCGCCGGCAACGGCCTGATCGAGCACCTGTGGCGCCTCGACCTCGGCCGCCTCTCGCGCCGCGAGCTCTACGACCTCGGGGCGGACCCCGGCGAGAAGCGCAACTTGTCCGCCGCCGAGCCCGAGACTGCGGCGGCCCTCGAGCCGGTGATCGCCGAGCACCTGGATCGCGCGTTGCCGGGCCTCAAGATCCTCGCCTCCGGCCTCCCGGCAGGCTCGCGCCTCGATGTTAGGATCGCGCTCCAGGGCCCCGCGGCAGAGTGGCATCCGTACTTTCTGGCGCCGGCCGATCGGGTGACGGTGGCGGGAGCGGAGATCCGCTGCGAGCTGGTGGGCGAGGCGGCCGCCGAGGGCCCGCTCGAGAAAGGGCTCTGGATTCCTGGCGAGGCCTCCGGGTTGCTGCGCATCGAGGCGCGGCTCGAGGGCGCGCCCGGCAACGCGGTCGAGATCCTGGTGGGAGAGTCGGTCCCCTATCGGGGAGGCGCGGTCGGCGCAGCACAGCTCCGAGCTGCCGGCCGCCCATCCCGGCCCCTGGGCTCGGGAACGGACCCGCGGCCGGCCCTGCGGCTGTGGAGCCGGGCCGCGGCGGCGGGCCCTCCGCCCGTCGACGCCGAGGTGGAGAAGGGCCTGCGGGCCCTCGGCTACATCGAATGACCTCCCTCCAACCGCCAGGCGAAACCGAGCGCGTGTACGCGGCGAGCGCGCTGGTCGTGGCTCCCCACTACGACGACGAGGTGCTGGGCTGCGGCGGCCTCACGGCGCAGCTCGCAGCAGCCGGCGCCGAGGTCGGCGTGCTCTTCCTCACCGACGGCGCGGCCAGCGCGGGAGAAGGCGAGGACCCGGCGGCGCACGCCGCCCTCCGCCGGCGGGAAGCGGCGGCCGCGGCCGAGGTGCTCGGCATCCGCTGGAGCGAGCACCTGGGGCTCCCCGACGGCCGGCTCGAGCACCGGGTCGGGGCGGCGGCCGAAGGGATCGCCAGGCTGCTCGCCGAGCACCGGCCGCGCCTGCTGCTGGTGCCGTCGCCGCTCGAGGTGACCGCCGACCACCGCGCGGCCTTCACCGCGCTCCACCGCGTGCTCTCGCCGCTGCGCGAGGGCGCCGGGAGCTCGACTGCCGAAGAGAATGCTCTGGCGGGCGCGGCGGCGGAGCTCGAGGTGCTGGCCTACGAGGTCAACCGCCCGCTCTTCCCCAACCTGCTGGTCGACGTCAGTGCCGAGATCTCCAAGCTCGAGGCGGCGATGGCCTGCTACGCGAGCCAGCAGCGACGGCACGACTACCTCCAGGCCCGCCTCGGCCTGGCGCGCTTCCGCACCCTGTCGCTGCCGGCCGGGGTGGAGGCGGCCGAGGCGTACTTCCGCCTCACGCCCGCGGACTTCGCGACCCGCAGCTTGACGCAGCTGGTGGCGCATCTGGGCGGCGAGCCGCGGCGGCTGGAAGTCCGTGCAGGGCCGAAGATCTCCGTCGTAGTCCGCACCAAGGACCGGCCGGCGCTCCTCGCCGAGGCGCTGGCCAGCCTCGCCGCCGGCTTCTACCGCCGCGCGGAGGTGGTGCTGGTCAACGACGGCGGCCGCCCGCCCGTGGTGGCGGCCGACTACCCGCTGCCGGTGGTGCGCGTCGATCTGCCGGCCAACCGCGGCCGGGCCGCGGCGGCACAGGCCGGGGTCGAAGCCGCCTCCGGCGACTACGTGGCCTTCCTCGACGACGACGACCTCGCGGCGCCCGAGCACCTGGCGACCCTCGCCGGCCTGGTCTCGACCGCCGGCCTGCGCGTGGCCTACACCGACGCCGCGGTGGGCGTCTACGAGCTCGACGCCGCCCTCGGCTGGCGCCTCGCGGAGCGGCGCCTGCCCTACAGCCGCGACTTCGACCCCGACCTGCTCGCCGTCGACAACTACATCCCGTTCAACACCCTGCTCGTGGAGCGCGGGCTGTTCGCCGAGGTCGGGCCCTTCGATGCGGGGTTCGAGTTCTTCGAGGATTGGGACTACCTGATCCGGCTCGCGGCCCGGACGCCGTTCCACCACCTGCGGCAGGTCACCTGCGAGTACCGTCACTTCCGTGGCGCCGGCCACCACGCCCTGGGCGAGACGCCGAAGAGCCGCGCCGACTTTCTGGCGATGAAGGCGCGGGTGCTCGCCAAGCACGCCTCGCACCTTGCCCCGGAGCGGCTGGCGGCGGCTGTCGATCGCCTGCGGGCCGAGGTGGTGGACCTCGCCGAGGCGCGCGGCACGGCGCGGCGCGAGGCCCAGGAGCGCGCCACCGAGGTGAGCCGGCTCCAGGCCGAGCGCGGCGCGGCAGAGGACCGCTACCACCGCTTGAACGGCGAGCTCGCCTCGGTCAAGGGCGAGCACGCGCGCCTGCTGGCCGAGCACGAGGCGGGCGCCGCCGAGACCCGGCGTCTGTACGAGCGGGAACGGCTCCTCGCCGGCGAGCAGCAGCGCCTGGAGCGCGATTTGATGGTACAGACCGACCTCGTCGCCCGCCTCTACGCCGAGATCGAGCGCCTGATGAAGCGCCTCGAGGCCATGGAGTCGACCCGCGCCTGGCGCCTCCACCAGTGGTGGCAACGCAGGGTGCGATGACGCGGATCGCGCTGCTCCCGAGCGAGCCGTTGCGCGCCCGCATGGCGGGCATCGGCCTGCGCTACCTCGAGCTCGCCCGCCGGCTGCCGCGGCCGGGCCTCGAGGTGGTGGTGCTGACGCCGGGCGAGCCTGCCGAGGTGCCGGCGCTCCCCGGCGGCGCCCCCTCCGGGGGCGCCCGGGGCGCCCGCTCCTGGGGCGCACAAGTGCGGCGCTTCGAGCGCGGCCGCTTGGCGAGCCTGGTGGCCGACTGCGACGGCGCCGTGGCCCAGGGCCAGCTCGCCAACGACCTGCTGCTCGAGTGCCCGGCGCTGCCGGTGGCGATCGACCTCTACGACCCGTGGCTGATCGAGAACCTGTGCTACAGCGAGACGCTGGGCCTCGATCCCTACAAGAACGATCACGCCACCTGGGTGCTGCAGATGTCGCGCGGCGACTTCTTCCTCTGCTCGTCGGAGGAGCAGCGCTGCTTCTATCTGGGTTTCCTGGCCGCGCTGGGACGGCTCAACCCACGGCGGGTCGAGATGGACCCCACGCTCGCGGGCCTGATCGCCCCGGTCCCCTTCGGCGTGCCCGACGAGCTGCCGCCGCACCGGCCGGTGCTGCCCGCACGACGCGATGGCGGCAAGCGGCTGCTCTTCGGCGGGCTCTACGATTGGTATGACCCCTGGACGCTGCTCGAGGCGCTCGCCCGGCTCGAGGCCCTGCCGTGGACACTGCTCCTAGTCGAGAACCCCAACCCGGCCTCGACGCCGCAGCACCTGTTCGCCGAAGTGCGCGCGTGGTGCGAGGCGCGGGGCTGGTGGGGGGGTCCCACGAGCCCGGGCAGGGTGGAGGCCATCTCCTGGGTGCCCTTCGAGCGGCGCTACGACTTGCTCCGCGACGTGGACGCGCTGGTGGCCACCCATCGGCCGTCCATCGAGAGCGAGCTCGCGCTGCGGACGCGCTTCCTCGACGCCGTCGCGGCCGGCTGCCCGGCGGTGGCGAGCGACGGCGGCACGGTGGCGCGGCTGATGCGCGAGGCGGGCGCCGGCTGGGTGGCGCCGCCAGGCGACGGGCAGGCTCTGGCGGCCTGCCTCGCGGAGGTGCTGGCCGGCGGCGAGGCGGTGGAGGCGAAGCGCCATGCCGGCCTGGCGTTGGCGCGCCGCTTCGCCTGGGAGGCGGTGCTCGCGCCGCTCGTCGCCTGGTGCCGTGAGCCCGGGCCCGATCCGACCAAGGAAGGGTTCGCGTTCCGGCCCCCGACCGTGGCGCCGCCCGACCGGCTGTTGTTTCGCCTGCGCCGGCGGCTCGGCGGCTGGACGGGGGCGGGATGAGCGCGGCGCCTGGCCGGCCGCGCAAGGTGTCGGTGGCGATCCTGTCGTGGAACGGCCGCCGGCATCTCGAGACCTGCCTCGACGCGCTCGCCGCGCAGCGCGACCCCGGCGTGCCGTGGGAGGTCCTGGTGCTCGACAACGGCTCGCGCGACGGCACCGCCGCCTGGCTCGCCGCGCGGCACCCGGAGGTGCGGCTGATCCGTAGCCCGGTCAACCTCGGCTTCTGCGCCGGCAACAACCGGCTGGTCGAGGCGGCGACGGGCGACGCCGTGGCGCTGCTCAACAACGACACGCGGCCGCGGCCCGAATGGCTCGCGGCCCTGGTCGACGCGCTGGCCTCGGCGCCGGCCGACGTGGCCGCGGTCTCCGGCCTGATCCTCGACTGGGAGGGCCGGCGGCTCGACTTCGCGCGCGGCGCCATGACCTTCGACGGCCACGCCTTCCAGCTCGGCTTCCGCCGGCCGCTCTCCTCGGCGTCCGAAGCGCTGATCCCGGCCGCCGGCGCCGAGCTGCCCTTCGCCTGCGGCGGCAATCTGCTGGTGCGCCGCGACTCGTTCCTCGCCGCCGGTGGCTTTGACGCCGACTACTTCGCCTACCTCGAGGACGTGGACCTCGGCTGGCGGCTGTGGTCGGGCGGCGAGCGCGTGCTGTTTGCGCCCGAGGCCGTGGTCCACCACCGCTCGAGCGCCACCAGCGATCTGCTGGGCCTCTTCAACCGCGGCTTCCTCTTCGAGCGCAACGCTTACCTCACTGTCTACAAGAACTACGAGCAAGGTCTCTGGCAGCGGATGATGCCGGCCGTGCTGCTCACCCTGATGCATCGCACGCAGGTCTTGCTCGAGCGCAACAATCCCGGCGGCACATCGCTCGCCATCGACCCCTACGCCGGGTTGATCGCGGACACCGCGCCGCGTGGAGGCGAGTCACGGGCCGCCGAGGCCGCGCTCGCTCCCGCTCGACCCGACGCTATGAGCGGCGACCTGCTGCTCGCCGGCCTGCGCGACAAGTGGCAGCGCCACGGGCCGCGCGAGTTCCTGCGCCGCGCCATCGTGGCCGCGACCGACCGGCTGCTGGGCGGTCGGTCGGCGGGCGGTGGCCCTTTCCGCCCCGAGCCGCCACGGCTCACCGACGAGCGCTCGATCGCCCAGCTCCGTGCCCTCGCCTATCTCGGCAGCCACCTCGACGCCGCCGCGGCCAAGCGCCGCGCCATCCAGGCCCGCCGCCGGCGCTCGGACGGCGAGTACTTCGAGCGCTTCCCGCTCTACGTCGTGCCCACCTACCCCGGCGACGAGGAGCTGTTCGCGAGCGACGGCTTCGAAAGCTGGCTGCCGGAGGGCGTGCCGCTGATACGGAGCACGCTGGCGGAGGTGATGGAGGTGGGGTAGTGGTTGATATGCTGGCCGCGATGCCCCGGCCTGCCTCCTACGGTTTCGAACCTAGAGGTCTTAGCACCGACGGTGAGACAGCCTTCAGCGACCAGCCCTTCGAGGACATTTCGCCAGAGGGAGTTGACCGGAACCAGATCCGCTGGATGCTGTCGCTGACCCCCGCGGAGCGGCTCGAGGTGCTGCAAGACTTCGTCGATACCTTCGCGAAGGGGAGTCCGATGAGCCGGTCCCTGAGTTTTCATCAGATGCTCTCGGTCCTCATGACACACCAGGTGGAGTTCCTCGTAGTCGGAGGCGCAGCCGCCCTGATGCACGGAGCTCCGATCTCCACCCTCGATCTCGGCATCCTCTACTCGAAGCGAGTGGACAACATCGCTCGGTTGGAGAGCGCGCTCCTGGCACTCGATGCGGTCTACAACGATCCGGCCGGCCGGCACATCCGACCAGACCGGAACCGTTTGAGCACGATGCGAGTCCATTTGCTCAGAACGCCCCTGGGCCTACTGGACGTCCACTCCACCGTCGGAGCTGGTTCGGCCTTCGAGGACCTCGAGCCGCGCTCACAACTCGTAGACGTCCAAGAGTTGACGGTGCGGGTGCTAGATCTGGATGCAGTGATCGAAACCAAGGAACAGGCCAACCGTCCGAAGGATCTGGCTGCCCTCCCGGTGCTCCGAGAAGCCCTTCGTAGGCGTGGTAGTTGAGCGCCGCTGCGCCGACACTTTCCCATCGCGCGCCAACGGCTCCATTCCCACCTGGAGAATCTGCCCATGCTCGGTTTCAGAAGGGTCGCCGCAATTCTCTCGGTCGTCTTGACGGCGAGCGCCGCCCTTGCCGCCGAGCCTTCCTCTCCCCCCTCCCCCCGCCCGATGACGGCCGAGGATCTGTGGGCCATGGAGCGGGTGGGCGAGCCGGCGCTGTCGCCGGACGGCCGCTGGGTGGTGTTCACGTTGACGCGCTACTCGATCGAGAAGAACAAGGGCAACGGCGACCTCTGGCTGGTGCCGTCGGATGGCAGCGCGGCGCCACGGCGGCTGACCTGGAACGAGGGCGCCGACGGCTCTCCGACGTGGAGCCCGGACGGCAAGCGCCTGGCCTTCGTCTCCAAGCGCGGCGACGGCCCGGCGCAGCTCTACGTGCTGCCGCTCGAAGGCGGCGAAGCCGAGCCGGTGACCGAGCTGCCCATGGCGCCCGACTCTCCCAAGTGGTTTCCGGGCGGGCGGCGCATCGGTTTCCTGGCCCTCACCTGGCCGGACCTGAACGACGACCTGGCAGCGGTCAAGAAGCGCATCGACGCCGCCAAGGACGACAAGGTGCAGGCCAAGATCAGCGAGGACCGGCTGCTGCGCTACTGGGACGAGTACAAGACGGACGGCCGCGTGGCTCACGTCTTCGCCGTCGATCTGGAGAGCCGCAAGGTGAGTGACCTCACCCCAGGCTCGAAGCGCCTGCTCGGGCTGCAGGAGGTGGGAGAGTGGGACCTCTCGCCCGACGGGCGGGAGCTCGCCTTCTCCGCCAACTCGACCGATCCGCCCTACGCCAAGCTCAACTACGACGTCTACGCCGTGGCGCTCGGGGAGGACGGGAAGCCGGGAGAGCCGCGCAACCTCACGGCCGCGAACCCGGCCGACGACTCGTCGCCCGCCTACTCCGAGGACGGCCGCTACCTGCTCTACGGCCGCGCCCGGCGCCCGGAGAACGACGCCGACTTCACCAAGCTCGCGCGCTACGACCGCCGGTCGGGTGAGGTCCGTGGCCTGATGGACGACTGGGATGCCGCGCCCTCCGACTGGTCAACCTCGCCGGATGGAACTACGGTCTACTTCCATGCCGAGGAGCGCGGGCGCGTGCACCTGTGGAGCGTGCCGATCGACGGCGGCGCGCCGCGGCTGGTGGCGCGAGGGGGCACGACCGCCGGCGCGGCGGTGGCTGGCGCGCCGGCCGGCGCCGCGACGAAGGGCGGAGGCCTTCTCGTGTTCCGCCGGGACTCGATTCGCCAGCCCGCCGAGCTCTATGCCCTGGACCCCGGGACCCTGACGATGGAAGCTGGCGAGCCGCGGGCTCTGACCTCGTTCAACGCCGGCCGCCTCGCCGAGCTGGACCTCGGCTCGGTGGAGGAGCGAACGGTTTCCGGCGCCGGCGGCGACCCGCTCCACCTGCTGCTCGTCCTCCCTCCCGGCTTCGACCGCGCGAAGAAGTGGCCGCTGCTCCATGCCGTGCACGGCGGCCCGCACGGCGCCTTCCTCGACCAGTTCCACTACCGCTGGAGCGCGGCGCTGTTCGCCGCCCGCGGCTACGTGGTGGCGATGGTCAACTTCCACGGCTCGACGGGCTACGGCCAGGCGTTCGCCGAGTCGATCGTGGGAGCGCACGGCGACAAGCCATTCGCGGACGTGATGGCGGCGACCGATGCTCTGCTCGCCGAGGGCTTCCTCGACGAGCGGCGCCTGGCGGCGGCGGGTGGCTCCTACGGCGGCTACCTGGTGTCCTGGATCCTGGGCCACAGCGACCGCTTCGCGGCGCTCGTCGACCACGCCGGGGTCTACGATTTGTCGAGTCAGTTCGCCTCCGACGCCACCTGGGGCCGCTCGCTCAACTACGGCGCCTCGCCGTGGACCGACCCGGCGCGGGTCGACCTTCACTCACCGAGCCGCTTCGCCTCGGCGTTCTCGACGCCGACGCTCATCCTGCACGGCGAGAAGGACTACCGCGTGCCCTACACGCAGGGACTCAACCTCTACGGCGTGCTCAAGGGCAAGGGCGTGCCGGCGCGGATCGTGATTTTTCCCGACGAAAACCACTGGGTGCTGAAGCCCCAGGCGGCGCTCTTGTGGTGGCAAGAGGTCTTCGGCTGGCTGGACCGCTTCGCGCCGGGTGGGGGCCGCTAGGCGCGCTTACTCGTCCTCCACCACCACCGCGGTGCCGTAGGCCAGGATCTCGGCCGCGGCGCGGGCGACCTCGGAGGTGGAGAAGCGCAGGGCGACGACCGCGTTGGCGCCCAAGTCGCGGGCTTCCTCGACCATGCGGTCGAGCGCCTGCTCGCGCGACTCGGCCACCAGCTTGGTGTACTCCGCGATCTCGCCGCCGACCAAGAGGCGCAAGCGGGCCAGGAGGTCGCGCCCCACGTGCCGGCCGCGGATGGTGTTGCCCCGCACCAGTCCCAGGGTGCGTACGATGCGCTTGCCGGCGATCGACTCGCTGGTGGTGACGATCACTTTTCAACCCTCCGGTAGCGGTCGGTGGCGGCCGCCCGCAGGCGATCGGCGAGCACCGAGACGAACAGCGACCCCAGCCCGAAGAGGGTGCCGAAGGCGATCAGCTTGGCGAAGGCGGCGAACGGCCCCACGGCGAGCTGCCAGGCGCCGAAGCCGAGCACCGAGGCGCCGGAGCCGGCGAGCAGCACCCAACCCAGGCGACGCAGCACCGCGCTCGCCGGGCCGCGCGGGCGCTCGTCCCACTGGGTGTCCGGCGGCACCTTGAAGCGCGTGCCGCGGGCGGCCTGGCGCAGCCGGCGGATGTCCTCGACGATGGCCCGCGCCGCGGCGTCGTCCTCGAGGAAGATGCGCACCTTCTGCTCCTCGGCCTGGGTCAGCTCGCCGTCCACGTAGCCGGAGAGCAGCGCCTCGTCGAAAGTCGGGTTCACGTCGCGCATGCGGGGGGTAGTCTCACTCAAGTGCTGGCTCCTTCCGCGTCTTCCCGGCCCTGGCTCGCCAACACGATCTGGCGCAGGGTGGCGCGGGCGCGGTGGAGGCGCGACATCACCGTGCCGATGGGGATCGATAGCACGCTCGCGATCTCGGAGTAGGAGAGGTCCTGGTAGTCGCGCAGCACCAGGATGTCGCGCTGGCTCTCGGGCAGGGCGCCCAGGGCTCGCCAGAGCCGCGCCTTGAGCTCGCGCTGCTCGAAGTCGGCGGCCGGGTTGGCGTCCTCGTCGATGAGCTCCGGCCGGAAGGCCTCGCCGTCGCCGGGCAACGGCTCGGCCTGGCGCACCTTCTTGCGGCGCATCAGGTCGTGGGCGCGGTTCCTGACGATGGCGAGCAGCCACGGCTTCACCGGCCGTTCGGCCTCGAAGCGGTGGAGCTTGGTGAAGAAGGAGAGCAGCGAGTCCTGGGCCACGTCGAGAGCGTCGTCCGGGTTGCCCAGGAGCTGCAGGGCCAGCAGGTAGCAGGGGCGGCGGAACCGCTGCGCGAGCTCGTTGCCGGCGGCACGGTCGCCGCGCCGCGCCGCGAGCACGAGGTCGCGCTCCGAGAGCGTCGGAGCCGAGGGCGCAACCGAAGAGGGGAGGGCCATCTCTGCGTTCACGACTATGACATACGGCCTCCGCAGCCCGCCTATTCGGCCCCGTCGCCGCTCGCCGTCCGCACGCGTGGCGCGCGCATCGACTCCGGCCGCGCCTTGGGCGCCGCCCGCCTTTCAGGTATCGTTTTGTGTCCATGGCCCCTCGAGTTTCGGTCGTCATCCCGACGCACGATCGCTGCGCCGTGCTCGCCGAGGTGGTGCGCGCGCTCGAGGGCCAGGAGGGTGCCCCTCCCTTCGAGGTGGTGGTGGTCGACGACGGCTCGACCGACAGCACCGCGGAGTGGTGCAGCCGTCTCGCGACGCCGCTGGCCTTCAAGTACATCCGCCAGGACAACCGGGGGCCGGCCGCCGCCCGCAACCGCGGCGTGCTCGAGGCGCGGGCGCCGCGGGTGGCCTTTCTGGGGGACGACACCGTCCCGCGGGCCGGCTGGCTGGCGGCGCACTGCGCGGCGCACCGCCGGCTGGGCGACGATCCGAACCGTGCCGTGCTCGGCTACACCGGCTGGCACCGCCGCCTCAAGCCGACCCGCTTCCTCGCCTACATCAACGAGCACGGCTTGCAATTCGGCTATGCGCTGATCCGCGAGCCCGACGAGGTGCCGTTCAACTTCTTCTATACCTCCAACCTGTCGCTCGCCAAGCGCTTGCTGCTCGCCGAGCCCTTCGACCTGCGTTTCCCTTACGCCGCCTGGGAGGACATCGAGGCCAGCTACCGCATGTCGAAGCACGGCATGCGGCTCGCCTACGCCGCGGATGCGGTGGTCGAGCACGACCACCCCACGGACCTCGCGCGCTTCGCCGAGCGGCAGGAGCGGGCAGGCTACTCGGCGGTCGTCTTCCACCGCCTGCACCCGGAGATGGGGCCCTTCCTGGGCCTCTCGCCCGCCGGCCCGCCGCCGCTGCCGTGGCCCGGCCGCCAGCGCCTGCTCGAGACCCTGGTCCGTGCTTTGCAGTATCTTCCTGTGAGTTTGCCGCGAATCTGGGAGGAGGTCCTGCGGTATCACTACGTGCGCGGCCTCCACCGGGGATGGAACGAGAACCCGCGGCTCGGAAAGGAGCATTAGATGACCTCGGAAGGTTCGATCGTCCTTCGCGCCACCCGCTTGGTCGGGGCGGCGGCGTTCTTCCTATCGCTTGCAGTTGCCGGCCCCGCGACGGCCGAGCGCAAGGCCCATGACTCGCGCCCGACACAGGACTCCGGCCCCACGGTCCGCGTCGAGCGCGCGGACAGCGGCTCCCGTGCCGCCGACACCCGCCCCCCGTCGCCGCCCTCGGGCGGCGACCACGGCTCGTCCTCGTCCTCCGGTGGTGACCAGGGCTCGGTTTCCTCCGGCGGCGACACGCGTCCGCCTTCCGGCTCGGACGGCCGGGTGTGCGTCGACCGGCGCCGGCCCGGCAGCTCCTCCTCCTGGCACGACCATCACGGCCGGCACCATGGGTCCTACTACGGGCGCTACGGCTGGTGGGGATACCGCGATCCCTACTACTACTGGCCGTGGTGGTGGGGCGGTGGCCCGTACTACTACTACCCGCCGTACTACTACGAGCCCGGCTACCGCTACGGCTCGGGCTATGGCTACGGATATGACCGCGACTCGGGCGCGCTCGACCTCGATGTCAGCCCGGAGCGCGCCGAGGTCTACGTCGACGGCCAGCGCGTGGGCCGCGCCGACGACTTCGACGGCTTCCCGACCTACCTGTGGCTGCCCAAGGGCACCTACGACGTGGTGATCTATCTCCCGGGCTTCGAGACCATCTCGCGCCAGTACTCGGTCTATGCCGGGGTGGTGATCGACGTCGAGGACACCATGCAGCGCGGCGAGTCCAGGCGACCCGAGGAGCTGGTCTCGAAGTCGACCGTCAACCGCGAAGAGCGGCTGCGGCGCAACCGCGAGCGGGAAGAGGCAGTGGAACGCCGCGACGACGGGCGGGACGACGAGGACCGGTCCGACGACGGGGATCGGCGCTACGAAGCGCCCCGCGAGGCCTACGACACGCGCGGCGAGCCCGGCCGCTTGTCGCTCACCCTCGAGCCGAGCGACGCCTCCGTCTACCTCGACGGACGCTTCTTGGGCACCGCCGACGACCTGGCGCGGCTGCACTCGGGGCTGATCCTCGACGCCGGCAAGCACCGGCTCGAGGTGGTCCGTCCCGGCTACGAGAGCAAGACCGTGGAGTTCGAGGTCGAGCCGGGGGAGGAGGCGCGGGTGTCGGTAGAGCTCGAGGAGTCGGGCGACTGAGCCTCGCCCAGTAGTGCTGTCACAGCGAACAGCTTCGCCTCTGGAACGGCCGGCCTCGTGCCGGCCGTTCTGTTGCCTACACCACCCCGGCCTTGTACGCTTCCTTTTCCATGGTCAGCAGCCAGCGCTTGCGCTCGCGGCCGCCGATGTAGCTGCCTATCCCTGACTTGTTGGTCACCACGCGGTGGCAGGGGATGAGGATCGGGATCGGGTTCAGGGCCAGGGTGGCGAGCACCAGCCGGTAGGCATCCGGGCGGCCGGCCGCGGCGGCGATCTTGCGGTAGGTGCGGTGCTTGCCGTAGGGGATCTTCGCCGTCTCCTTGAGCACCCGCCGGGCGAATGGCGTCAAGTCCGCGGTGCCCAGGTCCCACTCCAGGTCCGGCGAGGGGCGGGCGCCGGCGAAGTACTCGGACAGGCGCCCGAAGACCTCGTCCAGGAACTCGGAGTCGTCGATCTCCTCGAACGGCTGGTAGCGGCGCTTCTCTTTGCGCTTGGGCGCGATGCGGATGCTGGTGACGACCGTGCCGTGGAGGGTCAGCCCGAGGTCTCCGATCGGTGACGGGAAGAGCACCATGAGGGGCGGCTCTTCCAGCACGGCGCGCGCGATCGGCTCCTCGGGGGGTTCCGGCGGGGCCAGGCGGCCCCGCGGCAGGTCAAACATGGAGGGGAAGATTACCACGGCACCTCGCGGCTGATGCCGTGGCCGCCCGCCTTCGGCGAACCGATAGAATTCCTCCATGTCCTCTACCCTCGGGCGTTTGCGCAACCTGCTGATCCGCTGGCGGAGCGGCCTTCCCTCCCCCGGCAAGGCCGTCTCGCCGCTTATCGACAACGATCTATTTCAAGCCCACCTCTCGCTCTACCTGTTCGCGGCCGGCTTCGCGGCCGGCCGCCGCTGCCTCGATCTCGGCTGCGGCACCGGCTACGGCACGGCCCACCTGGTGGCTGCCGGGGCCCGCGAAGCCGTCGGCGTCGACGTCGACCCCAAGTGCATCGCTTTTGCGCGGCGGCGCTTCGGCAGCGACCGGGTGCGCTTCGTGGTCGAGGACGCGGCGACCGTGGGAGCGCAGGGTGACGGCGTCGGTGGCTCCTTCGGCCTGGCGGTCGCCGCCAACCTGCTGGTGCACGTGCCGGAGCCGGGGGCCGTGGTGCGCCGCGCCGCTCGGCTGCTCGAGCCGGAGGGGACCTTCCTCGCCGCCGTGCCGCCGATCCTCGACGGCCAGACCATGGACCTGCACCGCACCCTGCCCAGCCATCGGTCGAACCTCTACCTGTGGGACTGGGAAGACCTGTTCCGCGCCTCGTTCGGCAAGCTCCGGCTCTTCCGGCAGGTGCCGCCCGCCGACCGTCATCCCGACCTCGCCTCCGCCGGGCCGCCGCGGGTGCGGGCCGAGGAGCTTCGCTTCGAAGAGATCGCGCTCGCCGACCTCTACGACGCCGGCACGTTGGCCGCCGTGTTCGCCTGCAGCGAGCCCCGCCAGTGAGCTTCCTCCAGACGCTGTATCGGCCGCCGCTCGGCCTGCTGACCGACCTCTACGAGCTGGCGATGGCCTACGGCTACTGGAAGGAAGGCCTGCGCGACACCGAGGCCTGCTTCCACCTCTTCTTCCGCCGCCATCCGTTCCAGGGCGGGTTCACGGTCGCCTGCGGGCTGGCCCAGGCGGTGGAGCTGATCGCCGATTTCCGCTTCGCGGCCGACGACCTCGACTACCTAGGATCGCTGACCGGCACCGACGGCGAGCCGCTCTTCGAGCGCGCCTTCCTCGAGCACCTGCGGCACCTCGAGCTCGCCTGCGACATCGATGCCGTGCCCGAGGGCACGGTGATCTTCCCGCAGGAGCCGCTGGTGCGGGTCTGCGGCCCCATCCTGCAGGCGCAGCTCCTCGAGTCGGCGTTGCTCAACCTGGTCAACTTCCAGACCCTGATCGCCACCAAGGCCGCGCGCCTCGTGGTGGCCGCCGGCGGCGATCCGGTGCTGGAGTTCGGCCTGCGGCGCGCGCAGGGCGTGGACGGCGCGCTGTCGGCGGCGCGGGCGGCGTACGTCGGCGGCTGCGCCGCCACCTCCAACGTGCTCGCCGGCAAGCTCTTCGGCATCCCGGTCAAGGGCACGCACGCCCATAGCTGGGTGATGTCCTTCCCCGGCGAGGCCGAGGCCTTCGAGGCGTGGGCTGACGCCATGCCCAACAACGCCGTGTTCCTGGTCGACACCTACGACACCCTGGAGGGAGTGCAGCGCGCCGTGGAGGCGGGCCGGCGCCTCGCGGCGCGGGGCCACCGGCTGGTCGGCGTGCGGCTGGACTCGGGCGACCTCGCCTACCTGTCGATCGAGGCGCGGCGCATCCTCGACGAGGGCGGTTTCCCAGAGGCCGAGATCTTCGCCTCGAACGACCTCGACGAGCAGATCATCTCGAGCTTGAAGCAGCAGGGAGCGAAGATCGGGGTCTGGGGGGTGGGCACCAAGCTGGTGACCGGTCACGACGACCCGGCGGTGGGCGGCGTGTACAAGCTCGCCGCCATCCGCCACCCGGGCGAGCCGTGGCAGCAGAAGGTGAAGCTCTCGGAGCAGGCGATCAAGATCTCGACCCCCGGCATCCAGCAGGTGCGGCGCTATGCTGCGCGCGACACACTCGCGGGCAACGAATTCGCGGCCGACGCGATCTACGACCGGGAGCTCGGCATCGGCGACACCCCGACCCTGATCGACGCCATGGACCTGACGCGCCGCAAGCACATCACCGCCGACCTGGAGCACGAGGACCTGCTGCTGCCCATCTTCCGCGCCGGCCGCCTAGTCTACGAGCCGCCCCCACTGGCGGCGGCCCGCGAGCGGGCGAGCGACCAGCTCGCCCGTTTCCACGCCGGCATCAAGCGCTTCGTCTTCCCGCACCAGTACCCGGTGGGGCTCGAGGAGCGGCTCTTCGAGCTCAAGACCCGGCTGGTGCTGGCGGCACGCGGCGAGAGCGAGGTGGTGACCTGATGAAACAGCTTTGGACGGCACTCCTCTGCACGACCCTCTTCTCGGCCGCCGCCGCGGCCGGCGGCAACGCCTGCGAGCCGAGCGGGACCGCCGGGGCGGCGCTCGATCGCGCCGAGCACCTGGCCGAGCAGTGCGGCGGCGCCCCCGCGTGCCTCGCCGAGTGGCGCCAGGCCCTCGAGACGGCGCGGCGCCGCCACCCGCACGACGTCTTCGTGCACCGCGCCTACCAGGACATGGCGCTGCGCGGCCCGGAGCCGGAGCCGGCCAACCTGGCCAAGGAGTACGTGGACTTGGCCACCGCGCATCCCGAGAGCGCCTTCTTCCTCTACTTCGCCGGCCGCTCGACACCCGACGAGCCCGCCGAGAGGGACTTCTACGAGCGGGCGGTGGCGGCCGACCCCGCCTTCCCGTGGGCGCAGCTCGGCCTCGCCGCGGCCCTCGACAGCGAAGACCCGAGGCGCAGCCGCGAGCTGGCGCTCGCCTTCGCCCGCCTGTGCCCGGCCCGTATCGACATGTCGACCCGCATCACGGCGCTCGAGGGCAAGGAAGACATGGCGGCGATCGCCGACGCGGCCCGCCACGCGATCGCCGGCCGCAAGGACCGGGGCGTGCTCCCGCTCTATTCGGCGCTGTGGGCGGCCGAGTTCCGCGCCACGCCGCCGGCCGGCTTCGACGCCGCGCGCGAGCGGGTGCGTGCCGACCTGGCGTTGCTGGCGGGCCTCGGCTTCGCGGACGAGCTCGCCTACTGGCGGACGCTCGAGGCGGGAGCGGACCTCACCGACGATCAGGAGGCGGTACGCCAGGCCCGGGACGCGCGGTGGCGCATCGCGCCCTGTGCCAGCGACACCATGAGCTTCCTGCGCAAGCGGCTCGAGGAGGAGAACCCGATGCCGGGGCCCGAGCCGGCCTCGGGGCGGCTGGCCTGGTACCAGAAGCGATACCAGACGGCCCGCGACTGGACGACCACCTGTCCCAACCTGGTCCCTGGCTGGAAGGTGCGCCTGGAGGCGGCCCTGGAGCTTCCCGAGCTCTCGACCGAGCAGGTGCTCGCCGAGATCGACGCCGCCCTGCCGGTCTTCGACTCGACCCCCGGCACTTCGCTGGCCTTCTCGGCGTCGCTGCTGGCGGCCCTGGAGTACGTCGAGCGCGGCGTGCGCCTCGAGCAGGTGCCGCGGCTCGCCGAGCGGGCCCGCACCGAGATCGAGGAGCGCTTCCGGCGATTCACCGCCTATCGCGGCCTGTCGGAGGAGATGCTCCAAGGGGCCGAGAGCATGCGCTGGAGCGCGGCGTGGAACAGCCGGATGGTCGAGGCGCGCGCCAGCCTCGCGACGGGGTCGCTCGCCGAGGCACGGTCGACGCTCGCGACGCTGGAGGTGCTCCACGCGGCCTTCGTGCCGCGCGACGACGCCGACGGCTACTCGAAGTTCCTCGCCCGTACCTCGAGCTGGACCCTGTGGGAGCTCAAGGGCCGCCTGGCCGAGGCCGAGAAGCGGGACCTCGACGCGCTGGCGCTCTACGGCAAGGCGCTCGGCTTCGCCACCGAGAAGGAGGACCTGCTGGGGCGGGCAAAGGCGGTGTGGGGACGGCTGGGCGGCGGCGAGGAAGGTTGGGCGGCGTTCTCCAGCCCGGCGGAGCAGAGGGCGGTGGCTGAAGGGCCCGCTTCCCGCTGGCAGGAGAAGAGCCAGGCGCTGGCCGATTTCTCGCTGGTCGACGTCACCGGCCGCACCTGGACGCTCGCCGACCTCAAGGGCAAGCGGGCGCTGATCAACTTCTGGGCCACCTGGTGCATTCCCTGCCGCCGGGAGCTACCACACCTCCAGAAGCTCCACGACCAGCTCGCGGGCGACCCCGACGCCCTGGTCTTGACGGTGAGCATCGACGAGAACCCGGGCCTGGTGGCGCCGTTCACCGCCAAGCGCGGGCTGACCCTGCCCACCCTTTTGGGCTACGAGTTCTACAAGCAGATGGCAGCCGACGGCGCGGTCCCCCGCAACTGGCTGATCGACGACCGGGGCGTGCTGCGGCTGGAGCAGCTCGGCTTCGACCCCGACAGCGTCGAGCCCTGGTTCGAGGACCTGCTGGCGAGGCTCAGGGACGGCCGAGGGCTGGAGGCCCCAGGGCGCTAATGGGGAAGGGCTAGGTGGGGGTCTTCCGCGCCGCCGAGCTCACCTGGGCCGAGGTCGACGGCCTCGACCGCGATCGTCTGGTGGCGGTGCTGCCGGTGGGCGCCGTCGAAGCCCACGGTCCGCACCTGCCGCTCCTGACCGACGTGATCATCGCCGAGGCCATGGCGGAGGCCGGCGCCCGCCGGCTGCAGGTGGCCGGCTGGGTGCCCCTGCTGCTGCCGCCCGTCGCCTACACCGCGGCGCCCTTCGCCGCCGGCTTCGCCGGCACCCTCTCGGTGCGGCCCGAGACGGTGACCGCGCTGGTGGTCGATCTGGCCCGCGCCTTGAGCGCGCTTCCGGCACGGGTGCTGGTGCTCGCCAACGCCCACCTCGACCCGGCGCACCGCGCTTCCCTCGCCGCGGCGGTGGCGCAGGCCGCGAGCGAGAGGCTGCTGCCGATCGTCTTTCCGGATGTCACGCGGAAGCCCTGGGCCGGCCGGCTGGGCGACGAGTTCTCGAGCGGCGCCTGCCACGCCGGCCGCTACGAGGGCTCGATCGTGCTCGCGGCGCGGCCGGAGCTGGTGCGCGAGGAGCTGGCCCGCACCTTGCCGCCCAACCCGGCCTCGCTCGTCTCGGCGATCCGCGAGGGCAGGCAAAGCTTCCTCGAGGCCGGGGGGCCGCGGGCCTACTTCGGCGACCCGGCGGCGGCGAGCCGCGAGGAAGGCCAGGCGCGCATCGAGGCGCTGGGCGAAATCCTCGCCGAGGCGGTAGTCTCCGCCTTGGCGAGCGGAGGAAAGGCATGAGCCTCGAAGGGAAGACGGCCGTGGTCACGGGCGGCGGACGCGGTATCGGTGCGGCGGTGGCGCGCGAGCTGGCGGCGGCCGGCGCCGCGGTGGTAGCGGCCGCCAGGACCACGAGCGAGGTCGAGGCCCTGGCGGCGGAGCTCGTCGCGGCCGGGCACCGCGCCTGGGGCGTGGCCTGCGACGTGACCAGCGCGGAGAGCGTCGCCGAGCTGGGTCGGCGCGCGGCCGAGCACCTGGGCCAGGTGGACGTGCTGGTCAACAACGCCGGCATCGCCACCTCGGCGCCGCTCAAGTCCACCTCGCTCGAGGAGTGGGAGCGGGTGTTCGCGGTCAACGTCACCGGCACCTATCTCTGCACGCGGTCTTTCCTGCCCGGCATGGTCGAGCGCGGCTGGGGCCGGGTGGTCAACGTGGCCTCGATCGCCGGCCTGACCGGGGCGGCCTACATCTCGACCTACGCCGCCTCCAAGCACGCGGTGATCGGCTTCACCCGCTCGCTGGCGGCCGAGGTGGCGGCCAAGGGAGTCACCGTCAACGCCGTCTGCCCGGGCTACGTGGACACGCCGATGACCGATCAGTCGATCGCCCGCATCGTGGCGAAGACCGGTGCCAAAGCCGAAGACGTGCTCGGGAGCATCAAGCGCATGAGCCCCCAGAACCGCCTCTTCGCGCCCGAGGAGGTCGCCTACCTGGTCGCCGCCCTCTGCCATCCGCGGGCCAGAGGGATCAACGGCCAGGCGATCGTGATCGACGGCGGGGCGCTCTTGAAGTGAGCCGCTTGGTTTCCATCAACCCGGCGGACCTCGGGGCGCCGCGCGGCTACTCGAACGGCGTGCTGGCGCCGGCCGGTGGGCGGCTGCTGTTCGTGGCCGGCCAGATCGCCTGGGACGAGGAGCAGCGGCTGATCGGTGCCAGCTTCGCGGAGCAGTTCCACCGCGCGCTGGCCAACGTGCTGGCGGTGGTGCGCGAGGCCGGCGGCGAGCCCGCGGACGTCGCGCGGCTGACCGTCTACGTGACCGACCGCGAGGAGTACCTGGGGGCGCGCCAGGAGATCGGCGCCGCCTACCGCGCGCTGATGGGCAAGCACTTCCCGGCCATGGCGCTGGTGGAGGTCGCGGCGTTGCTCGAGCCGAAGGCGAAGGTGGAGATCGAGGCCACGGCGGTGATACCGCCGCCGTAGCGGCCGGGCCAGTGCCGGCCGTTCTTGAGACGCCCTCGAGGAGACATCCCTTGCCCATCACCCCCCAGAGCTTCCTCTACCAGCACGACGAGGCGAGCGGCGTCGCGACGCTGACGCTCAACCGGCCCGAGCGCCTGAACGCGCTGACCTTCGAGGTCTACCGCGAGCTGCGCGAGGTCTTCCTGGCCCTGGACCGTGAGCCGGGAGTGCGCGCCATCGTGCTCACCGGCGCCGGCCGCGCTTTCTGCTCGGGCGGCGACGTGGAGGACATCATCGGCCCGCTCTTCGAGCGCGACTACCAGGGCCTGCTCGACTTCACGCGCGACACCGGCGCCCTGATCCTCGCCATGCTGCGCTGCCGGCGGCCGATCGTCGGCGCTCTCAACGGCACGGTAGCCGGGGCCGGCGCGGTGATCGCCGCGGCCTGCGACGTGCGCATCGCGGCCGAGAACGCCAAGATCGCCTTCCTCTTCACCAAGGTCGGGCTTTCCGGCGCCGACATGGGCGCCTCCTGGCTGCTGCCGCGCCTCGTGGGCCTGGGACGGGCGAGCGAGCTGCTGATGACCGGCGACTTCATCGACGCCGCCGAGGCGCACCGCATCGGCCTCTACAACCGCGTGCTGCCCCAGGGCGAGGCGTTCGCCGCCGCCACGCAGTGGGCGGAGAAACTCGCTCGCGGGCCCTCCTTCGGGCTCGAGGTGACGAAGAAGATGCTGCTGCGCGAGGCGGCCATGGACCTCGAGAGCGCGCTCGCTGCCGAGGTCGAGATCCAGGCCGCGTGCATGGAAGATCCCAACTTCCGCGAGGCGCACGCCGCGTTCCTCGCCCAGCGCCCGCCGGTGTTCAAGTGATGCAAATCGCCGCGAGCGAGTCGCGCGCAAGGAGCGGGAGGACCCGGCCACCGGAGCGTACACGCCAGTACGTGAGGATGGCCGGGAGGACCCGCGACGCAGCGCCCGGCTCGCTCGCGGCGACTTGCCCCGCAGCTCTGTCGAAAACCTATGTCTAGATCGTGGCTGGACATCTCGACCGTGGCGCCGCTGCTCGAGCACCGACACCGGGCGCTAGCCGAGGAGGTCGAGGCCTTCGCGCGGGCGAGGATCGCGCCCCTGCCCGAGCCGGAGGACGACGCCGCGGGACGCGCGCAGGCCCGGGAGATCGTGCGCCTGCTGGGCGAGGGAGGCTGGCTCTCCTGGGCGGTGCCCGAGGCCTATGGCGGCCGGCCGGGCGCCCCCGACCTGCGGGCCTGCTGCCTGATCCGCGAGGCGCTGGCCGCGGCCTCGCCGCTGGCGGACGCGGTCTTTGCGCTGCAGGCGCTCGGCTCGATGCCGATCACCCTCTCCGTGACACTCTCCGGGGCCGGCCTCGGAGCCCGCTGGCTGCCTGCCGTGGCCCGCGGCGATGGCATCGCCGCCTTCGCCATGACCGAGCTCGAGGCGGGGTCGGACGTGGCCTCGCTCTCCACCGTGGCGCGCCCGGACGGCTCCGGCTGGGTGCTCGACGGCGCCAAGGCTTTCATCTCCAACGCGGGGATCGCGGACTTCTATTGCGTGTTCGCGCAGACCGAGCCGGGCGCCGGCACCCGCGGCATCGTCTGCCTGCTGGTCGAGGCCGGGACGCCGGGGCTGAGTTTCGTGCGGCCGCAGGCACTGTCCTCGCCCCATCCGCTGGGCGAGATCGCCTTCGAGGGCTGCCGCGTGCCGGCGGAGAACTTGCTGGCGCCGGCTGGCGAGGGCTTCAAGCTCGGCATGCGCACTCTCGACCGCCTGCGCCCCACGGTCGCCGCCGCGGCCTGCGGCATGGCGGCGCGGGCCCTCGACGAGGCTCTCGCCCACGCCCGCGAACGCCATCAGTTCGGCAAGCCGCTGGCCGATCTCCAGCTCATCCAGCAGAAGCTGGCGCGCACCGCGACCGAGCTCGCCGCCGCGCGCCTGCTGACCTACCGCGCCGCCTACGAGGCCGACTCCGCCGGGGCCGGGCGCGGCACCCTCGGCGCCGCCATGGCCAAGCTCTACGCTACCGAGGCGGCGCAGCGCGCCGTGGACGACGCGGTGCAGGTGCTGGGCGGACGCGGCGCCCTGGCCGACCACCCGGTCGACCGCCTCTACCGCTCGGTGCGCGCGCTGCGCATCTACGAGGGCACCAGCGAGATCCAGCACCTGGTGATCGCCAGGGAGCTGGTCAAGGAAGGCTAGGTGTCTCGGACGCGGGTGCGAGCAAGCGGAACCAGCTCTGCAATTGGCTGTCCGTAGTGGGTGATGATGACCTTCGCACCGTCTCGTACCAGGCGCATGTAATGGCCGAACCGCCTGCGGAACTCCCAGGCACCGACTGTCATCACCATGGGCTCATTGTCTGGCGGCTCCCTCTACGAGGTCAATCCTCCCGGAGCCAACTCGCACCAACGAGCCGGAACGCGACCGTAGGGACCCCGACCGCCCCGCTATACTGCCTGTCCGCATGTGGAAGCCTCCCCAACGCATCAAGCACGAGCCGCCTCCTGGTGGCTGGCCCACCGCCGAGGAGGCGGCGCGCGCGCGCTGGTTCTCGCCGCTCTCGGTCGGCGCGGTGGAGCTCGAGCAGCGCACCTGGGTGCCGGCGATGGTGCCCTGGCGGTCCACGGAGGAGGGCTTCGTCACCGACGACGTGCTGGACTGGTACGAGCGCTTCGCCCGCGGCCGCCCGGGGGCGCTGGTGGTCGAGGCCACGGGCATCCGCGACATCCCGAGCGGCCCGCTGCTCCGTATTGGGCACGACCGCTTCCTGCCCGGCCTCGCCAGGCTGGTCGAGACCGTGCGGCGGGCGAGCGCCGGCCACACCCGCCTCTTCATCCAGATCATCGACTTCCTGGCCATCCGCCGGCGGCCGGAGCCGGAGAAGTTCTTCGCGCGTTTCCTCGAGCTCACCGACCGCCACCGCGCCCACTTCCGGAGCGAGCAGAGCCCTGGTCTCGACGACGCCGGGGTCCGCACCGCGCTCGCCGCGCTGCCGCGCGAGGAGCTGGAAGCGGTGCTCGACCCGCGCGAGCTCGAGGCGCTCGACTTCGGCTATCGCGAGCGGGTGACGGACACCCACCTGCCGCACATCGCCGATCTGCCGCGGGTGCTGCCCGACCTCTTCGCGGACGCCGCCGTGCGCGCCCGACAGGCCGGCTTCGACGGCGTCGAGCTGCACTACGCCCACGCCTACACCATGGCCTCGTTCCTCTCGGCGCTCAACACCCGCGAGGACGGCTACGGTGGCGCGCGCGAGAATCGCGTCAAGCTGCCGCTCGAGGTCTTCGCCCGTGTGCGGGAGCGGGTGGGCGAGGGTCTCACCGTCGGCTGCCGCTTCCTCTCCGAGGACTGCATCGCCGGCGGCAACACGCTCGAAGACTCGACCTTCTTCGCGGCGGAGTTCGCGCGCGCCGGGATGGACTTCCTGGCGCTGTCGCGGGGCGGCAAGTTCGAGGACGCCAAGCAGCCGCAGGTGGGCTGGGCGGCCTACCCCTACACCGGCCCCTCGGGCTACGAGTGCATGCCCACGGCGCTGTCGGACGAGCGCGGGCCGTTCGGCCGCAACGTCGAGCCCGCGGCCGCCATCCGCCGCGCCGTGCGCGAGGCCGGCTACCAGACGCCGGTGGTGGTGATCGGCGGCATCTGCAGCTTCGAGCAGGCGGAGGGCATCCTGGCGCGCGGCGAGGCCGACGTGGTGGGTGCCGCCCGCCAGAGTCTCGCCGACCCGGACTGGTACCTCAAGGTCCGCCTCGGCCTGGGAGGCGAGGTGCGCCGCTGCGTGTACTCGAACTACTGTGAAGGGCTCGACCAGAAGCACAAGCAGGTCACCTGCCAGCTCTGGGAACGGCTCGACCGCGACCAACCGGGCGTCAAGCTCACCGCCGACGGCCGCCGCCGGCTGGTGGCCCCGCCCTGGCAACCGCCACCCCCCTTCGAGGGATGAGGCCCGGCTGATGCGCATCGTCGTCCTCGGCGGCGGGCCCGCGGGCCTGTACTTCTCGCTGCTCATGAAGCTCCGCCAGCCGGCGCACGAGATCACGGTCTGCGAGCGCAACCCGCGCGGCGCCACCTTCGGCTGGGGGGTGGTCTTCTCCGAGCAGACGCTCGCCTATCTGGCTCAGCCCGATCCGCAGACCTTCGCGGCGATCGACGCCTGCCTGGCGCGCTGGGAGAACGTGGACGTGGTGCACCGTGGCGAGCGGGTGACGATCCGCGGCAACCGCTTCTCGGGGGTTGCGCGCCTCGGACTGCTGAGCATCCTGCAACAGCGCTGCGAGGAGCTGGGCGTCGAGCTGCGCTTCGAGCACCCGGTCGAGAGCCCGTCCGAGCTGCCGTCCGCCGACCTCCTGGTGGCCGCCGACGGAGTGCGCAGCCTGGTGCGCGAGAGCCTGCACGACGCCTTCGAGCCGAGCCTCGACCTGCGCCCCAACCGCTATGCCTGGTACGGCACGCCGCGGCTCTTCCACGCCCTGACCCTGATCTTCCGCCAGCACCAGGACGGCCTGTTCATCGCCCATGCCTACGAGTTCAGCCCCGAGGCGAGCACCTTCGTGGTCGAGTGCGACGAGGCCAGCTTCCTGGCCGCCGGCCTCGACCGCGCCTCGGACGAGGAGGCCCGCTCCTACCTCGAGCGGGTGTTCGCCGGCGACCTCGACGGCCGCCCGCTGCTCTCCAACCAGTCGCGCTGGGCGCAGTTCGCGACGGTGAGGAACCGGCGTTGGAGCCACGGCCGCACGGTGCTGGCGGGCGATGCAGCCCACACCGCCCACTTCTCGATCGGCTCGGGGACCAAGCTGGCGCTCGAGGACGCGATCGCCCTGGCGGACGCCTTCACGGCGCACGGCGCGGACGTGCCGGCGGCGCTCGCGGCCTACGAGGCGGTGCGGAAGCCGATCGTCGAGCGCTACCAGCGCGCCGCGCAGTCGAGCCTCGAGTGGTTCGAGAAGGCCCGCGCCGACCTCCACCTCGACCCCCTGGCCTTCGCCTTCAAGGCCATGACCCGGAGCGAGCGCGTGGACCTCGAGGGCCTGCGCAAGCGGGACCCTGAGTTCGCGGCCCGGGTCGAGGCGCGGGGCCTGTAACGACCTTCGAGGAAGCCGGCCAAGACGGAAGTATGCGGCCGCGCGAGCGCTATCGCTTCGGACCCTTCGAGCTCGACGTCGGCGAGCGCGAGCTGCGGCGCGCGGGCGCCTCCGTGGCCCTCAAGCCCAAGGTCTTCGACCTGCTGGTCGCGCTGGTGCGGCGCGCGGGGCAGCTCGTCTCCAAGGAGGAGCTGCTGCAGGAAGTGTGGCCGGACACCACGGTCGGCGACGCCAGCCTCTCGCAGGCCGTATGGCTGCTGCGGCGGGCGCTCGGCGCCGAGGGCGAGACAGCGCTGGTCGCCACCGTGCCCAAAGCGGGATACCGCTTCGCGGCGCCGATCGAGGTGGCCGTCGATCCGCCCGCCGCACCTGGCCTGGCTGCGGCCACCCCCAGCCCCCCGCCTTCCGGTCCCGGCTCGCCTCCCCCTCCGAGCGCCGTGCCTCGGCGCCGGGTTCTGGGCCTCGACCGGGGCGGCCTCGTGGTGGCGGCGGCCGGGCTGGTGGTCGCGGCGCTGGTGGTCGGCGTGGCGAGCCGGCGCTGGCGACCGGCGGCGGTGGAGCCCGCGCCGGGAGGCGCCCGTAGGCTCGCCGCGCTCGCCTTCTCGGACCTCGGGCCACCGGGCGGCGAGGCCTGGCTGGGGACGGCGCTGCCCGAGCTGGTGGCCACGGAGCTCGCAGCCGAGGGGGCGCTGCTGCGGCTGCCCGACGAGGCCGTCGGCCGCGCCGAGCAGGAAGGAGGAGCCGGCGGCGCCCTCGACGGCGTCAGTCTGCGCTCGCTTGCCTCCCGGCTGCACGCCGACTACTTGCTGACCGGTTCCTATCTCGTGGTCGGAGATGGGGACGAACGCCGCGTGCGGGTGCAGGCGGCGGTGCTCGACGGCGCGCGCGGCGTCTCGCTCGCCAGTTTCCGCGAGACGATCCGCGAGAGCGAGCTTCCCGAGTTGGCGGTGCGGGCGGGAGCCGAGCTGCGCGCCGGCCTGGGCCTGCCGGCTGTCGCCGGCGGCTCTCTCACTCGGGCCGGGCTGCCGGCGGACCCGGAAGCGCAGCGGCTCTACTTCGAGGGCCTGGCGCGCTCGCGGCGGCTGGACTCGGTGGCGGCGCGCGAGGTGCTGGCGCGGGCGGTCGCGATCGAGCCCGGCTCGCCGCTCGCCCGCGCGGCCCTGGCCTCGACCTTGTCCGTGCTCGGCGAAGCGGAGCCGGCGCGCGAGCAGGCGGAGGCCGCGCTGGCGCTCGCCGGCGTGCTCCCGGCCGAGCAGCGGCTGTGGATCGAGGCCCGCGCGCTGCAGGCCCAGCGTCGCTGGCAGGAGGCGGTCGCCAGGTTCGAGAAGCTCTTCAGCCTTCACCCGGCCCAGCTCGACTACGGCCTCGAGCTGGCTTCCGCCCAGGTCAACGCCGGGCACGGCGACGAGGCCCTGGTGACCGTCGCGCGGCTGCGCCAGCTCCCGCCGGCCCTGGCCGCCGACGGCCGCGTCGACCTCGCCGAGGCGCGCGCGGCACAGCAGACCGGCGACCTACAGCGCCTGGCGGTGGCCGCCGAGCGCGCGATCGAAAAGGGCCGCGCGAGCGGCGCCCGGCTGCTGCTGTCGCGGGCGCACGGCCTGCGGGCCTCGGCCCGCCTCGACCTCGGGCAAGTGGAAGCGGCGGCGGAGGACTACCAGGCCATGCGGCGGGTGGGCGAGGAGGCCGGCAGCCCGGTGGACGTGGCCTACGCGAGAAACGGCCTGGCCCTGGTGGCGCGGCGGCGGGACCTCAACGAGGAAGCGCGGGAGCACTACGACGAGGCGATTGCCGCGTTCCGGCGGGCCGGCGACCGCCGCGGCGAGGCCAACTCGCTGGTCAACCTCGGCAACCTGCTCTCCGATCTCGGGGCGTTCGGCGCGGCGCGGGAGGCCTACGAGCTGGGGATCGCCCGCCATCTCGAGAACGGCATGCCAGACCGCGCCGCCGCCAGCCTCGGCAACCTGGGGCGGATGGAGAGCGAGCTCGGCAACCGCACCCGCGGCTACGACCTGCACCGGGAGGCGGTCGTGCTCCTGCGCCCGAGCGCCAGCAAGGCAACGCTGGTGACCTTCCTCACCAACCTTGCCCAGGAGGCGGTGATGCAGGGCGAGGTCGACGCCGCCGCAGCCCTGCTGACCGAGGCCGAGCCTCTGGCCGAGGCCTCGGGCAGCAAGCTGCACCTCGCCCGCCTGCTGACCGCGAAGGGCTATCTTGCCTTGCACCGCGGCGAGCTCGAGGCCGCCCGCGCCCTGCTGGCCGATGCCTGCCGGTTGAAAGCCGAGTCGGGCGACCCGGTGGTGGCGCTGGGCTGCGAGCTGACCTACCTGCCCGTGCTGCTGGACCTGGGCGAGGCGGGCGAGGCCTGCACGCGGGCCGAGGCGACAGCCGCCGAGCTTGCCAGCGAAGAGCGGCCCTCGGACGCGGCTAGGACCGAGATCCTCATTGCCCGCTGCCACCTCGCGCAGGGCCGCGCGGGGGACGCGGAGGCGGCCCTCGCGCACGCCCGGCAGGGCGTGCCAGCCGAGGCCGGGCCCCTCGGCTGGGTAGGGTCCTCCCTGGCCCTCGCCGAGGCGGAGCTGGCCCTCGCCCTTCATCAGCCGGCGCGGGCCCGCGCGGCGGTCGGGCCGCTGCTGGCGGCGGCCGAGGCGCAAGCGGCACGCACCCTCGCCTTCGAGGCCCGTCTCGTGCTCGCCCGGGCGGAGCTCTGCTGCGGAGACGAGGAGGTTGGCGAGCGGCTGCTGGCGGCCATCGCTGCCGACGCCGAGCAGGCCGATCTCGGCCGCTACACGCTGCTGGCGGCCCGCGAAATGAGTGGAAAGTGAGGGCGCGGAGAGGACGCGCGGCCGACCCGCCCGCGATCCTCTCCGCCATGAACCGACCCCGAGCCCTGCCCGCTGCGCCGCGCTCCGCCGGTGTCTCCCTGCTGGCTCTGGCCGCTCTGGTTGCCGGGCCCGCCAGGTCGGAGATCGTCACCCCCAACACCAACGACAACTCGGTCCTCGTCCATGCCGTGACCGCGGACGGCGACGTCGCGCCGCTCGCCAAGATCACCGGTTCCAACACCGGCATCAACCAGCCCTTCGGCGTCGCCGTCGACCCGGTGCACGGCGAGATCTTCGTCGCCAGCTTCTTCGACCACAGCATCCGGGTGTTCCGCGCCTGGGACAACGGCAACGCGATACCCCTGCGTACCATCGCCGGCGCCGCCACCCTGCTCAATCTGCCGATCGGGATCGTCTACGACGCGGTGAACGACGAGATCGTGCTGCGCAATCTCGGCTCGGCCACCAACCAGGTCCTCGCCTTCTCGCGCACCGGCGACGGCAACGTCGCGCCCCTGCGCGCCTTGGGCGGCAACCTGACCGAGATCGACGGCGAGTCCGTGGACCTGGCCGTCGACGCGGTCAACGACGAGCTGTTCGTCTCCTCGCGCGACACCGACGGCTCTCTCGACGCCGTGCTGGCCTTCGCGCGTACGGCCACCGGCAACACCGCGCCCATCCGCAAGATCCAGGGCGCGACGACCACCTTGACCCAGCCCTACGGCATCGCCGTGGACACGGTGAACGACGAGCTGCTGGTGGCAGACGCGGCGGGCTCCTCGCGGGTGGTCGTCTTCGCGCGCACCGCCACCGGCAACGTGGCCCCGATCCGCCAGCTCTCGCCCTCGCCGGCCATCGCGGCGATGACCGGCATCGACCTCGACCTGGTGCGCGGCGAGATCGTCGTTGCCTCGCAGTCTCAGGGCAGGCTGGCGGCCTTCAGTCGCACCGCCAGCGGCACCACTGCGCCGCTGCGCACCATCGCCGGCCCGGCGACCGGCCTCGCCAGCCCCGGGCTCCTCACGCTGAACTCCGCGGCGATCTTCGGCGACGGCTTCGAGAGCGGCGACACCTCGGCGTGGTCGCTCACCGTGCCGTAGGGAGCGCTCCGCTGGTCCGCGGTGCGCTGCGGCGGCCGCGAAATGAGCGGAAAGTGAGGGCGCGGAGAGGACGCGTGGACCGCCCGAACCGGATCCTCTCCGCCATGAAACGACCCCGGCCGGTGCACACCTCGCCGCGCTCCGCGTACCTCGCTCTGCTCGCCCTCGCCGCCCTCGTCGCCGGCCCAGGGCAGGTACGCGAAGCATCGGCCGAGATCGTGACCGCCAACTTTGGCGACAACTCGGTCACCGTGCACGCCATGACGGCGAACGGCGATGCGCCGCCGTTGGCGAGGATCGCCGGCTCCCACACGGGCCTCGACCAGTCTCTCGGCGTCGCCGTCGACCCGGTCCACGGCGAGGTCCTCGTCACCAGCCGGGCCAGCGAGACCGTCAGCGGGACCGTCCGGGTCTTCCACTTGAGCGCCAACGGCAACGTGCAGCCGCTGCGCACTCTCGGCGGTCCGGCGACGCTGCTCAGCTTCCCGCTCGGCATCGCCGTCGATCTCGAGAACGACGAGATCGTGGTGCGCAACATCGGCGACCGCGGCCACGAGGTGCTGACCTTCGCCCGTACCGCCTCTGGCGACGCCGCGCCGCTGCGTGTGGTGAGTGGCCTGCTGACGGAGATCGACTTCGAGGCAGTGGACCTGGCGCTGGACACGGTCAACGACCAGGTCTTCGTCTCCTCACGCGACAGCGGCTCGCTCGACGCGGTGCTGGTATTCCCGCGACTGGCCACCGGCCAGGTGGCCCCGATGCGCAAGATCCAGGGCGCGGCGACGACCCTGACTTCGCCCTACGGCATCGCTGTCGACACCGTGCACGACGAGGTGCTGGTGGTCGATTCGGCGGCCGCCTCGCGCATCCTGGTCTTCGCGCGCGCCGCCAACGGCAACGTCGCGCCGCTGCGGCAGATCTCGCCTTCGCCGGCGATCGCCGGCCTGACCGGCCTGGACCTCGACCTCGAGCGCGACGAGATCATCGTCGCCTCGCCCGGCTCGTCCCGCCTCTTCGCCTTCAGCCGCACGGCGAGCGGCTCGACCCCGCCGCTGCGGGTGGTGGTCGGGCCTTCGACCGGCCTCTCGAACCCCGGCCTGATCGCCGTCAACCAGGCCGCGGTCTTCGGCGACGGCTTCGAGAGCGGCGACACCTCGGCGTGGTCGCTGACGGTGCCGTAGGCGACGGCCGTGGCCGCCTCGCTCAGTCGGCTTTCTGGCCCTCGATCGACCGCTTGAGGTCCGCCAGGTCCTGGGCGCAGAGCTTGCCGACGGACTTGAGCATCGGCTTCATGAGCACGGACATCACCTTGGCGAAGGCGGTCAGCGGCTCGCCGCGGAAGGTCATCACCACCTCGGTGCCCGCGCCCTGGGGCTCGAAGCGCAGCTCGCTCCGGTAGCGGCAGCCGTGGCTCTCGGCCAGCAGCACGTAGCGCCGCGGCGGCTCGAACTCGGCGACGGTCATCTCCTCGCTGGCCTCCTTGCCGTACATCTTGCGGGTCTCGCGGAAGCGAGTGCCCACCGCGACCGGCCCCGGGGTCAGCATCTCGACCCGCTGGATGCCTTGGATCGCCTGCGCGGCGTCGGCGAAGTTCGAGGCCGCGGCGAACACGCGCTCGGGCGGAGCGGCGATCCGTTCCCGAGTCGTCACCTCGTAGACTCCCATCGCCTCAGCCCTCCTTGTGGCGGCGGTAGCGGACCTCGAACACCTGCGTGTTGCTCTCGCCGATCGGCAGGTCGTGGACCTCGAGCTTCATCTCGTCGTCCGAGACGAAGCGAAACACGGACTTGACCATCTTGTCGTGCTCGCCGGTCAGGTACTCGTCGAGGGTGCCGTACATCAGGAGCGCCTTGCCCGAGGGGTCGAGATCGCCCTCCGAGTAGATCATCGCGGTGTCGAAGCTGTTCATCGCCGCCGACACGTAGCTCATCTTGAAGTTGTTGTAGCCGAGGATGTAGGAGGTCTTCATCGGCATCCCCATCATCTGGCCCGTGGTGTCGCACTGCAGCCAGCGGCCCTCCATCAGCCAGTGGCAGGTCGCGGTGCCCTTCTCGGGAGGCGGGCTGGCACCCGGAATGTTCATCCGGGTTTCGGTGTCCCAGGTGCCGAGGAAGCGGTGGAGCAGCTTGTGGGGGTCGCCCGGCTGGGTCCACTTCTTGGCTTGCGCCATCATGGCGGCCATGTCGACCTGCTCCTGTTTTTCTTGGGCGAGGGACGCGGGGGCCGTCGACACGGCGAGAACTAGCAACGAGACGACAGTCAGGCAGAAAGACCTCATGGTTCCTCCGGGGAAGCGGTGGTTTGACGGCGCTGCTCCTCGGCCAGGCGGCCGAGGACGAGAAAGCGAAGCTGCATGCAGCCGGGCGGGCGGGTGATGAGCTCCGCCACCTCGGCGGCGCGGCGCTCGGCGGCCGGAGCCAGCGGCAGGGCGCAGGCGAGGGCCGCGGAGGCCACGGCCAGGGTGAGGCCCCGGCGCAGCCAGGGCCGGTCGCGCTCGATGGTCTCCAGGGCCCGCAGGCGGATGAGCAAGCTGGAGCCCCCGGTCAAGGGAAGCGCGGCGAGGGCCTCGCGATGACGCCGGGCGGCGAAGCTCAGCAAGGTGCGGCGATACTGGGCGGTGGCGGCTCCCAGCCGCCGCGCCACGCTGCGGTCGCAGCAGATCTCCCGCAGGTTGGTGAGCCGCGCGCCTGCGGCGTGGACGAACGGGTGGAACCAGTAGAGGGCCCGCACCAGGCCCACCAGCCCGGCGAGGAGCAGGTCTCCCCGGCGCACGTGTGCCAGCTCGTGGAGCAGGGCGTGCTCGGCTTCCTCGGCGCCGATCTCCGCCGGCAGCAAGATCTTGGGTGCGATCGCCCCGAACACGAACGGCGTCTCGAGATCGGCCAGCAGCCGCACCGGCGGCACGCGCTTGAGCTCCAGCCGGCCCGCCGCCGCCCGGCAGGCCTCCACGATCTCGGTCGGCGCCGGCCCGGCCCGCCGCCACTGCCGCCGCAGCCGGCGCGCGGCGGATGCGATCAGGGCGAGGCCCAGGACAACGCCCGCCAGCCACACCCAGCCGGCCGCGATCGCCCACTGCCGCAGCGCCTCGGAGGCGTCGGCCATCGCCGAGCTCGGGCCGATGGTGCCGGTCCAGGCAGCGAGAGGATGGGTCCAGGGGATCGGCGAGGCGAGGCGGGGAGGGAGCAGCAGCTTCAGCTGCAGGACCGTGCCCGCGGCCAGGCGGAGCTCCGGCCAGACGTCTCTCGGCAGCAGCCGGTCGGCGATCGCCGCGGCGGACAGCACAATGAGGCCCTGGAGAGCCAGGGGCACGATCCAGCTCCAGAAGAACGCGGGGACGGCGGCGGCCGCGAGGTCCATCAGCCGCGCTCCTTCCGCCCCGGCGCGGGCTTCGCGGCCTGCTCGGCGGCGAGCAGCCCACGCAGCTCTTCGAGCTCGCGCCGCGAGAGCTTCTCGTCGGCGACCAGGTGATGGAGCAGCGAGCCCAGCGTGCCGTCGAAGGCGCGGTCGAGGAGCGAGCGCAGCGCCGAGCGCCGGGCATCGCGCTCGTTGACAGTGGCGGTGTAGCGGTAGAGGTTGGCGTCCTTCTCGAGGCTCAGAGCGCCCTTCTCGACCAGCCGAGCCAGCATCGTCTTGACGGTGGAGTAGGACCACTCGGTTTCGCCCTTCAGCTCGGCGACGATCTCGCGCACGGCCGCCCCCGGCCGCCGCCAGACCACCCGCATGACCTTCCACTCCGCCTCGGAGAAACGCATCCAGCCTCCGTTTCGAGTCCTCCTGCTACATTTGTGGCCGATCCTGCTACAGATGTGGCTCGGCGTCAAGAGGGGCGGCCTGGTCGACGCCCACGGCGCCTCTGCTAGTCTGCGCAGGCCGTGCCCGTGCCACCTGCTGAGCGGTACGCGTTCGGAGACTTCCTCCTCGACGTCGGCGAGCGCTCGCTCGCCCGCGCCGGCTCGGCCGTCCTGCTCAAGCCCAAGAGCTTCGACCTGCTGGTCGCCCTGGTGCGCCGTGCCGGCCACCTGGTGCGCAAAGAGGAGCTGCTCGCCGAGGTGTGGCCGGACGCGATCGTCACCGAGGCCAACCTCTCGCACTACGTCTGGGTGCTGCGAAGCACCCTCGAAGAGGGCGACGGCGGCCCGTTGATCGAGACCGTGCCCAGGGCCGGCTACCGCTTCGTCGCGGCGGTGCAGCCCGTCCCGGCGCAGGCAGTCGAGGGGCCGCCTCCGCCCGTCCCCGTCGTGGCTCCGGCGGTCGACGGCCTGGCCCGCCGCTCCGCGGCGCCGCGGCCGTACCGCTGGGCGCCGCTGGTGGCCGGCGCCGCGGTGCTGCTCGCCCTGGCGGGATTCGGCCTGCGCCGGCTGGGAACCGCCGCGGAGCCCGAGTGGCGCCCCGGTGAGCCCCGGGGGCGGGAGGCGCGGCGGCTCTACCTGGCGGGCGTCGAGCGCCTGCGGAGCATGGATGCGACCGTCGCGCGCGACCTGCTGGGCCGCGCCACGGCCGCGGAGCCGGATGCGCCGCTGGCCCTGGCGGCGCTCGCCGCGAGCCACTACACGCTGGGCCAGGACGCGGAGGCCGGCGAGGCGGCCCGCCGAGCCGCCGCCCTGGCAGCTCCCCTCGCCGAGGAGGACCGGCTGTGGATCGACGTCCAGGTGGCGCGAGGCGAGCGTGACTGGCCGCGGGCGATCTCCACCCTCGAGAAGCTCTTCGCGCTGGCGCCCGATCGTCTCGACCTGGGGGTCGAGCTCGCCGGGGTGCTGGTGCGCGCCGGTCGCGCGGCCGAGGCCCTGCTGGTGGTGGGGCGGTTGCGGCAGCTTCCGCCAGAGCTCGCCGACGACCCGGCGGTGGACCTCTGCGAGGCGCGTGCCGCGGCGGCGCTCGGCGACCTGCAGCGCTGTCTGGTCGCCGCGGCGCGGGCGGTCGAGAAGTGCGAGGCCCGTGCCGCGGCCACCGGCGCGTCCGGCCTGCTCCTGGTGCGCTCCTACGGGATGCAAGGCAGCGCCCTCATGCAGCTCGGCGAGCACGCCCAGGCGGCGCGCGTCCTCGAGAGCATGCGGCGCGCGGCGGAGAAACTCGGCGCCCCGGTGGAAGTCGCGCGGGCCGAGCACGGCCTGGGGATGCTGGCCGAGCGCGAGAGCCGCCTCGACGAGGCGGAGGCGAGGTTCCGGGCTTCGCTCGCCGGCTTCCGCGCCGGGGGCGACCCCCACGGCGAGGCCAACTTGCTGACCGGGCTCGCCGGCATCCTGCAAGCCCGCGGCGAGCTCGCGGCGGCGCAGCGGGAGTACGAGTCGGCCCTGGAGCGCCAGCGCGCGGTGAAGAACCTCGGCTACGAGGGACGGGTGCTCCACAACCTGGCGGTGACGCTGGCCGAGCGGGGTGACCTCGCGGCGGCGGAAGCCCGCTTCCGCGAGGCACTGGCGGTCAAGCGCAAGGTCGGCGATCGGATCTCGATGGTCTACACCCTTGCCGACATCGCCAAGCTGCGGGTCGAACGAGGTGAGCTGGCGGAGGTCGAGGTGCTGCTCACCGAGGCCGAGTCGCTGAGCCGTGAGTCGGGCTCGAGGGTGGCTCTCGCTCTCGCCACCGCGGCGCGCGCCGAGCTGGCCGCCGGGCGTGGTGACCTCGCCGGCGCCCGGGCGGCCCACGAGGCGGCCCTCGCCATCCGCCGCGAGCTGGGGGAGGAGACGGCGACCGCTCTCAGCCAGGCGCGGCTGGCCCGCGTGCTGCTCGAGGCCGGAGAGCCCGGCGCCGCCGGCGAAGCGGCCACGACCGCTCTCGCGGTCTATCGGCGCCTGCCTTGCCGGGCGGAGGAGGGCGGGCTCGAGGCGCTGCTCGCCAGGGCGCTGGTGGCGGCCGGGCGCCTGGCCGAGGGCGGCGAACACTTGGCCGCGGCTCGCCGGCTGCTCGAAGGCAGCGAGCTGCTGCGGCCGAGGCTGGAGATGGCGCTGGCGGAGGCCGACTGGCACGCTGCCTCCGGCGAGCTCGCGGCGGCGGCGCTGGCGCTCGCCGGCCTCCGCCTGCAGGCCGAGGAGGTCGGGCTGGTGGGGCTCGCAATGACCGCCCGCCTGGCGCAGGCGCGGCTGGCCCTGCGCCAGGGGGACCGGCCGCGGGCCCGCGACCTGCTCCGCGACCTGTCGCGCGACGCCGCGACGCGCGGGCTCTTGGCCTTCAGCCGCCAGGCCGAGCGCCTGCTGGCCGCGCGGCAGCCAACTTAGAGCGGAGGTAGAGCGATCGCAGAGGACGGCCGGCGTCGCCGGGCGGTAGGAATCTCCTCGTTCAGATCGGGACCCCACCGAGCGAGGAGACCGCCATGGATCGAGCCGAGCCCCATGCCTCGACCGCACCACGACGCAGGGCGCCGGGCCCGCACTTCCCGCCAGCGCCGCGACCATCGTCGGGCCGCCTGGCCCTGGCCGCCGGTCTGGCCACCCTCGGCTGGCTCGCGCCCGGCGCGGCCCAGGCCCAGCTCCTGGACTTCGGGTCCCAGCTCTGGCACCAGAACGTGGCGGAAGTGGCCGACGCGGCGGAGCCAGACGACCTCTTCGGCCAGGCGCTCGCCTCCGGCGACTTCAACGGCGACGGCCGCGCCGACCTCGCCGTGGGCGTGCCGGGCCAGCCAGTGGGCGAGGTGAGCGCCGGCGCGGTGCACGTTTTCTATGCCGCCGGTACCCAGGGCCTGGCCGCAGCCGGCAACGAGGTCTTCCACCAGGGCAGGCCGGGAATGCTGGGGGCCGCCGAGGAAGGGGACCTCTTCGGCTTCGCGCTGGCGGCGGGTGACTTCAATGGCGATGGCTTCCGGGACCTGGCCGTAGGGGTCCCATCCGAGGACGTGGAGGCGCCCGGCCAGAGCGAAGGCGCGACGCAGGTGCTCTACGGCGCCCCGTCGGGCCTCGGTACGGCCTCGAACCAGCTCTGGACGCAGAGCTCGCCCGGGGTCTCCGGGGACTCCGAGTTCCTCGACCAGTTCGGTGCGAGCCTGGCGGCCGGGGACTTCGACGGCGACGGTTTCGACGACCTGGCGATTGGACTGGCGGCGGAGAACTTCGAGGGCATCCTCTTCACGGACCTCGCCGCCGGCCGAGTGGTCGTGCTCTACGGCGCCGCGGGCGGCCTGTCGGCGGATCGCGAGCAGGAATGGCACCAGGACTCCCCGGGCATCGATGGCGCAGTCGAGGGTGCGGACTTCTTCGGGATCGCTCTGGCGGTCGCCGACTTCAACGGCGACGGCTTCGACGATCTCGCCGCGGGCGTCTTCGGCGAGAACGACGGCAAGGGAGCGGTCAACCTGATCTACGGCTCCGCCTCCGGCTTGACCGCGGCCGGCAACAAGCTCTGGGAGCAGGGCGCCGACGGCATCGAGGGAGAGGGCGAAGATCATGACAACTTCGGCCGGGCCCTGGGAGCGGGCGACTTCAACGGCGACGGCTTCGCCGACCTGGCGGTCGGCGTACCCGAGGAGGACCTCGGCCCGATGGGCTCGGAGGTGATCGACGCCGGCGCGGTCAACGTCTTCTACGGCTCGGCCTTGGGGCTCGCGGCCGACGGCAACCAGCTCTGGCACCAGGACGTCGCCGGGGTGCTGGAGGTCGCCGAGCCCGAAGAGCGCTTCGGCCTGACGCTGACCACCGCCGACCCCAACGGCGACGGCTTTGCCGATCTGGTGATCGGCGTGCCGGACGAGGTCCTCGCCTCCGGCGCGGTGGGAGGCGCGGTGCAGGTGCTTCACGGCACGGAGTTCGGGCTGCTGATCTTCGGCAACGAGGTCTGGAGCCAGGACTCGGCGGGCATCGCGGGAGGCGGCGAGGGCGGCGACCTCTTCGGCGGCGCGCTCGCGGCCGGCGACTTCGACGGTCTCGGGCACGTCGACCTCGCGATCGGAGTACCGAGGGAGGACCTCGGGGCGGGCGAGACCAACGTCGGTGCCGCCCACGTGCTCTACGGCTACCTCTTCGCCGACGGCTTCGAGAGCGGGGACACCGGCGCCTGGTCCGGCGTGGTGCCGTGATCCGCGGCGCTGCCGCGCGCAGTCCCGCCGGCCGTCAGCCGGCGCCGTTCTTCGAGTAGCGCGGCTGGTAGAGCTGCAGGGCGAAGCCGCCCGGCACGCGGAAGTGGGTCACCAGGCCGTAGCCGTGGTCCTCGATCTCGTCCGTGAACTCGACGCCCCGCGCCTTGAGCTCCGCCACGGTCTGGTGGATGTCGTCGCAGTAGAACGAGATGTCGTGGGTGCCCGACTGGGCGCCGTCCTGCTCGTCGGCCGGGTGGCAGCCCATGTCGGCCTCGGGCAGGTCGAAGATCAGCCAGCCTCCGCCGACGTCGGTCGCCGGGAATCCCAGCTTGTCGCGCAGGAAGTCGCGCAGCTCCTCGGCCTGCGAGGAATAGAACATGGTGTGGACGCCGGTGATCATGGGGAGCCTCCTCGATCGTTGGTCCTCGGATCCGGGCTCAGGCTGCACCGGGTTCGATCCGTTTCACGCCGAGCACCGCGTCGAAGTCGCGGTCGTAGCTGCACAGGGCCGCCGAGCCGCTCTCCAGGGCCACGGCGCTGTGGAGAGTGTCCCGTGCGCTCAGCCCGGCGTAATCATCCATCAGCCCGCGGGCGCGGTCGAGGATCTCTGAGGTGATCGGGATCACCACCGGAAAGATCTGGCGAGCCAGATCGTAGACGCGCCCCCCTTCAGACCAACGGCCGAGCGAACGGTAGCGGTGCAGGATCTCTTGCAGCACCTCGGCGTCGATGGCCGCGTCCAGCTTGTCCTCGGCGACCCGGCGAAGAAAGGCCACGCTTGGAGCCTTGTGCGGATGCTCCGCCCCCGCGGCGTACATGAGGACGTTAGAGTCCACCAGGATCAAGGCAGGGCTTCCTCGGCCGGCGGCACGGACTCTCGTTCCATCTCGTCCGGCTCACCGACCGGCAGGGAGAGCTTCTCTAGCTCGTCGACGGCGGCCAGCCGGTGATCCCGGGAACGGAGACCGTACCTTTCCTCACAGGCCCGGCGCACCAGTTCGCCCAGGCTCGTGCCACGCCGCCGCGCCAGGCGCCCGAGCTGGTCGTGAAGGTCGGGCGGGAACAGGATCGTGGTCTTCTTGCTTAGCTCCATATCCGCCTCCATAGGTGGAGACTAGAGAGACTCGGAAAGCCTGTCAACCCACCACTTCCGTCTCCCCCTCGGGCGCGATCGGCGGGACGACGTGGGCGTCGGGCGGGAGGTGGATGCGTAGGGTGTGCAGGAAGACGCCGAACATGAGCGCGCCGGCGATCAGGAACGGCGCGATCATGCCCACGCTCTCGAACACCGCCGTGGACCACACCGGGCCCGCGAGGCGCGCCATGCCGCCGAAGGCCTGCTGCACGCCCATGGCCTGGCCGGTCTCCTGGGCCGTGAAGCGCTGCGAGAGGAGCGAAGTGGTGACCGGGAAGAGGAGGGCGGTGCCGATCGGCATGAAGGCCGCCGTCAGGGCGAGGCCCAGGTAGCCGTTCGCCAGCGGGATGGTCAGCAGGCCGAGCGCCACCGAGAGCGCTCCCAGCCGCATGGTCGCAACCTCGCCCAGGCGGCGGACGATGGGCCCCAGCAGCAGTGCGCGCATGATCAGCGTGAGGGTTGCCACGTAGGCGAAAAAGAAGCCGATCGTCTCCTGGTCGATCGAGAAGACGCGGTAGAGGTAGAGCGCCATCACCGGCCCGGAGAGCGACATGAAGGCGAGCATGCCGAAGGCGTAGGTCCAGATCAGGGATGCCACCGGCGTGCCCGGCTCCGACAGCACCCCGAGGATGGCGCGGCGGATCGACGGCCGGGCCCGCGTCCCGTTGGCCCGGTCCTTGGGGAACGACTCGGGCAGCCAGCGGTACGCGGAGGCGATGTTGGCGACGCAGAAGCCGAGCGCCACGAGCCCCGGCGCCGCCGGCCCCAGCCGCACCGAGAGCGAGCCCAGGGCCGGTCCGATGACCACCCCGGCCGAGGTCGCGGCGGTCACCCAGCCGAGGACCTTGGAGCGCTCCTTGGGGTTGCTCGAGTCGCTGACGTAGGCCTGCACCACGCCGATCGTGCCGCCGCCCGCGCCCTGCGCCAGGCGGCAGAAGAAGAGCAGCCAGAGCGCCCCCTTCTCACCGAACAGGGCCACCGCCTGGGGCGTCGCCGACAGCGCGAAGAGCAGGAAGCCCGCGGCCGAGGCGTAGAGCCCGGCGAGGATCACGGGGCGGCGGCCGTAGCGGTCAGAGAGGCGCCCCCAGAGCGGCGCCGTGGCGAGCTGCGCGGCGGCGAAGGTGGCGGTCAGCCAGCCGATCAGCGACGGGCTGGCGCCGTAGTTCTCGGCGTAGTAGGGGAGCTGCGAGAAGAGGATCGAGAACCCCAGCATGTCGACGAAGGCCGTCACCATCAGGACCGACAGGCGCTTCAGCGACTCCATCAGCCCGCCTCCTGTCGCTCGCCGCCCCAGGCGAGGAAGGCCGCGGTGCTGGCCACCATCAGCAGCACGCCGTAGACCGCGGCGAGGCCCAGCTCGTCGCGGCGCAGGATGGCGTCGATGGCCATCGAGATCGGGCGGTTGTCCAGGGTGTAGAGCACGATCGAGGCGACGAAGTCCCCCAGCGAGGTGATGAACGCGAGGCCCGCGCCGGCGACCAGCGCCGGTCGCAGGATGGGCAGGGTGACGCGGAACAGGCGCTTGGCCCGGCCGGCGCCGAGCGAGGCCGCGGCCTCCTCCAGCGCCGGGTCGAGCGAGCGGAGGCCCGCCGCCGCCGCGCGGCCGGTCAGCGGCAGGCTGCGCGCCAGGTAGGCGAGCGGCAACAGCCACGGCGTGCCCACCAGCACGAAGCGGCCGAGCCACGGCGCGTCGAGGCTGAAGGTGGTGGCGAGCGCCAGCGCGAACACGGTGCCGGGGAGCGCCCAGGGCAGCGCGATCAGCCAGTCGAGGAAGCGGGCGAGCGGCCCCTGCCTTCCCGCCGAGCCGCGTGCCGCGAGGTAGCCCAGGACGAGGGCGCCGAGGGTCGCGACCGCCGCCATCCAGAAGGAGTTGGCGATCGGCCGCAGGCCCTCGGGCCCGTTCGCCAGGCCGGCGTAGTTGGCGAGCGACAGCACCGGCGGCAACGGCTCGACCGTCCAGGTGCCGCGCGGCACGAAGGAGACCAGCAGCAGCGTGGCGTGCGGCAGCAGCAGGAAGGCGGCGAGGAGGCAGGTCGCGGTGGTCGCCGCGATGCGCCCGGCCCGCGACTCGATGGGCCGCGGCCGCGGCGCGATGCCGCGCACCGAGCCGGTGAGCTGCTGCCGGGAGTCCAGACGCTGCAACAGGAAGAGGGCGGCGATCGCCATCGCTCCCAGGGCCACGGTCTCGACGTGGGCGAGCGCCAGGTCGCCGTTGAGCTTCGAGGCCAGGATCTGCGTGGTCATCACCCGGAAGCTGCCGCCGAAGAGGTAGGGTGCCGAGAACGACCCCAGCGCGGTCATGAAAGTCAAGAGCGCGGCGCCGGCGAGCGACGGCCGCAGCAGCGGCAGCGTCACCCGCCAGAGCGTCTTCCAGCGGCCGGCACCGAGCGCCGCCGCGGCCTCGGGAAGCGCCGGGTCGAGCCGCGCCAGGCCGGCGCGGGTGAAGAGGTAGAAGTAGACGTACATCGAATAGGCGTGGACCAGCAGGATGGCGCCCGGGCCGGAGAGCCGCCACGGTGGCCCGGCGAGGTCGAACACCGTCCGCACGGCGCGCGATGCGAAGCCGCTCTCGCCGTAGAGGAAGAGGAAGGCGATCACGCCTACGAGCGGCGGCAGCGCGACCGGCAGCGCGACGAGGGCGCCCACCAGCCGGCGGCCGGGGAAGTCCACGCGCTCGAAGAGGAAGGCGAGCGGCACGCCGATCGCCGCCGCCAGCGCCACCGAGGCGAGCGAGATCCACAGGCTGCGCGCCAGTGCCTGCCATTCGGTGGCGCGGCGCGCGAACTCCGCGAAGTGCTCCAGGCCCGGGCTCGCCCAGCCGCCGAAGGCCTCGCCGAGCGCGATGAGCAGCGGATAGCCGACCAGCCAGGCGAGGGCGGCCGCGGCGGCGAGGTCGAGCGGGCGCGGGCGCTTCACGGCGCCGCTCGCGGGAAGATGCGCGGCGCGGGGCCGGCGCCCGACGGTGCCACCCGCACCCGATCCCCGGCGCGGCAGGCGGCGGCTCCGGGGGCCAGCACCTCGACCTCGGCGCCGCCGGCGAGTGCCACGGTGGTGTAGGTCAAGGGCCCGGCATAGCGGCGGTCGGCGACCGTGCCTTCGACCGCGCTCGCGGGGTCATCATTCCCGGCTCCGGCGCCGGCGAGCATCAGGGCCTCGGGCCGCACCGCGAGCTCGACGGCGGTGCCGGCTTGGCTCTCACCCAGCTCGCCCGCCGGCTCGCCACGCCAGACGACGGGCGCGCCGGCGGCGCCCGCGTCGAGCTCCACGGCGGCGCCGCCGTCACGGCGGACCAGCCTCCCGGGCAGGAAGTTGGTGCGGCCGACGAAGCCGGCCACGAAGTGGTTCTCGGGCCGCTGGTACAGCTCCTCGGGCGTGCCCACCTGCTGCAGGCGGCCCTGGAAGAGCACGCCCACGCGGTCGCCGAGCTCGAAGGCCTCCTCCTGCTCGTGGGTCACCAGCACGGTGGTGATCCCCACCTGGCGCACCAGCCGGGCGAGGGCGCGGCGGGTGCGCTCGCGCAGCGTGGGATCGAGGTTGGAGAGCGGTTCGTCGAGCAGCAGCACCCGCGGCTCGGGGGCGAGGGCGCGGGCCACGGCCACGCGCTGCTGCTGGCCGCCGGAGATCGCGGTCACCGGCCGGTCCTCGAAGCCGGGCATCTCGACCCGTTCCAGGGCCTCGCGCACTCGTATGGCCACCGCCTCGCGGCCGCCGGTGAGCCCGAAGGCGACGTTCTCGCCCACCGAGAGATGGGGGAAGAGGGCGTAGTGCTGGAAGACCATGCCGAATCGCCGCTGGGCCGGTGGCAGGCGGGTCACGTCCTCGCCGGCCACCCGGATGCGCCCGGCGTCGGGCGCCTCGAACCCCGCCAGCAGGCGCAGCGCCGTGGTCTTGCCGCTGCCGCTGGGGCCGAGCAGGGCGAAGATCTCGCCCCGCTCGATGCCGAGGTCCAGGTCGGCGAGCACCCGCTGGCCGCCGAAGCTCTTGCCCAGCCCCTCCAGCGACAGGTACGCCGCGCCGCTCATCGGGTTGCAGATTCCAACGACATTTGTAGGAGAGCGCTGCTGCTCACGTTCCGGCGCCGCGCCCGCGCACGGTGCGGTCCCAGGTGGACATCCACTCCTTCTCCTTGTTGGCCACCAGGTCGCGGTCGATGGCCGCCGGCACCATCTCCGCGAGCACTCGCTGCGCCCACTCGGGCAGGCTGTCGCGCGGCAGGTCGGTGCGCGCCGGGAGGCGGAAGGCGGTCTCGGCGGCGAAGCGCTGGCCGTCGACGCTCCCCACCCACTCGAGGAACGCCTTCGCCGCCTCGCCATGCCGCGCGCCCGTCACCAGGCCCATCGAGTCCTCGATCACCGGCGTGCCCGAGGTCGGGAAGCGGTAGGCGAGGGGCCGGCCGCGCTGTTGCTGCCAGAGCATGTCGGTGAGCTCCCACACGGTGACCACACCCTCGCGCCGGGTCAGCTTCTCGAGCATCAGCGCGGGAGTGGAGACGTACTCCTTGGTCTGGGCGTCGAAGCGCCGCAGCCACTCCCAGCCGCGCTCCTCGCTGCCGGTCTCGGCCACCGAGCGGGCGAGGATCATGGCGAAGAGAGTGCGCATGGTGCCGGAGGCCAGCGGGTCGCGGATCAGGATCTTGCCTTTGAAGCGCGGCGCGAGCAGGTCGTCCCAGTCGGCCGGCGCCTCCTCTTGGCTCAGCGCGTCCTTGTTGTAGGCGAGCACCGGCGCCGTGCGGTAGGTGGCGAAGTAGAGGTCGCCCGCGCCGCGGGCCTCGGGCGCGATCGAATCCGCCCAGCTCGGCCGGTTGGGCGCCAGCAGGCCCTCGGCCGCGCCGCGCGCCAGGATGGTCGACGGCCCCCCGAACCACACGTCAGCCTGGGGGTTGATCTTCTCCGCCCGCACCCGGTCGTAGACCTCCTGCGAGCCCATGAACAGCCACACCAGGTCGAGCTCGGGGTGCAGGCGCTCGTACTCGCGCTCGACCGGCTCCAGGAGCTCTGGCCCGTGAGGCGAGTAGACGACGAGCCGCGGCTTGCCGCCGCCGCAGGCGAGCGCCAGGCCGGCGAGCAGCAGGATGGGGCAGGCGAACGAGGAGCTGGATCTCATAGGGTGGGGCCCCGCGGGGCCGGCGCCCGCGGAGGCTGCGAGAGTCTAGCAGCCCGTGACCGAGCCGCCGCCCTGGTGCGGCTGCCGACCGCGGCTGCGGGTGCGCGGAACCGCGATATTCTCGACCGCGCCATGGAGACGACCGAGGTCGCATCGCCGCCCGCCGCCGCTCCCGCCGCGGCGCCAGCCCAGCCGCCGGAGGGCGCCCACTCACCGGAGCACGAGGTCTTCGAGGTCTTCCGTCGCTGGGGGTACCTTCGCGCTCAGCTCGACCCTCTCGGCCGGCTCGACCCCGAGCCCCATCCCGAGCTCGACGCCTTCTCCGGCGAGGCAGCGGAGCGGGCGCGCCGGGTCTACTGCGGCTCGATCGGTATCGAGCTCTCTCATATTTCCGATCCCGAGCGGCGCCGCTGGCTCGCCGAGCGCATGGAGGCCGAGCCTCCCACCTTCGACCGCCGGCGGCTGCTCGAACGGCTGCTCGAGGCGGAGCTCTTCGAGCAGGTGCTGCAGCAGCGTTACCTGGGCAGCAAGCGCTTCTCACTCGAAGGGGTGACGGCGCTGGTGCCGCTCTTGGACGAGATGGTCCTCGGCCTGATCGAGCACGGCGCGCAGCAGACGGTGATGGCGATGAGCCACCGCGGGCGCCTCAACGTGATGGCCCACACCGTGGGCGTGCCGACCGCCGACCTCTTCGCCGGCTTCGAGGACGTGGACCCCAAGAGCGTGCTCGGCAGCGGCGACGTCAAGTACCACCTCGGCGCCACCGGCCACCACCCTCGAGACGTCGAGCGCCGGCTGCGCATCCACCTGGTCTCGAACCCCTCGCACCTCGAGGCGGTGCATCCCGTGGCGCTGGGCCGCGTCAAGGCCAAGCAGCAGCGCATCGGCGGCGAGGGCTGGGCGCGGGTGGTGCCGGTGGTGATGCACGGCGACGCCGCCTTCGCCGGCCAGGGCATCATGGCCGAGTCGCTTAACCTGGCGCACCTGCCCGGTTTCGACGTCGGCGGCACCCTGCACGTGGTAGTCAACAACCTGATCGGCTTCACCACCGAGCCCTCCGAGCTGCACAGCACCCGCTTCGCCTCCGACGTGGCCAAGCGCCTGCCGGTGCCCATCCTGCACGTCAACGGCGAGGACCTGGAGGCGGTGGTCAGGGCGGCGCGCATCGCCGTCGACTACCGCTACGCCTTCCGCGACGACGTGGTGATCGACTTGATCGGCTACCGCCGGCACGGCCACAGCGAGGTGGACGACCCGACCATCACCCAGCCGCGCCTCTACCGCCGGATCAAGGAGCACCCGGAGCTGTGGCGCCTCTATGCGCGGCAGCTCGGAGTCACCGATGCCGAGATCGCGAGCCTGGTGGCCGCGGCGCGAGCCGAGCTGGAAGAGGCGCAGGCGGCGGCGGCACGCATGGAGAAGAAGCCCAGCCTGCGGCAGCTCCCATCGTATTGGGACGGCTTCGTGGGCGGCTTCTACGACCCGGCGCTGGAGGTCGCGACCGGCGTCGCCGCGGCGGATATCGAGCGCCTGGCGGGGGCTCTGACCACGGCGCCCGAGGGCTTCCATCTGCACCCCAAGATCGCGCGCCTCCTGAAAGAGCGCGCCGAGATGGGCGGCGGCCGCAAGCCGATCGACTTCGGCATGGCCGAGGCCCTGGCCTTCGCCTCGCTGGTCAAGCAGGGCGTGCCGGTGCGACTCACCGGGCAGGATACGGTGCGCGCCACCTTCAGCCAGCGCCAGAGCCTGCTGATCGACGTCGAGAACGAGGCCGAGCACTGCCCGCTCTCCCACGTCGAGCCCGGCCAGGCGCCGTTCGAGGTCTACAACTCGATGCTCTCCGAGGCCGCGGTGATGGGCTTCGAGTACGGCTACAGCCGCGACTACCCCGAGGCGCTGATCCTGTGGGAGGCGCAGTTCGGCGACTTCGTCAACGGCGCGCAGATCGTCATCGACCAGTTCCTTGCCGCCGGCGAGGACAAGTGGCAGCTCCTCTCGGGCCTGGTGCTGCTGCTGCCGCACGGTTACGAGGGCCAGGGGCCGGAACACTCGAGCGCCAGGATCGAGCGCTTCCTGCAGCTCGCCGCCGAGGACAACATCCAGGTCTGCCAGCCGGCGACCGCCGCGCAGTACTTCCACCTGCTGCGCCGCCAGGCGCTGCGCCGCTGGAGGAAGCCGCTGGTGGTCTTCACCCCCAAGAGCATGCTCCGCCACCCGGCCGCGGCCTCGCCGCGCGAGGACTTCGCGGCGGAGCGCTTCGCCAACGTGCTGCCGGACCGCGACCTGCGCGAGGGCGCGCGGCGCGTGCTGCTGGCGAGCGGCAAGATCCGCCACGAGCTCGCCGAGGAGCGGCAGCGACGCGGCGCCCGCGACACCGCCATCCTGTCGCTCGACCAGCTCTACCCGTTCCCCAAGGCCGACCTCGAGCGCGAGCTGGCGAAGCACCCGGCGGCGGTCGAGGTGGTGTGGGTGCAGGAGGAGCCGGCCAACATGGGGCCGCACTTCTACGTCATGCCGCGCATCGAGGAGGTGACACGCAAGGTGCCGCTGCGCTCGATCAAGCGCTCCGCTTCGGCGAGCCCCGCCACCGGCTCGGCCAAGGCTCACCAGATGGAGCAGAAGAGCCTGCTCACCCTGGCGTTCACGACCCGGGAGTAGGCGGCGCTCAGGCGCGCGACGGCAGGCCCTTGAGCACGTCGCGCTTGTCGCGCACTTCCATGCGCGCGGCGACGAACTCGCTGTGCGAGAAGCCGAGCTCGCTCGAGATCTGGCGCACCTGGTTCTCCTCGGTGCCGGACACCGAGTCGTCCGCCGCCGAGACCGCGAACAGGCAGGAGAGCAGGCGCCGCCGCTCCTCGGGGCTCGCCACCTCCTTGAACTCGCGGGTGACGAGGAAATTCTCGGTGCCGCCGAAGAGCCGGCTCTGGCTCTTGGCGATCTCGACCACCAGCACCGCCTGCGCCTCGGGCAGCCCGCCGACCTCGGCTACCAGCCGCTCCATAGCGCGGGTCTCCGTGTCGCTCACCTCGAGATCGGCGTGCGCGACGCGCGACAGCAGGTAGGCGAAGGCGGCGAGATATCGTGCCCGCTCCGGCGGCAGGGCGTCGAGCTGGCGCACGATCTTGCGCACCGTCTCGGTTTCCGGCGCGCCGCCCGCCTCGGCGTCGCGACCGAGGCCCAGGAATTTGAGGATCGACATCGGCGTTGGGGCCTTTCGAAGAAAGGGGAAGTATGGCACAGCTCTCGGGCACCCTCCGGCCACCCACGGTCCGCGGCGCGGCGAGGCAGCTTTCCGCGTCGGGGGATTTGCGGTACGGTCGTAACGTGGACGAACCCAAGAAGAAAAAGATCTCGGCCAAGAGCGCCTGGGCCGAGGCCCGGGACCTGATCGCGGCGCGGCGCGGCCGCCTGGCCCTCGGCCTGCTGCTGATGACGGTCAGCCGCATGGCCGGCCTGGTGCTGCCGGCGTCGTCGAAGTTCCTGATCGACCGCGTGATCGGCGAGGGCCGCGCCGACTGGCTGCTGCCCATGGCGATGGTGGTGGCGGGGGCCACGCTCATCCAATCCGGAACCTCGTTCGCACTCACTTTCCTGCTCGGCCTGGCGGCCCAGCGCTCGATCACCGACATGCGCAAGAACGTCGAACAGCACGTGGCGCGGCTGCCGGTTTCCTACTTCGACTCGACGAAGAGCGGCGAGCTGATCTCGCGGGTGATGAACGACGCCGAGGGCATCCGCAACCTGGTCGGCTCCGGGCTGGTGCAGTTGATCGGCGGCATGCTCACCGCGGCGGTGGCGCTCGGCGTGCTCTTCTACCTCAACTGGAAGCTCACCATCTCGGTGCTCGCCGGCCTGCTGGTCTTCGCCGGCGGCATGGCGGTGGCGTTCAAGAAGCTGCGGCCTCTCTTCCGCGAGCGCGGCAAGCTCAATGCCGAGGTCACCGGCCGGCTGGGCGAGACCCTGGGCGGCATCCGCCTGGTCAAGGCCTACACCGCCGAGAAGCGCGAGGATCTGGTCTTCGCCAAGGGCGTGCACCGGCTGTTCCGCAACGTCGCCCGCAGCATGGTGTCGATCGCCTCCGTTTCGGCTTTCACCAGCGTGATAGTGGGCGCCGTGGGCCTGCTCATCGCGGTGATCGGCGGGCGCTCGATCCTCGCCGGGCAGATGACGCTCGGCGACTTCGTGATGTACCTGTTGTTCACCGGCATGGTGGCCGGGCCGCTGGTGCAGATCGCCTCGATCGGCACCCAGATCACCGAAGCCTTCGCCGGCCTCGACCGCCTGCGCGAGATCCGCTCGCTGGCCACCGAGGACGCCGAGGACCGCGAGCGCGAGCCGATCGCCGCCATCCACGGCGACCTCGATTTCGAGGACGTGTCCTTCGAGTACCGGGAAGGGCTGGAGGTGCTCAAGAGCGTCTCCTTCCGCGCCCCGGCGGGCAGCACCACGGCGCTGGTGGGGCCCAGCGGCTCGGGAAAGAGCACGCTGATCAGCCTGGTGATGGCCTTCGCGCGGCCTAAGAGCGGGCGCATCCTGGTCGACGGCCGCGACCTCGATTCGCTGCGGCTGCGCGACTACCGCTCGCACCTCTCCGTGGTGTTCCAGGACAACTTCCTGTTCGACGGCACGGTGGCCGAGAACATCGCCTACGGCAAACCGGGGGCGTCGCGCGAAGAGATCCTCGAGGCGGCGCGCCTGGCGCACTGCGACGAGTTCGTGCAGGGCTTCCCGGACCGCTACGACACGGTGGTGGGCGAGCGCGGCGTGAAGCTCTCCGGCGGCCAGCGGCAGCGCGTGGGCATCGCGCGCGCGGTGCTCGCCAACCCGCGCATCCTGATCCTCGACGAGGCCACCTCGAGCCTCGACAGCGAGAGCGAGGCCTACATCCAGGACGGCCTGCGTCGCCTGCGCACCGGGCGCACCACCTTCGTCATCGCCCACCGGCTGTCGACCATCCGCAGCGCCGACCAGATCCTGGTGATGGAGGGCGGCGAGATCGTGGAGCGCGGTACCCACACCGAGCTGCTCGCCCAGGGCGGCCGCTACCGTCAGCTCTACGAGCGCCAGTACAACTTCGAGGCCGACCGCTTCATCAACCCCGGCGAGGACTTCACCCCCGAGCTCGAGCGTGTGGTGCCCGTGGCGCGGGTGGCGGAGCCGTCGGGCCGGGGGCTGTGAAGGGGCAGGCGCTCGGTTTGTGGCGGTATATTTGACCATAGTCGTTGACCATGGTACGTTCCTGCCGTGGAATCGCTAGCCATCTCGAAGTTCAAAGCCACCTGCCTGGCAGTGCTCGAGCGGGTCCAGAGGACGGGCCAGCCCGTCCTGGTGACCAAGCGGGGCGTTCCAGTCGCGCAGGTGATACCGCCGCCCAAGGCCGCCGTCCCGAGAAACAGCGCGTTCGGAGCCCTGGCGGGGATGACCAAAGAGGTTGGGGACATCCTCGAGCCGCTGCCCGCCGAGGACTGGGAAAGCCTGATTTGACCGGCTTTCTGCTCGACACCCACGTCTGGTACTGGTACCTGTCGGGCTCGACGCGATTGCCGCGGGGCCTGCGCGAAGTGGTCGAAGGCGAGAGCGATCGCTGCTGGCTCTCTCCGATCTCGATTCGTGAGCTCGGGCTGCTGGCGGAGCGCAGGCGCGTCGAGATAGACGACATGCGGGCTTGGCTGACCGCGGCGCAGCGGGTCCTTCCCTTACGTGAAGCGCCGATCAATCTCGAGATCGCGTTGCGGAGCACCGAGCTGGACTTGCCGCACCGCGATCCCGCGGACCACTTCCTCGCAGCGACCGCTCTGGTCTTCGAACTGACTCTGGTGACGGTCGACGAGAAGCTCACCTCGGCGGCCTGGCTGCCGACGTTGTCGGCTTGATCCATCGAAGGGTCTCCGTTCGCGCCCCGTGGTATCATCGCTGGCGATTCGCGCGAGGGCTCCCTCGCTCACCTCCTCGCAGATGCTCCGAGCGTTCCCTCAGTCCCACCACTTCAGGCAACGAAGTTGCCCGCCACGAAGGACCTGTCGTCCTTCGGCCTAGAGAGCCCGCATGACTTCCTATCTTCTCGACACTCGCGTTTGGTTCCGCTACCTCACCAACCCCTCGCAGCTACCCGCTCAGCTCAAACAGCTCGTCGATGAACAGCGCGACCGCTGCTGGCTGTCGCCGGTGTCGGCGCTCGAGCTCTCGGCGCAGGCCGAGCGCGGCAGGGTGAAGCTCGACTCGGATCTCGGCACCTGGCTCAAGAACACGCGCCGGCGCCTGCCGCTCAAGGAAGCGGTGCTCACCACCGAGATCGTGGTCCGCAGCCAGCGGCTCGAGATCGCAGGCGGCGACGCCGTGGACCGGTTGCTGGCCGCCACCGCGATCGAGCTCGGCCTGACCTTGGTGACGCTCGATCGCCACCTGCTGCAGGTGGCGGGGCTCGCGACGTGGTCGCCGAGCGAGGCACCGCCGAGCGCGGAGCCGGCGCCGATCAAGGCCGAGGAGCCACGGCCCACGGCCGCGACCATGGCTCGGGAGCAGGTCGTGGCGCCGCCAGAGGAACCGGCTCGATCGCCGCAGGTCATCGCGACCGCCCCGAGCGCGCCCGTCGCGGAGCCTGCGAGCGTCGAACCGGAGATCACCGTTCCTCCGCAGCCCGAGCCGCGCCCCGCGTCCGCCTTCCCGCGCGCCGTGCCGCCGCTGCGCCTGGCGCCTCCTGCTCCTCGCGAGCCTGCGCCCGAGCGGCCCGCCGAGGCGGCGCACGCGGAGCCTCCGGCTGAGCCGGTCGACATCCGCAGCGTGATGCGCGCCATCCCGCAGCACCCGGTGGCGACCACCCACCAGGACTTCCGCTCGCTGGGGCTCTCGGAGCCGATCTTGAAGTCGGTCGAGCGCATCGGCTTCACGCACCCGACGCCGATCCAGGCGGCGGTGATCCCGCCCGCCTTGGCCGGCCACGACATCATCGGCCTGGCGCAGACCGGCTCGGGCAAGACCGCGGCCTTCTGCCTGCCGCTCGCCGAGCGGCTCACCCACGGCCGCGGCGTGCGCGGCCTGATCCTGTCGCCGACCCGCGAGATAGCGCTCCAGACCCAGGCCTTCCTCGAGGTCTTCGGCCAGGACCACGACCTCGAAACCGTGTGCCTGATCGGAGGCGTCGCCATGGGGCCGCAGATCCAGGGCCTGCGCGGCGAGCCGGACGTGGTGGTGGCGACCCCCGGGCGCCTGCTCGATCACCTGCGACGCCGCAACCTCAAGCTCGACCGCCTCCAGGAGCTGGTCTTCGACGAGGCCGACCACATGCTGGACCTGGGCTTCATGCCGCAGATCCAGGAAGTGCTCGAGTTCCTGCCGCCCAAGCGGCGGACGATGATGTTCTCGGCCACCATGCCGGAGGCGATCGAACGCCTGGCCCGCCGGCTGATGGCCGAGCCGGTACGGGTCGACATCCTGCCCGAGGGCAGGGCCGCGGAGGGCATCACCCACCGCCTCTACCTGGTCGGAGCCGACGACAAGAAAGCCTGCCTGCTCGCCCTGCTGCACCAGGAGCTGGGCTCGACGCTGGTCTTCATCCGCCGCAAGGTGGATGCCGAGTGGCTGTGCCGGGTGCTCGGCAACGAGGGCCACCCGGTGGAGCGCATCCACTCCGACCTATCGCAGGGCCAGCGCACCGACGCGCTGCAAGGCTTCCGCGAGGGCGAGCACCGCATCCTGGTGGCCACCGACATCGCCGCCCGCGGCCTCGACATCCCGCGCATCCAACACATCATCAACTTCGACCTGCCCGAGACGGTCGAGGACTACATCCACCGCGCCGGCCGCACCGCGCGCGGCAAGCTGCTGGGCACGGTGTCCTCGATCGCCACCTGGCAGGACAAGATGATGATCCGGGATATCGAAGAGGCGCTGGGCAAAGAGGTCCCGCGCTGCACGCTGCCCGGCGTCGAGCCCTGGGAGGAGATGAAGATCCGCCCGCGAGGCCGCCACCGGCTGCCCATGCGCCGGCGCGTCTAGCGCCGGCGAGCCCCCATGCTCGAGCCGGTCGAAGTGGTCTGCCCCTACTGCGGCGAGGCGGTGGAGATCGTGCTCGAGCCCGGCGAAGCGGGCTCCTTCGTGCAGGACTGCGAGGTCTGCTGCAACCCCTGGCAAGTGACCGTGCGCCGGGATCGCGACGGCGACCCCGAGATACGGGTGGAGCGGGCGCAGTAGACGGCGCCCGCCCGTCTGGCCGCCGCTAGCCCCGCAGCCTCACGCCGCGCAGCATCCCCGCGAACTTCTCCCGCTCGGCGCCGAGGGTGGCGTCCGGGCCCATCACCTTGAAGAACCAGGGCCCGCCCGGGCCCTCCACCACGGCACCGAACAGGCGCCCGCCCGGCTGCGGCGAGGCCGGGCCCATGCCCATGCCGGAGGGCTTCAGGGTGCCGGAGACGTCGATCCAGGTCACGGTGAGGCCGTTGGCTTCGAAAGTCTCCCGCTGCGGCGCTCCCGTGGCCTCCACCTGGCCGGCCCAGCGCTCGAGGTTGGACTCCACGCCGCCGCCCTGGCCGGGCCCGAAGAAGAACACCGCGAACTCGGCCGCGCCGCCGGGGCCCGGGATCTCGCCCTGGGCGATGCGCATGCTCGAGCTGACCGGCTGCTCCAGCCAGCCGGCCGGCAGGGTGTAGACCAACCCGGCCGAGGCGCGGTCCGCCACCCCGAGCGGGGCCGGCTGCCCACCGCCGTGCGCGGAGAGCGGCTCGGGGGCGCTGCCCGAAGCGGCCGCCGGCGGCGCCGCGGCGCCCGGTGGAGCGGCTGGGGTCTTCTCGTCTCTGCCTCCGCACGCTGCGGCCGCGAGCCCGGTGGCGGTAAGAACGAGGCCAACAACGACGTACTGCTTCATGAGTGATTCCTCCAGGCTCGCCGTGGCCGGTGGAAAGGGCCGGCCCCAGGCCGGCGAGAGGGTATCGATTCCCAGGCGTCGGTTCAACGTCCCGGCCCTTCAGGGGTTGACAACCACCCTCGCCCATGGATAATGACTGACGGTTCAGTCAACTGAACGCCCAGTCAGTCATCTCATCGATATTCATCGATACAGCACCCATCGATACAGCACTCATCGACACAGCCAGGACGAGAGCCGCATGAAGACCAAGGACGAAGTCCTCCAGGAGTTCCGCATCCAGGCCATCCGCGAGGCGGCCGGCCGGGTGGTGGCCGAGAAGGGGGTCGAAGGCGCCACCATGGAGGCCATCGCCGAGGCTGCCGGAATCGCCAAGGGCACGATCTATCTCTACTTCAAGAACCGCGAGGACCTGCTCGAGAAGACGGCCGAGCACGCCCTCGGCGGCCTGGTGGGCGAGATCGAGTCCACCTTCGGCGAGGCCGGCGCGTTCCGGCCGCAGTTCGAGTCCCTGGTCCGCCGCACGCTGCAGTTCTTCGATACGCAGCGCGACTTCTTCCGCCTCTACCACGTGGTGGTCGAGCACACCCGCGACTGCGAGGAGCGGCACCGCCATCCCCTCTACCAGCGCTACCTGCGGGACCTGACGCACTGGCTCGCCGCCGCGCAAGCCCGCCAGGAGGTCGGCCCCGGCGATCCCCAACGCATCGCGCTGGTGCTCGCCGAGGCGATCCATGCCCTGCTGATGCAGCGCTCGCACGAGGAGCAGCAGCCGCCGGTGGAGGAGGACGCGGCGTGGCTCTCGACCCTGCTGCTCGATGGCTTTGCTCATCACGGAGAACGCTCGTGAGCGCCTTTACGAGGCCGCTCGCCGGCCTGCCGGGCGGCCGGGCGAAGCGCTTGCTGTGGGCCGCCGCCGGCGCGCTCGCCATCGCCTACGGCGCCCAGGCGCAGACGCCCGCGACCCGGCTGACCTTGCAGGAGGCTTTCTCGCGTGCGCTGGCGGCCAACGCCGACGTCGAGAGCTCGCGCATCGAGCGTCAGCGCGCGGTCGACCGCGTGCGCTACTACCGCTCGTTCATCTTCCCGCGCGTCACCCTGACCGGCGCCTACACCCTGAACCAGGAAGAGGCCGGCTTCGGCAGCGGCGCGGACCGCCGCGTCATCCTGCCCAAGACCGACTGGAGCGCCACCGTCGGCTTCCGGCAGCCGATCTACGCCGGGGCCCGCGAGTGGCGCGCCTACGCGCAGTCGAAGCTCGAGGTGGAGCAGGCCGACTCCTCGCTCGCCGACTCCGAGAACCAGGTGCTGATCGCGGTCGGCAGCGACTTCCTGGACGCGGTCGAGAGCCAGGCCTTAGTCGAGGTCGAGCAGCGCAACGTGGACCTGGCGCGGCGGCGGATCGAGCAGGCGCGGGCCTTCTACGAGGTTGGCGAAGTGACCCAGGTCGACGTGCTGCGCGCCGAGGCGGCGATCAAGGCCGCCGAGCGGCTGCTCGCCGCCGCCCTGGGCGAGCGCGACAAGGCCGAGGGCCGGCTGCGCGTGGCGCTCGCCCTGGAGGGCGACCTCGAGGTCGTGCCGCCGGGCGACTTCCTGCCGCCGATGCCGGACGAGGCGACGCTCGTGGCGCAGGCCGCGGCCGAGTTTCCCGCCCTCGCCGACGCCGAGCTGGAGGTCGAGATCGCCGCGCTCGAGGTCAAGAAGCAGAAGGGCGCCGCGCTGCCGGTGCTCTACGCCGACGGCGGCTGGACGCAGCAGAAGAGCGACTTCCCGTCCTCGGACAACGCCTCGATCAGCCTCAACCTGCAGGTGCCGCTGTTCACCGCCGGCGAGGTCAGGGCGGAGGTCGACGAGGCCAAGAGCAAAGAGCGCCTGGCGCGCCTCGAGCTCGAGGACTTGCGGCGCCGGGTGCGCGAGGAAGTGCACGCGGCGCTGCTCGACGTCGCCACCGCCCGCAAGGTGCGGGAGCTGGCGCAAGAGGAGCTGGAGACCGCCCAGGTCGAGCACTCGCAGGCTTTCGAGCTCTACCGCGCCCAGGAGTCGACCTCCCTCGACCTCGAGGCCGCCGAGCTGTCGCTCGCCGGCGCGCGCCGCATCGCCGTGACCGCCGACATCGACGCCAAGATCGCCGAGCTCCGCGCCTGGTACCTCACGGGAGCCCTGAAATCGTCTTTCTCGCCCGCAGACGCCGCCGCGCCCACCGAAGGAGATGCCCCATGAACGCGCTCCGCCCATCCATCCTGCTCCTGCTGCTGGTCGCGGGAGCTGGCCTCACGTCCTCTGGCTGCGGCTCGAAGGCCGCGAGCACCGAGGAGCCGCCGCCCGCCGCCACCAGCGAGCTGCCGGCCGACGTCGCGGGCGTGGCCGCCGAGCTCGAGAAGGCCTCGGGCGAGGAGCCGACGACGGCCGGGGCCGCGGCCGCCGAGCGTGCCGCTCGCGGCCCCGTCACCGCCCCGGGCTCGATCACGGCGAGCGGAGAGTTCATCTCGCCGGTGCGCTCGGAGCTGGTGGTGAGGACACCGGGCCGCGTCGCCGCCATCCACGCCGACGAGGGCGACCGCGTGCGCCGCGGCCAGCCCCTGCTCACTCTCGAGACCCAGTACCTCAAGCCCGAGGTCGAGCGCGCCGAGGCCGAGCTCAGCCGCGCCCGGGCGGCGCTCGACGAAGCGCGGAGCGACTTCGAGCGCAAGCAGCAGCTCCTGGCCAAGGACGCCATCCCGCAGTCGCTCTACGACCGCTCCAAGGGCAGCCACGACCAGGCCCAGGCCGCGGTCTCCGCCACCGAGGCCGCCGTCGCCCTCGCCCGCCAGAAGCTCGACGACGCGGTGCTCACCTCGCCGATCGACGGCGTGGTAGCCGAGCGCCGCGCCGACGTGGGCGAGCGCCTGGGCGACAACACCGTGGCCTACGTGCTGGTGCAACTGTCGCCCTTGAAGCTGCGCTTCGAGCTGCCCGAGCGCTACCTGCCGCAGGTCAGGAAGGGCTCAAGCGTCGTGGCGCAGGTCGATCCTTTCCCCGGCGAGGTGTTCAGTGGCCGGGTGGCGATGGTGGGCAGCGTGATCGACGCCGAGAGCCGCGCCTTCCCGGTCGAGGCCGAGTTCGCCAACCGCGACGCCCGCTTGCGGCCGGGGCTCTTCGCCCGCGTCGAGCTCGCCGCGCCGGCGCCTGCCGGTGCATCCCCAGGGGCCGCCTCGCCCGGCCCCCGCGGCGAGGGCGAGGGAGGCCGGCCATGAACAAGCTCGCCGAGATCTGTGTCCGACGGCCGGTCTTCGCCTCGGTCCTGATCCTCTCGCTGGTGGTAGTGGGGCTGTTCTCCTACTCGCGGCTCGGCGTCGACCGCTTCCCCAACGTCGACTTCCCGTTCGTCAACGTCTCGACCGTGCTGGTCGGCGCCGCGCCCGAGGAGATCGAGACCGAGATCACCGACAAGATCGAGGCCGCGGTCAACACCATCAGCGGCATCGACCAGATGTTCTCGATCTCCGCCGAGGGTATCTCGGTAGTCACCGTGCGCTTCGAGCTGGAGAAGAACGGCGACATCGGCGCCCAGGAAGTGCGCGACAAGGTCAATGGCATCCTGCGCGACCTGCCGGCCGACGCCGACCCGCCGGTGATCGAGAAGGTGGACACCGACGCCACGCCGGTGCTCTCCATCGCGCTCTCCGGCCCGGCCTCGGTGCGCGACCTCTACGAGTTCGCGGACAAGTCGCTGCGCCGCCAGATCGAGAGCATCCTCGGCGTGGGGCAGATCCTGGTGGTCGGCGGCCGCGAGCGGCAGATCAACGTAGTGCTCGACACCGCCAAGCTCGCCGCCTTGCGGCTCACCACGGCCGACGTGGTACGCGCCCTCCAGACCCAGAACGTGCAGATCCCCGGCGGCAAGGTCGAGCAGGGGGTGCGCGACCTGACGCTGCGCACCTACGGCCGCGTGGCCAGGCCCGAGCAGTTCGCGGATGTCGCCATCGTGTCGCGGGGCGACTACACGGTGCGGGTGGGCGACGTGGCGACGATCGAGGACAGCGAGGCGGAGGTCGAGTCGATCGCCTCGGTCGACGGCGAGCCGGCGGTGGTGCTGCTGGTGCGCAAGCAGTCCGGCACCAACACCATCGCCGTGGTGGAGCGGGTGAAGGAGCGGCTGGCGAGCCTCGAAGGCCAGCTTCCCGCCGGCTGGAGCATGCGGGTGACGCGCGACCAGTCGGAGTTCATCCTCGCCGCGGTCGCCAACGTGCAGGAGCACCTGATCCTGGGCTCGCTCTTCGCCTCGGCGGTGGTGTGGCTCTTCCTGCGCAAGATCCGCCCGACGCTGATCGCCGCGGTCGCCATCCCCAGCTCGCTCGTCGCCACCTTCGCCGCCATGCAGTACATGGGCTTCACCTTGAACGTGATCACGCTCCTCGCCCTGACGCTGGCGGTGGGCATCGTGATCGACGACGCGGTGGTGGTGCTGGAGAACATCTTCCGTTTCATGGAGGAGAAGCGGATGCCGGCGAAGCAGGCGGCGGTCGCCGCGACGCGCGAGATCGCGCTCGCCGTGCTCGCCACCAGCCTGTCGCTGATCGCCGTCTTCCTGCCGGTGGCGTTCATGGGCTCGATCGTCGGCCGCTTCATGAACTCCTTCGGTGTCACCATGGCCTTCGCCATCGCGGTCTCGTTGCTGGTGAGCTTCACGCTCACCCCGATGATGTCCTCACGCTGGCTGCGGGCCGCGGATTTATCACCCGGTTCTGGGTCACCTGGTTCGGGCGCCCACGGCTCCGGTACGAAGCGCCCCAGCAAGCAGGGCAAAGGCTCGCGCGACATCGGCTTCTACGCCTGGATCGAGCGCCGCTACTTGCGGCTCCTCGAATGGTGCATGGCGCACCGCTGGGTGGTGGTGACGGTGATGGCCCTGGTGTTCTTCTCCACCGTGCCGCTGTTCATGGTGGCGAACAAGAACTTCCTGCCCAACGACGACGAGTCGCAGTTCCAGGTCTCGGTGCGGGCGCCCGAGGGCTCGAGCGTCACCGCCACCCAGACTATCCTGGCGTCGATCGCCACCCGCATCCGCCAGCTCCCGGGGGTCGAGGCGACGGTGACCACGATCGGCGACGACCAGCAGAAGACGCACAACCTGGGCGCCATCTACGTCGACCTGGTGGAGGTCGGCGAGCGCGAGCTGACGCAGTGGGCGATCATGGACCGGGTGCGGAGAGACATCCTGCCGCTCTACGCCAAGCTCGACCTGCGCTCGCAGGTGTCGCAGATTTCGGCCATCGGCGGCGGCAACAACGCCGAGATCCAGTTCTGGATCGGCGGCACGGACCTGGGGAAGCTCGCCGAATACTCCGAGGTGCTGCTCGCCAAGCTGAAGGCGATCCCCGGCGCCGTGGACGCCGACACCAACCTGGTGCTCGGCAAGCCGGAGCTCTCGGTGGCGATCGACCGCGCCAAGGCGGCCGACCTCGGCGTGCGGGTACAGGACATCGCCGCCACCCTCAACACCCTGGTCGGCGGCCAGGAAGTCACCGACTTCTACGAGGGCGGCGAGCAGTACGAGGTGCACGTGCGGGCCGCCGAGGCGGACCGGGCCAGCGCCGAGGCCATCCGCCGCGCCGAGGTGCCCTCGGCCAAGCTCGGCACCGTGAAGCTCGAGGACGTGGTCCAGCTCAGTGAGAGCGAAGGGCCGTCGTTGGTCAACCGCATCTCGCGGCGGCGGCAGGTGCTGCTCTACAGCAACGTGCTGCCCGGCTTCTCGGCGCAGGCGATCATCGACGGCCTCAATCAGGGCGCCGAGGATCTCGACATGCCGGCGGGCTACGCCTACGGCCTGACCGGCCGCTCGCGCGAGCAGGGCAAGGCGGCGGCGGCCTTCGGCACCGCCTTCCTGCTGTCGATCGTGTTCATGTACCTGGTGCTGGCGGCGCAGTTCGAGAGCTGGATCCACCCGGTGACCATCCTGCTGGCGCTGCCCATGACCGTGCCTTTCGCCTTGCTCTCGATCGTAGTGCTCGACCAGAGCGTCAACATCTTCTCGAGCCTCGGCATCCTGGTGCTGTTCGGCATCGTCAAGAAGAACGGCATCCTGCAGATCGACCACATGAACGGCCTGCGCGCCGAGGGCCATCCGCGCCACGAGGCGATCCTGCTCGGCAACCGCGACCGGCTGCGGCCGATCCTGATGACCACGCTCGCCTTCGTGGCCGGCATGATCCCGCTGGTGGTCTCCAGCGGCACCGGCTCGGGCACCAACCGCGCCATCGGCGCCGTGATCCTCGGCGGCCAGACGCTGTCGCTGCTGCTGACCCTGATCGCCACGCCGGTGATGTACTCGATCTTCGACGACTGGGCCACGAGCAAGATCTGGTCGAAGATCTTCAGGCGCAGGAAGGACGATTCGATCGAGCCGGCCGAGGAGCTGCCCACCGACGAGATCCCGGAGCGCCTGCCCCGAATCGAGGTCCGCGAGCCCGAGCTGGTCGGACGCTAAGAGACTTCTCCGCGGGAGGCCGTGTGGCGCCCTCGCCCCGCGTCAGCGGGGTGAGGGGCGCCGCCACCAGCTACAATGGCCCCGGAAGCGCTCGGGGGCTGGTGCCTCCCGCGGTCTTCAAAACCGTCAGTCCCGTGCCGGGTTCGGCATGGGGGGTGGGTTCGATTCCCATGCGCTTCCGCCAGCCGCCTCGCCCTGACCCTGCCGCCGCCTCGGCAGCTCTCCACTCAGGATCTTGAGCGTCGTCTCCACGCAGGCCGCGAGCGGCTTCTCGTCGGCGATGCCGCGGCCGGCGATCGCGAAGGCCGTGCCGTGGTCGACCGAGGTGCGGAGGTAAGGCAGCCCGAGGGTCCAGTTGGTGGCCAGGCCGAAGGCCGCGGTCTTGACGGCGATCAGGCCCTGGTCGTGGTAGAGGGCCAGCACCCAGTCGAACTCGCCGCCCGCGGCGCGGGCAAAGAGCGAGTCGGGGCTCTCCGGGCCGTGGGCGTCGACGCCGAGCTCCCGCGCCGCGGCCACGGCCGGGGCGACGCGCTCGGCCTCCTCGCCGCCCAGCAGGCCGCCCTCGCCGGCATGGGGGTTCAAACCCGCCACGGCGATCTTGCCGCCCGCGTGCCGGCCCAGGCAGCGGAGCGCGGCGAGCAGGCCCTCGGGCTCGACGCGGCGGATGGCCTCGGTGAGCGGCACGTGGGTCGACAGCAGGGCAACTTGGAGCTGCAGCGCCGGCGACAGGAAGGCCATCAGATAGTCGCGGCCGTAGCGCTCGAGGCCGCAGCCGGCCGCCAGGTAGTCGGTGTGGCCGGTGAATCTCGGCAGATGGTGGCGCGCGATCACCGACTTGGAGAGCGGCGCGGTGACCAGCGCGTCCGCCGCGCCGTCCCGCACGAGCGCTACCGCGGCGTCGAGGGCGGCGAGGGCGCCGGCGGCGTCCGCCCGCCCCGGGGCGCCGGGAACCACCGCCCGCGGATCGCCGACGGGGTCGAGGAGGGCGATCGCGCCGGGCTCGAGCTGGTCGAGGTCCTGGCGGGTGGGCGCCGCGCCCAGCGGCCGCAGCCGCTCCCAGACGAGGGCCGGCAGCGTGGTTTCGAGGGCGGCCAGGGCAGCACGCTCGGCGACCAGCAGCGGCCGGTAGGCAGGCGCGGGGCGCGACGCCCCGAGGGTCAGCTTGGCGAGGATCTCAGGGCCGACGCCGGCGGGATCACCCTGGGAGAAAGCGAGGATGGGGAGGCGCATGCGAGACGGGCTCCCCTGGTTTGGCGAGGGGGTTTGGCGAGCGGGGGTCGGCGAGCGGGGGTCGACAAAAGGGGGGTCCGCGAGGGGGCCTCGCCGGGCCGGCCGCTACGATCCTTCCTCGTTGTCGCCGGCGGCGCGCTCGTCGCCGCCCTTGCGGCCACGGCGCTTGAGCTCCTCTTCCTTGAACATGTAGCGGATGCTGTGCTTGGTGATCAGCAGGTTCGGGCCGCTGTGGCGGTTGAGCTTGATCGAGCCTTTGTCATACCACTCGATCCAGCCGCGGAGCTCCTCGTCGTTGGTCAGGATCACCACCATCGGTGTCCGCGCCGCCATCTGCTTGAGGTAGTAGAACTCCTCCGCGTTGGTCTGCTCGGGCGGCGTCTGCTTGCGGCGGACGGCGCGCGAGGAGGCGTCCTTCTTGAAGTCGTTGACGTCGGGTCGGATCAGTTTTCGATTGCTCATGCCGTTCATACGCTCGGGGGTGCGGAGGGCGTCGGGGCGCCGTGGTCCGGGAAGCCGGCGGCCGGCCGCTTCTTGGTTCGCTCGTAGTTGTGGTCCTCGTAGGCCAGGCAGCACAGCAGGCGGCCGCACTGGCCGGAGATCTTCGAGGGGTTCAAGGAGAGGTTCTGGCGCTTGGCCATCGAGATCGAGATCGGCTGGAACTCCTTCAACCAGGTCGAGCAGCAGAGGGTGCGCCCGCAGACCCCGACGCCACCCAGCAGGCCCGCCTCGTCGCGGGCCCCGACCTGCACCATCTTCACGCGCAGCGAGAAGCGGCCGGCAAGATCGCGCACCAGTTGGCGAAAGTCGACACGCCCCTCGGCGGTGAAGAAGAAGGTGCCGTGGCGGCTGTCGAGGCTGAAGTCGACGCGCGACACCTTGATCTCCAGCCCCAGGTTCCGCGCCCGCTCCTGGCAAAAGCGCCGCGCCGCGGACTCGCCGGTGAGCTGGCGGTCGTGGGCTGCGCTGTCGGCCTCGTTGGCGGGGCGCAGGATGGGCCGTGCGCTTGATTTCTGGCACGGTTTGAACACCGGCATCGGCGAGCGCTCGACGCGGCCGAAGCTCGGGCCCACCTCGGCCAGATCGACGATCACCGGCTCGCCCTTGGCAAAGATCGTGCCGCGGGTGGAGCAGAGGGTCAGGTTGGTCTCTTCGCGAAATCGAACGCCGACGAAGCTGTCCTCGACGGCAGTCGACATTCCTTTATATGCACAACCGGAGCATCCGGACATATTGACCTCACGGCTTCTTGCACGACGAATACCAGGAAGTGTACCTTGATTTCTAAGCGCTGCTGGCGCGGCGGCTGGGGGTGGCCTCGAGCACCCGGCGGCCGATGTCGGAGCGCAGCACCTTGCTCGGCCAGTGGATCTCGGCCGCGGCGCCGTAGGCCCGGCGCAAGGCCTCGACCAGGCGGGGGCCGGTGGCACAGACGTTGAGCACCCGGCCGCCGTTGGTCAAGAACTGGCCCTCCCGCTCCGCCGTGCCGGCATGGAAGATCTCTACGCCCGGGTGCGCGGAGGCGGCCTCGATGCCCTCGATCACCTCGCCTTTCACGGGCTTGCCGGGATAGCCGGCGGAGGCCAGCACCAGGCAGGCGGACGCCTCTTTGCGGAAGCGCAGCCGGGCCAGGCCGAAGTTGCCGCGCGCGCCGGCGGCGAGGATGGGCAGCAGGTCGCCCTCGACCCGCAGCATCAGCGCCTGGGCCTCGGGGTCGCCGAAGCGGGCGTTGAACTCCAGCACCTTGGGGCCCTCGGCGGTGAGCATCAGCCCGGCGTAGAGCACACCGCTGAAGGGCCGGTTCTCGGCGGCCATGCCGGCCAGCGCAGGGCGCAGGATCTGGTCCATGACCAGGGCGCCGTCCGCCCTCGACAGCACGCCCGAAGGGCTGTGGGCGCCCATGCCGCCGGTGTTGGGGCCGGTGTCGCCCTCGCCCAGCCGCTTGTAGTCCTTGGAGGTGGCGCAGGGGAGCAGGCGGGCGCCGTCGGAGAGCGCCATGAAGGAGACTTCCTCGCCTTCCAGGCACCGTTCGACGACCACCCGCTCCGCGGCCGCGCCAAACCGGCGCTCGTCGAAGAAGGCGACGATGGCCTCCTCCAGCTCCGCCGGCTCGCGGATCACCACCACCCCTTTGCCGGAGGCGAGGCCGTCGGCCTTGAAGACCACCGGCAGGCCCAGCTCCTCCGCCGCCCGGCGCGCCGCTTCGCCGTCGTGGGCGAGGATGAAGTCGGCGGTCGGGATGCCGTGCCGCTGCATGAACTGCTTGGCGAACGCCTTGCTCCCTTCGAGCTCGGCGGCGGCGCGGGTGGGGCCGAAGATGGCCAGGCCGCGGCTCTGGAACTCGTCGACCACGCCGAGGGCCAGGGGCAGCTCGGGGCCGACCACCGTCAGGTCGATCTTGAGGCCGCTCGCAAACTCGGCCAGGCGGTGGATCTCCTCCGCCGCCATCGGCACCAGGTCGGCGATCTCGCCGATTCCAGGGTTCCCGGGAGCGCAGTAAAGCTCTTTCAAATCATGGCTTTGGCGCAGCTTCCAGCAGAGGGCATGCTCCCGGCCCCCCCCGCCGACTACGAGTACCTTCATCCGATCCTCCGCCCGGCGGCGCCCAGCGCGGCCACCGCCATCACGTCGAGGATATCGTCTACCGAGCAGCCGCGCGAGAGGTCGTGGACCGGCCGCGCGAGCCCTTGCAGCAGCGGCCCCACGGCGCGCGCCCCGGCCAGCCTCTCGGTCAGCTTGTAGGCGATGTTGCCGGCGTCGAGGTCGGGGAAGACCAGCACGTTGGCACGGCCGGCCACCCCCTCCGCCGCGCCCTCCGGCACCTTGCGCGCCGCCACCTCGGGCACCAGCGCGGCGTCGGCCTGCAGCTCGCCGTCGACCGCGAAGCCGACCTCGCGCCGGCGCAGGATGGCGAGCGCCTGGCGCACCTTCTCGACCCGCGCGTGGCTGGCGCTGCCGTGGGTCGAGAACGAGAGCAGCGCCACCCGCGGCTCCTCGCCGAGCAGCAGGCGGCAGCTCTCGGCCGCCGCCTCGGCGATGTCGGCCAGGGCCTCGGGCTCGGGGTCCGGCACCACCGCGCAATCGCTGTAGACGAGCGGCCGCCGGTCGGGCAGGGCGATCAGGAAGCAGGAGGAGACCCAGCGTAGCCCGGGCCTCGGGCCCAGGGCGCGCAAGGCCGCCTTGAGCGTGGTCGCGGTGGTGGCCACCGCACCCATCACCGCGCCGTCGGCGCGGCCGGCGGCCACCAGCAGCGCGGCGTAGTGCAGGGGGTCGGCCGCCAGCTCGGCCGCCCTCGCGGCGTGGCCCTGGGCCTTCAGGCGGCCGGCGAGCAGGCGGATGAGCTCCGGCAGCGCGGGATCGGCGGCCGGGTCCAGCACCTCGCAGTCGAGGGGCCCGCCCGCGGCGAGCTCCACCCGCTCCCGCTCCCCCACCAGGATTGGCCGGCAAAGGCCGCTCGCGAGCGCCTGCCGCGCCGCGGCCGCCACTCTGGGGTCCTCCCCCTCGGCCAGCGCGATGGTCGCCGGGCACGCCGCGGCACGGGCGCGCAGGCGGTCGAGGACCGCGAACCCGGTCGACGGCGGCTCGGGGGGCATGGCCGGCCGATGCTAGTGGCCAGGCTCGGCCGGATCAATAGCACCTGGGCGGCCCGGGCAGCCCTGGGCGCCTACCGCGGCCAGCCTTCTGTCCCGCGGCTGTGAATTCTTCGCATCAGGTGGAGCAGGGGCACTCTGGACCATTGACTATTGCTTTGTAATAGGCATATGTACATCTGCGGCACAACTCAGAAGTGGCTCCCGCATCCAGCGGGGGCAAAGGAGGCACCATGCTACGAACCCTGCTCGCATTCACCGCGATCCTCGTCTCGTCGCCGCTGGCGGCCCAGCCGTGGGCAGACCGGGGCGCCGGCCGCGAAGGGCCCTTCCTGATCGAGGCCGTGGAGCCGCTGGTCCTCGACCAGGACCTGAGTCGCCTGCCGAAGGTCGACCCGCGCCAGGCCAGGCCGGTTCCGCCGGGGCCTCTGCCGGGGTGGGAGGGCTACGTTCCCAAGGGCGAGACCACGGCCCCCGACTTCGTTACCGCCAAGGAGCTGGCCCCGCCGCCGCTCGACCGGCCGTCGGCGGTCGAGGAGGAAGCCGCGGCGCCGGCCGGCCCGGGCGTCAACTTCCCGGGCATCGGCTTCACCAGCATCTTCCCCCCCGACACCAACGGCGACGTGGGGCCCAACCACTACATCCAGACGGTCAACGCCAACCCCGGGGTGTCGAGCGTCTTCCGCATCTGGGACAAGAGTGGCACGCCGCTCGCCGGCCCTACCACCATCGCCTCGCTGTGGCCGAGCGGCACCTGCGCCTCCGGCGGGTTCGACCCGGTGGCCCTCTACGACCACCTCGCCGACCGCTGGGTCATCAGCCAGGTCGCTCCGGGCTTCGCGGCCCAGTGCATTGCGGTGTCGCAGACCGCCAACCCGGTCATCGGCGGATGGTTCCTCTACCAATTCAACACTGGCGGCATCTTCAACGACTACGCCAAGATCGGCGTCTGGCCGGACGCCTACTACATGGGCAGCCAGCGCGGCTATCCCGGCGCCGGCGCGGACGCCTGGGCGTTCGACCGCGCCGCCATGCTCGCCGGCGGTGCCGCGACCGTGGTGCGCTTCTTCGACTCCGGCACGTTCTTCCTGCCGAGCGACCTCGTGGGGCCGCCGCCGCCCGCCGGCGCCCCCAACGTCTTCGCCCGCTTCGTGGACGGCGCCCAGTTCGGCGGTTCCGATCGGCTCGAGCTGTTCGCCTTCCACGTCGACTTCGTGACGCCGGCCAACTCCACCTTCACCGCTCTGCCGGCGCTCGCGACGAGGGCCTTCGACCGCAACCTCTGTGGCTTGGGCCTGCACACCAACTGCATTCCGCAGCCGGGGACCGCGGTGCGGCTGGGGACCATCAGCGCCTGGCTCATGTACAGCCTCCAGTACCGCAACTTCGGCGTGCACCAGTCGCTGGTCGTCAACCACACGGTGGACGTCGATGGCACCGACCACGCGGGCCTTCGCTGGTACGAGCTGCGCAACACCGGCGGCGGGTGGAGCATCCTGCAGCAGGGCAACTACGCGCCCGACGCCGATCACCGCTGGATGGGAAGCGTGGCCCTGGACGGCGCCGGCAACCTGGCGCTGGGCTACAGCATCTCGAACGGCAGCAGCGTCTTCCCCTCGATCCGCCGTAGCGGGCGGCTGGCCAGCGATCCGCTGGGCTCGATCACCCAGCCCGAGGCGTCGATCATCCCGGGCGCGGGCTCGCAGACCGCCGCCACTCGCTGGGGGGACTACAGTGCGATGGTGGTCGACCCGGTGGACGACCGCACCTTCTGGTACACCACCGAGTACATCCCGGCCAACGGCAACTGGGAGACCCGCATCGCCTCCTTCACGCTGCCCGCGGGCTCGCTGCCGGTCGAGGAGGTCGTCAACCAGACCTTCTCGGCCACCACCAACGTGTTGACCGTGGCCTGCCCGGCCGGCACCAAGGTGATCGGCGGCGGCTGCAACGACTACTACACCTCGACCCTGCTGCGCACCTCGGCGCCCAACGGCGAAGGCTGGCTCTGCGTGTGGCAGGACTATCAGGTGAACGGCATCCCGCTGGGGTTCGGCGCCCACGCCTTCTGCCTCGCCGGCGACGTCGACTTAGGGCTGCAGAAGGTGAACACCACCACCTTCGCGGCGACCAGCAACGGGCTGCTCGTCTCCTGCCCGGCGGGCAAGCGGGTGGTGGGCGGCGGCTGCAACGACCTCTTCACCTCCACGGAGCTGCGCACCACGGTGCCCTACAGCAACACCCAGTGGTACTGCGAGTGGGAGGACGCCCAGGTCGGTGGCATCCCACTTGGCTTCAGCACCGACGCCTTCTGCATCAACGACTACCTCGACGTCGGCCTCACCACGGTCGCCACGCAGACCTTCGCCGCCACCAGCAACGTGCAGTGGGTGACCTGCCCGGCGGGGAAGAACCTGATCGGTGGGGGGTGCTTCGACTTCTTCACCTCCACCAAGCTGCGCACCGCGGCGCCCTACGGTCCCGAGACCTGGCTCTGCACTTGGGAGGACTACCAGGTGAACGGCATTCCGCTGGGGTTCGGGACCTACGCCATCTGCAGTAACTAGAAGCTCGGCAGGCTGCGGAGCCGCCCGCGGACCTCGATGTCCACGGGCGGCTCCGCGGCGGTGTAGAGGCGCCTACTCGCCGCTGGCGCAGTTCTCGCTGCCCACGATGCGGTAGCTGCCGCTGCCGGCCAGGCTGTCGGGCGCGTTGTCCGGGGTGAGCGCGCCGAGCGGTCCGAGCTCCACCCGCACGCGCGACAGGAAGGCCGCCAGCGACGCGCCCGGCGCCGGGTTGCCGAAGCCGCTTCGCGGCGCGACGATGCGGATCGTGCCGTCGGCGGAGAAGCCGCTCGCCGGGTCGGCCGCGGTGCCCGCGACCGCCGGGTTGACGCCGGGGCCGTAGGCGAAGCTCACGGCGCCGGTCGCGCTGGTCTGCATCCGCACCCAGTAGTCACTGCCGTTGGCGCCCTTGAAGTTGATCGGCCACGTGGTGTTGGGCGGCACGGTGGCCAAGCTCGCCACCTTGAGCAGGAAGGTCACCTTGCCCGGCCCGGCCCCTGGCGGCTCGGCCACCGAGATCTGCCGCACGTCGTGCGCCGGCAGGAGATCGAGGGAGTCGCCGCTGGCGTCGGTCACCATCACCGCCCCGGGCTCGGCGCACTGGTTGACCGGCGGCGGCGCGCCGACCGGGATCACCCGGTTGTCGCAGCCCGGCTTCTCTCCGCTCTCGCCGTAGACGTTGACCGCGCGCACCTCGTAGCGCGGGTTCCTCGCCGGGTCGAAGCCGCGGTCGAGGTAAGTGAACGACGAGCTGTCCACCTGGTCGAGCAACGCCTCTGGTTGACCGGCCTGCGTGCGGTAGACGAGGTAGTGCTTGATCGAGCTGCCGCCGTCGGCCGGCTCGAGCCAGGAGACGCGCACCGCGCCGTCCTCGAATTCGGCCCCGGCCAGGGGCTGGGCGGGCGGGCCCGGCGGCTGGTCGAAGGCGGAGAAGAGCCCCTTGCCACCCCTGAGGCGGGCCACCGCCGAGAGGGCGTCCAGGGTGTTGATCGCCGGCGAGTCGATGCAGGGGCCGGTACAGCCGTCGGCGAAGGCCACCACCGGCCGGCCCCGGCGGTCCACCTGGATGTCGTTGAAGTCGAGCAGGTTGCGGCTGCCGTTCGGGCAGCCGGTGGGGCCGCCGTTGCAGATCGTGCCGCGCTGCACCGGGTCGCCGGGCGTGGCGTTGACGGTCGTCCAGTGCTCACCGCGATCGTAGGTGGTGGCCACGTAGAGGTACCACACCGCCGGGCTCGCCGGGTCGTCGCCGCTCGAATTCGGCGTGGTGGTGCCGAGGAAGGCGACCGCGGCGCGATCGTCGTCGCCGGCGATGGCGACCGGGAAGGCGGTGTCCTGGATGCCGAAGCCGGCCCCCAGGTCGACGGGCTGCGACCAGGTGAGGCCGTGGTCCTCCGACACCGTCGCCAGCGGCCGGCCGTCGCCGTTGCCGAGGAGGAGGTACACCGCGCCCTCGTCGCCCACGGCCACCGCCGGGTCCCAGGGGCCGGGCAGCGTGCCGGGCACGGTGCGCACCGCCCAGGTCAGGCCGTTGTTGGTGGACACGGTCACGCCCTGCCGGCCGATGCAGGACTTGTTGGGCACGTAGGCCGTGCCGTCGGGGGCCACCTTGACGTGGCCGTGGAGGCCGCCGCATTCGAGCAGGCTGTAGATCGGCAGCGCCGGGCCGAAGGTGAGGCCGCCGTCGAGCGAGATCGCGCACTCGGCGAGCGCCACGTTCTGCGAGCAGTAGTAGACCGCGCGCGGGTGGAGCGGGCTCGACAGCGGCTCCGCGAAGGCACCGCCGCCGATCGTCTGGTGGTCGACGCCGGAGGCGATCCCGGCGCCCTGGCTGGGTACCCAACTGTCGCCGTCGTCGTCGGTGAACGACATCAGGCTGGTCAGGCCCAGGAGCTGTGAGGAGTAGGTGCGACCGGAGACCGGGTCGGTGAACAGGATGGGATCGAGGCTGGTGACGGCGTTGGGGGGGCTGACGTCGAGCCAGTTGCCGCCGTCGCGCAGCGTCGCCGGCGAGGTGCAGTCGTCGAAGCGCAGGCGCAGGGTGTTGAGGCCCGAGATGTACATCACGGTGCCGCCGTTGTCGGCGATCTCGCTCGTCCAGTTGACCCCCAGGCTGGGCTCGCCCGAGCTGTGCCCCTCGGGGTCGGTGAACACGGAGTAGACCGGCGGCGGCTCGGGGCCCGCGGTGGCCGTGTCGTCCGGCTGCGGAGCCAGGACGGCGATGCCGAAGGGCTGAGTGGCGGCGGCGAAGTTGACCGCCTGCACCGTGTAGGTGCCGGCCGCGGGGTTGGTGAGCACGGCCAGCTCGTCCTGGCCCGGCGCGTTGCCGGAGGAGGCCACCACTTGGCCGGCGGCGTCATAGACCTTGAGGTCCCAGTCGTCGAGCGCGGTGACGTGCAGCGTGACGTGGACGACGAAAGCGTACGAGGCGGGCTCGATGGTGAGCTGGAAGTTGTCGCAGTTGGCGTCCGTCGGGGTGGTGCAGCCGACCGCCACCGTGGGTGGTTTGATGTCGCCTTCCCAGGTCACCGCCGGCTGGCTCTCGGACACCGTTCCCGAAGACGGTGTGGCGGCCTGGGAGGCCGGGGCCGCGAGCAGCAGCAGGAGCGCCGCCGCGCACGGGATGAAATCGAACGATGAGTGTTTCATGACACCCTCCTCTCGGCCGCACCCTAGCCGGAAGGAGAGATCGAGGGCAGGTGGAAACTACTCAGCCGAGGTGAGGAGTTTCACTCACCGCGGGCTCAGCCCTTGAGCACCATGCTGCCGGTGGGCTGCGGCACGCCACCGGCCGGCTCGATGGTCACCGCCCAGGCCTGGATGGACTCGATCGGGGCGACGCCCGCGACGTCGAGCTTGCCGAAGCCCTCGGGGTCGACGGCGAAGGTGCCGGCGGAGACCGGCTTGCCGTCGGCGATGAACCAGAGCTGGTAGGTCTTGTCGGCCGGCAGCGAGGGCAGGTCGTAGGCGAGGAAGAGGGCACGCCTGCCCGCCGGGTCGACGAAGGTCCGGCCGCGGGCACCGGCGCCCTCCGCGAGGCCGGCCAGTGCCACGGTGCGGGCGTCGGGAGCGGAGACGATCTCGACCGCGGCGGTGGCGTAGGCCGCCGCTCGGCGCACGCGTTCGAGCTCGATCGCCAGCCCGGCGACCTGGGCCTCGAGGCGGCCGCGCTCGGCCGTCAACCGCTCCATCTCGCGCTTCAATCCCTGCCAGGACGCGAACCCGCCGGCGGCGAGCACCAGACCGGCCGCCGCCAGGGCGGCGAGCAGACGGCCGCCGGCTCTGGGCCGGGCCGCGGGGGGCCGGGCGGCGGGCGCGACCGATCCGAGGATCGCGGAGCGGGCTTCCGGCGAGGGCTCGATGGGCGGCGACTCGGCGGCCAGCAGCTCGAGGTCGCGGGCCAGGAGCGCGAGCTCGCGCTGGCAGGGAACGCAGCCCGCGGCGAGGTGCGCGGAGAGCTGCTCCAGCTCCGCGCCCTCGAGCGCGCCGAGAGCGTGGGCAGGCAGCAGGTCCTGGAGACTCTGGTGCTCTTCGCTCATCATGGTGCGCTACCCGCCGCGAGCCTCTCGCGCAGCTTCTTCATGCCCAGCAAGACCCGCGACTTGACCGTCCCCAGCGGCGCCGCCTGGCGCTCGGCGATCTGGCGCTGGTTCAAGCCCTCGAAGAACGCCAGCTCGATCGCCGAGCGCTGCTCCGCGGGCAGGGCGTCGAGCGCCGAGCGCAGGCGCCGGCCGTCCTCGACCGCCTCCAGCCGGCGGGTGCCCACCGGCTCGCCGCCGGGCGCCGGGTCGCTCGCGGCGGCCTGCTCCCGCCGGCGCCGCGCCTCCTCTCCGCGCCGGAGATCGAGGGCCCGCGAGCGTGCCAGCATCAGCAGCCATCCGCGCGGCGTGGAGAGCGCGGGCCGGAAGCGATCGGCCTGCCGCCACGCCTGGAGGAAGACCTCCTGCAGGATCTCCTCTGCCACGCTCCGCGAGCCCGCCATGCGGGTGAGGAAGCCGAGCACCACGGCGGCGTGGCGACGGAAGAGCTCGGCGAAAGCCTCCTGGTCGCGCGCCGCCACACGGCCGAGCAGGAAGGTGTCATCGAGCGGGTTCGGTCGCTGCTCTGGAGGAACCATCGGTCGGAGGTCCGGCGCGGCATGAGCCTACGGCCCAGGAAGAGCGAAGGTCAACGAAGCCCACAGGCTCTCCCAGTCGGCCCCGGAGCCCGCGGGAGCCTCGACCATGTGGGTGGCGGCGACGGCCCAGGCGCCGCCGCGCGGCAGACGGAGCTCCACGCGGCCGTCCGCGGCGGAGACCGCCGTCAGGTCGGGGCTCGCGCCGTCGAGCGGGAAGGCGTCCACCCGGACGCCGGCGAGCGGCTGGCCCAGATAGAGCACGCGCACGGCGAGGGCCTCACCAGCGGCCAGCCGATATGGGCTCGTCTCCGCCACCAGCTCGAGGTCGAGGCCCAGCGGGTGGTCGGCCTGCTGTGCGCCCCCTCCGGCATCGAGCAGGGCCTTGAGGCTCCGCGAGTAGCGCTCGCGCCCGGCCTGGGCGCTCTCGCCACGCCGGCGGCGGAGCTCGCGTATCGCCTCCAGCCCTTCCTCCTCGAGGTAGGCCTCGAAGCGGTCGCCGGGAAGCTCGGAGCGCGCGTGGTTACTGCGGAAGGCGAGCGCCACCAGCCCCTGCTCGCTCAAGCGCAGCAAGCCCGCGGGATCGGCGCCGTCGAGCCCTGCGATGGGCTCCTCCCCGGCCGCCGTGAAGGCGCTGAAGCGCACGATGCGCGCCGGGTTGCGGGCCACCGGGTCGACGCCCTGGCCCGGGTGGCCGACCCGCAGGCAGACCTGGACGAGCTCGCCCGGCCGTGGGGTGAAGCTCGAGGGCTCGATCCACATGTCGTGAGCCGAGGCGGGCATGGCGAGGAGCGCGCCGAGAGTCAGAGCCAGGAGCTTGGGGTTGGGCATGGGCGGGATTCCCGGAGAACGAGAAAGAAGCCCGGGCGCGGGGAGACTACTCTCCGCGCCCGGGCCGGCGGCTCGGCTACTGGGAAGGAGAGCCGGGCAGTGGCGTTCTGAGGTACGGGAACGTGGAGTCGAACTGGCTGGCGTCCTGGAGCGTGCCGTCGGTGAACGGCAAGTTGCCCGAGGGCGCGTCGGCCGGGGTGCAGAACACTCCCGGGAACGCATGGCACAGCACACCCATGGCCACCCGCAGCTCGGCATCCACCACGTCGTCGCCGGGGCGGCGGCCGTTGGGGAAGCCGGCGTTGTCGCCGCCGAGCACGCCGAGGTTGTTCTGCTGCGGCTTCGGGGTCGCCGGGATCGAGGTGTTGAGGCGCTGCATCTCGCCGAAGCCGAGCTCGTTCAAGCCGCCGACGCCGGTGACGAAAGCGGCCAGCAGGTCGGTGCGCGGGAAGTTGTTGGGGGCCCGCACGCCGGCGCCGCCGAACAGGATCTCCAGCAGCTCGGGCAGCGTCGGGTTGGTGACGTAGGTGGCGAACTGCGCGTCGCCGGCCGGCACGCTGGCGTTGAAGCGGTCCTTGTCCTTGAGGCCGAT
>JBIOXV010000128.1:0-2797 GCA_044869805.1 Thermoanaerobaculia bacterium | reverse complement strand
GCGGCAGGCCGTCGCGCAGGCGGCCGCGCTCGTCCTCGACGAAGGCGGCGAGGCCGGCCACGGTGGGCCGCTCGAAGAGCGCGCGCAGCGGCAGCTCGACGCCCAGCACGCGGCGCAGGCGGCTGGCTACTTGCGTGGCGAGGAGCGAGTGGCCGCCGAGGGCAAAGAAGTCGTCGAAGACGCCGACGCCCTCGGTCCCCAGCACTTCCTCCCACGCGCCGGCGATCAGCTCTTCGAGCGGCGTGCGCGGCGCGACTCGCTCGCCCGCGGCCTCGCCCCAGGCAGGCTCGGGAAGCGCGCGGCGGTCCACCTTGCCGCTCGGGGTGAGCGGCAGGCTCTCGAGCTGCACGAACGCCGCCGGCACCATGTAGGCCGGCAGGCGCGCCGCGAGCGCGTGGCGCAGCTCGTCGGCCATGGGAACGCCCCTTACCCCGGCCCTCACCCCGCTCCCACGGGGCGAGGAGGTCTGAGCTACCCCACGTTCCTGGTCGGCGCCGGCGGCCGAGGGGGCCGGAAGGGCCTCGCGTTGCCGATCTGCCGGCGCGGCGAGATCTCCCACCACGTAGGCCACCAGGCTGCAGCCGCCCCGCAGGTCGTCGCGCACCACCACCACGGCCTGCCTCACCCCCGGCAGCGCGACGAGCGCCGCCTCCACCTCGCCGGGCTCGATGCGGAAGCCGCGCACTTTGACCTGCGCGTCGATGCGACCCAGGAAGTCGAGCTCGCCCGCCGCCACCCAGCGCACCAGGTCGCCCGAGCGGTAGAGCCGCGCGCCCGGCGTGGCGGCGTCGCCATCGGGCACGAAGCTCGCCGCGGTCGCCGCCGGCCGGCCGAGGTAGCCGCGCGCCAGGCCGGCGCCGCCGATCAGCAGCTCTCCCGGCACGCCGAGCGGCACGGGCGCGAGCGAACGATCCGTCACCCGCAGCGTGAGGCCGGCGATCGGGCGGCCGATCGACGGCGGGGCCACGGCCGCCGCGGCGAGCGGGCGGGGCGGCACCTCGCCCGCGGTCGAGACCACCGTGACCTCGGTGGGGCCGTAGTGGTTGCGCAGCCGGAAGGGGAGGGGCGAGGCCGGCGCCGCCTGCAGGCGGTCGCCGCCGGTGAGCAGCGCGCGCAGCGCCGTCGCCGCGGGCCACGGCCGCGCGGCCAGCAGCTCGGCCACGGGCGTGGGCTGGAAGCTCAGGGTGATGCGCCGCTCGACCAGCCAGTCGAGCAGCCGGGCCGGGTCAGCGCGCTCGTCCTCCTCGGGGATCTCGAGACGCGCGGCCGCGACCAGGCACGGGAACACCTCCCACACCGAGGCGTCGAAGGCCGGGCTCGCCACCAGCGAGGAGCGATCCTCGGGCGAGAGGCCGTAGGTCGAGAGATGCCACGCCACCAGGTTGGCGAGCCCGCGGTGCGTCACCTCGACGCCCTTGGGCTTACCCGTAGAGCCCGAGGTGTAGATCACGTAGGCGCGCTCGTCGCCGGCCGCGGGGGTGTGGAGAGATACGCTCCTCGCCCCAGCCCCTTCCCCGCTGGCGCGGGGCGAGGAAGCCGAAGCTTCGACAGGTAGCCGGTGGCCCAGCGAGGCCCGCTCGTCGAGCGCGATCGCCGGCACGCCGGGCTGCCAGCCTCGCGGCTCGCCGCGGCCGGTGAGCAGCACGGCGGCCCCGGAGTCCTCGACCACCGCCGCCAGGCGCTCGGGCGGGTGGGCCGGGTCGAGGGGCAGGAAAGCGGCGCCCGCCTCCAGCGCCGCGAGCATGCCCACGACGAGCTCCAGCGAGCGCGAAGCCAGTACCGCCACCACGCGCTCGGCCTCGACGCCGAGAACCGACAACCGTGCCGCGATCTCCCGCGCGCGGCGCCGCAGCTCGCCGTAGCTCAGGTGCTCGGCGCCGCAGGCCACTGCCACGAGATCCGGTGCCGCGGCGGCGACGGCGCAGATCCGGCCGTGGACGCCAGGGGCGGGGGCCGGTGCCTCGCCGGCGCCCAGCTCGTGGCGGAGCTGATGCGCCTCGGCCGGAGCGAGGAGCGAGAGCGCGGACACCGGCCGCCGAGGCTCGCGGGCCGCGGCGGCGAGCAGGCGCAGGAGCTGCCCGGCCAGCCGCTCGGCGGTGGTGCGGTCGAAGAGGTCGCTCGCGTACTCGAGCTCACCGGCGAGCGACCCGTCCGCCCCCTCGCCGCCCAGCTCGAGGAAGGAAAGGCCGAGGTCGAACTTCGCGGTGCCGGTATGGAGCGGCAGTGGCTCGACGGCGACGCCCGGGAGCGACAGCTCGAGCCGGCCCGCCTGCCAGGCGAGCGCCACCTGGAAGAGCGGCGCGTGGCCGGCGCCGCGGCCGGGGTTGAGCGCTTCCACCAGGCGCTCGAACGGCACCGGGTGGGCCTGGGCCTCGAGCACGGTCTCGCGGCAGCGCGCGAGGAGCGCGGCGAGGCCGGGGTCGCCCCCGAGGTCCGTGCGCAGCACCAGATTGCCGACGAAGAAGCCGATCAGGCCCTCGAGCGCGGGGTCGGGCCGCTGGGCCACGGGGGCGCCCACCAACAGGTCGCGCTGGCCGGTCGCGCGATGGAGGAGCGCCGTGAAGCCGGCGAGCGCGGTCATGAACAGCGTCGCGCCCTCCGCCGCCGCCAGGGCCACGAGCCGCGACTTGAGCTCCGCGGGCACGGCGAAGCGCACCTGGCCGCCGGCCAGGCTGGGCGAGACCGGCCGCGGCCGGTCGACCGGCAGCTCCAGCCGCTCGGGCGCGCCGGCGAGCCGGGCGCGCCAGAAGTCGATTTCGGCCGCCAGGGCGGCGGCCTCGCCGGCGTCGTGATCGAG
>JBIOXV010000127.1:0-8559 GCA_044869805.1 Thermoanaerobaculia bacterium | reverse complement strand
CGAGCGCGCCGAGCAGCGCATCCGCGAGGCGGTGGAGGCGGCCGGCGGGCGGCCACGAGGGCCGCACCTACAGCCTCGGTCGCGACACCGCGGGGTTCCCCCGGATCGCGAAGCGCAGCGGCCAGGCCGCGGCCTCGCCGGCGTAGCCCACGCCGATGCGGGGGCCCGAGGCGACGGCGGCCGGGTCCGCGGGCTCGCCGGCGGTGATGCGCAACGGCCCCCGGGTCAAGAGCAGGCCATCCTGCTGGCGGTCGACGGCGAGCGCCCGGCAGAGCCGGCCCGGGCCGGCGGCGAGGTCGCCGGGCCGCACGCGGCCCTCCGCCTCCCGGGCCGCCAGCCCGCGGTTCGCGGCCAGGCGAGCGCGGCCCTCCACCGCCTCGCCGGCGCGCAGCAGCACGGCCGCCCCGAGGCCGTCGGGGCCGGTGACCGCGTTGAGGCAGCAGTGCATGCCGTAGATGAAGTAGACGTAGGCGTGGCCCGGGCCGCGATAGAGGCTCTGGTTGCGGGCCGTGCGGCGGCCGCCCCAGGCGTGGCTGGCGCGGTCGGGCGCACCGAGATAGGCCTCGGTCTCGACGATCCTCAGCACCAGCCGCTCACCGTCCACTTCGTGGATCAGGAAGCGGCCGAGGAGGTCGCGCGCCACCTCCTCCGCACAGCGGCGGTAGAAGGCCCGCGGCAGGGGGCGGAAGCGGCTCACGGCCGAAGCATAACGGCCCGACCGCTGCCCTATAATCGGTGCACGTGACCTTCCCTCCCCTGTTTGCAGAGCTGCCGCCCGAGCTCGCCGCGGGCTTTCGCGCCGAGCAGCCCTGGGGCCTGCTCGAGGAGCCGCTCGAGGAGCTGCTCGCCTCCCTGCCCAGCGAACGGATCGAGATCGCCGTGCCGGCGGACGTCCATCTGCTGGGCGACCGCATCGCGATCGGCAAGGGCACCCGCATCGGCCCCGGCGCGGTGATCGAGGGGCCGGTATGGATCGGCCGCGAGGTGGAGATCCGGCCGGGCGCCTACCTGCGCGGCGGGGTCTACGTCGGCGACGGCTGCGTGGTGGGGGCTTCCACCGAGATCAAGCGCGCCATCCTGCTGCCGGGCGCCAAGGCGCCGCACCTCAACTACGTGGGCGACTCAGTGCTCGGCCACGGCGTCAACCTGGGCGCCGGCACGGTGCTCTCGAACTTCCGCCACGACGGCGGCGAGATCCGCATCCCGGTCGCCGGCGTGCCGGTCTCGACCGGCCGCCGCAAGCTGGGCGCGGTGCTTGGCGACGCCGTGGCCACCGGCTGCAACTCGGTGCTCCACCCCGGCGTGGTGGTCGGCCGGGGCACGCAGATCTACCCCGGCGTGCAGCTCCGCGCCGGCGTCTACCCCGCGGGGAGCATCATCAAGCTCAGGCAGGAGCTCGAGATCGTCGAGCTCGAATAGCGGTAGGGGCAGGCCTCGTGCCTGCCCTCCCTGCTCAGCACTCCAGGCAGCGCACTTCCTCGAAGATGTCGCGCTCGCCGTCCGAGCTCTGCTCCAGGGCGAAGTTGATCAGGCAGCGCAGGGCCTTCGACTCGTCGGGCAGGTCGTACTTCTTCGCCATCCGGGTCAGGTACTGGTACTGGGGCTCTTTGAGCTCCAGCGTGTACTTGCGGTTCTCGCTCATGGTCGGTTAGGTCCTCTCAGGCGTTCTGGGCGGGTAGCGCACCACCACCACCGTGCGGTCGTCGGTCGCCGGGCGGTCGCCGCCGAAGGCTTCCACCTCGCGGAAGATGGCGTCCACGATCTCGGCGGCCGGCCGCTCGCGGCTGGCGCGCACCGCTTCCAGCAGCCGCTCGCTGCCGAACTCCGCGTACTTCCCCTCTGCGTCCGGGCCCACGGTCTCGACGATGCCGTCGGTGTAGAGCACCGCCACGTCGCCCGGCCGCAGGGTCACGAAGCCGCGCTCGTAGGTGGCCTCGGAGAGCGGCCCCAGCACGGCGCCCCCGGCTTCCATGAAGTCCACGCCGCCGTCCTCGGCGCGCAGGCGGAAGGGCGGGGGATGGCCGGCGTTGACGTAAATGAACAGGCCGTTGAGCTCCAGCTCGCCATAGAACATCGACACGAAGCGGCTGGTCAGGGTGCTCTCGTGGATGATGCGGTTCAGCCGTTCGACGGTGCGCACGATCTTGAAGTCCCGCGCCATGCCCATGCGCAGCCCGGTGTAGATGTCGCGCACCTGCAGCGCCGCCGGCAGGCCGTGTCCCGAGACGTCGGCGATGGCGAGCCCCATGATCTTGTCGGTAATCGGGATGAAGTCGTAGAAGTCGCCGCCCACGCTGTCCACCGGCTTGCTCCTGCCGGCGATCTCGTAGGGGCCGTAGACCGGCGAGCGCCGGGGCAGGATCGAGGTCTGGATCGCCCGCGCCTCGTTGAACACCCCGGCTATGCGCTCGCGGGCGAGCTTCTGGTTCAAGGTGTGGCGCAGGATGCCGAGCGAGAAGAGGATGTCGTCCTTGTGCGGCCCGGGGGAGACGTTGAAGGCAAGGATGTACTCCTCGCTCGCCACCTCGACGGCGGCGAACTGCTCGACGCCGAGCCTCTCCTCGAGGTTGCGGTCGAACCCCGGCTCGGAGGGGTCCATGAACAGTGTGCCTTCCTCGAGCACACGGGCGATCGGGCCGTAGCTGCGCGGCACGCGGAAGCCGGCCACCGGCTTGGCATCCGGGAAGGTGGCGAGCAGCACGTAGTCCAAGTCCTCGCGGCGGTAGAGCCGGCCGCCGAAGATCCCCAGCTCGTCGCGGAACTGCGCCACGATGGCGGCCACCGCCGCGTGCAGGGTGTTGGTCTCGTCTTCGGCGTGCTCGATGGCGGCGACGAAGCTCTCTACCTTCTTCATCCGCTGGTGGTAATCCACGGGCCGGGGTGTCGCGGTCAAGGCTCAATCCTCTCGAAAGGAAGTAACGGACGAAGCAGAAGCTGCATTCTACCTAGAGGAGGAGCTTGCCTTGCCGGTGCTGCCCCCTCCCAGATCCTTCGCTGCGCTCAGGATGAGAGCCCTGGGTGGATTACCTTCATCTGTCATCCTGAGCGCAGCGAAGGATCTGGGAGGGCGGGCCATGGCCCGCTCAGCCGAGGGATTCGTAGGCTCCTACCCAAAATCCACCAGCGCGCGAACGATCGAGTCCTGCGCGCGGCGCGCCCGCCACACCGATCCCGTGCCGTTGCAGAGGATCGAGAAGGCGTAGACGTGGCCCGAGAGGGCGCGCGCGTAGCCCGAGAGGCTGGAGACCCCGGAGAGGGTCCCGGTCTTGGCCCACACGTTGCCGCGGTACGGCGCCTCGCGCAGGCGAAAGCTCCAGGTGCCCTCGTCGCCGCCCGAGGCGGGCAGGGTCTCGACGAAGGTCTTGCCGTCCGGCCGCAGGTACATGTGGCGCAGGAGGGTCGTGAGATGGCGGGGGGTGGCCCGGTTGCCGCGGCTCATGCCGGAGCCGTCGGCGAGCTCGAAGCCGTCGGGCAGGCCGGCGCGGCGCAGGAAGTCGGCGACCACTCGCGCTCCCGCCGGCCAGCTCCCCTCTCCCGCGGTGCGTGCCGCGAGCAGCTTGATCAGGCTTTCGGCGTAGAAGTTCTGGCTCTTCTGGTTGGTGACCGCGAGGGTGGTCAAGAGGTCCGAGCGCGCGGAGGCCACCCGCTCCCAGACGTCGCCGGGCAAGCTGCCGACGACGCGCGTGGCACCGTCGATCGCCACGCCCTCCTGGGCGAGGGCCAGCTCCAGGGCGGCCCCGAAGTATTCGACCGGATCGGGCACCGTGACCACCGCCTCGATCGGCCCGCTGCGCTGGTAGACGGCCCCCGAGACCAGGATCTCGTAGCTGCCCGGCTGGCGGTGGACCGCCACCCGCTGGGCGCGGCGCGAGGCGGTGGTGGTGACGCGGTTGACCACCCGGAAGAGGTCGATCGCCGGGTCGAGCTCGACCACCCCGGGCGCGCCTCGCCGCGCGCCGGGGGAGACGCGTACCGTGACGCAGTTGTCGGCGAAGGACAGCGAGTCGACCGGCGCCTCGTACCAGCGCGCGAGCTGGTCGGGCGGCCAGTCGGGGTGCAGGACGCGGGAGTCGAACAGGCCGCGCACCAGGTAGAGGTCGCCCCGCACGCGGGAGACGCCGCGGCCCTTCAACGCCCTCGCCCAGTCCCGGAAGACGTGGAACGAGTCGCCGCCGTAGAGGCGGCCGGAAAGGTTGGGGTCGCCGCTGCCGACCACCGCCACGTCGCCGCCCAGCGCCCCGGCGTAGACCGAGCCGCGGATCAGCACCGGGGTGTCGTACTCGAAGCCGGAACCCAGCAGGTCGAAGGCCGCCGCGGTAGTGAACAGCTTGGTGTTCGAGGCCAGCACCTGCATCTCGTCGGCGCGGTAGCCGTAGACCTCCTCGCCGCTCGCGACCTCGACTACGTGCACGCCGAGGTCGGGCGACGACCGCCGCGCCTCGGAGATGCGGGGCCCCAGGGCCCGGATCATCGCCGTGTTGGCGAGGGCCTCCGGCACCCAGAGGGTGAAGATCAGAACGGGGACGAGAAGAATGCGAAGCCGCGCCGCGAGTGGAGTCTTACTCAGCAAGGTGCCTCATCCTCCGGCGATCGCAAGGATCGAAACGTGCTCCATAAGGAGCGGTGACGGCTCAGAATACACTGGTTCGGCCGGATTTCAACCCCGGGGATTGCACAAATCCCTGGGCTACTCGCCCGGTCCCGGGCCGCCTCCCGGCCCGCGGCCTGCTTGACCCTCACCCCCATCCGGGCGAGACTGGAGCACAGACGTCGCGAGCCAACCGCCGGAGGTTCCCTGGGCCCCGGGCCCCGGGGTCGCCCCTCGGCCTTGAGAGGGACGGGATGGCACCCCGACCCGCCTGGAGGGATCGGCTGTGAGGAACCTCGTCTCGCTGCTCGGCATTCTCGTCTTCATCGTCCTCGCCTGGTCGATCTCCGAGGACCGCAAGCGCTTCCCCTGGCGGGTGGTGCTGTGGGGCCTGGCGCTGCAGCTCATCTTCGGCTTCCTGGTGCTGTGGTGGGAGCCGGGGGCGCGCTTCTTCCTCAAGCTCAACGACGTGTTCAACGCGCTCCTCTCGTTCTCCAAGGAGGGCGCCCTCTTCGTCTTCAACTCGGTTGGCTCGGCGGACGCGACGGGCCAGATCCCGATGACCCTGAAGGAGTACCTGACGCGGCTGGGCGCCGAGTCGCAGGACCCGCTGATCCAGACCGCGATCCGCACCGGCACCGTGCCGGGCTTCTTCTTCGCCTTCCAGGTGCTGACCACGATCATCTTCTTCTCCGCCCTGCTCTCCGTCCTCTACTACCTGGGGGTGATGCAGAAGGTGGTGCTGCTGTTCGCCAAGATCATGGCGCGCACCATGCGTGTCTCGGGGGCCGAGGCGCTGTCCAACTCCGCCAACATCTTCGTCGGCCAGACCGAGGCGCCGCTCGTGGTGCGGCCCTACCTCGAACGCATGACCCGCTCGGAGCTGATGGCGATCATGGCCGGCGGCATGGCCAACACCGCGGGCGGGGTGCTCGGCGCCTACGTGCTGATGCTCTCCGGCTACTTCCCCAACATCGCCGCGCACCTGATCTCCGCCTCGCTGCTGTCGGCGCCGGCGGCGTTCATCTTCGCCAAGATCCTGGTGCCCGAGCGCGAGGAGCCGCTGACCCGCGGCGAGGTCAAGATGGAAGTGCCGATCGAGGACGCCAACGTCCTCGACGCGGCCGCCAACGGCACCACCGTGGGCTGGCAGCTCGCCATCAACGTCGGGGCCATGCTGGTCTCCTTCGTGGCCATGATCGCGCTGCTCAACATGGGCGTCGGCTGGCTGGGAGGCTTCTTCCACGACCTCTCCGGCTTCGCCACTTTCAACCTCGCAGTGGGCGCGGCGATCGCCTCGCTGCTGTGGTGCGAGCGCCGCGGGGCGCCTTCCGACAACCTCCCCTGGATCGCGCTGGGAGTGCTGGCGGCGCTCTATTTCGGGGCCCGCCTGCTCGCCCCCGAGGCGGCAGGCACCATCGGCCTGGTGGGCTTCGGCGCCTGGCTGCCGCTGTTCCTGCTCTCCGGCAGCAGCAAGACCCCGGGGCGCAAGGCCTGGGGAACGCTCCTCGCCGTCGCCCTGGTAGCCGACGCGGTCTACCTGGCGCTGGGCCCCGTGGCGCAGGGCAGCTCGCTGTCGCTCCAGGCCCTGCTCGGCTGGGTGCACTGGCCGGTGGCGTGGGTGATGGGGGTGCCGGCCCAGGACTGCCTCACGGTGGGCACCTTCCTGGGCGAGAAGCTGGTGCTGACCGAGTTCGTCGCCTACCTCGACCTCTCGAACTACCTCGCCGCCGCCGGGCGCGGCGAGGTCCCCGCGCTCGACCCGCGCTCGATCGTAATCCTCACCTACGCCCTCTGCGGCTTCTCCAACTTCGCCTCGATCGGCATCCAGATCGGTGGCATCGCACCGCTCGCCCCCAGCCGCCGGCACGAGCTGGCGCGGCTGGGCCTGAAGGCGATGATCGGCGGCGCGCTCGCCACCTTCATGATCGCCTGCATCGCCGGGCTGTTCTACACTGGCCGCTCGACGCTCGGCGGGAACTGAGCTACTTCCCGGAGTCCCTGAGGTACTTGTAGAAGTCGCCGTCGGTCGACAGCAGCAGCCAGGTCTCGGCGTCGACCGTGGTCTCGAAGGTCTCGAGCGTCTTCAAGAACTGGTAGAAGGAGCGCGAGTCGGCGCTCTGGTCGTAGGCGCGAGCGTAGATCTCCGTCGCTCGCGCGTCGGCGCGACCCTTGACTTCCTGCGCGGTGCGGTAGGCCTCGGAGCGGATCCGTTTGAGGTCGCGCTCCATCTCGCCGCGGATCCGCGAGGCCTCGCCGTCGCCCTCGGAACGGTAGCGGGTGGCGATGCGCTGGCGCTCCGAGGTCATCCGGTCGTAGACCTTGGCGCGGTCTTCCTCGATGTAGTTGGTCCGCTTGAAGCGCACGTCGAGGACCTCGATGCCGAGGTCGAGGGTGCGGCTCTGGGCAGCGGCGAGGACCTCCGCCTGGATCTTCTCGCGGCCGAGCTCGATGGTCTCGAGCCCCGTGCGTTCCTCCACGGCGAGCGTCTCGTCGACTTGCGGCTCGCGGTTGGTCGACCGCACCACCTCGACCAAGTCGTGCTTGGCCACCGCGTTGCGCACTTCGCCGTCCAAGATGTCGTCGAGCCGGGTCTGCGCCCCACGCTCGTCGCGCAGGCGCTGGAAGTACAGCAGCGGATCGGTGATCCGCCAGCGGGCGTAAGTGTCGATCCAGATGAAGCGTTTGTCGCGCGTCGGCACCTGGGTGGCTTCGCCGTCCCACTCGAGGAAGCGGTTCTCGAAACGGTGGACCTCCTGGATCAGCGGCAGCTTGACTTTCAAGCCCGGCGTGGTCACCGGCTGGCCCACGGGCTTGCCGAACTGGGTGATGATGGCCTGCTCGCCCTCGGTGACGACGAAGAGGGCGCTGTTGGCGACCAGCAGCAGCGCCAGGACGAAGAGGAACCGGAAGGCGCGCATCAGCCGTCGCCTCCGGCGGCGCCCTTGGCCGGCCGCTCGCCTGCCCGCTCCCCCAAAGGACGCCCCAGATCGAGCAGCGGCAGAACCCCCTTGAGCTTCTCGTCGACCACGACCTTGCGCCCGGCTCTGGGCAAGATGGCGGCCATGGTTTCCAGATAGAGGCGCTTGCGCGTCACTTCCGGCGCCTTCCTGTACTCCTCGAACAGGGAAGCGAACCGCGCGGCGTCGCCCTCCGCCCGGTTGACGCGGTCGAGGGCGTAGCCCTCGGCTTCCTGGATCGTCTGCTCCGCCTCCCCGCTGGCGCGAGGGACGACCTCGTTGTAGGCGCTCTGGGCGGCGTTGATCTTCTGCTGGCGCTCCTGCTGCGCCTGGTTGACCTCGTTGAACGAGGGCTTTACCGGATCGGGCGGCGTCACGTTCTGCAGCACCACCTGCTCGACCTTGATTCCGGTCTCGTACTCCTCGCAGAGCGCCTGCAGCTTGGTCTCCACCAACGTCGCCACCTCCTGACGGCCGATGGTCAAGACCTCGTTGACGGTGCGGTCGCCCACCACCTCGCGCATCACCGCCTCGCTCATGTCGCGCAAGGTGTTGCGCACGCTGCGCACGCGGAACAGATACTTGATCGGGTCGACGATCCGGTACTGCACCACCCACTCCACGTCGGCGATGTTGAGGTCGCCGGTGAGCATGATCGACTCGCCCTCGAAGCCTTCCGTCTCGTAGACGGTGCGGACGCCAGGCTCCTTGGTGCGGAAGCCGAACTCCTCCTTGTGCTGGCGCTCGACCGGCACCTTGGTCACCCGCTCGATCCCCAACGGCAGGCGGAAGTTGAGGCCGGGGTCGGCGGTGCGCACGAAACGACCGAAGCGCAGCACGACGCCGATCTCCTCCGGGTCGACGGTGTAGAAGCTTCCGAGCAGGGCGAGGAGACCGAGCGCCGCGAGCGCGATGCCCCGCCATGGGACGCGACCGGCGAAGCGGCGTGCGCCGGAGAGGTCCGGCAGCTCGAGCCGCCGGAGAGAGCGGCCTTCTTGCTCGTCCATGGTT
>JBIOXV010000126.1:0-26243 GCA_044869805.1 Thermoanaerobaculia bacterium | reverse complement strand
CCCCCCCCCCCCCCCCCCCCCCGCCCCGAGCGGCCTAGCCTTCCGGCTGCGCCTCGGCCTTGCGGGGGACGCGGACCTTCTCGGTCAGCGTGGTGGCGCCGGAGACCGCCACGTAGGGGGCCATCAGCTCGAAGGACTTCTCGCCGATGCCGCGCACCAGCATCAGCTCCTCGGGCTGCTTGAACTCGCCGTTCTGCTCGCGGTGCTCGACGATGCGCTGCGCCACGGCGGGACCGACGCGCGGCAGCAGTGCGAGCTGCTCGGCGGTGGCGGTGTTGAGGTTGACCTTGCCGGCCTCGGCCGCCATGGTGGGCAGGGCGAGGAGCGCGAGCGACAGGGCGACGAACGCGGCGACGAAACGATGGGTGTGCTTCATGGTTCTTTCTCCTTCTTGGATTGGGTTGGTTGGAGCTGCATTCGAACGATGGGCCCCGAAGGGCCCGGGTTCCTTACCGTCTGTTTGCCGTCGATCAGGGTCGTTTCTCTTCGCCACCTCCTTTCTCCGGTTGGCGTTCGCCGGGACCCAATCCAAGCCCGGTGCCAGCCCTGCCATATGGCTTCAAGTAGCTGAAAAAAAAGGCTTTGCAGGAGATGAGGAACTCTGGGCGGAGAACCCGGAGTCAAGGCATTGCGCGGTCGGCGCTGGGAGAGGAGCTGCGGAGGGCCGCGGGAACGGGACCTAAGCGCGAGAAGCCGCGCGCAACGGATTGTTCCGCGGCGCGCAATGCCTTGACGTTTCGGGCCGTGGTGCTCGTTAGGCGGGCTCGCGAGGGCTGAGGTACATTACGCGCCCATGGACGAGGGCAAGGGCAAGCTGCGCGAGTTCGTCGAGGCGCTGCTCATCGCCGTGATCTTCTTGAAGTTCGGCCACACCTTCGTGGCCCAGACGTTCTACATCCCGAGCGGCTCGATGGAGGAGACGCTGCAGGTCGGCGACCACCTGTTCGTCAACCGGTTCATCTTCGGGCAGGAGAAGGCCTTCGGCGACGGCGCGCTGCTTCCCTCGCGCTCACTCCAGCGCGGCGACGTGGTGATCTTCCGCTCGGTCGAGGACGCCACGGTGGACGTGGTGAAGCGGTGCATCGGCCTGCCGGGCGACGAGGTGAAGATCGAGGCCAAGCAGCTCTTCCTGAACGGTCAGCGCATCGACGAGTCCGCCTACGCCGTGCACAAGATGGCAGGCGAGCTGGCGGCGCAGCCGGCGCTGCGGGCCTACGTGCGCAAGCGCGACAACTACGGCCCGTTCGAGGTGCCCGCGGGCCACTACTTCTGCCTGGGCGACAACCGCGACAACTCCCACGACTCGCGCTACTGGGGCTTCTTGCCGGCCCATCTGATCAAGGGGCGCGCGCTCTTCGTCTACTGGTCTTACGGCGGCGGCACCTCGGACGGCAAGTGGCATGGGCTGGGCGCCAAGCTCGCGCAGCTCGGCCGAACGGCGCTCGGCTTCTTCACCAAGACGCGCTGGGATCGCACCTTCCTCCTCATCCGCTGATGGCGACGGCTCGCCGTGCCGGTTCGGCCGGGGCGGGCAGGGACTTGCTGGCGGCGCTCCTGACCGCCATCCTCCTCGCGGTCTTCGCCCGCGCCTTCGTGGTGCAGGGGGTCCGCATCCCGAGCGCGTCGATGGCGCCGGGCCTCGTGCCCGGTGATCACCTGCTGGTCAACAAGCTGATCTTCGATCCCGTGGCCTACTCGCCGGCGGCGCGGCTCCTGCCGGTGCGGCCGCTGAGGCGCGGCGACGTGGTGGTGTTCAAGTTCCCGGCCGAGCCGCGCCGCGACTTCGTCAAGCGCTGCGTGGGGCTCCCCGGCGACACGGTGGAGGTCCGCGACCGCCGACTGCTGGTCAACGGCCGGGCAGTGGACGAAAGCGCCTACCTGGCCACGGCTGCCGCGGCGCCCACGCGACCACGCGACTTCGGGCCGGTGACCGTGCCGGCGCGCCAGTACTTCTGCCTGGGCGACAACCGCGACGACTCGGACGACTCACGGTTCTGGGGCACGGTGCCGGCGAGCTATGTCAAGGGACGGGCGGTGGTGGTGTACTGGTCGGTGGCGACGGGCGAGCGGGAAAGCGGCGTGGCCCGGTTCTCCGCCGCCACTCGCTGGGAGAGGGTCGGGCGGCTGGTGCGCTGAGAGCCGGCTCTTCCCGGGAGACCGCCTACGATAGACTGGCGGCATCTTCAGCGAGGAGGTCCGGTGATGCGCCGTCGATCTGGCCAGCGCGGTGATGGCAACATAGGGTGCTTCTTCTGGCTGCTGGTACTGTTCGTCGTCGGGCTGATCCTGTGGAAGGCGGTGCCGGTCAAGATCGCCACCGCGGAGCTTTACGACTTCTCGGTGGAGCTGACCAAGTTCAGCGCCAAGGCCTCGCCGGAGGAGCTCAGGAGCCGCATCCTCAAGAAGGCCAAGGAGCTCAACCTGCCGGTGAGCCCGAAGCAGATCGAGATCGAGAAGACCAAGGAGCGCGTCAAGATCCGTCTCAACTACATGGTCCCACTCGACTTCCCAGGCTACACGTACGAATGGAAGATCGAGGACGTGATCGATCGCCCGATCTTCTATCTCTAGCTTTTCTCTCTGTCGCGACGCGCACGGCGGTGCGAATCCCCAAGGGCTGGCGACCTCCCAACGGCTGGGTGATCGCCGGCTCTAGCTTCGTCCCGGGAGCGATCCTCGGCCTGCTCTTCGCGCAGCTCCTGTTCTTCCTCAATCCACACCTGCCCTTCAACCCGCGCACCATCGGCCGCGCCCTGGTGGCCTACGGAGGAACCGGCGGCCTGGCGAGCCTGCTGATCCTCGCCGTGGCGAGCGGCGGCCGGCGGCGGCGGGCGTTGCGCCTGCTGCCGTGGGCGCTCGCCGCCGCTCTGGCCCTGGCGGCGGTGCTGGGATGGGTACTGCCCTCGTACTTCGCCTACTACCTGCCGCCCGGCATCAACGAGCGGCTGATCAAGGCCGCGCTGTGGATCTCGGCCTCGGCGGTGTTCTGCTTCTACACCGCGCTGCTGCACGCCATCTACCGCCGGCGCTACGGCGTCAAGAGCCGCCTCGGGCTGGCGCTTTGTGCCCTGGTGCCGGTGCTCGCCATGGCGGAACGGCGCGGCGCCTTCGAGCCCGCGCACGAGCCGCCCTACCGGCCAACGATCCTCGAGCTCGGCGAGCGCCCTCGCCTGCTGATGGTGGGGCTCGACGCCGCCACGCTCGATGCCGTGCTGCCGCTCGCCGAGCAGGGCCTGCTGCCGTTCTTCGCCCGGCTGCTCGAAGGCGGCAGCCACGCCCACCTGGCCTCCCTGTCTCCCACCCGCTCCGGCGCCCTGTGGACGACGCTCGCCACCGGCAAGCAGCCCTACAAGCACGGGGTGGTGGCCAGCCGGGTGTTCCCCCAGCCTGCCCTGGGCGAGGGTGTCGAGCTCAAGCTGGTGCCGCCGCTGCCGCCGTTCTACGACTGGGCACGGCTGGGTGTGTCGGGCCGGCCCGCCGATGCCGGCGAGCGGCGGGTGCTGGCGCTGTGGGAAGTGCTCTCCCGTCTCGGCCTGCGCACCGCGCTGGTTTCCTGGCCGGTCTCCAGCCCACTGTCGGCGGAGCTCGGCGCGGGGGTCTCGGATCGCTTCTTCTCGAAGGACCGCCTGGCGGCGCCCCTGCGTCTCGAGGACGCCCGGCCACTGGAGCTGGGCGGGCGCGCCCGAGCGCTGGCCACCCGCGGCGTCACCGCCCCGAGCCACGAGCCGGCGATCGACCCGCGGTTCGCAGCCGAGCTCGAGGCGGCTTTCGCCGGCGATCTGATGCGGCTCGAGATCGCGGGCTGGCTCGCCGCCGAGGAGCCGGTGGAGAGCGCGATCTTCCTCGTGCTCCCGGGCCTGAGGACGGCCTCGGCGCGCACCTTCGGCGGCTACAGCGCGGTGGCCTTCGAAGGCCTTCAGCGAGCTCCGTACCTCGAGGCGGCGCGGTCCCTCGAGGTCTACTATGCGCGGCTCGACGCGGCCCTGGAGAAGCTGTGGCAGGAGCACGGCCAGGGCTCGCTCCTCGCCGTCGTCTCCGCCCACGGCACCGAGCCGGCGTCCGGCTGGCAGCGGGTGCGCGCCGAGCTTTCGGAGCGGAAGTCTCTCTCCGGCTACTTCGCCGAAGCGCCCGAGGGGGTGCTGATCCTGTTCGGTGCCGACGTGCGCCCCGGAGAGAGGCTGGAGGGTGCGAGGCTGGTGGACGTGGCCCCGACGCTGCTCTATGGGTTGGGGCTGCCGATCTCGAACGACCTCGATGGGCAGGTCTTGCGGACGGCCTTTACCCCGGACTTCCTCGCCCGCCACCCCCTGACCTTCGTGCCCTCCTACGAGGCGCTCGAGAGGGTTCAGCAGTAAGTTGCTGAAAATAAAAGGCTTATTGTCCTGAGCTCAGGGCTTGGCGGGCTCGGTGCCGGCGGCCGCCTGCATGGTGCAGCGGCCCTCGAAGAGCGCACCGTTCTCGATCACCAGGGCCGGTGTGAGGAGGTCGGCGTACACCTTGCCGCCGGGAGCGATCTGCACCCGGCGCTCGGCCTGGATCGAGCCGCGCACGGTGCCGGCGACAAAGACTTCGCCGGCGCGGATCTCGCCCTCGACCTCGCCCCCCTCGCCGACCGTCAAAATGCCGTGTGAGGTCACCGTGCCGTCCACCCGACCCTCGACCCGAAAGCTGGTCTCGAACTTGAGCTCGCCCTGCAGGTGGCTGCCGCGGTCCACGAAGCCGTTGAACTCGCCGCTGGAGCTGTCCGCCTTGAACTTCATGCATCCCGACCTTTCTGCATCAGGTGGTCGTAGAGCCGCATCAGCTCCTCCTCGGAGTGGAAGCGGATGCGGATCTCGCCGCCCCTGCGGCGGCGGCGGATCTCGACCTTGGTCATCAGCCGCTGGGTGAGCCTCTCTTCCGCCGCGACGGTGTGGACGTCGGGGCGCGGCTTGGGCTTCTTGGCGGGCGAGGCTCCCGGCGCCGGCACGGCGGCCAGCTCCTCGAGCTGCCGCGCGCTAAGGCTCTCTTCCACCGCCCGCCGAGCGAGCGCGAGCTGGGCATCCACGTCCTCGAGGGCGAGGAGCGGCCGCGCCTGGCCGGCGGTCAGCCGGCCTTCGCGCAGCAGGTCCTGCACCTCGGCCGGGAGCTTGAACAGGCGCAGGGCGTTGGCGACCGTGGAGCGGGTCTTGCCCACCTTGAGGCCGATGTCCTCCTGCGAGAGCTGGAAGTCGTCCCGCAGCATGCGGTACGCCTCGGCCTCTTCGAGCGGGTTGAGGTCGGCGCGCTGGAGGTTCTCGACCAGGGCGAGCTCCAGCAGCTCGCGGTCGCTCTCGACCCGGCGGACGACCACCGGCACCTCGGCCAGGCCCGCGCGGCGCGCGGCGCGCCAGCGGCGCTCGCCGGCGACGATCGTGTAGCCGCCGTCCGCGTCCGCCGCGACCACGATCGGCTGCACCACGCCCTGGGCGCGGATCGACTCCGCCAGCTCAGCGAGGTCGACCTCGTCGAAGCGGCTCCGCGGCTGGCGGCGGTTGGGCTTCAGGAGCTCGACCGAAAGGGTGTTGACGGCCGCCTGCGGCTCACCCAGCAGGGCGTCCAGCCCGCGGCCCAGGCCGCGCTTCTTGGTCATGCCACGCGCCCCAGGATCTCGCGGCCGAGGGCGAGGTAGGCCTCGGCACCCCGGCACTTGATGTCGTATTGGATCACCGGCTTGCCGTGGCTCGGGGCCTCCGCCAGGCGCACGTTGCGCGGCACGATGGTCTTGAACACGCGGTCGCCGAAGTGGCGGCGGATCTCCTCGACGATGTCGCGCGACAGGTTGGTGCGGTCGTCGTACATGGTGAGCAGGATGCCGGTGATCGCGAGCCGTGGGTTCAGGCCCCCCTGCACCCGGCGCACGGTGGCCACCAGCTCGCTCACCCCCTCGAGCGCGAAGTACTCGCACTGCAGCGGCACCACCACGCCATCGGCGGCCGAGAGCGCTCCCACGGTCAGATGACCGAGCGAGGGCGGGCAGTCGAGCAGGATGTAGTCGTAGCGGCCGACCACCGACTCCAGGTTGTTCTTCAGCCGCTGCTCCCAGCCGGGATTGCCGACGAACTCGACCTCCACCCCCACCAGGTCGCGGTCGGCCGGCACCAGGTCGAGGTTGGGGAACACCGTGGTGCGCGCCACGGACTCGAGGGTGCAGTCCCCCGAGAGCGCGTGGTAGAGGTGCTGGGGGCCGGCCTTCTCGCCGATGCCGCGCGTGGCGTTGCCCTGGGGGTCGCAGTCGACGAGCAGCACTCTGCGCTCGAAGGCGGCCAGTGCCGCTCCGAGGTTGATGGCGGTGGTGGTCTTGCCGACCCCGCCCTTCTGATTGGCGATCGCCAGGATGATACCCATCGTGAGCCGTCCGCCTCAGTTCGTCTGGCGGCGCAGCTCCACGATGCGCCGTCTACTGGAGCCGGGTAGCCCGACCTCGGCCCCCCGCTCGAAGCCCCGCGGTGGCTCGGGTGCCTCTTCCCCGGCCCAGAACAGCATGCGGCCGCCGGGGGAGAGGCGCTCTCCGAAGGCGGAGAGGAGCTCGGCAGGAAGCCTCAGCGCCCGCGCGGTCACGAGGTCGATCCGCTGGCCGAGATCGGCGGGCAACGAGGCGCCGACTCTAGCATTGAGGCAGCGGCAGGCCAACGCCGCGCGGCGCGCGGCGGCCTCGAGGAAGGCCCACTTCCGCTGCCGCGCCTCGATCAGGGTGACGTGGGCCTGCGGCAGGGCCGCGGCGAGCACCAGGCCGGGGAAACCGGCGCCGCTCCCGACGTCGACGATTTCGCCGCAGCTCGCGGGGATGAGCGGCAGGGCCGCGAGCGATTCGCCATAGTGCCTCGAGAGGACTTCCTCCGCCGTCCCAGGGCCGATCAGCGACAGGGAGCGATTCCATCGCCGCAGCTCCTGGTAGTGGGCATGGAGAGCCAGGCAAGCTCGGTCGGCCAGCGGAACGGGGCTCAGGGCCCGCAGCTCCCTGCAGAACGGGTCGAGGGCGAGGTCGGGAAGCTCGGGGCGGGGCATGACGGCGTCGCAGTCCAACCTACTACACGGGAGCGGGCTCGACACGCCGACCGTTTCACGGGAAACTCTACGGTGAAACAAGCGGGGTGCCATGCCCGGCGGCGCACGTGCGTTTCACGAGAAACCTTACGGTGAAACAACTCCCTGCTCCCTCGCCCTTGCAGCCGGGGCCCACGCCGTTCGCCATAGGGTTCCTGGTCGGCATCCTGGTCGGCGAGGGGCATTTCGGAGGCGACGGCAAGCAGCCGCAGCTCACCATCCGCATGCACGTCGACCACGAGCCTCTCTTCCGCTGGCTGGAGAAGACCTTCCCCGGCGGGAAGCTCTACGGCCCCTACGACCATGGCGGCCGCCACTACTTCCAGTGGATGGCCCGCGGCGCCTACTTGCGGGAGGTGCTGGCGCCCTTGCTCGACCAGCACCTGACTCCCGACCTCGACGCCAAGGCCCACACGCGCTACCTGGAGATGAAGGAAAAGTACCGCTTCTGACCTGCCAGGAGGGCTTCCCGTGGGCAGCAGGCTCCCTCAAGCCGGCTGGATCATCACCCGCTTGAAATACCCCTCGCCCTCGCTTTCCGTCCTCACGCCGGGCTGCTCCGCCAGAGCCAGGTGGATGATTCGCCGCTCCGCCGGGCTCATCGCCTCCAGCCGGACCGCCTGGTGGCTGGAGCGCACTGTGGCGGCGCTCTCCAGAGCCAGGCGCCGGAGCTCCTCCTCGCGCTCCTCCCGGAAGCCCTCGGTATCGACCCGGCATTGCAGCTCCTCGCCCTCCGCGCGCACCAGCGTCCGCTTGAGCAGGTACTCGATCGCCTGCAGCAGCTCCGCCTCGTCGTCCAGCAGCAGCTCGCGCTCCGGGCCGGAGAGGTTGACCTGCAACTCTCCGTCCTCGAGGCGCACCTCGTGCTGGAGCTGCAAGCCGCCCAGGCGAAGGATGGCCTCGAGCCCCTCCCGCGCGCGGGCCGCGACGTCCGTCGAGAGCACGGCCGGCGGAGCGCTGCTCTCGCTCGCAACGCTCGCCGGGCTGGCACTCTCGCGCGGCGGACGGGGAGGGAGCGGGTCAGGTGGCTGCGGCGTGCGCGGCGGAGATGCGGGGCGTGGAGGTGGCGCGGCGGGTGGGGCCGGCCGCGGTGGGGCCTCGACGCGCCGGGGGCTGACCGTGGCCTCCGGGGCCGTGGCGCCCTCCGGTTTCGCCGGGCATGCGGGATCGACCTCGATCACCGCACGCCGCGGGAAGCGCAGAAACCCGTGCCGCTTCTCCACCAACCGGAAGGCGATGCGCTCCGGGTCGAGGCGGAAATGCCGCGCCGCCAGGACCAACGCCTGCTCGATCGAGTTGCCCGCGAAATACCTTCGATTCCGGATGTTCATGCCTCGCCCTGAATGATGCCGGCCATCCTCAGGTCGCCTTCAGCGCTCCCGGCCTGCCGGCTGCCGCCAGGGGCTTCTTCTTCAGACGGTTGTAGACGACTTGCTGAACGATGCTCAAGACGTTGTTGGTCAGCCAGTAGAGGACCAGCCCGCTGGGGAAGCCCACGAAGAGGACGGTGAACACCAGCGGCATCATCATCATCATCTTGCGCTGCGCCGGGTTGCCCATCGGCGGCATCATCATCTGCTGCGCGAACTGGGTCACTCCCATGACGATGGGCAGCACGTAGTACGGGTCGTGGGCCGAGAGGTCGTGTATCCAGAGGATCCACGGCGCGTGCCGCAGCTCCACCGAGGCGGGCAGGATGTTGTAGAAGGCGATGAAGACGGGGAGCTGGAGGAGGATCGGCAGGCATCCGCCCGCCGGGTTGACCCCCTCGGTCTTGTACAGCCCCATCATCTCCTCGTTCATCTTGCGCTGCATCTCGAGGTTCGGCCGGCCCTGCTTGTCCTTGAGCTTGCCGGCGTACTTGTTGCGCACCGCCTGCATCTTCGGGTTGAGCTCCTGCATCTTCGCCGCCGACACCATGCTGGTGTGGGTGAGGGGCAGGAGCACGATCTTGATCAGCGTGGTCATCAGCACGATCGCCCAGCCGTAGTTGCTGACCACATTGTGGTAGATCCACTGCAGGCCGAACATCAACGGCAGGGCGAGGAATCGGAACCAGCCGAGCTCGATCGTGCGGTCGAGGCCCTGCCCGAGCTTGGCGAGACGGGCGTACTGCTTGGCGCCGAAGTAGGCCTCGGCGGTGAGACGCTCCCCTTCGGGCTCGAGCAGCAGCAGGTAGTCGCGCTTGAGGGCCTTCAGGTCCTTGCTGAGCTCGGGAGGCAGCGGGCGGTAGCGGGCCACGGCGCCGCCGGCCCCGGGCTCGATCAGCACCGGCAGCAGGCGAGCCTGACGCAGCGGGCTCCGTGGCAGCAGGACCGACAGGAAGTAGTTGTCGTCCAGGCCCACCCACGAGAGCCCGGCCCCGGGTTCGGCCCGCGGCGCTTCCGCCTTCTGCGCGTCGAGCCGCTCGACCTCGCCGTTGAGGCGGTAGACCGCGCTGCGGCGGGCGAGCTTCGCCGCGGACTCCTCGCTCGACGGGTTGCCGAGCCCCGGCCCCAGGAGCAGGTTCCAGGCCCCCACGCCGGCGGCCCGCACGTCGACCTCGAAGTGCCCGTCGTCGACGAAGGCGAAGCGCTTCTCGACCTCGCCGGCCGGGCCGCGGTAGCGGAAGGTGATGGCCTGGGCGGCGGGATCCTCCGTCGCCAGGAACAGAGCGCCGTCCACCGGCAGGGAACCGCCGTCGGGCCGCACGAGCGCGAAGGGATATGGCGCGCTCTCCCGCGCGCGGACCAGGTCGAGCACCTCGCTGCCCTTCGCGGTGTGTTCCTTGAGCCGGAAGGAGACGAGCTGCGCGCCCCGGTTGCTGAACTCGGCGATGGCGGTCACCGTCTCGAGGGTGTAGCGCTTCTCGGCCGAGCCTTCGACGGGCTGCGAGGTCTGCGCCCGCGAGGGCGCCTCGGCGCTGGGCTCGGGCGCCGGGGCCGGCGTCACGGCCGGCTGCTCGGCAGGCGCGGGCTCGGTCACGGCGGCCGGCAAGGGATCTGCGGGGCGGGATCGCTTCGGCGCTAGGAACCGCCCCCACAGGAGCAGCACGGCGATCGACAGCACCACGGCGAGCAACAACCGGCGGTTTTCCACGGCTGGAATCTTCCTCTAGGGATGGGCCAAGTTCAGGGCAGGTCGATGCCGCCGGGATGGAAGGGATGGCAGCGCAGCACCCGCCCCACCGCCATGGCGCCACCGCGCACGGCGCCGTGTTTACGGATAGCCAGGCCGGCGTATTCGGAGCAGGAGGGCGCGAAGCGGCAGGCGCGGGGAAGGAGCGGCGACAGCCACCGCTTGTAGAGCGCCAGGACCTCTCGCAGCAGCCGGCTGATCACGCCGCCCGATCCTTTTGCAGGAATCTCGACAATACAGAAAGAAGGTCGCCCGAGACGTCGGAGAAGCGGCTGACCGCCGCCGTGGGTTTGAGGTGCACGACCAGGTCCATCGCGGGCAACTGCTGGCGCTTGCTCCAACGCCGGTAGATCTCGCGCACCCGCCGCTTCAGGCGCTGGCGTACCACGGCGCCCCCCACCTTGCGGCTGGCCGTGATGCCGAGCCGCGGGTGCGGGAGCTGGTTGGGTACGAAGTGCAGAGTCAGGAGCGCGCCGTGCAGGCGGCGCCCTCGCTGGTAACACCCCAGGTAGTCGGCCCGGCGCCGCAGCTTGTGCTCCGGGGCCAGGCGTTCATCACCGCCTCCGGCGAGAGCGCTCGGCTCTGGTTCGCCGGCATCAGACACTGAGCCGCTTGCGTCCCTTGCGGCGGCGGGCGGAGAGCACAGCGCGGCCGTGTCGGGTGCGCATGCGGACGAGGAAGCCGTGCGTCCGCTTGCGCCGGCGGTTGTTCGGTTGAAAGGTCCTCTTCACGATCGCCTGCCTTCTATACTCGGTTTCATCGGGTGGCCACGCCGCGCGGCGCGGGTCGCGAACGAAACACGTAGGTTAGACGACTACGGACCTCGGGGTCAACGTCCGGTGACCGACCTCACGCCTCCGCTCTCGCTATCCGCCGCGTCGCGGCTGGGAGAGGCCGCCCTGGCGCTGGCAGGGGTGCCCACCATGAAACCCTTGCCGCCACCCAGAGTCGCTCCACGGCGAGCAGCAGCGGCCGCGTCGCAAACCGGGCCGCCCGGTTCGCTCGCCGAGCTGTGGGACGGGCTCCGCGCTTTCGACTGCAGTGCCACCGCGGTGGGAGGCGTTCGCGCCACCCTGGGCGCGGTGCGCGGCGACGTGCTGAGAAAGCAGCTCGATCAGCGGCCGCGCTGGGCGGGCCGCGGCCCGGCGCCGCCAGGCTTCACCGAGCTCGACGGGATCGAGGTCGAGGCGGGCCGCGCCCCACTCCACGCCCTGTTTCGCGCGCCAGAAGCGGGCCGCCCAGTCATCTTCGTCTTGCACGGCCTCTACGACAGCAAGCAGAGCGGCTACGTGCGTCGCACCGCCGAGTGGCTCGCCGGCCTGGGCTACGGCGTCGTCGCCCCGGACCTGCGCTGGCACGGGCGGCTCCTCGACCTCGAGCACCTGCCTACCGTGGGGTTGCTCGAAGCGCAGGACCTCGCCGCCTGGAGCCGCTGGCTCCGCGCGCGCCATCCCGGCCACCCGCACGGCCTCCTGGCCTTCTCGCTCGGCACCCTGACTGCGGCCCATGCCTTGGGCTCACCGGAGGCAGCGAGCCGGTTCGCGAGCGGCGGCGTGCTGGTCTCTCCACCCGGGCCCCTGGCCGAGGCCCTGGGCCTCCTCGACACGGTGCCGTTGCTCGCCCGGCCGACGGGCCGCGGCCTGGTCCCGTTCCTGTTCCGCTTCGTGCTCCGCGAGCGCCTCCGACGCCTGGGCCTCGGCGCGGCGCGGAGGCTGCCGTTCGCCACCTTCCTCGAAGAGCTCTCCCGGCGGCGCCCGTTAGGCGAGGCCCTGGCGCCGGACGAGATCCTCGCCCGGGGCGATCACCTGCCGGCGCTGGCGCGGGCTGCGCGGCCCCTCCTCCTGCTCTCTGCGGACGACGACCCGATCTTCCCTCGGCCGGCGCCGGCGAGGCTGGCGGAGGCCGCTGCCGGCAACGATCGGGTTCACGTCCTGCGCTCGCCGTGCGGCGGCCATCTCGGGCTGCTGGTGACCCAGGGCCAGTGGTTCTCGGACGTCGTGGCGCGGTTCTTCGCCTGCTCGGAGACGGTGGGCTGAAGGGATCTGTGCTGCGGGGAAGGGATGGCGGAGAGGGTGGGATTCGAACCCACGGTCCGGTTGCCCGGACAACGGTTTTCGAGACCGCCCCGATCGACCACTCCGGCACCTCTCCAGGTTGGTGGCGGAGAGGGTGGGATTCGAACCCACGGTAGGCGTTAACCTACACACGCTTTCCAAGCGTGCTCCTTAAGCCACTCGGACACCTCTCCACGGACTGCTCAAAGATCGCTGCCGGGCTCAGGTCCGCCGCCGGAGCGGCGCCGGAGACCGGCAAAAAACTCTCTCAACAAGGCACCGCACTCCTCGGCGAGGACTCCCGCGGCGACCTCCAGGCGGTGATTCAGACGCGGGTCGCGCACCAAGTCGCCAAGGGAACCGCAGAAGCCGGCCTTGGGATCGGCCGCGCCGAACACCAGCCGCCAGACTCTGCTGTTGACCAGCGCCCCGGCGCACATGGCGCAGGGCTCGAGGGTGACGTACATCGTCGCGCCCTCGAGTCGCCAGCCGCCGATCGCTTCCGCCGCCTGCCGGATGGCCAGCAGCTCGGCGTGGGCCAGCGGGTCGCGCTCGATCTCCCGCCGGTTGTGCCCGCGGCCGATCTCCCGACCGCCGGCCACGATCACCGCGCCCACCGGGACCTCGCCGAGCGCCGCGGCTTTCGCCGCCTCCGCCAGCGCGAGGCCCATCCATGCCCGGTCCTCGTCCGCCGACGGTTGCAGCATGGTGCCCGCTTTCGCGGGCCGCCGATCATACCGGAAGGCAGACCCTAAAGTAAGACGGCGGCTCGCGCCGCCGTCGGGAGTCAGTCCACTGGAGAGGAGCGACGGCGACCCGCATTGCTGCCGCGAGCCGCCGCCTCGCTGAAGGCTAGGGGAAAACCAGCGTCCACGCCGAGGTATCGCCAGTCTCGAAGCCGTCGGCGAAGACCGACACCGTGCAGGACTGCACTGCCAGGTCGTCGATGTACCAGCCCTCGCGAGAGACCGAGTTGTCGCTCGCCAGACGGAAGCGCAGGATTACCGTCTGGCCGGCGAAGGCGGAGAGGTCCGTGATCGACTTGGTCCAGTCCTGCGGGTCGCCGCACCACGCGTTCTCGTTGGCGAGCGGGTTCTGGAACCCGTCGTCGACGGGGCCGTCGTAGGGGTCGACCAGGATCTCGCTCTCGAGGCGCGTGAAGTTGGTGCCGCCGTCGGTGGAGATCTCGATCACCGCGGCGTCGAAGCAGGCAGTGGCGCTGACGTCCTCGATCGTCTGGTGCTGCCAGAAGATCAGGCTCAGCGGCGCCGCTCCGGCCGAAGGCAGCGCGATCGCCGGCGAGTGCAGGCGCTGGTCGCTGACCACCGCCGGGTCGTTGGCGTGGAAGGAGAAGGTGCCGGTGTGCTTGCGCACCGTGGAGGCGGCCCAGCTATCGCCGGTGCCGCTGTGGGTCCAGCCCGCGGCGCCGCTCTCGAAGCCCTCGAACAGGTTCTCGGTGGGCGTGACGCCGATCGGGCAGTCGCCCGGCGCCGGAATGGTAGTGAAGCTGAAGACGGCGGCGTTGGGGCCGTCGCCGCAGCTATTGGTCGCCCGCACGCGCCAGTGGTGGACGGTGTTGGTGGCGAGCGGCGAGGTGAGCGTGGTGGTGGTGCCGGCGATGCCGGAAACCGTGGCCACGATGTTGGTGAAGCCGGCGTCGGTCGCCACTTCCAGCGTGTAGGTGGCGGCCTGGGTGGCGGCCGTCCAGGTGAAGGTGGCGGCGGCCGGCACGTTGATCGCGCCGTTGGCCGGGGTGCTGAGTGTCGGCGTGCCCGGGTTGGCGTCGAAGAGGTTCAAGGTAACTGGCGTCGAGTGCACGATCGCGCTCGGGCTCGAAGTGCCAGTGACGGTGATGGTCGCGGTGCCGGGGGTGGCGCCATTGGTGGTGACCGACATCAGCGAGCTGCCCGGCGGCGTCACCGGGTTGGTGCCGAAGCCAACCGTGCTGCCCGCAGGGTTGCCGGTGGCCGAGAGGGTGACCTGCTCGGCGAAGCCCTGGAACTGCGGCACGTTGATGGTGTAGTCGGCGCTGGTCGGCGCGCACACCGAAACCTCGGTCGGGCTGGCGAGCACCAGGAAGTCGGTGCCGACCGCGATACGGTTGCCGAAGACGTCGGGGTCGTTGTGCCCGCCCTGGACGTTGCGGTCGTCGCTCCAGGTGAAGTGGGCGAACTCCGCGGAGGTGATCTGAGTGTCGTAGTCGCCGTGATAGCAGTTGGCGAGGTTGGGGTCGAGGAAGATCGGCGAGGCTACGTCGGAGAGCAGGGTGCTGGGCTCCGACCAGGTGACGCCGCCGTCGAAGGAACGGCGGCCGTAGTACTCGATCAGGGTGTTGTTGACGTCGTTGCGACGGTCGTACCAGCCGACGGTCACCACGCCAGCGTCCGAGACCGAGAGCGAGGGCTGGTACTGGTCGTTGGTCGACACGTCGTTGACCTGCACCTCGGTGTCCCAGGTGGCGCCGTTGTCGGTCGAGCGCCGGTAGTAGACGTTGATCACGTCGCCGGAGTTGAAGGCGTCAGGGTCGTAGCTGTAGATGATGTGCACCACGCCGTCGGCACCCACCGCGATGGTCGGCGACGGCAGATAGCGCATGTTGCCCTTGAGCGCCGGCCGGCCGCAGTTGCCGGTGGCGGCCGAGTCGCGCGGGTTGGTCTTGGCGGTCGCCGGGTTGGTGACCGGGCTGAACGAGGCGCCGCCGTCCGTCGAGCGCACCACCTCGATGTCGATCGGGCCGACCGGGAACGAGGGGTTCCACCGCACCCAGGAGACGTAGACGTCGCCATTCGGAGCGACCGCGGGCCAGGCGCCCTGCACGTCGGCGCCCGAGACGCTGACGTCGATCGGGGCCGACCAGGAGGCGCCGGCAGTGGTCGAGCGCCGCACGTTGATGCGGCCGTCGGTGAAGTCGGTCCAGGCGACGTAGATGTTGCCGTAGTGCGGGCTGGTCGGGTTGTTGTCGACCGCCGCGATCTCCTTGTCGTCGTTGCCGGTCGAGGAGATCTGGCTCAGGAACGCGAAGCTCTGGCAGTCGTCGTCGGAGCGGAAGATGCCGAGGCCGCCGTTGCGCAGGGCTACGTAGTAGAACTTCTCGTCGACCTTGCGCCAGATGAGCGACGGGTCGCCGGAGTCGTCGCTGTCGACCGCGCCGCGGTCGTCCCAGGTCAGGCCGCCGTCCGTCGAGCGCGAGAAGCCCGAGAAGCCCAGGTTCTCCTGGATGCCGTGGAAGGAGTCGTTGTACGCCGAGCACAGCGTGCCGGTCACCGGGTTCCTGGCGATCGAGGTCTCGCTCTGGGTATGGGAGCCGGCGCTCGAGTCGCCGGAGGGGTCGCTCACCGCCACGTCACCGGCGCCGCGGTTGCCCTCGGCCTCCTCGGCGCCCTCGGAGCGCACCTGGCCGAGCTCGTGCTCGCGGCCGCACTTGACCAGCAACTGGTACAGCAGGCCGTCCATCATGCCCTTGGCCTTGAGGTCGTCCAGCAAGGCGCAGGCCGCCTGCTGGTGCTTGATCTGCTCGGCTCGATCGCCGTCGGCGGCCTGGGCTGCCGGCGGTGCCAGCAAGAGCCCCAAGAGCAACGGCGTCACCGACGCCAGCAGGCCAGTCCAAACCCGCGGTGCTCGACGCGGAGGGTGAGAGGTACTCTCCATTTCAGGCGCTCCTTGAAAAGAATAGAGTGGAAGACGGCCGGGGCTCGCGCCCCGCGATCGCGCTCTCCAGCAGCCCGTTCGGCCAACGGCAGGCCCGACTCGGGCTCCAGCGCGTGCCGCATGGGGGGCAAAGGATTCGGCGCCGACGATAAGTCCTCGTCGGGGCGAAGTCAAATGCCGGGAACGGCTGTTCCAGGCCCTCGCCACGGCTCCCGACGCCTTTACTTGGCCGGCGGCGGCGCATAGCATCGAGGGCCGGCAGTGGCCGACGAAGGGTTCGGGTCCTGTGCATCGGCCGATTCCGAACCTCGTCAGGCCCGGAAGGGAGCAGCGATAAGGTTTCCGGCCGAGTGCCGCAGATCAACCGGAACCCTTCGTCCGCTACTGCCGACGCGTTGCCATGGCCTACCAGGTGCTCGCCCGCAAGTGGCGGCCGCAGGATTTCTCTTCCCTCGTCGGCCAGTCGCCGATCGTCACCGCGCTGAGCAACGCCCTGCGCGAAAGTCGGATCGCCCAGGCCTACCTCTTCTCCGGCATCCGCGGCGTCGGCAAGACCTCGACGGCGCGCCTGCTGGCCAAGGCGCTCAACTGCGAGCAGGGCCCCACGGGCACCCCCTGCAACCAGTGCCTTCCCTGCCGCGAGATCACGCGCGGCAGTGACCTCGACGTCATCGAGGTCGACGCCGCCACCTACTCCAAGGTCGAGCAGGTCCGTGACCTGACCGAGAGCCTGCGCTACGGCCCGGCGCGCGACCGCTTCAAGGTGCTGATCATCGACGAGGTCCACCGCCTGTCGCGGCAGGCCTTCGACGCCCTGCTCAAAATCGTCGAGGAGCCGCCGCCGCACGTGGTGTTCATCTTCGCCACCACGGAGAGCGAAGCGGTGCCGGCCACCATCCTGTCGCGTTGCCAGGAGTTCCGCTTCCGCCGCGTCACGGCGCAGGACCTGACCGCCCATCTCAAGGAGATCGCCACCGCCGAGTCGATCACCGCCAGCGACACCGCGCTGCGTTTGATCGCCCGCGCCGGCGAGGGCAGCGTGCGCGATTCCGTCGCGCTGCTCGACCAGCTCGCCACCTTCGGCGCCGGCACCATCCGCGACGAGGACGCCGCCCATCTCGCCGGCGGGCTCGACGCGGCGCTCTTTCTCGGCCTGCTGGAGGCGATCCTGGGCGGCGATGCCGCGGCGGTCTCCGCCGTCGCCGCCCGAGTCGAAGCGGAGGGCTGGGACCCGCGCCACGTCTATCCGCAGTTCCTGGCCTTCTGCCGCGACGCCCTGCACCTGGCGGCCGGCGGCGCCCCGGAGCGGGTCGACTTGCCGGCCGACGACGCCGCGGCGCTGGCCAGGATCGCTCGCGCCGCCGGCTACGAGAACCTGCTGCGCCTGCTGCAACTGCTGCTGGCTTGCGAGGAGGCGGTACGCCGCAGCGAAGCGTCCGCGGTGGCGCTGGAGATCGCCTGGCTGCGGGCGGCCGAGCTGCCCAAGCTGATGCGGATCGAGGAGCTGCTGGCGGGCGGCGACACCTCCGTCGCGCGTGCCGCTCCGCCGGCGCCCAGGCTCGCCCCGGCCACCCGTCCGCCACGCGTCGCCGCCCCGCGAGAGCCGGCTCCCTCCAGCCCGCCTCCGGCAGAGGACCCCGCCGTGCTCTCCCCCGTCTCGACGGCTCGGCTCGAGGGCATCATTCCGAGGGCAGCGGCCGACCCATCCCCTCCTGGCGAGCCAGATGCCGAGGCCACCCTGGGGACTTCGGCAACGACGGCCGCCGCGCAGCGAGAGCCGGCCGACGCCATCGCCGCCTTCCGCGAGGAAGTGAGCGCGCGACGCCAGCCCCTCGCGGCACAGCTCGAGGCTGCCCAGGAGCTGGCCTTCGAGGATGGCGAGCTGCTCGTATACTTGCCGGCCGGGAGAGAGGGCGAGATGCTGCAGCGCGCCCTCGAGCGCGCCGGCAACCGCCAGGCGATGGACGAGGCGGCGGCGCGGGTGTGGGGAGCAGGGGTGCGCTGGCGGGCGATCGCCGGGCAGCGCCGCGGCGCGGGGAGCGCGACCGGGGGGAATACCAACCCCCCGGCGAACGGCCCGCGGGAGGCCGGCGCGGCGCCCGCGAAGGGCGGGCCAGGCGAACCCCAGCAACACCCCACCGTGCAAGCCGTGCTCGAGATCTTCGGCGGCAGTGTCCAGACCATCGCGCCCCGCGACGAGGGGCAGGAGGAATAGATGAGCTCCATCCGCCAACTGATGAAACAGGCGCAGCAGATGCAGGAGAAGCTGCAGCGCGAGCTCGCCGAGCTCATCGTCGAGGCCTCCGTCGGGGGCGGCATGGTGACGGTGAAGATGAGCGGCCACAAGCAGGTGGTGGCGGTCAAGATCGACCCCGAGGTGATGGACCCCCAGGACCCCGCCATGCTCGAGGATTTGATCGTGGCCGCCGTCAACGAGGCCGGGCGCAAGGTCGAGGAGACCATGCGCGGCCGCGTCGGCTCGCTCGCCTCCGGCCTGCCGATCTCCTTCTGACCGTCCCGGCTCGATGTCCGACCCCCTTGCCCGGCTGATCGGCGAGCTCGCGCGGCTGCCGGGCATCGGCCCCAAGACCGCGGCACGCCTCGCGCACCACCTACTCAAGGCGCCGGCGAGCGACGCGCACTCGCTGGCGGCGGCGATCGTCGAGGTCAAGGAGAAGCTCTTCCACTGCTCGCGTTGCAACGCGATCACCGCCGTCGATCCCTGCCGCTATTGCACCGCCGCCTCACGCCAGCAGGATCAGATCTGCGTCGTCGAGGAGCCCTTCAACATCGAGCCCATCGAGCGCACCGGCGAGTACCATGGGCTGTATCACGTTCTCCTGGGGGCTCTCTCCCCGCAGCGCGGCGTGGGGCCCGACCGGCTGGCGATCGACGGCCTCCTCGCCCGGCTCCAGGGGGTGCACGAGGTGATCGTCGCCACCAACCCCAACGTCGAGGGCGAAGCCACCGCGCTCTACCTCGCCCGCCTGCTCAAGGCGCGCGGCGTCAAGACCACCCGTCTCGCCTTCGGCCTGCCGGTCGGCGGCGACATCGAGTACACGGACGAGGTGACCCTCGGGCGGTCGCTCGCCGGCCGCCACGAGATCTAGCCTCCATGCCCGGTCTCGCCGCACCCGCCCCGCCGGCCAGGCGAGCCTCCTTGCGGCGCGGCGACCTGCTGCCGGCGATCGCCGTTCCACCCCCGGGGCCCGTGGCCCTGGCCCTCTGCGCGCGCCTGGCCGCCAGCGAAGCGCCGGTGGTCAATACCTTGAGCGGAGAGCCGGCCATCTTGTGGGCCGAGGCGCGTGGCGCCAACGTGCTCGACGTGGACGGCAACGTCTACGTCGACCTGACCTCGGGCTTCGGGGTCGCCTCGATCGGTCACCGCAACCCGCGCGTGATCGACGCCGTCCGCCGCCAGAGCGGCCTCTTGCTGCACGGCCTGGGGGACGTCGCCGCCCATCCGCGGCGCGTGGAGCTCGCCGAGGCCCTGTGCCGGCTCGCCCCGGTCGACGAGCCGCGGGTCTACTTCGCCACCTCGGGCGCCGACGCGGTGGAGATCGCGCTCAAGACCGCCCAGCTCGCCACCGGGCGGCCGGGGCTCGTGGCCTTCGACCCTGCCTATCACGGCCTGACTCTGGGTGCGCTCGCGGTCACCTCGCGCGAGGAGTTCCGGCGGCCCTTCGCGGCCCAGCTCGCCTCGCGCGTGGAGCGGCTGCCTTTCGGCTGCCCGATCGAGGCCGTCGAGCGCGCCCTGAAGCGCACCTCGCCGGCCTGCGTGATCGTCGAGCCGGTGGTCGGCCGCGAGGGCGTGCTGTTTCCTCCCGCCGGCTGGCTCGGCGCGCTGGTGGCGGCCTGCCGCCGGCACGCGGTGCTGCTCGTCGCCGACGAAGTCTTCACCGGTTTCGGCCGCACCGGGCGCTGGTTCGCGGTGGACGAGGACGGCGTGCGGCCCGACCTGCTGTGCTGCGGCAAGGCGCTCGGCGGAGGACTGCCGATCGCCGCCGTGGTAGGCCGCCGCGAGCTGATGGCGGCCTGGGACCGGCGTGGCGAGGCGCTTCACACCTCGACCTTCCTGGCGGCGCCGCTGGCCTGCGCCGCGGCGCTCGCCGGCCTGCGCACCATGGTCCGCGAGCGGTTGCTCGAACGCATGCCGCCGCTCGCCGCCGCGATCGGCGAGCGCCTCGCTGCCTGGAAGCGCGACTTCACGTCGGTCGCCGAGGTGCGCGGGCGCGGTCTGCTGTGGGGAGTGGAGCTCACCTCGGCGCGCGTCACCCGCACCTGGGTGCGGGCCTGCCGGGAGCGGGGCGTGCTGCTCCTCGCCGGCGGAGCGCGGGGCAACGTGGCGCAGATCTGCCCTCCTTTCGTCATCACCCATTTCCAGCTCGAGGCCGCCCTCGACGCCCTCGAGGACGCGCTCGGGGCGGTCGCGGCGCGGCGGCCCTCTCGCCGGCGCGGGAGCCGTCGATGAGCACCGCGGGCGCCGCCGGGGCGAGCGACGGCCTCGGCGTCGTCGTGGTCCACTACGGCGATCCCGGCCCGACGCTGGCCTGCCTCGCCTCGATCGCCGGCGACCCTTCGGCGGTGGGGCGCGCGGTGGTGGTGGTCGACAACTCGGCGAACCTGAGTGTTGGGGCTGGGGTGGTCGGAGCGGGGGCGGGCGGCGCGCGGCCTTCCACGGTGGTTGTCCTCCCCGGCCCCGACAACCCCGGCTTCGGCACGGCGGCCAATCGCGGCGCCAGCTTGCTCGCCGAGCGCGGCTCTCTCGCCGGCTACGTGCTGCTCAACGGCGACGTCGAGCTGCTGCCCGGCTTTCTGGCGGCGGCTGCCGCCGCGTTCGCCGACGGCGCCGGCGCCGTCGGCGGCCCGCTCTACCTCGACCGCGAGGGAGGGGACCTGTGGTACGCCGGCGGCCGCATCGACCGCCTCACCGGCACGGTGCGCCAGCAACGCACCGTCGCCGATGCGACGCGCGCTCGCGAGGTGAGCTTCATCCCGGGCACGGCGATCGCGGTTTCGACGCCGGCCTGGCAGGCGGCCGGCGGCTTCGACCCCACTTTCTTCCTCTACAACGAGGACGTGGACCTCTGCCTGCGCCTCGCCCGCGCCGGCTTCCACCTCCGCTTCGAGCCGGCGATGCGCGCCGTGCACCGGGTGGGCGGCGCCACCGGCTCGCGGGGCCGCTCGGCGCTCTACCTCGAGCACCTCACCCGCACCCGGTTGCTGCCCTATCCTTCCCGCACCCACCGGCTCTGGCTCGCCCTGCTGCACACCGGATGGGTGAGCATCCGCGCCGCCACTCTGCTCCTGCGGCGCGGCCGGGCGGGCGCCCCGTTCCTCGCCGCGCTGCTGCGCGGGCATCGCGACGCGCTGGCGAGCGTCTGGAGCCGGCACCTGCCGGCCAAGGGATAGCTGCCGATGATGGAACTTGACGGGGTGGCGCGGTGAGCGCGCCGGAGTCCTTCAAGATCGCCTTCGTGGGCAGCCACGGCGTGGGCAAGACCACGCTGTGCTATGGCCTCGCCGCGCGCTTGAAGGCGCGCGACTTCGCCTGCGAGCTGGTGCACGAGATCGCCCGCCGCTGCCCGCTGCCGATCAACCGCGAGACCACCAACGCCGCCCAAGGCTGGATCCTCCACACCCAGATCGCGGAGGAGCTGGTGGCGGGGGCCCGCTACTCCGTCGTGCTCTGCGACCGCAGCGCGCTCGACAATTACGTCTACCTGTTGCTCGCCGCGGGGCCCGACCCGGTGCTCGAGGCGCTGGTCGACTCCTGGGTCAAGACCTACGACCTGCTGGTCGAGGTGCCGATCTGCGACCGCCCGTCGCCGGACGGCATCCGCGCCTCGGACCCGGCCTTCCAGCGCGCGGTCGAGGACCGGCTGCGGCGGGAGATCGATCGCCGCGGCCTCGGCACCCTGCGGCTCGACCCGGCCAACCGGGCCGGCTGGCTCGACCACGTGGAGCGCGCCGCCCTCGAGCTCCTGGCGCCGCCGCAGCTCTCGCTGATTTAGCGCTGGCGGCTGCTAGAATCCCGGCTCTCGACCCCGAGCCATGGACGTCGCCGCAGCCATCCAGCGCGCCACCCCGTTCGCCCATCTGAGCGCGGCGGAGCTCGCTGCCCTGGTGCCGCATCTGGCGCTGCAGCGGGTGGCGGCGGGCGCCGAGGTGGTGCGCCAGGACGACGCCACCCACGACGCCTATCTGCTCGCCGCCGGCGGCGTGCGCATCGAACGGCAGACGCCCTACGGCCGCTACGCTCTGGCCGAGCTCCCGGCGGGGGTCCTGTTCGGCGAGGCGAGCTTCATCGACGGCAAGGGCCGCTCCGGCGACGTGCTCACCACCGTGGAGAGCGAGCTCGTGGTCTTCAGCCACCAGGCCCTCGATCCCCTGCTCGCCGAGGACGACCGCCTGAGCCTCGCCCTCTACTGGGCGTTCTGGAAGAGCCTCTCCGACAAGCTGCGGCGGGCGAACCAGCACCTGGTCGAGTTCTTCGCCGAGCCGGCCGCGCGGCGGGCGCCGCCGGCGCCTGGCGACCGCAGCCCCACGGGCCAGTTCCAGATCGGCCTGGCGGCTAAGAAGCAGCTCTTCGAGGAGCAGGTTCTGTCGCCGCTGGAGATCAACTTCCTGGCCTCGCTGTCCAAAGCCAAGCAGCTCGAGCCCGGCGAGGTGGTGTTCCGCGAAGGCGAGCCCGGCGACCGCATGTACGTGGTGCTCGAGGGGCAGGTGATGATCAGCAAGCACATCCCGGGGGCGGGGGAGGAGGCGCTGGCCTTCCTGCGGCGCGGCGACTACTTCGGCGAGATGGCGCTGATCGAGAACCAGCCGCGCTCGGCCGAGGCCAAGGCCCACGCCGGGCCGGCGGTGGTGCTGTCGATTCCGCGCGACGTGGTGACCGGAATCCTCGACATCCGCAAGGTCTCCTCCCTGCGGCTGCTCAAGCTCCTCTGCTCGCTCATTGCCAAACGCCTGCGGGAGATCGACGAGAAAATCGTCGGCTGGTTCATGCTCGCCGGCGGCGCCGCGGGCGGTGGCCGGCCCCCCGAGCGGTGACCGGGGCGGTGACCGGGGCGGTGACCGCCGCCGCGGCGCGGATCACCTTTCCTACCAGCGAGGACAGCGGCAGGGCCTGCCGCTCCTCGGCGCTGAACCAGCCGGCCGCCAGCCCTTCCTCGACCACCCCGCTCCCCGAGAGCCGGGCGGCGACCACCCGGGCCTCGATGGCGCGATGGGTAATGCCGTGGCGGACCGCCGCGAGCTCGCTGCCGACCTGCCAGCCGCCGCCGTAGCGCGCGGCGAGCGCGGCCTCGACGCGCCACCACCCTTCGCTGGCGCCCGCTCCCTCTTCCAGCTCGACCCACGGCAGCTCCCAGGTCCCGGCGAGCAGGGCCGAGTCCTCGGGCCGCCGGAAGAGCAGCGTCCGGCCCTCCTCTTCCACCAGGGCGACCAGCAGCCTGACCTCGGTCGTGGCGCGCCGGCGGCGCGGCGGCGGGAACCTCTCCGGGTCTCCGGCGGCGAGCGCCTCGCAGCCCGCGGCCAAGGGGCAGGCGAGACAGCGGGGGCGCTGGGGCAGACAGACGGTCGCCCCGAGCTCCATGAGGGCCTGGTTGGAGTCGCCCGGCCGCGCGGGGTTCAGCAGGGCGGCAGCCGCCTCGCGCAGCCTGGCCCTGGCTCCGGCCGTCTTGGGATCGCCTTCGAGAGCGAGGAGACGGCCGACCACCCGCTCGACGTTGCCGTCCACCACCGGCGTCACCACCCCAAAGGCGATCGAGGCCACGGCGGCCGCGGTGTAGTCGCCGATCCCGGGCAGCGCCCTCAGGCCCTCGGGGGTGTGGGGGAAGCTCCCGCTCGCCGCCAGCTGCTTGGCGGCGCCGTGCATCTGGCGCGCACGGCGGTAGTAGCCGAGACCCGACCACGAGGCGAGCACCTCCTCGATCTCGGCCTGGGCCAGCGCCTCGACGCTCGGGAAGCGGGCGAGGAAGCGCAGGTAGTAAGGGATGACAGTCTCGACCCGGGTTTGCTGGAGCATGATCTCCGAGACCCAGATGGCGTACGGGTCTGCGGTCCCTCGCCAGGGCAGGGCCCGGCGGCTGCGGTCATACCAGGCGAGGAGCAGCGGGGCGAGGCGGGGGAGCGAAGGTGGGTCAGGGGCCAGCAGATCTTGCCGGCAGCTCATGCCGCTGTGAGTATAGGGCCAATCTGGCATGCGCTTCCGGCACGGGCCGGGGCGCCGCCGACGCCGCGGGCGGAACGGGGATTCTCTGGCTGAAAAGGGAAAATCCCCCTGGAAGGGGGAAAATACGGGGGGAGGTTCCCGTGGAGGTGGGCTGTTCTGAGGATTTACCCCTGTTGAGTAGGGGGATTTGGAGAGATCGTAGAGGGGGGAGGCTTTCGGCCTCGATTTAGGTGTGCTGTTGGGTGGTGGGTAGAACCTCCCTCGTATCCTTGTTAACAGGTCGTTAACGCTTCTGCTTCCTGCATGCAGCAAGCGCCGTGCCAGGCCCCGTGCCGCCGCCGGAAAACCCGCCGTCAACTCCGTCACGAAATCTTTCGCCAGACGCTTGAACGACGCCGGGGCTGCTGCTATCATCCCTCCTCTCGCCGGCAAAGAAGTCCCAGCCTGGCTCCAAAGGGAAATGTGTAGATGGTTTTCCGCAGACTGTGGAAAAGGTGTGGAAAGCTGCACTGTTGAGCGGTTGCTTTTCGCCTGAATCGGACATCTATCTGTGACCTCTTTGTGGCCACAACTGCAGAGCGCGCTGCGCGCCAAGCTGGGCGCGGACGAGTTCAGCACCTGGTTCGGCAACCTCAAGGTGCGCTCGGAGGACGGCGGGCGACTGGTGCTCCAAGCGCCCAACAAGCGCGTGCTCCACACCCTGGAGTCGAGCTACCGGCCGCTGGTGGATCGCGCCATCGCTGGTCTCGCGGGCAAGCCCTTCGAGGTCCTCTTCACCCTCGACGCTGACAAGGCGGTGCCCCAGGCCCGCGGCGCCGCGCAGTTCAACCCGCGCTACCTGTTCGAGAACTTCGTGGTCGGCACCTCCAACCAGTTCGCCCACGCCGCGGCACGGGCGGTGGCGGAGAAGCCCTCGCACAGCTACAACCCGCTCTTCCTCTACGGCGGCGTCGGTCTCGGCAAGACCCACCTGCTGCACGCCATCGGCCACGAGATCCTGCGTCTGCACCCCCATCTCGAGGTGCGCTACCTGGTCACCGAGCAGTTCGTCAACGAGCTCATCAACTCGATCCGCTTCGACCGCATGCCGGTGTTCCGCGAGCGCTACCGGAACATCGACGTGCTGCTGATCGACGACGTGCAGTTCCTGGCCAACAAGGAGCGCACGCAAGAAGAGTTCTTCCACACCTTCAACACCCTGTACACCAGCCAGAAGCAGATCATCCTCTCCTCGGATTCCCCGCCGCGCGACATCCACACCCTGGAGGAGCGTCTGCGCAGCCGCTTCGAGTGGGGCCTGATCGCCGACATCCAGCCACCGGAGCTCGAGACCAAGGTGGCGATCCTGCGCCGCAAGGCCGACCTCGAAGGAATCACCCTTCCGGACGAGGTCACCCACTTCATCGCCCGCCAGGTGCGCTCCTCGATCCGTGAGCTCGAGGGCCTGCTCAACCGGGTGATCGCCTTCGCCTCGTTGACTGGCAAGCAGATGACCGTCGATCTCGCCAAGGAGACGCTCAAGGACATCGTCAGCCAGGCCGGGCCCCGCTTCACCGGCGCGGACATCATCAAGCTCGTGGCGCGGCACTACGGCCTCAAGGTGAGCGAGATCAAGAGCCGCACCAACGCCAAGCCGGTCTCCTTCCCCCGCCACGTGGCCATGTACCTGTGCCGCCGGCTGACCGGGATGTCGCTGCCGGAGATCGGCAAACAGTTCAACAACAAGCACCACTCCACGGTCAAGTACTCGATCGACAAGATCGAAGAGCTGCGCGCCAAGGACCAGGACCTGGACCGCACCCTGCGCCAGCTCACCGACCACTTCACCTGAGCAAATCGGCTCGGGAAGCCTGTCTAAATCCTGTCTCCGGGCTGCGGAAAAGCGAGACTCCCGAGCTTTCCGCAGCGCCTCCGCAGCCGCTCCGCAGCCGATACCCGCATTCCGCGGAGGCCGCTAAGCGCTTTTTCTGGCAGCGACTTGGAGGCGCTTTGCCGCTTTCCGCAGCACCTTCTCCGGCGACTTCTGAGGTGTTATATTTCAGGCTCTTTTCGGGGGGAGAAGAGACGATGGAGATCCGACTGAACCGCGCCGATTTCTTGACCGAGCTCGGCCCGATGCAAGGCATCGTCGAGCGCAAGACGACCATCCCGGCGCTGGCTCATCTCCTGCTCACCGCCAAGGA
>JBIOXV010000125.1:0-2104 GCA_044869805.1 Thermoanaerobaculia bacterium | reverse complement strand
GACGGCGGTTGGGGCGCCGACGCTCTCTTCGGGGGCGAGACGCGACGGCACAGCGACGTCGATGTCGTCGTCGCGCGGGACGCGCTCGAGCAGGCGTGCGCGGTGCTCGCCCCGCTCGGCTTCGCGCACGCGCCGCGGGTCCGCCCTGGCCTCCCCGCCCGCTATGTGCTCCGCGATGCTCGTGGACGCCAGGTCGACCTCCATCTCGTCGTCTACGACGAATGCGGCAACGCCTGGCACCAGCTCGAGGGCGGCGGCTGGGGGCTGTATCCGGTAGACGAGCTCGCCGCGCACGGGTCGGTCGGCAGGTTTCCCGTTCGGTGCATCTCCGCCTCGCTCCAGCTACGGCACCACCTCGGCTACGCCTGGAGCGAGACGGACGAGCACGACATGAGCCGCCTCGCCGAGCGCTTCGGGCTTCCGCTACCGCCGGGGATCAGCCGAAGCCGAGGATGAACTTGGCGTCGTCGGACATCATCTCCGGCGACCAGGGTGGATCCCACGTCAGCTCGGTCTCGACCTCGGCGACGCCGGGAACGCCCGACACGGCTTCCTGGATGCCCTCGTCGATCATCGGCCCGGCAGGGCATCCGAGCGAGGTGAGGCTGTACCTCACCTTCACCTTCGAGTCCTCGACGTCGACCTCGTACATCAGGCCGAGCTCGACGATGTCCATCCCAAGCTCCGGGTCCTCGACCTCACGCAGCGCCTCGACCACTTCTTCCTTCGTCGGCACGAAGCCAGTCTAGCCCGCCCGAGTCCCCCGCCGCCTGCGGCCATGTCAGGTGCAAGGCACCTGACCTGACATGGCCGATACGGACGAGTCGGCGTGGCGCGGTAGATGGCCGCCCGAGCCATGTCTCGGTGCCAGGCGCCGGGACCCGTCCTCATCAGACGTGTCGGCGCGTGGAAATACCGAGATTCCGGCCGGTGGCGCTCAGGCGTGCCGGCCCTTGCAGCAAGCTGCCATGCCCGCGCGAGCCATGTCTCGGTGCCAGGAACTCCTTTCACAATGCCCGCGATAGTCGCCGCCAGCAGACGACCGCGCACCCGAGCGTGAAGAAGGCCAGGTAGAGGTCGGCACGGCGTTCCCAGCGAGTGGCCAGTCGCCGCAGCCACGACAGCCAGGCGAAGGTGCGCTCGATCGCGACGCGCTCGCGGGCGAGCGAGTCGCGCCGGCGACCTTCGCCGGGCCGGTTGCGCTCGGCGATGCGAGGCTCGAAGCCACGCAGCCTGACGCCCTCCCGCACCGCCTTGGCGTCGTAGCCGCGGTCGGCGAGCACCAGCCGGCCAGCGCCGTGCGCGCCGGCGGCGACGTGATCGAGCAGCGGCAGCAGCGCCCCGTACTCGTTCACGTTGGCGGCGCTGATCGTGGCCGCCAGCGGCAGCCCCTGGCCGTCGGTGATCAGGTGCCGCTTGGTCGCGGTGCGGCCGCGATCCACCGGGCTGCGCCCCGTTTCGGCGCCCCCTTTTTGGCCGGCGCGACGCTGGCGTCGACGAGCAGGCGCTGCCCGTCCAGCTCACCTGCGGCGGCGAGCTCCTCGCCGAGCACGCGCAGCAGCTCCTCCCACACCCCCGCCTGCTGCCACTGCGCCAGTCGCCGCCAACAGGTCACGCCCGAGACCTGCAGCTGCTCCGGTACCGCCGCCCAGGGCAGGCCGGAGAAGAGCACGTACAGGATCCCCTCCAGGCAGAGGCGGTCGTCGATTCGCTTGCGCCCGGGGTAGCGAAAGCGCCGCTCCCCGGCCGGCAGCAGCGGCCGCAGCCGCTGCCACAGCCCGTCCGATACCCGCCACGGCTCCCAGCCCACCATGCACCTCCAGTCTCGCCGTCATCGACGACGGACTGGTTCGTGCTCGGCGCCGAGGTCCCTCTTTTCGAAACGAGTTCCAGGCACCGGGACATGTCTCCCCGAGCCGTTTCGCCTCCGCGCGCCGCATCGCGCCCGATCGGGCGGGGCCAAAGCGGCCACGTCCTGGTGCCAGGCACCCGGACATGGCCTACCTGGGCGGGCGGATCGCGACCGGGTGGTTGAGGCGGCTGTAGGTGTGGTGCATGAAGTGCGCGGCTGCGGTCATGCGGAGGTCGCGCGGGCGGAACGTCG
>JBIOXV010000124.1:0-14630 GCA_044869805.1 Thermoanaerobaculia bacterium | reverse complement strand
CGGGAATCCACCCGGCGCCGCAGCTCGACGAGAGGAGAAGGCCATGAGGTGGTGCACAGGCATCGTGTCGGCAATGCTGGCGCTCGCGGCGCCGGCCGCGGTCGCGGATCTCGAGGACCAGCTCGCGGCGCGCTGGCGCGACACCTGGGTGGTGGTGAAGGCGCCGGTGAGCTCGAGCTGCGACGGCTCCTACACCAACAACGAGGTGCGCGGCCGGGCCGTTTCCGGCAAGGGTGGCATTCATCTCCAGGCCGGGGAGCTGGCGCGGGTGCACAAGGTGGAGCTCAAGCGCTCGCGGGTCGAGGTCCTGCTCGACCTCGACGAGGGCCTGCTGCGGGCGTTCACGGATGGTCCCTATCGGCTCTTCGAGGAGCTTTCCTGCAAGGTGGAGCTGCTGATCGAGCTGCCGCGTGAGGCGGCGAAGGCGAAGGACCTGGCCGCCATCGAGCCCGCGCTCACCGACCTCCTCGACCGCTTCACCACCCGCGAGCAGGCGCGCGCGGCCGCGAGCTGGAACCGCCGCCGGCAGGAGCCGCTCCCCGAGGGCTACGAGCAGACCGTGGCCGAGCACCGCGCCTGGAAGGCGAAGCAGGTCAACGCCGAGATCGACCGCCGGGTCGCTGAAGCGCTCGCCGAGGCCGACTACGCGGTGCGCAACAGCTCGAGCGATCCCGAGTACGCCGCCGGATTGGGAGCCGGGGTCGAGGCCATGAAGTGGCTCTCCTACAGCGACTGCGACGACTGGCTGGAGTCGAGCTTCTCGTCGGCAAGCCGCTACCCGCCGGGCGAGACGAGCCACCGCTTCCGCGACGGCTTCCAGGCCGGCCAGAGGATCTCCTACAGCGTGCTGCTGGCGCGGCACTTGTCCGAGTGCCGGATAACGGCGGAGTAGGCGGTGCCCCTCACTCCAGCCCTCTCTCCGCAAGCGTGGAGAGGGCTGGGGTGCAGGGAGCTGCTACCCGTGCAGCACTCGCCCCTCCATCCCACCCGCCAGCGGCAGAATGGTTCCGGAGAGGTGGCCGGCCAGGGCGTCGGAGGAGAGGAAGACGATGGCGGCGGCCACGTCCTCGGCGGTCGCGATCTTGCGCAGCGCCATGGTGGAGGTCACGCGCGCCACCGCCTCGGGGTCCTCGACCGTCCCGGCCGACATCGGCGTCGCCACCCATCCCGGGCACACGCAGTTGACGCGGCCGCGCGGCGCCAGGCGCACGATCTCGTTCTTGAGGGTGCGGGTGAGGCCGTAGGTCATCGCCGCCTTGGCCGAGGAGTAGTCGGCGTGGTTCTCCTCGCCGAAGAGCGCCGCCGTCGAGCCCACGAGCACGATCGACGCCCGCTCGCGGGGCCGGCCCGCGGCGCTCTCCCCGGCGAGCTGCCGGAGGAAGCCGCGGCAGGTCAAGAAGGCGCTGGTGAGGTCCAGCGCCATCGTCTCGTCCCACTGCGTGAGGCTCATGGTGTGGAGCGGCACGGGAGTGCCCACCCACACGCCGGCGTTGACCACGATGCCGTCGAGCGGGCCCAGGTCGCGGCCGATCGCGGCGAACATCGCCTCCACCTCGGCCTCCTGGCGCAGGTCCGCCTGCACCACGACGGCCGGCGCCAGGAGCGAGGCGGCGAGCTCACTCGCGGCGCTGCGGTTCGAGTGACAGTGGAGGGCGAGCAGCGCGCCCTCGGCGGCGAAGAGCCGGGCGGTCTCCTGCCCGATGCCGCCCGAGGCGCCGGTCAGAAGGAAGCGCTTGCCCTGCAGTCGGCTGTCCATGGCCAATCCCTCCTGCGTAGCGTGCCCAACTACGGCATTCCCCAAGACTAGTTTGATACGCGACCCTTCACCGCGTTGGCTCGGGCACTACAGGTGACGCGGCCGGCGGCATCCGCCGGCAGGCGCGTGCGCATCCGTGCTTCGAGAAGCGCGAGATCCTCGGCTGTCATCGCCGAGAGCGCCGCGCCGGCGCTCGGGCTTCCAAAGATGGTCGCCCAGTAGTCCTCGAAATCGGCGAAGGTCCTGCGCACGGTGATCTCACGCGCTTCGACATCCTCGAAGCCGGCGCCCGTCCACAAGTCCTGCAGGGTCTCCATTCGAGACGCGTCGGGGCTCGGTGGCGCCGGGACTGCTGCGCCCAGCCCACGCATTTCCACCAGCAACGCATCGTAAGGAGATCCACCGCCACACAAGTCCCACGCGTAAGCCGCGACGGTGCCACCCGCGCGCACCACTCGTGCCATCTCGGCCACGCCCCTGGCCGGGTCCGGAACGAAGAAAATCACCAGCGGCATGACAGCCACGTCGAACGTGCCGTCGGCGAAAGGCAGTGCCATCGCATCGCCTTGATGAAACCGTGCGACCCGCGTTGCAGGCCGCCCGCGGGCATAAGCGAGCTGCGCTTCGGATGGATCGATCCCCTCTACGGCCACCGGCGCGCATCGCTCGAGGAGCAGCTCGGTGAAGGCGCCGTTGCCGCAGCCGACGTCGAGCCACCTCGAACCTGATTCCGCCGCAAGCCAGTCGAGGAACGCTTCACCCACTAGCCGGCTCCACTTGCCCATGTATCGCTCGTAGGCAGCCCCATCTTCGAAGCGGATCGCGTGGGTCGTCATCGGTATCATCTCGGGGCGGGGCTGGAGGGTGAGGTCCGCCCTCAGCTCGCCGCTTTTTTGACCAGCGCGCTGATCCTGGCTTCCTCGGCGGCAGTCAACTGCTTGAGCGCGAAGGAGGTTGGCCACATGGCGCCGTCGTCGAGGTTCGCCGCGTCGTTGAAGCCGAAGGTCGCGTACCGCGAGTTGAACTTCTGCGCGCTTTGGAAGAAGCAGACGACTTTGCCGTCCTTGGCATACGCGGGCATCCCGTACCAGGTCTTCGGCGAGAGGGCGGGCGCGCTGTCTTTGACGATGGCATGGAGCCGCTTGGCCATGGCGCGATCCGGTTCCGACATCTCGGCGATCTTCGCGAGCACGGCGCTCTCCCCGTCTGCGCCGCGGCGTGCTTCCGCCTTCAGCTCTTGGGCGCGCTCCTTCATCGCGGCCCGTTCCTCGTCCGTGAATCCCTCGGGCTTCTTGTTGCTCGCGGTGGTGCCCTTGGCGGATTTTTTCGGGTCCTTCTTTGGGCTCATGGAAACCTCCTCGTGCTGACAGCTATTCCTGTGCGATCTCGGGGACGTTGCGGCGGTCCGGCACCTGGCCCACCGGCGCCCGGAGCCAGCGCAGCATCTCCCCCAGGCGCGGCGGCTTGCCGGTCATCAGGATGCCGATGCGGAAGATCTTGGCGGCGGCCCAGAAGGCCCCGGCCACCGACAGCACCAGGATCACCGTGGTGACCAGGTACTCGAAGAGCGTCGGCGGGCCGGCGGCGCGGTTCATCATCACGAACGGCGTGAACGGCGGGATGTAGGACAGCACGCGGGCGAAGGTGCTGTTGGGGTCCTTGCCGATCGGCATCATGGCAAAGAGCGGCACCATCATCATCATCATGATCGGCATCATCAGGTTCTGGGCTTCTTTGAGGGTGTTGCACACCGAGCCCACGCCGACGATGAAGGCCGCGTAGAGCAGGTAGCCGAGCGCGAAGTAGACGATGAAGGAGCCGAGCAGCAGCGGGTCGGTGGCGACGCTGGCGAGCCCCAGGTCCACCCGGTCGCCGACCAGCGCCATCACCACCGAAACCGCCCCCACCAGGAACAGCACCCAGGTGCCGATCATGGTCAGGCCGGTGGCGGCGATGCCCACCACCTTGCCCACCATGAGCTGCAGCGGCGACACCGACGACAGCAGCACCTCCAGGATGCGGTTCGACTTCTCCTCGATGGTGTTGTTCAAGAGCATCTGGACGATCGACATGACGGCGATCCACAACAGGTACACGAAGGCGACCGGCGCCCACTGGCGGACGAAGTCCTGGGTCCTGACCTCGGCCTCCTCGCCGCCGGCGCCCACTCTTCGGGCCTCGAACGGCACCGGCTCCTGCACCCACCGCGCGACCGCGGGGTCGATCTGCCGCTCGGCCAGCCGCCTCTCGCGCACCACCTCGTTGGCGAGGCCGGTGAACCACTCGTAGAGCTCGCGGTCGGTCAGGTTGCGGGAGACGAAACGGCCCGGCGCCTGGCCGGCGATCGGCTCCTCGGCGAGCACGAAGTAGCCGAAGATCTCGCCGGCCCCCACCCTGCGGTTGAGCTCCTCGGCCGCTTCCGCTCCGCCTCCCGCCACCTCGACGCGCTGGAAGCGGCTCTTGCCGAGGTTGGGGGAGATCTTGCGCGCCTCGGCCGGCGACACGCCCTGCCACCAGGCGGCGAGCGGCGGAGCGAGCGCGGCCAGCCGCTCGGCGTCGGCCGGCGACAGCAGATCGGCGAGGCTCTCCCCGGCTGAAGCCTCGGCACCGAGTGCCGACCGCGCCAGGGCCTGGAGCACTCGCTCGTCGCGGTCGCGTCGCTCCTCGCGGCCACGGCTCGGCGCGGCGATCGCCTCGACCGGCGCGGCCGGCAAGGCGGCGGACAGGGCCGCGGCCGCCTCGCGCACCTCGGCGGGCAGCCCGCTCGTCGCGATCCGGCCCAGCCGCTCGCGCTCGAGCGCCGTTTCGAGCACGTTCGCCAGGTCGTCCTCGGCCGAGCGATGCTCCACGGCCGCCAGCAGCCAGCCGGAGCGGTCGATCACCGCGTAGCTGCGGGCCTCCTTCGCCATCTCCAGCCAGACGGGAACCGCGATCGCCAGCGTGAGGATGATCGGCACCACCAGGATGCCGATCCAGAACGTCTTGGTGCGCAGGTTCTCGAAGTACTCGCGCCGCGCCACCAGCAAGGTCTTGTGCTTCATCGCTCCCCACCTCCCACCGCGCGGACGAAGATCTCGTGCAGCGAGGGCTCGGAGAGGTCGAAGCGGCGGATGGTGAGCCGGCCCACCAGGGCGGCGAGCACGGCCTGCGGGTCGGCGCCGGGCTCGAGGAAGATCTCGGCCTGCTTGCCGGAGTCGTTGAGCCGTGTCACGCCCGGCAACTGGCGGAGCACCGCGCCGTCGCCGTCGTAGTCGAGCAGGATGCCGTGCCCGCCGGCCGCCCGCACGGCGGCGAGCGGACCGTCGAGCACCTTCTTCCCTTTGTGGATGATGATGATGGTGTCGCAGATCTTCTCCGCGTGCTCCATCACGTGGGTGGAAAAGATCACCGTGCGGCCCTCGCGCTTCATGTCGAGGATCACCTCGCGCATGAGGTCGGCGTTGACCGGGTCGAGGCCGGAGAAGGGCTCGTCCAGGATCACGAGGTCCGGGCCGTGGATGAAGGTGGCCAGGAGCTGCACCTTCTGCCCCATGCCCTTCGACAGAGCGTCGCACGGCTTGTCGATCCACTCGCCCAGGCCGAAGCGGGCCAGGAGCTCGCGGGCGCGGCGCTTGGCATCGGCGGCCGCCATGCCCTTGAGGCGACCGAAGTAGGTGAGGATGTCGCCCACCTTCATCTTCTTGTACAGGCCGCGCTCTTCGGGCAGGAAGCCGAGCCGGTCCTTGACCGCCTCGGCATTGTGATGGCCCAGCACCCGGATCTCGCCCTCGTCCGGGTAGAAGATGCTCATGATCATGCGGATGGTGGTGGTCTTGCCGGCGCCGTTCTGTCCCAGGAAGCCGGCGACCGTGCCGCGCGCGATCGACATCGAGAGGTCGTCGACCGCGGTGACGTCGCCGAAGCGTTTGGTCACGCCGGAAAGGCGGAGGGCGGGTTCCGTCATGCAGGGCTCCGTGGGCGAGGGGCTGGAGGCAGGGTCCAGCTCCGTGTACGCTCCGGCCGCGCGAGTGTTCCGCGGATCAGGCCGCAAGCGGGTTGCGCCAGGTGAGGCCCGGAAAGCGGGCGAAGTTGCTGTCGACGCTGTAGAGGACGAGCCCGTGCTCGATGGCCAGGGCGGCGAGGTGGGCGTCCGGGACCAGGTTGCCCGTGGGAGAAACCGCTGCAAAGAGCTTGGTGATCACATCGCGATGGCGATCGGTGGGGCCCGGCACCCAGACCGGCTCGAGATCGAGCCAGGCTTCGACCTGGCCCCAGGCTTCCTGCGAAGAAAGCGGGTGAGGGAAGATCCGCGGGTTGGTGACGATGCGGACGAAAGCCAGCAGCGACGCCCAGGGCAACCCGACGCGCGGGGCGGAGGCGAACTGCTCGTCGAGCCAGCGTCTGGCCGCCGCCTGGTGAGGGGAGGAGCCGTTGCGCGCGTAGACCAGGAGATTGGCGTCCACGAGGATCAACGGTAGTCCTCGCCTTCGGCGATGGCGAGAACCTCTCCGATGTTGTCCAGGCTACCGATGAGGCTGGGTCCAAGGTCCGAGGTCGGTGTCTCGTAGCGCCTTGCTCGCTTCGGGCGCGGACGCGTGAGGTTCGCCAGGCCCTCGCGAAGGGCGAGGTTCACAGCATCCTTGAAGGTCAGCTCTCGCCGCTCCTGCAGCTCCCCCAGCTGAACTGCGACGTCGTCTTCGAGGGTGAGCGTGGTTCTCATGCATCAAATCATAAGGATGTTGATGCCTTGGTGCAAGCACCTAGTTCACCCACGGTCCCTTGTGGATCTTGCCGTTGCCCCCGCCGCCGGGCAGGCCCTTCATGCCGCGGCGGCGCCGCAGGCCGGCCATGCGCAGCTTGAGCCAGCGCTGCTGCAGGCGCAGCCACGCCTCGCGCAGCGCCCGCCGGGGGCTCGCGCGCTGGAGCAGCCACCAGGTCATGCCCACCGCCGCGGAGAGGCCGAGGAAGCCGGACAGGTCCTTGGACCACAGGAAGCCCAGGAAGGCGAGCAGGATCTCGAGCGGCAGGAACCAGCGTGCCTGCACCGGCAGCACGAACATCAGGTAGATCACGGCGTGCCGGTGGATCACCGCGAAGGCGGCGACCAGGATCACCAGCAGGATCTGCTGGCCCTGGATGAGCATGAAGGTGAGCCGCTCGGGGAACCATCCTTGCGAGGCCGCCAGGACCTCGACCAGCACCCCCACCACCGAGGCTGTCGCCGCACCGGCCACGAGGAGGCGCCAGAAGCGCCGGCCACCGAGGGCGTAGTACACGTCGCGGCCGAAGAAGAACAGCATCAGGAGCTGGAGCAGGAACCAGAAGTCCGGCCGGCCGAAGCCGACGAAGGCGTAGGTGACGAGCTGCCAGACGAAGCCCGTCTGCCAGACCGCCGGCGTGAGGCGCAGGAAAGCGAGGACTGGCTGCGTGGAAGCGAAGAACTGAAGGGCGAAAGTGACGAAGATGAAGCCCAGCAGGTAGAGCAGTGCCCGCGGCGCCGGCGGCCCGCCGGTGAACCCGCCCATGTCGGGTGCTCTGCGGGCGGGCTGGCGCGAGTACATGGAGGGATTCTATAGAATGCCCGCGACCGGCCCGGTTCCCGCGCCTTGCCGCCGAACGGAAGAAAGGACCCTTCTCCAGCATGCCGTCCATCGCCCGGCGCGCGCGGATCATGCCGCCGTCGCCCATCCGTCGCCTGGTCCCTCTCGCCGAGGAGGCCAAGCGCCGTGGCGTGAAGGTCTACCACCTCAACATCGGCCAGCCCGACGTGCCGACGCCGCAGGTGATGCTCGACGCCTTCCGCCAGCACGACCTCGAGGTGCTCGAGTACGGCCATTCCGGGGGGCTGTGGGAGTACCGGTCGAACCTGGCCCGCTACTACCAGGGCCTGGGGCTCGGGGTGGAGAAGGAGGACGTGCTGGTCACCACCGCCGGCAGCGAGGCGATCATCTTCGCCCTGCTGGCGGTCGCCGATCCCGGCGACGAGGTGATCATCCCCGAGCCGCTCTACACCAACTACAACGGCTTCGCGGTCGAGACCGGGGTCAAGGTGGTGCCGGTGGCCTCTCGCGCCGAGGACGGCTACGCCCTGCCGAGCGCGGACACTATCCGCCGCCGCATCAGCTCGCGCACGCGGGCCATCCTGATCTGCAACCCCAACAACCCCACCGGCTACGTGCTCACCCGCGAGGAGCTCACGACGCTCGCCGAGATCGCCCTCGAGCACGACCTCTTCCTGCTCGCCGACGAGGTGTACCGCGACATTGTCTACGACGGCGCGAAGGCCCACTCCGTGCTCTCGCTGCCCGGCTTCGAGGACCAGGCGATCCTCCTCGACAGCGTCTCCAAACGCTACAGCGCCTGCGGCGCGCGGGTGGGCTGCCTGGTGAGCAAGAACCCGGAGGTGATCGACGCGGCCCTGCGCTTCGGCCAGGCCCGGCTCTGTCCCCCGACCATGGAGCAGCTCGCGGCCAACGCCGCGCTGTCGCTGCCGCCCTCGTACTACGAAGAGGTGCGCCTCGAGTACCAGCGACGGCGCGACGCCGCCTTCGAGGTGCTGGAGACCATCCCCGGCCTCGTGGCGGGGAAGCCCAAGGGCGCCTTCTACGCCATGCTCCGGCTGCCGGTCGACAACGCCGACCGCTTCTGCTCCTGGCTGCTGACCGACTTCTCCGAGGGCGGCGAAACCCTGATGCTCGCCCCGGGCAACGGCTTCTACGCGACCCCCGGCCGCGGCGAGCAGGAGGCCCGCATGGCCTTCGTGCTCAACGTCGACGCCATCCGCCGCGCCACCCACCTGCTGGCCAGGGCGCTGGAGGTCTATCCGGGGCGGAAGTAACCGCACCGGAGCGGGCCCGCCTCCAGGCGAGGGCCACGACGAAACCCAGCAGTGTGGCGCCCGAAACCCGCCGTCCGACCTCGAACGACCGCGGGCGGTAGACGAGCTCGATCGAGCTCTCGCCCTGGGGCGCGCGGATGCCCACGAAGGCGTGGTTGGCGAAGGCGAGCGGCAGCTCCTCGCCGTCCGCGAAGGCCCGCCAGCCGGCCCAGGCCGTGACCGAGACCACGATCCAGCCTGGACCCTCCATCTTCGCGTCGAGCCGGTAGCGCAAGCCCTGGCGCCGGATCGACACGGTCCCCGACCCGTTGCGGCGCCCGACCGGCTCGCCCACGGCCGCCTGGTCGGCGTGGATGATCCAGGCGCGTTGAGAGAAGTCCGTCTCAGCGATCATCTCCTGGATCACCGCCTTCTCGGCGCCACCGATGCGCAGCCGCGGCGGCACGAAGGCGCGCGGTAGCGACCGCGGGTTCTCCCACAGCACCGTCCCCTTGTGCCTGGCGGCTCGACGCCAGCCGTCCGGAGGCGGCCTCCCCGCGGGGATCAGCGCGTAGCGCACGTTCAAGAACGAGACGAAGGGGCGGCCGGGGTCGTCGATGCGGTTGAACCAGGTCGAGTCGCGGACGCACCACAATGGGAAGGTGTCCACCAACCGGCGGTGGTGGAGCGCCTGGTAGCCGCGCGGGTCCTCGAGCTCGTAGAAGGTGGCGGTGTTGGGAATGAAGGAGAAACCCGTTGCCGCCACCCGGTATGGCTCGACGGCCTGTGGCAGGTCGGTGAGGGGGCGCACGGCCGGGTAGAAGAGGCTCTTCGGCACTCCCGGGAAGTAGCCGCGGGTATCGATCGTCCGCTGCGCCACGGCCAAGAGGAGAAGCACGGGCACCAGCGCCAGCCGCGCGCGCGGCACGAAGGCCAGGACGGCGAGGACCGCCGGCGGCAGCACCAGCACGACCGAGCGCGAGGCGAGAAAGTCGGCCGGCATGCCCCGCTCGGCGAGGTAGGGCAGCAGCCAGGCGAGCGGTGCGCCCAACCCGCCTAGCACCGCGAGCTGGAGCCAGGCCAGGCGGCGATCCCGCCCTCGCTCGAGCCAGGCTTCGATGCCGAGCGCGGCGAGCAGGGCAGTGGCCAGGCCGGCGGCAAAGACCAGACGCTGGTTCAATGCGATGTCGAGCAGCGGCAGTGCGGCGAGGAGGTCGGCGACCCCGGGCGCGCTGGCCCCGGCGAGCAGGCCGAAAACGGCAAGGCCCGCCAGGAAGCGCCGCTCGCGCCGCCGCGAGAAGCAGAGGCCGAAGAGGGCGGCGCCCAAGAACGTGCTGCCCACGTAGCTGCTCGCCGGGATCGGCCAGTCGAAGGGCGCCCGGTAGGAATCGAGGCCCTTCTTTCCGGCCACGAACGGCACGAAGCTGGGAACCAGGTCGGCGAGCGCCACCGGCCAGTCGGCGCTGCGGTCTTGGGCTGCGAACCAGCCGCGGCGGAAGGCGTACTCTGTGCTCTGGGGCAGGGCCTCGGCGATCGGCAGCAGGAAGACCGCGGTCAAGAGCAAGGCCAGCACCCCGGCCCCGACCCCGCAGGCCAGGGCCGCCGGCGGCGGGTGGCGCCGGGCCGGCCACAGCTCGAAAGCCGCGTACAGCAGGCCCACCAGCACCACGTGTACCGCGGTCTCCGGATGGCCGGCGAGGAGCGCGAGCACGAAGCCCGCAGTCAGCAGGCCCAAGGCCGGCACGCCCGGTTGGTGGACGACCCGGCGCACGCCTGCCAGCACCAGCGGCAGGAAGGCCGCGGCCTGGGCCAGCGGCCAGGCGAGGAAGAAGAGCACGAACCCCGAGAGCATGAAGCCCGCCGCGGCGACCAGCGCCGGTGCCTCGCCGCAGCCGAGCTCGCGGGCGAAGAGGAAGGCCGAGAGCGCCGCCGCCAGCAGCACCAGCGCGGCCGAGAAAGCCAGGCTGTCGGCCAGCGGCAGGAGCAGAGAGAGCAGCGTGATGGGAGAGTACGGAGCCGGCTGTGCCGAGGCCGCCAGCGGATCGCCGCACAGGATGAAGGGGTTCCAGAGCGGCCACTCGCCCGCGCGGTAGGCGTAGCGCACGGCGCTCTTCCACGGGATCATCTGGGAGTAGACGTCGGTGAGGATCGCCTCCGAGCGAACGGCGCCGCCGAGCTCCTGCCGCTGGCTCAGGAAGGGCTCGGAGGAATAGACGAGGTCGATCGGCCCGAGGACCTCGCCACGGAGCATCGCCCAGCCGGTGAGCGCGAGCGGCAGGGCAGCGAGCACCGCGCCGGCGCGCCACGAGATACGGGACACGCATCGCGAAGCGGTCCACAGCGCGGCCAGGGCGCAGGCGAGGTAGAGCAAGGGCGCAGCCATACAGGTTTCGCAGCTCGGCGTCGAGATAGCTAGTGGCCTGTACCGGCCAAGTCGATAGCGCCTGGGCGGCCCTCGACGGCCCTGGCGGTGTTGCGCCTCCTCGACATAGTCCGGGCTATGCCTGCGTCGGCGCGCCTTGCCAGGACCGCCGACTGGCTCGCCCATCCACTACCGACTCGACCGGTACAGGTCACTAGATGCCGGATATGTCAAAACGGTATACGGAAGGGAGGCGCGAGCCGTCTCCACCCGGGCACGAGAGCTGCACACGCCCTCGCGCCGCCGCCGGGGTGAAACAGGTGCCCTCAGCCGGCGTTCTTAACCAGCAGATGCGGCCCGTCGCCTCCCGCTCCCACGCAGCCCCAGACTCGGCGGCCCGCCTGTCCCGCGCCGTGCACCGCTCCGCGCTGGCGCTGGCGGTGGCCTGGGTTCCCGTGGTGCTCTCCGCCGCACCTGGCAAGCCGCTCGATCTCCAGCGCGTGCGCCTCGAGCTGCCCGGTGCGCCGGCAGTCGTGGTGCCCGCCGATCTGAACGGCGACGGTCGGCTGGACCTGACGGTGGTCGTGGCCTACACCGAACACGGCGAGATCGGCATCGAAGAGTCCTCGCACATGGAGGGCGTCGACGGCCTGGTCGAAGTGCTGACCGTGGTCTCGGCCCTGCTCGACCGGCGCGAGGTGCGCGCTTACTTAGCGGACGGCGCCGGCGGCTACAGGCTGGCCGGCGAGCCGCTGGCGCTCTCGCCCTCGGTGATCAGCCTGGAGGCAGGGCCGCCCTCGCAGCCGGTGCTGGCGCTGACCGACGAAGGGGTGTCGGTGCTGCGGCTCTCGGCGGAGGGCGCGCTCTCCCTCGAGCCCTGGATCGCCGAGCCGCCGGTGCTGGCCGGCGCCGGTGCGTTCGTGCCGCGGCTCGGACTGGCGCGCGACCTCGACGGCGACCTCGTCCCCGACTTCCTGCTCCCGACCTCGGACGGCGCCGCGATCTATCTGGCGCGCGGCGGCAGCCTCGAGCGCCAGCCGGCCTCGCGCGTGGCGCTGCCCTTCGACGCCCGCCTCCCCGGCAAGGCCGCTCGCTACGAGCGCGGCCTCACTCGCCACTACCCGCTGCCGGTGGTCGAAGACGTGGACGCCGACGGCCTTCCCGACCTCCTGCTGCGCGATCACCTCAAGCGCTGGAACGAGCTCCAGGTGCTTCGCGGCGCGGGCGGCGGGCGCTTCCACCCGCCGGCGGCGCCGCTCGGGGACCGCTCGCGCGATGCCGAGCCGGAAGTAGTGTTCGTCGGCGACCTCGACGGCGACCGCCGCGCCGAGCTGGTCACCGAGGCGCAGCCCAACGAGGATCCCGAGGGCCTGCGGGCCGGCCTCAAGGAGGCGAAGAACCCGCACTTCAGCTACCGCATCCACGCGCTGGCCCGGGTCCAGGAGCAGGGTGCCAAGACTCTCGAGGCGGCCACCGCGCGGGAGCTGCAGACCGTGGGCTACGCCTTCGGCTCCGGCGGCGACGGGCCGAGCATCCCGGGCGGCTTCCAGGACCTGAACGGCGACGGCCGGCTCGATCTCCTGACCGTGTCGCTCGACTTCTCGCTGATGCAGGCGGTGCGCGTGCTCACCGTCAAGCGCATCACGCTGGGCCTCGACTTCCACGTCTGGTGCCAGGGCGCGGGCGGCGGCTTCCAGGAGGTCAAGGGCCTCGACCTCTCCGGCGAGTTCAAGATCGACCTCGACAACCTGCGCCTGGGGCAGCTCTCGCTCTTCTCCGGCGACTTCGACGGCGACGGGCGCTCCGACTACGTGCAGATCGGCCGCGGCAAGACCGTGACCCTGCACCGCGGCCGCGACGACTGCTCCTACCCCAGCGCGCCGGACTTCTCGATCCCGCTCGACGAGCCGCCGCACGACCTCGCCCTGGTGCGCGTCGAGGACTTGAACGGCGACGGTCGCGCGGACCTCGCGGTCACCCAGCCGAGGCCGGCGCAAGATGACGAGAGCACCGCGCCGGTGCGGCTGGACCTCTATCTGTCGAAGGGGGAGTGAGTCGTCCATGAGCGGGTTCCCATCCTGGTGGAGGAAGCCGCAGGCGGGCGTTGGGTCGCAGGGCTCTCCTCCGGACGTAGCGGCCGGTCTTGTACAGGCCGTTGCTCCAGGGCCTGTGCCGCGGCGCCAAGCGCGTCGGACGGCCGGCACAGGCCCGGCCGCTACGCCCGGAAACGATCGGCCGCCATGGGAGCGAGTGACGATGCGAACGCGGCGCGCTTCGCTGGCTTTCGCTTTGTCCTGTGCGACCGTTGCCGCCGGACTCGTCGGAGCCGCGTCCCAGAAACCGAAGCCGCCGCCTCCACAGCCGCCGGCGCTCGGCCGCTTCGAGGTCGGCTCCGGCCAGGGCCTGCGGATCGACGCCGTGGTGCCGGGGCCGATCGTCGCTGTGCTGGTGCCCCCGGCCGACGAAGGACCGCGAAGCGTGCTGCTGCTGGTGCGGCCCGAAGGCGAGATCGACGGGCCGCGCACCCTCTACCGGCTCGAGGTGCAGGTCGGGGGCGGCCTGGTGGAGCTCGCGAGCGGGCTCCCCGGCGGTGCCAAGGCGATGTTCACCGGCGACCTGGACGGCGACGGCGAGGCTGAGCTGCTGCTCGGCGGCATGGGCGAGCTCGACACGCTGGGCCCGCTCGCGCGCCTCTCGGAGCGGCCCACCGCCCGGCCCTTGCTGCGCCACCCGGGGTTCGATCCCCGCTCGCTCTCGCCGCGGCTGCTGCGCATCGCCGATTCGCCCGGTGCCTGGATGGGCTCGCCGCTCCTCGCCGCGGCCGAGGCCGGAGCGCTGCGCATCTACGAGCCCGGGCAGCCCGAGCCGCGGCTGCGAGCAAAAGTGCCGCTGCCGCTCACTGTCCAGCGCGAGACGACGGGCTTCCGGCTCGACAGCCCGCGGGTGACGTTGCTGACGGGCGGGGAGAACGCTGGGAGCGCGGCCGGCAGCGAAGCTAGCGAGGACAAGAGTGCCCGGGCCGGCGGTGGCGCGGCCGGTGTGAGGTTCGCCGCCGGGCCCGAGGCCCACGGCGACCGCCGTCTTCGAACGCTCCTCGTCGAGCTGCCAGCCGAGGGGCCGGCCGTCACCACCGAGACCTGGTCGCGCCTGCCGGCGCCGGAGATCGTCGAGGCGAGCCGTTACGCCGTCATCGGCGGCAAGACCATCCTGATCGCGCTCACCCAGAGCGCCGGCAAGCTGGCGATCTTCGAGAACCGCAAGCTACGCGTCTTCTCGCTGGTCGAGGACCGCACGCGCATCGGCAAGCTACCCCTGCTGACCTACGACACCGACTCGCCCCGCTGGGACGAGCCGGACATCCACGTCACGGACGCGACCGGCGACGGCAAGGAGGACCTGGTCCTCCTCTACGCCAAGGGCCTCGCCTCGCCCGAGCTGGGACTCGAGCTCCTGCCCGGCCTCGGTGGCGGGCGCTTCTCCACCCAGGTGCGGCGGTCCGCGCTAGAGCCCGTGCCCTCCGCCTGGGTCTATGGCCACGACCTCACCGGCGACGGCCGCCCCGACCTCGTGACCCTCGGCAAGGATTCGGTACTCGTCTACGCCGGCTCCTCGGCCTCCGGTCGCGTGATCGACAAGAAGCCGCTCTGGACCCTCCCCCTGCGCAAGCCCGAAGAAGATCCCCGCGAAGTCCTCGTCGCCCTCTCCGCCTCCGGCGC
>JBIOXV010000123.1:0-26630 GCA_044869805.1 Thermoanaerobaculia bacterium | reverse complement strand
CGGCCGGCTCGCCGAGCCGGGCACCGGCGATCGACCACAGGGCCTCCTCGGCCTGCAGCCGCTCGTCGCGCTTCAGCAGCTCCTCGAGCGCCGCGGTGACGAGGCCACCCGAGCGCGCGAAGCGGTCGAGATCGGCCGGCTCGCCAATCTCCGCCAAGGCCGCCTGTGCCGCTGCCCTCGCGCCCGCCAGCTCGGCGGCCAGGCGTTCGCGCTCGTGCTCGAGCGAGCGCAGCTCCTCGGCTTCGAGGTCCAGCGTCCCGAGGAGCGGAGCAGCCACCCCTTTCGGCGGCAGGGACGCCTCCGCGAGCTGCTGCTCGAGGCGCGCCAGCTCCTGCTCGGCGGCGGCGCGCTCGGCCGCTGCCCGCTCCAGTCGCTGGCGCAGCTCGGCCAGGCGATCGGCCTCGCCGCCGGTGGCGCGCTCGAGAACGGCGGGGAAGACCGCCAGCTCGGCACGGGCTTGCTCGAGCTCTTGCGCGGCCCGCGCCAGGGAAAGGCGCCGCCCCAGCTCGGCGGCGCGCCGGCCGGCCGAGGCGGCGGCCTCACGCTCGCGGCGCAGGCCGGCCAGGCTCTCCTCCTGGCGGCGCAGTGCCTCCTGCCGGTGCTGCAGCTCCTCGACGCGCTCGCGCGCCAGCCGCAGTTCCTGGCGCTCGGGCCGCGCCTGCCGCGCCTCGCGGCGGAAGGCGCTCGCCTCCGCCGCCAGCGCTACGTCGTAGCCGCCGGCCGACTCGCGCGCCAGGGCGGCGGCGAACGGCTCGCCGGCCGACCCCAGCAGGTCGAGCAGCGAGAGGTCGTAGCGGTCCTGGAGCTCGGCGGGCGGCAGGGCGGGCGGCTCGACCGGCGCCCCCTCGCGCTGAAGGCGCCGGCGGCCGGCCACGATCTCGGCACGCCAGGTCGCGCCGTCGAGCTCGAAGCCGGCCTCGAGCTCGGTCTCGAGCGGCAGGGTGCGCGGCGGCCACAGCAGGTCGAGGAGCGCCCGCGCGGTCGTGGTCTTGCCCGAGGCGTTGGGCCCGTGCACCACGTTGATGCCGCGGGCGAAGCCGGTGAGCGTGAAGCCCTCGCGCCGGAAGCCGGGCGCACGGCGCACCTCGAGCTCGGTGAAGATGAGCGGCCGGCTGCTCACGCTGGCCTCTGGCCGGTCATCGGACGCTCGGGTCGGGCTTCTGGCTTGGCTTCTGGGCGAGCTTCTGGGCGAGCAGCGCGTCGAGCAGGCGGTAGCCGGCGCGCAGGAACGCCTGGCGCGCGGCGTCCGCGTCGGGCTCGGGGTCGGGCACGCGGCCGGCCGCCAGGCCGCCGTAGCCCGTCGAGAAATGGACACCGCGCAGCGCAGCCAGGCCGTTGGTGAAGAGGGGCTCGGGGATCTCGCCCGTCTCGAGGACAGCCAGCAGCCGCGCCAACTCGCCCGCGGCGTCGTCCGCCTGGGCGAGGCCGGGCAGGTCGATCGGTGGCCGGGTGTCGTCGCCGGCCTGATCGATGGCCAGGGCCACGGCGCCGCCGACCGGGTCCTGGCCATCGGCGAGGCCGTCGAGCCAGGGCCGGAGCCGGCCGTGGAGCGGGGTGCGGCCGCCAAAGCGCAGGCGGAGGATCAGGGCTTCGAGCACGCCGCCCCCTTCCTGCCCGGCGCGCTCCAGCGCCTCGATCACCGCCTCGCGCCAGCGGCGGTCGAAAGCCTCCTGGTCCGCCGCGCCCTCGAGGCTCACGTCCAGCATCTCGTAGCGCACCGAGGACAGCGGCACGAGCTCGAAGCGATCGACGCGCCGGCCCTCGAGCGTCAGCAACCAGGCTCCGTGCACGCCCGGCTCTCCGGGATCGAGGGCCTGGAGAGAGCCGGGGTAGAGCACCGGGATGCCCGGGCCCGGCAGCGGCGCCGGCCGATGGATGTGACCCAGCAACCAGGCGGTGACCGGCGCCGAGCGCAGCCGGGCGGGGGAGAGGGGGGCATAGCGGCTGCCCACCGCAGTGGCATCGCCGTGCAGCAGGCCCAGCAGCGGTGCCTCGCCGGCCGGCCCCAGGTGGTAGGAATCGAGAGGGTCGCCCGCGAAGGACTCCCCAGCGAACGACCAGCCGTCGAGGACGGCCAGCGTGCGGCCTTCCCGTTCGAGCGCCGCACGCTGCCAGGTGCCTCCCTCGCCCAGCACGCGGAAGCGCGGCTCTCCGAGCACCCTCGCCAGCCGGGGCAGGACGTCGAAGTCGTGATTTCCGGCCACGGCCAGGACCTCGATGCCCGCCGCGGCCAGGCGCGAGATCCCCGCGGTCAACGGCCCCAGCGCTTCGTAGTAGCGGTTCTCACGGTCGACCACGTCGCCGGTCAGCACCACGGCGTCGACCCGCCGGTCGAGGGCGAGCTCGACGGCCCGTCCCCAGGCCGCGACCGAGGAGCAGCGCCGGTCGCCGGCCAGCTCCCCGGGCAGCCGCGCGGAGCGCCGGCCGAGGTGCAGGTCGCCGAGAGCGAGGATGGTGAGGGTCATGCGCAGAGCCGCGGCTATGGTAGCAGCGGCGCGAGCCTGTGAATAAACCTGCTGCGCGGGCCGTCTGCGTTGTCGCGGGTCCTCCCGGCAATCCTCACGTACAGGTGTACGCTGCGGTTGCCGGGGCCGTGGCCACATGGACAGGGCGCTCCTAGCAGCCGGCCCTGCTCGCGACGGTTTCTTCACGGGCTCGAGGCTTCACGCTTCGGCATGCTTCGGCCAGCCGGGAGACAATCATCCCGTGCCCACCCTCCTCTGTCCCGTCCGCGGCTGCGGCGATCCGCTCGCCCGCCAGGGCCGCGCGCTCCGTTGCGGCCAGGGCCACGGCTTCGACCTCGCCCGCAGCGGCTATGCCAACCTGCTCCAGCCGCAGGACCGGCGCTCGCTCCAGGCCGGGGACTCGAAGGCCACGGCGCTCGCCCGCCGTCGGCTCTACGAGGTTGGCTACGGCGCGCCGCTGTGGAAGGCGATCGTCGCGGCGCCGGGAGTACGGCGACTACCTCCAGGCGCGGCGGTGCTCGACGTGGGCTGCGGCGAGGGCTGGATGCTGGGCAGCCTCGCGGCCAGCCGGGCGATCGACGCCCACGGCGTGGACCTCTCGGCCACGGCCATCGAGCTTGCGGCCCGCCGCTACCCAGCGCTCACCTGGATCGTCGCCAACGCCGACCGTTCGCTGCCCTACGCGGCGGCGGGGTTCGACCTCGTCCTTTCGTTGACCGCGCGCCTGCACGTCGCCGAGCTGGCTCGGGTGCTGTCGCCCGCGGGCCTCTTGCTGCTCGCCGTGCCGGCGGCCGACGACCTCGTCGAGCTGCGCCAAGCGGTGCAGGGCCAGGGCCTGCTGCGCGACCGTGCCGCGCGCGCCGCCGCCACCTTCGGCGGAGCTTTCGAGGTAGTGCGCCGCGAAACCGCGCGGGGCCGACTCCTGCTCGACCGCGCCGCGCTCCAGGATCTGCTCGCCGCCACCTACCGCGGTGCCCGCCGGCGCGACCAGGAGCGGGCGGCATCGCTCTCCGAGCTCTCGGTGACCACGAGCTGGGACCTGCTGTGGATGCGGCTCCGGCGTGACTTCGCGGGGTAGAGTCCGCTGCCATGTCGCTGTCGCTTGTCGCCACCTGCGCCCTCGGGCTCGAGGAACTGCTCGCCGGCGAGCTCGCCAACCTCGGGCTCAACAAGGTCGAGCGCCGGAAGGGCGCGGTCGCCTTTCGTGGCTCGTGGCGCGAGGTCTGGCGTGCCAACTACCGGCTGCGCACCGCCAACCGCGTCCTGGTGGAGCTCGGGAGCTGGCCGGCGGGCGACGGCGACGAGCTGGCAGCCGGCGCGCTGGCCCTGGTGCGCGGCCAGGGCCGTGCCGCCGGCCGCGGCGCGGAAGCGCGCGGTGGCGACCCCCATGGCTCCTGGGACGGCCTGGAGGCTCGCGCCCTCTTCGACCCCGACGCCTCGCTGGCGGTGCGGGCCACGGCCTCGGGCTCGCGGATCACCGACGCGCGCTGGGTGGCGTTGAAGGTGAAGGACGGCATCGTCGATGCGCAGCGGGCGCTGTGGGGCAGGCGGTCGTTTATCGAGAAGCAGCGGCCGGACCGGGCGCTTCGCGTGTGGCTGCACGGCGACCGCGCCACGCTGCTGCTCGACACCTCGGGCGAGTCGCTGGATCGGCGCGGCTACCGAGTGGCGAGCGGCGCGGCTCCGGTGCGCGAGCAGATCGCCGCCGCCTGCGTGCTGGCGGCGGCCTGGGAGGGCGGCGATCCTCCCGCCAGCGACCCGCCTGTCGTCGATCCGATGTGCGGCACCGGTACGCTGCTCGCCGAGGCCGGCTGGGTCGGGCTCGGCTGGGCGCCGGGCCGCCTGCGCCGCGAGTGGGCCTTCGAGCGGCTGCCGAGCTTCGACGCTCGGGCCTGGGCCAAGGTCCGCGCCGAGGCCTGGCCGGCGCCTTTTCCCGGCCTGCGCCTGCAGGGCGTCGACGGCTCTGGCGAGGCGCTGCGCGCCGCGCGGGCCAACCTCGAGGCGGCGGGCCTGGGCACCCGGGCGCGGGTCGAGAAGGGCGATGCCTTCGCGTACCATCCGCCGGCGGGCCCCGGCCTGCTGCTGGTCAACCCTCCCTACGGCGCGCGGCTCGCGGCGGGAGAGGAGGAGTGGCGGCGGCTGGGCGACCTGCTCAAGCAGCGCTACGCCGGCTACCGCGCGGTGGTGCTGGCCGGCGACGCGTCGCGCGGCAAGTGGATCGGCTTGAAGCCCCGGCGCCGCATCCCGGTCGCCCTTGGATCGATCGAGGCGCGCATCCTGGTCTTCGATCTCTACTAGCTCTGGCCCAAGGAGGCAGCGTGGAAAAGCGAACAGCGGGTCTCGAGACGCGGATGGTACACGCCGGCGAGGAAGAGCGCATCGGAGGTGCGATCTCGGTGCCGATCTTTCAGTCGGTGGTGTTCGGGCTCGAGGAAACCGGCTACGAGGGCCTCAAGTACCCGCGCTACGGCAACCTCCCGAACCAGGAGGCGGCGTCCGCCAAGCTGGCGAGCCTGGAGGGAGCCGAGGCCGCGCAGGTCGCTTCCAGCGGCATGGCCGCGATCTCGGCCGCGCTTCTGGCGGTGCTCGCGAGCGGCGACCACCTGCTGGCGCTCGACTGTCTCTACGGCGGCACCCACACCCTGATCACCAAGCGCTTTCCGTCGCTCGGTATCACGCACGACTTCATCGCCGGCGACGATCCAGCGAGCTGGGAGGCGAAGCTCAGGCCGGAGACGCGGGCGATCTACGTCGAGACCACCACCAACCCCCTGCTGCAGGTTCCCGAGCTCGACGCGATCGCCGCCTTCGCGCGCCGCCACGGCCTGGTGAGCCTAATCGACAACACCTTCGCCACGCCGATCGGATTCCGACCCGCCGAGCACGGCTTCGACCTCTCGCTGCACAGTTGCACCAAGTACCTGAACGGCCACTCGGACGTGATCGCCGGCGCGGTGGTCGGGCGCGCAGAGGTGGTCGCCAAAGTGCACTCGGCGATGAAGCTCCTGGGCGGCGCCCTCGACCCGCACGCCGCCTTCCTGCTGATGCGCGGCATGAAGACCCTCTCGCTGCGCGTGGCGCGGCAGAGCGAGAACGCTCTGGCGCTGGCTCGCCACCTCGAAGGCCATCCGGCGGTGCTGCGGGTGCGCCACCCGGGTCTGCCCAGCCATCCGGACCACGAGCGCGCCGCCCGCCTGCTCGACGGTTTCGGCGCCATGCTGGCCTTCGAGCCGGAGGGCGGGAAGGCTGCAGCCGATCGATTCCTCTCCCGCGTGCGCCTGGCCACCCACGCGCCCAGCCTGGGCAGCGTCGAGACGCTGGTGGTCTCGCCGGCCCGCTCCTCGCACAAGGGCCTGACGCCCGAGGAGCGCGAGGCCCTGGGCATCACCGAGGCCCTGCTGCGGGTCTCGGTCGGCATCGAGTCGCTCGCCGACCTGATCGCCGACTTCGACCAGGCGCTCGGTGCGTAGCAGCCTTGGTGCAACGACGGTGTGGCATACCGTCGCCGCCCGACGGCAGCGGTGCGGTCGGCCCTTGGACAGCGGGCGACCGAATCCTGTAGGTTTGGCCCTGCGATCGTCGCTCACGAGCTCACCCGCGCTCCAACCCAGAGGAGATCAGCGCATGTGGAATCGAGCTTTGAAGGCTTCACTTGTCCTTGTTTTCTGCGCTCTTGCCGCGCACCCGCCCGTCGCCGAGGCCAAGAGCCTCTACGGCACCTTTACCGAGATCTACAGCGCCGACCTGCTGGAGCTCCGGCATGACGCCGGCACTTACGCCGTGCGCATCTACGGAGTCGACGCCCCCGATGCCGGCGAGCCCTTCGCGCTCGAGGCCCGACTGCTGACTCGCGCCCTGGTGACCGGGAAGGAGTGCCGGGTCCGCATCGAAGGGCGCAACGAGCGCGGGGAGATGGTCGCCATCGTGCTCGCCGACGGCCAGGACGTGGGGCTGGCGCTGGTCCGCGCCGGCCTGGCGAAGCGGGTGCCGGACGTCCATTACAAGCTGACCAGCAACGACCAGCCCGACGCCCTGGTGGCGGCGGAAGACGAAGCCCGGTCGGCGCTCCGCGGCCTGTGGAAGGGCGCCTCGCCCAACCTCGACACCAAGGCCGGAAGCGTCGTTCCGGAGGCCGCGGCGGCAGTCCGCGGCGGCGGCACCCAGGACATCAACACCAGCCAGAAGAGCGGCGCCGACAACGAGTGCGCCGTGGCCCAGGACCCGTCCGACCCGGACCGACTGTTCAAGTCCTGCAACACCTCCTCGGCCGGTCTCTTCGCCGCACGCAGCACGGACGGTGGCGAGACCTGGACCTATCCGGATGCCACCGACAAGACCATTGCCGACGGCGACGCGGGCCAGGGCACAAGCGCCTGCTGCGACCCCACCCTGGCGTGGGACAGCTTCGGCAACCTCTACGTGACCTACCTCAATTCCGCCGCCTCCGCCGTCGTCACCCTGCTCTCCACCGACGGCGGCGCTACCTTCTCGCCGCTCGCCACCTTCTCGGGCAGCGTCGACCAGCCCACGGTGGTGGCGGCCGACGTTCCCGGTGGCGTCGGGGTGTGGATCGTGTGGAACCAGAGCGGCTCGATGGTGGCGCGCGGCGCGCTGGCGACCGGGCTCGGCACCGTGGGCACCTTCTCGGCCACGCAGACCGCCCCCAGCACCTCCGGCTGCAGCTTCGGCGACATCGCCGTCGCCCCCAGCGGGGTGGTGGTGCAGGTCTGCGAGCAGCCCTCGGGTGGCCAGGGGCCGGCGAACATCCGTCTCAACATCGACGCCGACGGGCTGGGCGCCGGCGGATTCGCCGCGGTCTCGACCGCCACCTCCACCAACGTCGGCGGCTTCGACTTCATCCCGGCGCAGAACAACCGCTCGGTGGATGCCGAGGCGGGCCTCGCTTACGACGCCAATCCCTCGAGCCCTCAGTTCGGCCGCCTTTACCTGGTCTACAGCGAGGAAGTGGTGGCGGAAGCCCACGACCTCGAGACCATGGTCCGCTTCTCGGACGACGACGGCGTGAGCTGGAGCGCCCCGATCCGGGTCAACGACGACGCCACCACCACCAGCCAGTTCATGCCCAAGATCGCCACCGACCCGGCGACCGGCAACATCGGAGTGTGCTGGCATGATGCGCGCAACTCCGGCACCAACACCGCGATGGAGATCTTCTGCTCCACGGCCCTGCCCAGCGCCACGCCGACCTTCAGCAGCAACGTAGTGGTCAGCGACGCCGCGTCCACCTCGACCGGCGGGGGCGTCGAGTTCGGTGACTACATGGGGCTGGCGTTCAAGGGTGGGGTGGTGCACCCGGTGTGGGCCGACACCTCCAACTCGACCGGGGACAACCCCAACGGCACCGCGAACTTCGACGCCTACACCGACCAGCTCCTGGTCGGCGAGCTGGTGTTCGCGGACGGCTTCGAGACCGGCGACGCGTCCAACTGGACTCTCTGCTCCGGCGCTTGCCCTCCGTAGCACGGCTCTCCGCAGCGCGGGCCGCTCGCCTCGCCGCTGCGCTCGCTCTGGCGCTCGCTGCTACCGCGGCGGGCGCCGCCTCCCCGGCCGGAGGTTTCTTCGAGCCGCGGGAGGTGGCGTCCATCTGCACCTCCGACGACACCGGCGAGGCGCGCTGCTACGAGGGGCCCGAGCCAGAGATCTACGGCCGCTCCCGCGCCGTGGCGCGGCTGCTGATCGGCGGCACGCTGCGCTGCACGGGCTGGCTGGTGGGCAACGAGGGGCACTTGCTGACCGCGGGCCACTGCATCCCGAACCAGGCCACGGCCAGCGCCACGCAGGTGGAGCTCGGCGCCGAGGGCGCGACTTGCGCCGTCGACTGCCGGCAGAACGGCGCCTGCCCCGGAGTGGTGGTGGCGACGGGCGTGACGCTGGTGCGCGCCAACGCCGACCTCGACTACAGCTTGGTGCGCCTGCCAGTCAACCCGACCGCCGACTACGGCTACCTCCAGCTCCGGGCGAGCGGCGCCGTCGTCGGCGAGCGCTTTTATCTCCCACAGCACCCGGGCGGGCACGGCAAGCGGATCTCGGTCGTCTCGACCTATCCGGCGGACAGCGACGGGTTTCCCCACTTCGTCAGCGACGGCGAGCCGCCCTGCCACGCGGCGGCTTCGGTGCCCCACCTCGGCTCGTTTGCCGACACCCAGCCCGGCACCTCGGGCTCGCCGTTCCTCGCCTATGCCGACCACCGGGTGGTGGCGCTCCACGGCTGCCGCGCCCTGTCGCTGTGCGCCACCGGCGACGAAGGCAGCGATTCGCCGAACCGGGCGCTGCCCATCGAGGCCCTGATCGTCGATCTCGGGGCGGACCTGCCGCTCTCGGCACTCTATGACCCGATCTTCGCCGACGGCTTCGCGAGCGGCGATACGGGCGCCTGGTCGAAGACCGTGCCCTAGGCCGACCGCACCGCCGCGGCCTACTGCGCGAACACCTTCACCGAGCGGCCGATCGAGTCGAACATCGAGCGCAGCTCGTCGTAGTCGGGATGGCGCATGCGCAGCCAGGCGTTGGCCATGTAGCCGGCGCCGACCTCCTGGGTGGGAGTGCCGGGAGGGGGGAAGTGAGCGTCGATGATCCACTGGCCGTAGGCGCGCTGCACGGCCTCCAGGCCCTGGTAGCCGGCGATGCGGCCGTCGCGGTCCGGGCGCAGGGCGATCATGCCGGCGCTGAAGCGCCGCGACGGCTGCTGGTCCGGGTGCCCGTGCACGATCGCCATCGCCCACTCGCGGTAGACGTCGAAGTCGTTGGCCGCCGAGTAGAGGTCCCACTGCGCCTGGCCGGTGGGCCGGCAACCGATCTCCGAGAACTTGAGCCCTTTGCCGCCGAAGAACCACTCCATGTGGGTGGCCGAGGTGCCGATGCCGAGCGCCTCGATCACCCGCTGGCCCATGCGCTTGAGCTCGTCGTAGCCGGGGGAGTCGATGCGGTTGGTGGTCACCACCGTGGGTGAGATCCATCGCTCGCGCATCGCTTCGAGCACGTTGGGGTAGTAGTGCGAGATGAACTCGTGGGCCACCCGGCCGCCGATCGAGATGGTGTCGTAGAAACCCTCGTGCCCTTCGATGAATTCCTCGAGTGCCACCGAGGCGCCGCGGGAGAGGCCCGAGGAGTCGATGGCGCGGTCGAGCTCCTGGGGGTCGTCGGCGCGCACGGTGCCGGCGGCGCCGGCGGCGCTGCGCGGCTTGACGATCAAGGGGAAGCCCACCTGCTCGGCGAAAGCCCAGGCTTCCTCGGGCGTGTCGGCCGCCGCCGACTGTGCGCAGGGCACGCCCGCCTGGCGCAGGGCCTCCTTCATCGCCGGCTTGTCGCGGCACAGCCAGGCGGTGCGCACCGAGGTGCCGGGGATACCGCAGGCCTCGCGCACCTTGGCGGCCGGCAGCACGTGCGCCTCGATGGTGGCCTCCAGGCAGTCCACCCATTCGCGGCCCTGCACCCGCCGCACGGCGGCGAGGAGAGCGCGCTCGTCGACCACCGAAGGCACCTGCTCGTAGCCGTGGAGCCGGCTCTTGACCTCGTGCGGCAAGTGGTCGCGCGACGCCTCGCCGATGGCGGTGACCCGGGCGCCGACCTCGGCCAGGCCGCGCACGAAGCTGCGCTGGTAGCTCGGGAAGCTGGGCTCGACGAAGAGGACGTGCATGCATCAACCTCCAGCGACGCGGCGCCTGGCCCGCGCAGCAGGCCTATTCACCTCTCGACCCAGTAGTTCGGCGCTTCCTTGGTGATCACCACGTCGTGGGCGTGGCTCTCGCGCAGGCCGGCCGCGGTGACGCGCACGAAGCGCGCCCGGGTGCGCAGCTCCTCGATCGACCCGCAGCCGGCGAGCCCCATGCCCGAGCGCAGGCCACCGGTCATCTGCTGCAGCATCTGGTGCACACTGCCCTTGTACGGCACCATGCCCTCGATGCCCTCGGGCACCATCTTCGAGAGCGCGCCGCCGCCCGCCTGGCCTGCCTGGAAGTAGCGTTCGGCGCTGCCCTTGGACATCGCCGACAGCGAGCCCATGCCACGGTAGGCCTTGTAGGTGCGGCCCTGGTAGAGGATGGTCTCGCCGGGGCTCTCCTCGGTGCCGGCGAAGAGCGAGCCGATCATCACCGAGTGCGCGCCGGCCGCCAGCGCCTTGCTGATGTCACCAGAGAACTTGATGCCGCCGTCGGCCACGATCGGCACGCCGTGCTCGGCCGCGGTGCGGGCGCTGTCCATGATCGCGGTGACCTGCGGCAGGCCGGCGCCGGTGACCACGCGGGTGGTGCAGATGCTGCCCGGGCCGATGCCGACCTTGACCGCGTCGACCCCGCGCTCGATCAGGGCGCGGGTGGCCTCGGCGGTGGCGACGTTGCCGACCATCAGCCGCACCTCGGGCAGCGTCTCGCGCAGCTTCGCCGCCGCCGCCAGCACGCCCTCGCTGTGGGCGTGCGAGGAGTCGAGCACCAGCAGGTCGACCTTGGCGTCGGCCAGCGCGCGGGCGCGATCGAGATAGTCGCCGGAGGCCCCCACCGCACCTGCAACCCGCAGCCGACCCAGCGAGTCCTTGCAGGCGTTGGGGTACTCGGTCATCTTCTGGATGTCCTTGACGGTGATCAAGCCCTTGAGGTTGCCGTGGCCGTCGACCACCAGGAGCTTCTCGATGCGGTGCTTGTGGAGCAGGGCCTTGGCTCCCTCGAGCGTCGTGCCCTCGGGCACGGTGACCAGGCCCTCCTTGGTCATCAGCTCGCCGATCTGCTTCTCGAGGTTGGTTTCGAAGCGCAGGTCGCGGTTGGTCAGGATGCCCACCAGCCGGCCCTCGGCGTCGGTGACCGGCACGCCGGAGATCTTGTAATGGGCCATCAGCTCCAGGGCCTCGCGGATCTTGCGCTCGGGCCGCATGGTCACCGGGTCGACGATCATCCCCGCCTCGCTGCGCTTGACCTTGTCCACCTCCACGGCCTGGGCGTCGATCGAGAGGTTCTTGTGGATCACGCCGAGGCCGCCGTCCTGCGCCAGGGCGATCGCCAGGCGCGACTCGGTGACGGTGTCCATGGCGGCCGAGAGGATGGGGACGTTGAGGGTGATGCCGCGGCAGAGCTGGGTCGAGAGGTCGACCTCGCTGGGATGGGTCTGCGAGTAGCCGGGGACGATGAGGACGTCGTCGAAGGTGAGAGCGACCCTGGGCTCACGATCCGAGAGAGGTTCACGCTCCGAAAACGGCTCGCGCTCGGTCATCACCCAGGTCTCCGGCAGGGGTCGGCGCAGGAAGGAGGCGCCGCCAGGTTGGCGGCCAAGGATAGCAGATCGAGAAGAGGGCCAAGGCGGGAAGCTCGATGGCGAGACGCCGGTGTGGAATCCGGCGCTCGCCCTCGAGATGGGACCTCGCTGAAACCGACGGCCGGGCGCCGCGGCTAGCCTAGAACGGCCCGCAGATCGGGATCTTGCAGAACGTGCCCTGGTACTCCCAGAAGCCGCCGATGCACTTGTACTTGTCCTTCTCGGTCAGGTCGTTGCAGCAGCCGCCCGTGGGAACCCACTGGATCTGCCCGTCGGTGCACTCCGGGCAGGGCGGGTCGCAGAAGATGTAGGGGCCGGTGCCGCAGCGCACGTATCCCGTCTGCCCGGCGCTGCAGTTGCGGTCCACGGCGACGCAGGAGGTGGGCGGTGTGTACGAACAGGAGACGGAGGCATAGGGCGAGCAATCCGCGATACAGGTGGCCCGGACGTGGTTCGCGCCTCGCTGGGTGTCGGCGAGGTCGAGCGGTGCGGGCGGCTGGGTGCCGGTACCGGGCTGCACCACCGGCGCGAGAAGCCAGGAGAGGTCGGCCGGCGACTTGGAGGTGCAGACCCTCTCGGCGGCGGCGGTCCCGGCGACCAGCACGAATGCGGAGGCGAGGAGAGCGAGTCTCTTCAGCATGGACAGTCCTCCACAGGTCTCACTTCACGGGGATCGTGAAGCGGAGCTCGGGTCACGGGCTCGGCGGCGAGCACCAGTCAGAGCAGTAGTAGCTCGAGAACACCCACTCGCCGTTCTCGCACCGCTCCTCGTACCACTGCTTCTGGTTGTCGTAGCAGCAGCCGGCCTCCCAGGAACGGTAGTGGCCCTCGGGGCAGCCGCAGGGCGGGCAGTAGGTGGTGTTGCCGTCGCAGGTGACGTAGCCGCGCTGCTCCCAGCCGCAGTCGCGGTCCACGGCCACGCAGGTGCCGGAGCCGCCGCACGAGACCGGGGAGTGCTCGCCGCAGTCCGCCTGCGCGTAGCAGCGCACCGCGGAGCCAGGCTTACGCCCGGTCGAGAGGTCGAGGAGGGCTGGGAGGTCGGAGGTGGGGGAGGGCTGTGTCGGTGGGGCGAGCAGCCAGGCGAGGTCGTCAGCCTCGCTACAGCCCGGTTCGGCACCGACGGCCACGGCGGCGAGCATCGCGAAGGCAACCGACCAGAGAACCTTGCGAGCCATGAGTCAGCCTCCTATAGCGTATTTCGAATGAGCGGCATTATATGCATACACCCTCGCAGAATCAAGGTTCTCCACAGAAGGCGAGGCTCGCCCTTTTGAAGGGGCTTGAAGCCCCCTTTTCGCGACCGGAGGGGGCCCGTCAGGCGACCGCTTCGAGGCGGCCGAAGCGGGTGTCGAAGGTGGCGAGGTGGCGGAAGCGGACGACCAGGCAGCCGTCGGCTTTGCCGTGGAACAGGGTGTTGTGCCACCACACGTTGTCGTACACCGGGCCGCTCGCATGGAGCTCGGCGCGGCAATGGAGCTCCAGGCAGCGGAAGCGGTCGAGCTCGCTCACCTGGTCGCCCTGGCTCGCCTGGCTGAGATTGAAGACGTAAAACAGCAGATGGCAGCGCGGGTCCGCGGCGAGCGCAACCCCCACCGGGCTGTCCTTGCCGACCAGGGTGGTGATGGTGTCCGGGTCGAAGACCTCGGCGGACTGGTAGTAGCCCTTGAGGTACTCGATGCCGGCGTCGTAGGTGGTGCGCGAGCCCTTGCTCTTGGTGGACTCGTAGAGGCCGCGGAACTCGGCGGTCTTCGCCGCCAGCAGGTCCTGCCGCGGCAGCAGGCCGCAGATGATCGAGTGGGTGCTCACCGCGAGCGGCGAGCCGACCTGGCGCACGGTGACCAGCGGCGCCACCCCGACGTGGGGCGCGCCGTTGCGCTCCGCCATGGTGTGGGCCCGGAGCGCCACCTGCCAGGCGAGGAAGTCGCGCGGCAGCGGGGGATAGCTGGGGTTGTCCTTGCGCACCATGTCTCTCTCCTCTCTGCCGAGCGCGGCCGCGGCCCGCGCCGCGTCCTCACATCGGGCGGCTGGGGTCTCCGGGGCCGAGCACCCGCAGGCTCAAGGCCTCGCCCTCGCTCCGCACCTCGGCGCGCACACCGTAGACGTCGAGCAGCATGGCGGGCGTGATTACCACCGCGGGCGGCCCGGCGTCGTAGAGCCGGCCGCGCTTCACCACCGCCACGCGGTGCGCGAGCCAGGCTGCCTCCTCGAGATCGTGGAGCACCACGGCCATGGTGGTGCCGCGCTCCTCGTTGAGCCGCCGGAGCAACGCCAGCACCTCCCAGCGCTGGCGCAGGTCGAGGTTGGAGGCGGGCTCGTCGAGCAGCAGCACCGGGGCCTCCTGGGCGAGCACCATCGCCAGCCAGGCCCGGCGGCGCTCGCCCCCCGAGAGGGTGACCACCGGCCGGCTGCGCAGCTCATCGAGGTCCATCCAGGCGAGGGCTTCGGCGACCGCGCGACGGTCTGCGGGCGAGGCCGGCGCCAGCCAGCCGCGGTGAGGATTGCGGCCGGCGGCGACCAGCGCCTCGACCGTCAGGCCTTCCGGGCAGCGTGGCTCCTGGGGCAGGCGGGCGACGCGGCGCGCGAAGCGGCGCCGCCGCCACTGCCAGGCGTCGACGCCGTCGAGCTGGACGCGGCCCTGGCGAGGCGGTGTGTCGCGAGCCAGGGCGGCGAGCAGTGTCGACTTCCCCGAGCCGTTGGGCCCCACCAGGGCCAGGATCTCTCCCTGCACCAGCTCGAGGTCCACATCGCGCAGCGCGTCGAACGGCTGCCGCGGATGCCGCACGTGAAGATCGGACGCCGCCAGCATCACGTTCATACGGTTCGCCTCCACAGCAGCACCAGGAAGTAAGGCCCGCCGAGCAGCGCGAGGAGCGCTCCGACCGGCAGCTCGACGGGGGCCGCCAGGGTGCGGCCAGCGAGGTCCGCGGCGACCACCAACGCGGCCCCACCGAGCACGGCGAGCGGCAGCAGCCGCCGGTGGCGAGGCCCCACCGCGAGGCGCAGGGCGTTGGGGACCATCAGGCCGACGAAGCCCACCAGCCCCGCCACCGCCACCGCGGCGGCGGCGAGCCAGCAGGCGAGGGCCGCGGCCCCCAGCCGGGCACGCCGGGCGGCGAGGCCGAGGCCGCCGGCAGTGGCGTCGTCGAGCAGCAGCAGGTCGAAGGGCCGCGCCGCGGCGAGGGCCACCCCGATCCCGATCGCTACCGGCAGCGCCGCCAGCCGCACCTCGCGCCAGGTCGTGCCGTGCAGCGTGCCGACGGTGAAGCCCAGAAACTCCGGGGCGCGATCGGCATTGAAGAAGGTCAGAAGGGCGAGCAGCGAGAAGAGGATGGCCTGAATCGCCACCCCGGCGAGGATCAGCCGCAGCGGGTTGCCGGCGCCCTGGCCGGCGGTCGACAGGAAGACCAGCGATACCGCGGCGAGCGCCCCGCCGAAGGCCAGGAACGGCAAGAGGTAGACCTGGCCCGGCAGGTAGAGCAGCGTGGCGACGGCGGCGAGGCCGGCGCCGGCCGAGACGCCGAGCATGCCGGCGTCGGCCAGCGGGTTCTGCACCGCGGTCTGCACCAGGCAACCGGCGGCGGCGAGAGCGCCGCCCACCAGCACGCCGCCTGCGACCCGCGGGAAGCGCACCCGCCACAGCACCTCGTGGAAGGGGTGCGCCGAGTCGCTGATCGCGGCCGGCAGCTCGGCGAGCGGTACCGGCACGGCTCCGTAGGAGAGGGCCAGCGCCACGACACCGGCGAGGATGGCGGCCAGGGCCGGCCCCGCGAGGCCGGAGCGGCGAGCGAGCGCGTCGCGCCACAGGGTGGCCTGCGCCGCCCAGCGGCGCAGCCCCGCGAGAGCCGCCCCAGGGCGGGGCGCAGCCCTCCAGCTCACCGCGAGCTCTCGGAGAGCAGGGACACCACGGCCTCGGCGGCCTCCGCCATGCGCAGGCCGGGGTTGGTGGCGAAGAGGCGCGGGTCGAGCACGTGCACCGGCACCTCGCCCTGGCCGAAGCCGGCCCAGGTCTCCTGGAAGGCCTTGGCCACGGTGTCGGGGCTGCCGTGGGCGAGCAGCAGCACGTGGGCCGGGTGGCTCGCCGCCAGCACCTCGTCGGCGAGCATCACGTAGCCGGGCATCGCCTCCTTGCCGGCCGGCGTGCGCTCGGAGGCGACGCCCAGGTGCAGCAGCAGGTCGCCCAGCCAGGTGCGCGGGGTGATGAGCAGGAACGAGCCCGGCGCGCCGAAGAGAGGCAGCACCGGACCCTGGCCGGGCGCCGCGAGGGCTGCGAGGCGCTTCTCGACCGCCAGCAGCCGGGCTTCGAGCTCGGCTTCCGCGCCGGCCCGCCGCGCCACCCGTCGCAGGCCGTCGAAGGTCGCCGCCACCGAATCGGCGCGCAGCATCAGCAGCTCGGCGCCGGTCGCCTCGAGACGCGGCCGGAGCAGGGCGTGCAAGCGCTCGTCGGCGACGATCAACTGTGGCCGGGCGGCGACCAGTGGCTCGAGGTTGGGCTGATGCGGGCTGCCGAGGTCGGCGACCGCTGCCGGCACTGGCTCGTGGAGCTGGCGGCGCACGGCGGCCACCAGCACTGCCTGGTGCGGCCAGCCCGCGACCGCCTCGGACACGAAGGGCACCAGGCTGGCGATGCGCAGCGGTTTGGCCTCGGTGCTCTGGGCGCCGGCGGGCAGCGCCCCGAGAGCGGAGTAGAGGTGCAGCAGGAGCAGGGCGAGGGCGGCCTTGCGAAAGGTCATGCCGCCTCCTGGTCCGCCGCCAGCGCCTCGCCCGCGGCGAGCTCGGCATGAAGCGCGAGGAAGCGCTCCTGGCGCTCGTCCCCGAACTCCTCCTTCGGCGCTCGGTAGAGGTAGATCAGGAGGAAGGGCTCGGCGCCCTCGGTCTCGCGCAGCTCGAAGAAGAGCACCCGCCGGCCGGACCTGGCGTGCGTCTGGTCAGCGGAGCGCAGATGGCGGAAGCGGGAGAGATCGAGGTGCCAGTGGTAGGCGTCAGTGATCGCGTTGAGGTAGCCCTGCGAAACCCCCCAGGGCCCGAGCGAGCAGATCGCCTCGAAGGTGCTCGGCCCGCTCTGGGTGATGATCCGTAGCGGCGAGAGCGGTGCCAGCTCGGTGAAGAACCGGCGGGCCGTCCAGCGTGGGTTTGGGCTCGCAGCCCCCATCGCGCTCCCTCCTGTTGAGATCAAGTCTCAAGAAGAGGGAGTATTGTGGACCGTGCTGGTACGGATTGTCAACCGGACGCGGCCTGGGTGGCGCCGTGGCACTTCTTGTACTTCTTGCCCGAGCCGCAGGGGCAGGGATCGTTGCGGCCGACCTTGGTGTCCTTGCGCACCACGGTGGGCGCCGCGACCGGCGCCGAGGTCTTGGGCGGCGCCGAGTACTGCATGCGCGGCGCGGGGCGGGCGGCGCGCTGGCGCTGCTGCTCGAGGGCCTGGCTCTCGCTCACCGGAACCACGCGGAAGAGGTTCTTGATGACCGTGTCCTCGATGCGCTCTTTCATCGCCTGGAAAAGCTCGTAGCTCTCCCGTTTGTACTCGTTGAGCGGGTCGCGCTGGCCGTAGCCGCGCAGGCCGATGCCTTCCTTCAGGTGGTCGAGCGCCAGCAGGTGGTCCTTCCAGGAGTGATCCACCACGCGCAGCATCACGTCACGCTGGAAGACCTCCATCAGCTCCGGGCCGACGCGTGCCTCCTTGTCGGAGAACTTGCGCTCCACGGCACGCCCGAGCGCCTCGCGCAACTCGTCGATCCCTAACTCCTCGAGCTTGACTCCGAGGTCGTGGACGTCGATGTCGAAGAAGTCGAGCACTTGGGTGGCGAGGTCGGAGAGGGTCCAGTCCGCGGGGTCCGCCTTCTCGGGGCAGTGCGCCTCGACGAGCTGGTCCAGCACGCCGCGGCTGATCTCCAGGATGTAGTCGCGCCCTTCCTTGCCGTCCAGGATGTCGCGCCGCAGGCGGTAAATCGCCTCGCGCTGCTTGTTCATCACGTCGTCGTACTCGAGCAGGTGTTTGCGGACCTCGAAGTTGCGGCCTTCGACCTGCTTCTGGGCGCGCTCGATGGAGCGCGTCACCATGCGGTTCTCGATCGCCTCGCCTTCCTCCATGCCGAGCTTGCCCATCAGGTTCTTGACCCGCTCGGTGGCGCCGAAGATGCGCATCAGGTCGTCTTCGAGCGACAGGTAGAAGCGCGACGAGCCGGGGTCGCCCTGGCGGCCGGAGCGGCCACGGAGCTGGTTGTCGATGCGCCGCGACTCGTGGCGCTCGGTGCCCAGGATGTGCAGGCCGCCGGCGGCGAGCACCTCGTCGCGCTCGCGGGCGCAGGTCTCGCGGTAGCGGGCGAGGGCCTGCTCGTAGGCTTCGACCTCGGCGACCGGGTCGGCCTCGGAGCGCGCCAGGCCCTCGGGGTTGCCGCCGAGCACGATGTCGGTGCCGCGGCCGGCCATGTTGGTGGCGATGGTGACGGCGCCCTTGCGGCCGGCCTGGGCGACGATCGAGGCCTCCTTCTCGTGGTACTTGGCGTTGAGCACCACGTGCTTGATGCCCTTGCGCTTGAGCAGCGCCGCGAGCATCTCGCTCTTCTCGATCGACACCGTGCCCACCAGCACCGGCTGGCCGCGCTGGTGGCAGTCCTGGATCTCTTCCACCACCGCGTCCCACTTCTCGCGCGCGGTGCGGAACACGAGGTCCGCTCGGTCGTCGCGGATCATCGGCCGGTTGGTGGGGACCACCGTCACGTCGAGCTTGTAGATCTGGCCGAACTCGGCGGCCTCGGTGTCGGCCGTGCCGGTCATGCCGGCCAGCTTGCCGTACATCCGGAAGTAGTTCTGGAAGGTGATGGTGGCGAGGGTCTGGTTCTCGCGCTCGATCTTCACCCCTTCCTTGGCCTCGACCGCCTGGTGCAAGCCGTCCGACCAGCGGCGCCCCGGCATCATGCGGCCGGTGAACTCGTCGACGATCACGATCTTGCCGTCGTTGACCATGTAGTCGACGTCGCGCTTGAACAGGGCGTGCGCTCTCAAGCCCTGGTTGACGCCGTGCAGGAGATCCATGTTGGCGGGGTCGTAGAGGTTGTCGAGGCTCAGGAGCTTTTCGACCTTGGCCACCCCTTCGTCGGTGAGCGCCACGGCGTGCGCCTTCTCGTCGACCAGGAAGTCGCCGGTCGAGTGCTTGGAGCCGTCGTCCTCCTCGATCTCCTCGCCCTTCTCCAGGCGAGGGATGATCTTGTCGATGCGGTAGTACTTGTCGACCGACTCCTCGGAAGGCCCGGAGATGATGAGCGGAGTGCGCGCCTCGTCGATCAGGATCGAGTCCACCTCGTCGACCACGGCGAAGGTATGGCCGCGCTGCACCATCGAGGCGAGGTCGAACTTCATGTTGTCGCGCAGGTAGTCGAAGCCCAGCTCGTTGTTGGTGCCGTAGGTGATGTCGCAGGCGTAGGCCAGCTTGCGCTCGGCGTCCGAGAGGTCGTGCTGGATGACGCCGACCGAGAGGCCCAGGAAGCGGTAGATGCGGCCCATCCACTCGGAATCGCGGTGCGCCAGGTAGTCGTTGACCGTCACCACGTGGACGCCCTTGCCGGCCAGGGCGTTGAGGTAGACCGGCATGGTCGCCACCAAGGTCTTGCCTTCGCCGGTCTTCATCTCGGAGATCTTGCCGTCGTTGAGCACCATGCCGCCCATGAGCTGGACGTCGAAGGGGCGCATGCCCACCGAGCGCCGCGCCGCCTCGCGGGCCACGGCGAAGGCGGGATGGAGGAGGTCGTCCAGGCCGGCGCCCTGGGCGAGCTGCTGGCGAAACTCGCCGGTCTTGGCGCGCAGCTGCTCGTCGGAGAGCCGCTGCATCTCCGGCTCGAGCGCATTGATGGCGTCGACGCGCGGCTGCATCCGCTTGACGTCGCGCTCGTGCTGGCTGCCGATGATCTTCTTCAAGGCCCAGTTGATCATGGAGGTGTCACCGCGGGGAGAAAGCGAACGATTCCGAGCGCGCCCTGGGCAGCCGCTGCGCGGCGGCGTTCAAAGGCGTGCCGGAGACGACGTTTCGCATCAGGATTGAAATTTGGGAGACTTCGGGACGGCGCTCGTGCGCCGCCAGGAACCGGAACAGCGGTCAGTGTAGCAGAGATTCCCGGGCCGGCAGGCGCGGGGGAGAGGGTGGCCGGCCGCTCAGCGGCCCAGTTGCTCGGCCAGGATGTAGTTCAGCGGATCGACCGGCGTGCCGTCCACGTGCACCTCGTAGTGCAGGTGATAGCCGGTGGCGCGGCCGGAGTTGCCCACCGCGCCGATCATCTCGCCGCGCTTCACCCTCTGCCCCGGGCGCACGGCGATCCGCGACAGGTGGCCGTAGCGCGTGGTCAGGCCGAAGCCATGGGAGAGGAACACCGCCTTGCCCAGGCCGCCCTGCGGCCCACTATCGAGGACGATGCCGTCGGCCGGGGCGGCCACCGGGTAGCCGGCCGGGGCCGAGATGTCGAGCGCGGGGTGGAAAGCGGAGCGCCCAGTGAAGGGGTCGCGGCGGTAGCCGAAGCCGCAGGTGAGGATGCCCCTGACCGGCGCGATCGTCGGCGTGGCGGCGATGCGCTCCTGCTGGCTCTCCAGGCGCTGCTGCACCGCGTCGAGCTGATGTCCGATCTGGCCGGCGCGGATCTCGACCGCCTCGAGGTAGGACTCGTAGGAGTCGCCGCCCACCGCGAGGTCGCCGCCGATGCCTGCCTGGCCGCTGGCGGTGAGCGTGTCGATGCCGGCCGCGAGAGCGAGCTTGCGGGTGCGGTCTTCGTAGAGGCTGAGCTGTTGTTGGAGACGGCGGATGCTGGAATCGAAGGAGAGGTTGGCTTGGCGGAGGGTCTCGTTTTCCTGCTGCAGCTTCTGGGTGTCGTGCCCGGCCGCGGCCCGGTGCAGGTAGTACCAGAGGCTCGCTCCCGAGGCTGCGACGGCGAGCCCCAGACACGCCATGCCGATGGCGAGCTGGCGGGAGCTAACCCGCCATTTATGCATCTTGGCGCGCGTATGCGGCAACAAGATGACGGTGTGATACCGATCAGGCATCTCGCGGTGTCTGGGCTACGGACCCTGCTTAACGGGTACTGACGAACTGCGGCATTGTACTGGTCCGCGAGCGGATGTCAAATGCTGTGCCACAATGCCGCCATCTTTCTGCCACATTCACCCGGCCGCGCCCCTTGGCGCTGCCAGGGACCTCCGGTGAGGGCGCGCGAGCGGGAACGCCGCTTGAAGAAGTGCCCCTGAAGTAGTGCCGCGAGCGCTATGCTAGATCGCCCACCATCCCTGACACGAGGCATGTCCACCCGACCTGGCATCGTCTCCGGGTCGCCGCCCGCAGCCCGGGAGGCGTCCTTCGAGCATTTCGTCCAGGAGCTGGTCATGTCGTGGAAGAAGCTCGCGGCCTATCCCCCCGGCCACCCCCTGCGCGCCGGGGCCGTGGCCGCCGCCCATGGCGAGCTCCGCGCTCTCCTGGACCTCGGCAAGCCAGTAGACCTGGGGGTATCGCGCGATGGCCTGTCGTGGGGGGAGCAGCGGCTGCAGTCGGTAGGCTCGCGCCAGATCGCCGAGGCCCTATACCAGTCGAACATCGCCGTGCTCCGCTTCAGCTCCGAGATACTCGAAACCGAGCTCGAGGCCTTCCTCTTGGGCCTCAAGTCGCGCCCGGCGGAGACGGGCGGCGAGCCGCTGGCAACGCGGCTGGCGGCCGCCGGGGTGATCCACATCGAGCTGCGGCGGGCCGATTTCTCGTCGCTCCGGGCGACGGACGATCTCGAGGGAGCGCCGCGACCGCGCCTCGACTTGTGGGACCGCATTCTTCGCTGGCACCTGGAAGGCAAGCCCGAGGTCGCGGGCGGGGGAGCGGGTGGCGGCCTGGCCACGGTCCTCGCCTGGGTCCACGCCACGCTCTCCGGCACCACCGATCTCTCCTCGCCCGAGGCCCAGAAGGTGCTCGAGGTCCTGCTGGGGGCGGTCGAGGCCGATCTGCGGGAGCCTGCCCCGGGCCTCTCTCCCGGCCTGCGGGTGCGACAAATCTCCGAGCTCCTCCAGGCGCTGCCGGCGGCGCTGCGGGGCCCGATCCTCGACGCCGCGCTGGTACACCTGATGGGCGCGGAAGGCGACCCAGTTTCCTTCGCCATGCTCGCGGCGGCGGTGTCGCCGACGGCGACGGTCGCCTCGCTCGGCCGGCTGCGGGCCCAAGGCCTGCGCTTCCCGCCGGCGGCGGCCAGGCTGATCGAAGAGCTGGCCCGCGCCCTGGACTCCGTCGCGGAGAAGCAGGCCGGAGATGACACCTCGGCACCGGCGGAGAGGCCGCCCGGGGAGCTCGACCTCGGCACCTTCTCGCGCCGGGAGGACCCATTCCTCGAGCTTCCCCCTTCCGGCCTCGGTGCGGCCCACGGCGGCTTCGACGACGAGCTGCAGTCCTTCTCGGCCCGCGCCACCTTGCAGCGCCTGGTGCGAACTATGCTCGCGATGCTGGCGAGCCCCCGCCTCGAGGCGCGGCTCGACGGCGTGGTGGCACGGCTGGAGGCGGTGTTCGCGAACCTGCTGGTGGGCGGGCACACCAGCGCCGCCTACGCCCTGGTGCTGGAGCTCGGCGACCTCGCTCAGGCTCCCGCGAGCGCGGCAGGAGCCCGGCGGGCACTCGCCGGCCTCGCCAGCGAGCGGTCGGTCGCGGTCCTGGTGGGGACCGTGCGCCGGGCCTCGCCGGGCGAGCTCGAGCACCTGCACCGCCTGGTCGAGCGCCTCGGGCCCGAGCCGATCCGCCGGCTGCTGGTGGCGCTGGGGGAGGCCGAGGACCGCACCGTGCGCCGGGCGCTGTTCAACTTCCTCCAGGCCCACGCCTCGGCGGTGGTCGAGGTGGCGCCGGCGGTGCTCGCGGACCGACGCTGGTTCGTGGTGCGCAATGTGCTGAGCCTGCTGCACGCGGTGGGGGACCGCCGCGCCCTGGCCGGGGCGCGGGCCTGCCTCGAGCACCCGGATGCGCGGGTGCGGGTCGAGGCGCTGAAGGTGGTCGGCCGGCTCGGCCGGGAGGACGTCGGCGACGCGGTGCTCGCCATGTTCGCCGATCCCGAGGAGAGGATCGTGCGCTACGCCATGCAGCTCGCCGGCGAGCTCAGGCTGCGCTCCGCCGTCGCGCCGTTGCTCGAGCTGCTCAAGCCGCTCGACCTCAACGGGCAGCGACGCGAGCAGCGGCTCAGAGCGCTGCGCAGCCTGGGGGAGATCGGCGACCCGGCCGCGCTGGCGGAGCTCAAGCGGTTCTTCGTCGGCGTGCCGCCGTTCGTCAGCCTGGAGGAGCGGCGCGCCGCCTATCAGTCCCTCGCCGGCTATCCCGAGGAAGACCGCCGTCCCTGGGTGATCCGCGGGCTGCGCTCACGCGACCCCGAGACTCTCGAGGCCTGCCGGGCGCTCGTCGAGAGCGAAGGAGGAAGCGGTGCCTGAAGTCGAAGCCGACCGCTTGCTGCACCTGCTCTCCAACGCCGTCAACGCCACGGCGATGTATCCGGCGGCCCATCCGCTGGCCAGGGAGCCGGTGCGTGCTCTCCAGGACTGCCTCGCCATGCGGCTCGCGGCCCCCGGCGTGCGTTCCACCACGCTGCTCGCGGTCGACCAGGACCTGGTGCTCGACGGTGAGGCCGACCGGGCCGAGAGCCTCTACCACGACAGCCTGCGGCGCACCCTGGACCGCTGCGGGGTCGAGAGGCTGAGCTTCCTCGCCGGTGTCGGCTCCGAGGAGCTGGAGGCGATCATCGCCGGCCTCTGCGGCCGCCGGCCCCTCGCCGGCAGCGAGCACGTCATCCTCGGACGCATCGCCACCGACGAAGAGGCTGCGTCCGGGGCCGGCGGCGACGATCTCGACGAGAGCCACGTCGAGGCGGTGGAGGCGGGCCTCAGGCGGGTGCACGCCGAGGACCCGCGGGGCTTCGACGCCCTGGACCATGCGGTGTGGGAGCTGCTCGAAGCGACCGCGCGCGGCTCGCGGCGCTTCCTGCTCCAGGGCGAGCTCCCCCTCGACCTGCGGCCGCACATTCGCCACGCGGTCTCGGTCTGCCTGCATGCCATGACCCTGGGCAGAGCGCTGGGGATCGGCGGGCCGCTGCTCCACGGCCTGGCGGTGGGAGCGCTGCTCCACGACATCGGGCTGTGGCGGCTGCCGGCGGCGTTGTTCGACGAAGGCGCTCCGGCCGAGCCCGCCCGCGCCGCGGTGCTGCTGCACCCGGAGCTCGGAGCCTCGCGCCTGGCGGCCATCGGGGGAGCCCCCGAGGTGGCGGTGCTGATCGCCTACGAGCACCACCTGCGTTGGGACGGCCAGGGAGGCTTCCCCGAAGCCGGCGCCAGGCCCGGCCTGGGGGCCCAGATCACGGCGGTGGCGGACGTCTGGGACCTGGCGGTCAACGCCGCCGGCCCGGCGCCGCGCAGCCGGCGCCGGAAGCGGGCCGCCGAAGCTCTCGGGCGTCGTGCCGGAACCCATCTCAACCCTCGCCTGGTCGCCACCTTCGTCGAGGCTGTGCGCTGAAGGCCACGCAACCACGGGCCTGCCTCGACGTACAGAGGGCGAGCAGGAATCGCAGTCCCAGCCGAGGGAGGAACGATGGAGAAGAGGAAGATCCTGTTGCTGGCCGTGTTGCTCGGCGGCCCCTTGCTGTGGGCTCGAGCGTCCGCCGCGGGCCCCGTCGAGCAGGCCGGGGGAGGGGGCGACGCGGCGAAGGCCGAGAAGAAAGACGAGGCGCCGCCCCCGCCGCGCCGCTTCGTGACGGAGCATCGCCTGCAGAGCGGCGGCACCGACCTGCGCTACACGGCGACCGCCGAGGACGTCTACCTCCACGATGCGGATGGGAAGCCGACGGCCACGTTCTTCACCCTGAGCTACACCAAGGCGGGTGTGGCCCGCCCCGAGGAACGCCCCGTCACCTTCGTGTTCAACGGCGGCCCGGGCTCCTCCTCGATCTGGCTGCACTTCGGGCTGGTCGGGCCGCGGCTGGTGGACCTGCCGAGCGACGCCTCGGACCCGGGCGCGCCGCCCTATCGCCTGCGCGACAACCCGTGGACCATCCTGCGCGCCACCGACCTGGTGTTCGTCGATCCGGTGGGCACCGGCTTCAGCAAAGCCCTGGGCGAGAAGGAGAACAAGGACTTCTGGGGCTTCGACGAGGACGCGAGCTCGGTCGCCGAGTTCATCCGCAGCTACATCACGACCCACGACCGATGGAACTCGCCGAAGTACGTTCTCGGGGAGAGCTACGGGGGCATCCGCAGCGCCCTGCTGGTGTCCCGCCTGCAGGATGGCTTGAACATCCGGCTGAACGGGGTGATGCTGGTTTCTCCGGCGCTCAACATGGGCACCCTTCCCTTCTTCGGTGCCGGCAATGATCTGCCCTTCGCCACCCACCTTCCCGCCCTCGCGGCGAGCGCCTACTTCCACGCGAAGCTGCCCGGCGACTGGCCCAACCGCGAGGCCCTGCTCTCCGAGGTCGAGGCCTTCGCCGGCAGCGAGTACCTGGCCGCGCTGTTTGCGGGCGATGCGCTCAGCCCGGAGAAGCGAGAGCAGGTCGCGGAGCGGCTCCACCGCTACACCGGCCTCTCCAAGCAGTACATCCTGCGCAGCAACCTGCGCATCAACGTCGAGCGCTTCCAGAAGGAGCTGCTGCGCGAGGAGGGCAAGGTCGTCGCCATCCATGACGGCCGCTACACCCAGGACGAGCTCGACGACGCGGCCGCCAGTCCGACGGGAGATCCGTTCTCCGCCAAGACCAGCCCGGTCTACGTCGCGACCTTCCAGAGCTATTTGCGCAACGACCTCGACGTCGATCTCGAGCAGCGCTTCATCCCGCTGAGCTACGAGGCCAACGACAACTGGAAGCGCCCCGCGGGAGGCAGCCATGCCTTCTCGGGTTTCGTGGACGTGACCGGCCACCTCGCCCAGGGTACCAAGGACAACGAGGCGCTGCGGGTCTTCTCAGCCGGCGGCTACCACGACCTCACCACCTCGTACTTCGCCACCGAGTACATGCTCCGCCACAGCGGCATCGACCCGGCCCGCATCACCATCAAGAACTACGAGGGCGGGCACATGATGTACCTCTACCGGCCGTCGCTCGAGGCGCTCTCGAACGACCTCGTGGCCTTCATCCAAGGGCGCTGAGCTGTCGGCCTCCGGCCTGCGCCGCGGGTCGGAGGTCGCGCCGGCCAGCCGCCGGGAGCGGGCTCCTCAGCCGTGACCATTTGGAAATGAGCCTCGCTCATAATTCGTGATACCGTCCCGCCGTTAGGCTCTGTCGCCACTCTCTTAAGCAGCAGGATCTCCTCGTGAGGCCGTACTGAGCCGCGTGATGCCACGCGCGCTCTGCTCTTAGTATTCAAGCGCTTTGCAAAGGAGGCTCTGATGCATTGGTTTTGTTCGAGTCGGAGACTCGCCTCGCTGCTCCTGGCTGCTGCCGTGCTGTTGGCAGTCGGCCCCTTCGCGGCCGCGGAGATCCCGCGGACCGTCAAGTACGACGGGGACTCTCTCGATGCCGACGGGCGGCCGCTCGCCGGTGAGCACGAGATGACGTTCCGCTACTTCGATCCCGCCGGTACCGAGCTGTTCGCCGAGACCATCGCCTCGGTGTCGGTCACGGCAGGGAGCTTCGAGGCGCTGCTCGGTACCGGCGTGGTGTCGGGCACGGGCCGCTACAACTCGCTCGAAGCGATGTTCGCCGACCACCCGCAAGTCGAGATGGAGGTGGTGGTGGACGGCACTGTGTACGAGCCGCGGCTCGGTATCCTGCCCGCGGGTCATTCCCTCAAGTCACGCTTGGTGGCAGCCGGCGTGCGCCCGGAAAACGACAACGAGGTGCACTGGAAGGGCTACGAGGCCCGCGGTGGAGCCACCGCCGTGCAGTCGGGCGTGCTCGCCCCGAAGGGCACCCGCCCGCAGGAGGCCTC
>JBIOXV010000122.1:0-32676 GCA_044869805.1 Thermoanaerobaculia bacterium | reverse complement strand
GCGAGCCCCCGATCCGCGAGCAGCGCCACCTCCTGGCGGGTGTCGTAGCCGGTGACCGCGAAGTTGAGCACCTCGGCCGCCAGGCCCGCTTGCCGCAGGCCGGCTTCGAGCCGCGCGGGAAAGATGGTCTCGGGGTCGCGCACGCCCTGACCGGCGGCGACGCTGTCGCCCAGCACCAGGATGCGGAAGACCCCCGGCTCCTTTGCCACCGTCCGCTCGCGGTCGCGGAAGCCCAGGCTGTTGCTGCGCCCGACGAAGTCGTGGAAGCCGTCGAGCTTGCCGTCGTAGTCGACACCGGGGACCGGCTCGTAGCCCAGCTCGGGGTTTGCCGAGAGCTGGAACCGCCCCTCCCGCACCAGCACCACCTCCGGGGCTAACCCTGCCAGCCGCACCAGCGCCTCGGCGGCGGCGAGGCCGCCCGCGAGGCCGAGACCCACGAGCGCCATCCGCCCCGCCTTTGGCCGCGTCATGTAGCGGGCAATATAGCTCAGGGCTCGGCGCCGGCCCCTCCCGCTCGGCCCGCCACCTCTGCTAGTCTCGCCGTGCAGTCAGAGTTGCTACTACAAGACCCGAAGCTCGGCCTGGGCGCCGCGCTTCGCCTGGCAGCAGTCCAAGGGGTAGCCGCGATGAGGAACGCGCGACGGGAGCTTGACCTCGGCAGGTGCTTGCGACGGGCGACGGCCGGGGCCGCCGTGGCCCTGGTGCTCGGCGGCGTGTGGGCCGCCGGGGCCGGGGGCGCGGGTCTGGGTACCGCCAGCCGTCCCGGCACCACGCCGCCGCAAGGCATCCGCGACCACTCGGCGAGCTATGTGGCGTTCACCAACGCCACGGTCGTGGTCTCCCCGGAGAGAACGATCGAGCACGCCACGCTGGTGGTGCGCGACGGGCGGGTGGAGGCGGTCGGCGCCGAGCTCGTGCCGCCGCCCGGCTCGCTGGTCACCGACCTCGGCGGCAAGCGCGTCTATCCCGGCTTCCTCGACTTGGTCAGCGAGTACGGGCTCGCCAAGCCGAAGGACGAGGAGCGGGCGGGCGCTCGGCGGGGCGGAGGCGGCCGGCGCCAGCGCACCCCGCAGTACGAGGGCAAGCGGGTGGGCGCCAACGCCTGGAACGACTCCATCCACGCCGAGCAGGACTGGGTGGAGGCATTCGAGCCCGATCGCAAGGCAGCCGAGAGCCTGCTCGAGCGCGGCTTCACCGCCGTGCAGTCGGCGCGCCTCGACGGCATCTTCCGCGGCCGCGCCTTCGTCGCCTCGCTCGGGCCGGGCACCCCGAACGAGGTGCTGATCGAGCCCTACGGCGCGCACTTCGCCTCCTTCGACCCGGGGACCTCACAGCAGGAGTACCCGGGCTCGCTGATGGGCTCGATCGCCCTCCTCCGCCAGACCCTGCTCGACGCGCAGTGGTACGGCAAGGCCCACGGCGCGTACCGCGCCGACCCGGCGCAGCCGGCGCCGGAGGTCAACCGCGCGCTGGCGGCGCTCGCCGCCAACCAGAAGCCGCTGATCTTCGAGACCGCCGAGGAGCTCTCCCTGCTGCGCGCCGCCCGCGTCGCCAAGGAGATGGGCGTTCCTTTCGTCTACCTGGGCAGCAACTTCGAGCACCAGCGCGCCGCCGAGGTGGCCGCCGTGGGGGCGCCTCTGATCCTGCCCCTCGCCTTCCCCAAGGCGCCGCCGGTGCGCAGCTACGAGGACGGCCTCGACGTGACGCTCGCCGACCTCCGGCACTGGGAGCGCGCGCCCTCGACCGCGGCGCTCTTGGACGCGCGCGGCGTGCGCTTCGCCTTCACCGGCCACAAGCTGCGCGACGGCGAGGAATTCTGGGACAACCTGCGCAAGGTGGTGCGCCGCGGGCTGGCCAAGGAGAAGGCCCTGGCGGCCCTGACCACGGTGCCCGCCGAGCTCGCCGGTTTGGGCCGCGAGCTCGGCACCCTGGAGCCCGGCAAGCGCGCCGACTTCTTCGTTGCCGACCGCGACCCGTTCAGCGAGCGCGCGCGCGTGCTGGCGACCTACGTGGGCGGGAGGGTGGCGAAGGAGGCGACGCCGGTCGATGCCCTCGACTTCCGCGGCGCCTGGCGTTTCACCCTCGTGGGCCAGGAGCACGAGCTCACCATCTCCGGCGAGAACGAGCGCCTGCGCGGCAAGCTCCTGACCGGCGAGCGCTCCGACGACCTCGAGAACGTCAGCACCTGGCCGCAGGGGATCTCCTTCACCGCCAAGGTCGGCGATCCCCCTGCCCCGGTGCGCTTCACGGTGCGTTCGATCGGCGGCGAGCTCACCGGCCAGGCCACGCTCGCGGACGGCCGGCGGGTGCCCTTCACCCTCGGCCGGCTGGAGAAACCGCCCGCCACGGGCGGCAACGGGTCCGAGCGCTGGGAGCAGCGGGCCGAGGAACGGCGCAAGCGGGAAGCGGAGGTGGACTCCCGGCCGCTGGTCTCGCGCCTGACCTCCCCCAACGCCGCCTTCGGCTTCGACGAGCGGCCCGCCCGCGAGGACGTGCTGGTCAGAAACGCCACCGTGTGGACCAACGAGGCCGAGGGCATACTCGAGCAGGCCGACGTGCTGGTCGTAGGCGGCAAGATCGCGGCGGTGGGCAAGGGGCTGCGCGCCCCGGCCGGCGGGCGGGTGATCGACGCCACCGGCAAGCACGTCACCGCCGGCATCATCGACGAGCACTCCCACCTCGCCATCTCGCGCGGCGTCAACGAGGGCAGCCACGCCATCACCTCCGAGGTGCGCATCGGCGACGTGGTCGACCCCGACGACGTAGGCGTCTACCGCGCGCTCGCCGGTGGCGTGACCGCCGCCCAGCTCCTGCACGGCTCGGCCAACCCGATCGGCGGCCAGGCACAGGTGGTGAAGATGCGCTGGGGCGCCGCGGCCGAGGAGATGAAGCTCGCGGGCGCGCCGCCCAGCATCAAGTTCGCGCTGGGCGAGAACGTCAAGCAGTCCAACTGGGGAAGCAACGTCACCATCCGCTACCCGCAGACCCGGATGGGCGTCGAGACCCTGATCAAGGACGCCTTCCTGGCCGCCCGCGAGTACGGCGAGCGGCAGAAGCGCTATGCGGCCCTCTCCGCCGCCGAGCGGCAGCGCACGGTGCCGCCGCGCCGCGACCTCACGCTCGAGGCGCTCTCCGAGATCCTGGAATCGAAGCGCTTCGTGCACTGCCACTCCTACGTGCAGAGCGAGATCCTGATGCTGATCCGCCTCGCCGAGGAGCTGGGCTTCAAGGTGCAGACCTTCACCCACATCCTCGAGGGCTACAAGGTAGCGCCCGAGATGGCGGCCCACGGCACCACCGCCTCGTCCTTTGCCGACTGGTGGGCCTACAAGTTCGAGGTCTACGACGCCATCCCCTACAACACCTGCCTGCTCACCCAAGCCGGCGTCGTCACCTCGATCAACTCCGACTCCGAGGAAGCGATCCGGCGGCTCAACCAGGAGGCGGCCAAGTCGGTGATGTACTGCGACATGGAGCCTGCCGAGGCCTTGAAGCTGGCGACCTTGAACCCCGCCATCCAGCTCAAGATCGACGACCGCGTGGGGAGCCTGAAAGCCGGCAAGGACGCCGACTTCGTGATCTGGAACGGCAACCCGCTGTCGATCTACACCCGTGCCGTCGAGACCTGGGTGGACGGCGCGCCGATGTTCACCCTCGAGCGCGACGCCGAGCTGCGCAAAGCCGACGCCGCCGAGCGCCAGGCGCTGATCGAGAAGGTGCTCGCCTCGGGCGAGGATCAGGGACGCTCGGAGTGGAGCGCGCGGCGCAACGAGAAGCAGTGGCACTGCGACGACGTGGAGGACGTGTGGCATGGGCACGATGAGAACTGACGGCAAGCGGGGGGCCGCGGGCGCCAGAGTGACTCTGCTGCAAGGAGCGCAGGCCGCCCGCAGGGAGCTCGAGCACCGCGGCAGGAGAGCACTCGAGCCTCGTTCGAATCCTCATGGGCCCGCAGCGGGTGGGGCCTCTGCCGCCACCTGGGTCCTCATCGTGCTGCTGCTGGGGGCGGCGAGCGCCACCTTCGCCCACGACCAGGTGCCCGGGAAGGCGCAGGCAAGGCCGGTGCTGCTCCAAGGCGGCGACCTCTACACCGTGTCCTCGGGCGTGCTGCCGGCCACCGACCTCGTCTTCGAGGGCGGGCGCATCACGGCGATCGGCAAGAACCTCGCGCCGCCCGCCGGCGCCGAGGTGATCGACGTCTCAGGCCAGCGCGTCTACCCCGGCCTGATCGCGCCGCACACCACCCTCGGCCTGACCGAGATCGGTGCCGTGCGCGCCACCGACGACCAGCGCGAGGTGGGCGGCGTCAGCCCCGAGGTGGCGGCGCACGTGGCCTTCAACCCCGACTCCGAGCTCATCCCCACCGTGCGCTCGCACGGCATCACCACTGTGCAAGTGTCGCCGGTCGGCGGGCTGATCGCCGGCCGCGGCTTCCTCGCGCACCTCGACGGCTGGACCAAGGAGGACGCGGCCGCCAAGCTGGTCGACGGCCTGGAGGTCGTGTGGCCGCCGGCCGCCGTGGTACAGGCTCCGTGGGTCGAAGAGTCGGTCGAGGAGCAGAAGAAGGAGCTCGCCGAGGCGCGGCGGACCCTTCGCCAGGCCTTCGCCGAGGCGCGCAACTACCACCTCGCCCGCGAGGCCGGCAAGGCCACGGTCGTGGACTCGCGCTGGGAGGCGATGCGGCCGGTGTTCCGCGGCGAGATGCCGGTCTACGTGCTGGCCGACGACTACCGGCAGATCGTCGAGGCCGTAGCCTTCGCCCAGGAGCAGAAGCTGCGCCTGGTGCTGGTGGGCGGGCGCGAAGCCCACCTCGCCGCCGACCTCCTGAAGCAGCACGGAGTGCCGGTGATCGTCAGCTCGACGACCGCCGTGCCCCTGCGGGCCGACGACGACTACGACCTCCCCTTCAAGCTGCCGGCCCTCCTCCACCAGGCCGGCGTGCGCTTCTGCCTCTCGCACCTCGAGGGCTCGGCCTGGGACCAGCGCAATCTGCCGCTCGAGGCGGGCTACGCCGCGGCCTTCGGCCTGCCCCAGGACGTGGCGCTGCGCTCCATCACCCTCTCGGCGGCCGAGATCCTGGGCCTCGCCGAAAAGCAGGGCTCGCTCGAGGTGGGCAAGAGCGCCACCCTCTTCGTCTCGCGCGGCGACGTCATGGACATGCTGGGCCAGAGAGTCATCCGCATGTGGATCGAAGGCCGTGCCGTCGACCTCGACGACCGTCACAAGATGCTGGAGCGGAAGTACCGTCAGAAGATCGAGAGGGCGGCGACGGGGCGGGAGTAGCCCGCCCGCCCTCGCTGCGCCGCCGCTTCTTCCAGCTCGCGCCTACTCAGACCTCTTCCCGCCGATAGGTCCTGCCGATACCGACCGCAGGGAGCTTGGGGCGAGCTCGTTGAGCTCCTGCGCCATCGTCTGGCCCCCCAGCGGGAGCGGCCCACAGCTCCGCGGCTAGCAGAAATCGCTTCCTTCCTTTCTAGGTGCAATGCGGGAGTTGACAGGGCCGGTTTCGGTATATTAGGGTCCATCTGCAATCAGAGGGAATTGGTAGCAGTCTCAAAGGAGGAAAGGATGAGCCTTCGCCGTCTGCTCCTGCTCTCGCTCCTGTGTTCCATCGTGGCATCAAACGTCTGGGCGGAGGCCCCTGCGCCCCGGCTCTGGTGCTATGAATGTGACACTGGCACTCATCCTCAAACCGGCATGCGGACCGCCGCCTGTGTGCGTGAGGTCCCGGGACAGACCGGAAGCAGCACATGTAATGTCGTCTCGGCGTACGACTCGCAGGGCCGGGAGACCCAATCCTGCTTCCTTGGCGGTGTCTCCTGCATTCAGAGCCACTACCCCGGGGACCCGGACGGCTGCCAGGGTCCGGCTCCGCCCGGCAGCGGCGGCGGTCCGCCGTTCGAAACCAGCATCCGCCCCGGTGAGCCCGAGGTCACTCGCAGCGGCCAGCCGGTCGGCGGTGGTCGGTAGCGCCGCAGGCCGGGAGCCGCGCGATGTCGATCCTTGCCGAGGCCCTCCTCCTGCTCTCGGCCGGGCTGGCACCGGTGCACGTCGGCGTGCAGCCAGCCGCGGGGCAGGCGCTCGACTCCGAGCAGGCGGTCGTCCTCGTCTTGGAACCCGGCAGCGGCGAGGCCTCGGCGCCGCCGCTGAGCCTTCCCCCCACCCGATTGGCAGAGGAGCCGGTGCTCTGGCTTCCGGCTCGGCAGAGCTGGTGGATCACCTGCCGGAGCGCTGAAATCTGGTGCTCCAAGGTGGGGGTAGAGGCGGCGTCCGGGCCGCAGAACGTCGTTCTGGAAGCCTGGCCTGCCGCCACGCTGCGGGCCCGGCTGGAGGCGGCCGAGCCCGGCGCCCGCCTGCCTGCGCAGGTCGTGCTGCAAGGTGGGTTCGCGGAGCGGAAGGACGGCGCGGCGTTCGACTTCTCTCAGATCCTCCCCATCACCGAAGGCCGCTTCGAGGGGACGATTCCCCAGGCCCTGCTCGACGTCCGCATGGCCGCCGAGGGTTTCGGGCCGGCCTACCTCTGGGGCCTCGATGCCCGAGGAAGGCGGAGCGTGTCACCGCCGGCGCCGCTTCGCCTCTGGGCCGGGAGCTCGCTCTGCGGCTGGGTCAGCGACAAGGAGACCGGCGCCCCCATGGCCGGCATCCAGGCAAAGCTCAAGCCGCCGAGGCTGCCCGATCCCCCGGACGACGCCACTCCGCCGAAGTTCGAGCGGCTGGCCCTGGAGGCAACCAGCAACGCTCGTGGGTTCTTCCACCTTCCTGGAGCGGCGGCCGGGATCTATCGCCTCGAGCTGCACGACCCCGAGGGCGCACGACCGGTGGGGGTGGTCGAGCCCCTGGAGCTGCGAGCCGACAGCGAGACCTGCCTGCGGGACCTGACGCTCGGGCGCTTTCTTACCGTCCGCCTCGTGCTGTCCCCGCCTCAGGATCCCCTGGGAAGGCCCTGGCGCGTGGAACTCTGGCCAAGGGAAGGTGCGACGGCCGCGTGGAAAGCGGAGGCCAGCCGGGAAACGGACGAGTCGGGCAGCGCCACCTACGCCAAGGTAGCGCCGGGCGATAGCAGCGTCCAAGTGTACGACGGCGACAACCGCTCTCACAGCCTCCACCTCTTCAAGCTGACCGAAGACGGGGACGTGCCGGTCCCGGTCGCAGCCGTGCTCGTGGACGGCCGCATCCGTCTCCACCGCGAGCCGCTCGTGGCGCGGATCACGCTCTGGTCCGGGCTCGCTCACACCTTCACCAGCGACGCCGAAGGGAAGTTCCACGGCTGGATACCCAAGCTTCCTTTCCCCTTCTTCACCGCCGAAGTCGATGCTGAGGAGCCTCCAATCCATCGCCGGGTGCTGGTGACAGAAGCCGAACCGGTCGACGGGGTGCTACGGGTCGAGCTCGAGCTAGAGGGTTCGGCGATCGAGGGGGACGTGACCACCGCGGCCGGCAAGCCGGTGACCGGAGCCACGGTGGGAGCAGGATTCGGCGAAGGGCTCGCGGTTTCGACCACCACGGATGAGGAAGGCCGGTTCCGGCTCGATGCTGTGCCGGGCAGGACCGGCCGCCTGTCGGCCTCCCACCCGGACTTCGGGGAGTCGGAGATGGTGCCGGTCGAGCCGGGCACACAGGGCGCATGGTTCACCTTGATCCTGCGCCCGCGGCGCGAGATTTCCGGCCGCGTGGTCTCCGCCCGGCAGGAGCCGGTGCCTGGCGCCGAAGTGAGCCTCCTGATCCCCACGGCCGTCGGTGGAGCGAGCGCCTGGGCGAGGGCCGACTTCCAGGGCCGGTTCCAGGTGGAGGTGCCCAAGGAGGCCGTGCTCGGCGTGGCCGTGGTGCAGGCGCCCACCGAGCTCCTGTGGTCCGGCTGCGTGGCCCTGCCAGCAGAGGGCGACTTCGAGATCCAGCTTCCAGCGGGACCGCCGGGCACGGTCCGACTCGAAAAGCACTTCGTGCCGAACCCGGTGCGCCCGCCGGACGATGAACTGATCGTCGCCAATGCGGAAGGCGGCTTCCTCACCTCGGACGACTTCTCCCAGTGGAACTTCAGCCGGACCCGCGACTCGGGTGACCGTCTGCTGCAGCCGGGGCTCGCCGAGATGGTGGTCAGCCAGGTGGCGGCCGGCCGCTACTCCGCCATCCGCACCCACGCCCCTTGGTGGGTGGTGGCGCAGCTCGCCTGCTCCGGCCAGCTCGCGGCGGGGGAGGAGTGGCTGACGCTCGCTCCCGGCGGGGAGGTCGTGTTCAGGATCGACCGCCGCAAGCCGCTTCCCGAGACTCCTCTCGACCCATAGCTCGGCGGCGGGCCTCACCGCGGTCGCCGCACCCGGGAGCTTGGGAGCCGCGGCGGCTTCGGGCCGGCCTGCCGCCTCGTGCGCGGCTTCGCTACCAGGTTGGACGAGCGTCGCGACGGCGCCTTTCGGCCCGGTTCATCGTTCGCCTCAGCTCTCCCCGGTGGTGCGCGCCGGGGCTCCTCTCCGCTGGCTGACTCAAACGATTCTGCAAAGGCCTCGAGCGCGCGCTGGAGCAGCTCGGTCAGCTCGCCCGCCGCCTCGCCGGCGAGAAACGGCTCGCCCCCACCCGCCGCGAGCAGGTCGTGGAAGTACACGGCCGGTGAGGTGCCCGTGGTGGCGAGCACGGCGAACACGTGCCAGGCGCGCAGGTTCGCCCGGCCGCGCAGGATCTCGCCCAGGGCGAGCTCGCTCATCGAGAGCTCGCGGGCCACGGACCGCTGCGTCTTGCCGGCGCGGGAGATCAGGCCGCGAAGGAGGCCCGCGGCCCGCTCGTCGATAACCTCGGGTTCGGGCACGCTCTGTGGACCGGCGGCGCGGTCCAGCAGGGCCTGGACCTCGAGCAGCACGCCGCTCACCTCCGTGGCGGGCTGGACCGTGCCCCCGGCCAGCGGGTAGTGGCGGGCGAGAAAGGTCCGCGGCGAAACGCCCAGCACCCGCAGCACCGCGAACACATCCACCAGCTTGAGATCGATGGCTCCGCGCAGGGCGCGACCGAGGTACTCCGGCGCATAGCCGAGCGCCCGGCTCACCTGCGTGGTTTTGGCCCGGTTCTCCCGGAGCTGCTGCTTGAGGCGCCGGGCGAGATCTGCCGCCTGCGCCTTTGCCTCCTCGAGATTCGGCTGAGTCATCAAGCTGGACTCTATCCTACAGAAAGGTGGGCCACCGACGACCGAGCGCACTGTGTCAGCGCCGGTCAATACGCCCGCCGGTTCGGCAGTCGCTCGGGAGGCGCGCCGGACGGAAACAGCGAGAGTGGTCACGCCTGCCGCCTGTCCGCGGCCGCCCCACACCCGTGGCAGAAACGCGAGTCCTTCGTTTCCCCCGAGAAAGCGAGCCCGTTCTCATCGGTTGCTGCGCCGCCGTGTGCCTGAGGATAGGAAGCCAGCCAGCGGGCTCGCCTGGCTGGGAGCGATTCAGGTCGCGATCGCGATTTGCAATCTGGCGCCGAGATGTGCTTTTGCAGCGAGAATCCACCTGAATGCCCCGGCACGGGGGCCGGGCCACGGTGGCCCCGGGCGCTGTCGTGCGGGTTTCGGAGGGCATATGCACCGCTCGCCTTGCCGCATCGTCATCGCGATGATCGTCGCGGTCGCGCTCGCCGCGCCGGCCGCCCATGCCGCTCCGCGAAGCGCGACTTCGATCTTCGAGCGTGAGGTGCGAGGCGTCTGGCAGGATCTCGCGGGCTGGTTCTCCGACCTCGCAACCTGGCAGTCTCCGCTCTCTTCGCCGGAAGGCTGCGCGAAGGAAGGTCCGGGTTTGGATGCCGCAGGCCTCGAGGATCTGCCCCCAGGGCCGCCGTGGTGTGGGGCCGCGGCCTGCACAGACGCGGGGCCAGGCTGGGATCCCGAAGGCTGAAACCCACTCAGAAGGGCGCTGGTCAGGCTGGCTGGAGCGGGGTCGTGCCCTAAGCTCCTTGCTCATGGCGCCTTTCGCTGGCCAGCTCTTTTCGTTATCCTTCGCGCATCAAGCCATGGAAACGGCGAATTACGGGGAGAGCGTTCGCCGCGCCAAGGAAGGGGCGCTCAGCGCTGTCGGCTGTCCGCTGGGCGCCGAGGCGGTCGAAGAGGCTGCTGCGAGGCTCCTTCGCCTGACACCGGCCCAGCAGCGGATGAGCCTTAGCGGCCGCCGCCCGAGCAACGCAATTCTCGTCCTGCGCCGATTGCTGCGCGACGGCTATCAGAGTCGCCACTCCTTACCCAGCCAGTACCACGCCGCCGCAGCCGCTGCTGCGCGACTGGCTGCAAGGCTACCTTCGCGCGGACCGTACAGGCGGGTCATCGAGGATTTGCGTGCTGAGGCCTGGGCGCACCTGGGCAACACCCGCCGCATCGCTGAAGATCTTCCGGCGGCCGATCGCGCATTTGCACGGGCGGAGCTACATCGGGACCGGGGCACCGATGACCTGCATCTGCGCGCCGGCATCCTACGGCTCAAAGCGCCGCTCCGCCGTGACCAAAGCCGGTTGGCGGATGCGCTGGCAGCCCTTGCGGAGGCCGTGGCCCTCTATACCGTGCTCCAGGAAGGCCGGCTTGCTGCGCGAGCAAAGCTCAACTTGGGCCTCGTTTACCTCTACTCCGGAGATCCGGCCGCCGCGTACCCGTTGACAGTCCAGGCAGCGCAGGCCGTCTCCCCCGGCGACGACCCCGCCTTTGCCCTCGGCGCCCTGCACAACCTGGCTCTCTGCGTGGCCGAAGCGGGTCGCATCCAGCGCGCGCTCGGCCTGTTCACCGGCCTACTGCCGCTCTACGCCGCGAGCGGCGATAGAGTCCTCCAGGTTCGCGTCGCCTGGGTCATTGGCCGTGTCCTCGCGCACCAGAAAGACTGGAAGGCCGCCGCCGAGGCTTTCGACCTGGTGCGTACCGAATTCACGAATCGTGGCCTCGCCTTCGATGCGGCGCTCGCCGGGCTCGAGCTGGCGCTCGCCCACCTCCAGCTCGGCCGCACAGCGGAGGTACGGGCACTGGCGGAGGAGATGTTGCCGGTCTTCGTGGCGCAGCAGATCCCTCGCGAGGCCTCGGCCGCGTTACTCCTCTTCGTCGAGGCCGCGCGGCGCGAGGCGCTCTCCGCCGATGCCGTCGCTCGGCTCGTGGCCGACTTGAAGGGCCGGCTCGCCCCTGCCGGCCGCCGCGGCTCGCAGGGGCGCTTCATAGCGTAGGGCTCGGTACTTCCGCCCCAGGCGGTTCCGCCGCCGCTGTCCGGGCAACCTCGCCGGTGCGCGGCATCATTCGTTCCTCAGAAGGAGCGCAGGGAGCACAGCCTCCGGCAGGCTGCCGCTCAGCGCCGCCGCGACGCCGGGCCACCCAAGCTCTGCCGCTCACCGCGCAAGCTGAGTCGACCCCTCGACGGCGTGCCCAGGATTGACGGAGCTAGAATATGTAGATTAAAGTCCGTCTTCGGACAATGAAGCTCGCTGGGTCTTCCCGGGCCACGGCGGCCCTCGCCTCGTCCTCGTTTCTCGCCACCGGGGTTGCCTCGTCCCCGGTTTCGTCCCCCTCCGCCTGCACCACCCCTCCAGGAGTCGACCCACCGGCCGCCGCGGCCCGGGAAGGGCTGCCGTGAGCACGGCCCGCAAGAGGCGCGAGGAAGGACGCATCGAGCGCTGCCTGGCCCGCCTGCCAGGCTGGCACTTCGCCGAATGGAAGTCCGTTTTCATCGCCAGGACCCGCAGGAGCCTGGGGCAGGCCACGATTCCTCTCGCCAACGGATTGACTCTCATCCTGGAGCCAGCCGTCGAGGCCCGAGTGGAGATCGGCCTGCGCGCCGATGCCCGCGAGTGGACGGACGCGCGGTTGCAGGGGCTATCCGCGGTGGACCGCTGGCTACGGAAGAGCCGGCACGAGGGAGGAAATGCACCGCGCCCGGTAGCGGAGGTCCCTGGCGCCAAGCCCAAGCGGCCGTCACGGCCCCGGCGCAAGAGACCCCAGCGAGGTGCGCCGTGAAAACTCCCGCGGCCCCGGCCCGACTCTCCTTCGAGCAGCTCGGTTGGGAGATGCAGACTCTGCGCGAGTGGGTGCTTCACAGCAGCCGGCTGAGCCTGTCGCGTGAGCTGGTTTTCGTTACGCCGGGCCGCGCGTTTCGGTTCCTGACCGCGGCGAGCTTGTGGTCTCACGGCCGCCGCCAGTGGCCGCTTTTCACCCTGGAAAGAGCGCGAGTGTGGCTGACCATCCGCAACCTGGAGGAAGGGATCACGGAGCGGGACCTGGAGCTCGCCCGCCAGCTCGAGTGCCTCTACCGGCATTGCGAGCAAGGCCCGCGGGCGCGAGCTAGACCCTCGCCCACCACTTCCGCTGACCCTGCGCTCGCGGGCGGGGACGCCCAAGCCGGGCTCGACAGCTTGGTGGAACGGACCGTCACCGCGGCGCGGCGACTCATCGCCGAGCTCCGTCAAACGAGCCCGACCGGCGCACCGGCGCACCGGCGGGTCCCCGAGCCCCGTGAACCTGAAGGGACAGCCAAGTAGTGCCCTACTCCCCCACCGGCAGCTCCAGCACGCTGGGGTGAGCGGCGTCGTGGAACACTTGCACGTTGGCCACCCTGATGTCGGCCTCGGTCTCGAAGCCGATCTTGCCGCCGGAGTTAAAGTTGCGCTGCCAGTCTGGTGAGTCGAGGGGGCCGACGACGAGGCGCAGGCGGGTGCCGGCGGCGAGGCGCCGGACGGTGAACCAGAAGCCGTCGAAGGTGTAGGGCAGCACGGCCCCGGCCGGCACCGGCTTCGCCTCGCTCGGGTTCTCGCGGTAGCGGGCGCGCACCATGTCCCAACCCAGGAAGAGGCTCCGGCCCGTGGGCTCGATGGCATAGAGCACCGCGGCCACGTCGGTGTCCGGCACGTCGATGGCGAGCTGCAGGGTGAGCTCGACGTTGCCGGCCAGGGTCACCGGCTTCGCGAGCGGCGCGCTGTGGTAGACCAGCCTTCCCTCGAGGAACGCCTCGCGGGAGTCGAGGTGGTAGTCCTCGACCTTGTCGAGGTAGCCCTCGGCCGCCGCGCGCTCGCGCGGGTCGTAGCGGAAGGCGTCCGGTGCCTGGCGCTCGCGGGGCGCGTCGAGCAGATAGCCGGAGTGGAACACATCGTCGGCGCGGCCGCCGTCCGAGGCCAGGTAGAAGCGCAGAGTGCTTTGGGTCAGAGCTTCGAGGCTCGGTGCCGAGCGCCACTCGTCGGCTCCCATCACGTAGTAGGTGACCTGGTCCTTGATCGCCGGCGGGCGCGGCTTGCCGCGCAGCAGGGAGTCGTACCAGTCGACGTGAAGCTGGTCGAGATCGAGCACCGCCTGCTCCGGGAACTCGAGCCCGCCGAGCTCCTTCTTGGGGTAGCGGGTGCCGGGGTGGTCCCAGGGGCCGATCAGCAGATAGTGCTTGCCGCGCGCCGCGGGCGAGGCGTGGCGCATGAACTCACGGTAGTAGCGCAACGCACCCGGCTGGTCGCCGTCGAAGTAGCCGCTGATCGACAGCAGCGGCAGGTCCATCGCTCGGTAGTCCTCGGGCGTCGGGTTGTGGCCCTGCCAGAAGGCGTCGTAGGACGGGTGCTCGAGCCAGCGGTCGAACATCCGGGTGTCGATACCGGAGCGCCTGCCGAGCTCGGCGAACGGCGCCAGGTCCTGGTAGAGGCGCAGGAACTTGCGGTGCCAGAAATCGCCGTCCTCGAACAGCGTGCGGTTCGAGACCCGCCCCTGGGTGAAGGCGAGCCACTCCGCCATGTAGCTCATGAAGATGCCCTTCGGCTGTGGGTAGTCGAGGCCCGGGTAGACCGCCGCGGTGGGCACCGCGGCAGCGAGGCCGGCCGGGTTCTCGGCCAGCGTCTGCCACTGCGTCATGCCGCGGTAGGAGCCGCCGCGCATCACCACCCGGCCGTCGCACCACGGCTGCTGGCGCAGCCAGGCGACGACCTGGGCGCCGTCCGTCCCGTTGTCGTAGAGCGGGTTGAATTCGCCGCCCGACTCGCCGCGGCCGCGGCGGTCGACGCTCACGTATACGTAGCCGGCCTCCACGAACTTGAGCGCCCGCTTGTGCTGCTCGTCGTTGACGTAGGGCGTGAGCACGAAGACCACGGGGAGCGGCGCTTTCTGGTCCACCGGCCGCCAGATCCGCGCCGACAGCTCGACGCCGTCCGGCATCGGGATGCGCTGGTCGAGGAGCAGGTCGACCTCGACACCCTTGCCTTCCTCGGAGCCGCCAAGCGCCGTCCCGGCGGTGAGGGCGCCCACGGCGAGCGCCAGGGTCAACAGCACAGTCGCGATCTTCGTCATCTCGGCTCGGTCTCCGTGGCGCCCGTGGGGGCGCCCGTGGGGGCGCCCGCGGGCTCCATGGTCAGCACGGCGGCGATCGAGGTGATGCCCTGCCAGAGGTGGCCGAGGCGCAGGTTCTCGTTCTCCTCGTGCTGGTTGTTGTCGAAGTTGACGGTCGGCAGCAGCACCGCCGGGAAGCCCAGCGCCTCGATGAACGGCGCGATCGGCACCGTGCCTCCCGCCGTGCGAATGACTACCGGCCGCTCGCCCCAGGCGCGGGCCAGAGCCTCGATCAGGCGCTTCGAGCCCGGCGCGACGGGCGAGGTGCGGAAGGCGCTGGTGCCACGGCTGGCGGTGAGCCGGGCGATGCGAGCCTGGCTCGCCCGGGTGGCGTCGTCGGGGTCGGCGTCGACCAGGTGGAACCCTCGAGCCGCCACGTGCTCGCGCACCCGCCGCACCATGTCCTCGGCGCGCGTCTCCTCGACCAGCCGCACGTCGATCTCGGCCACCGCGCGGTCCGGGATGATGGTGCGTGCCTGGGCTCCCACGTAGGCGCTCGCCAGGCCGCGGACGTTCAAGGTCGGGCGCTGCAGGGCCTGCTGCAGCGGGAGGCCCGGCTTCTCAGGCGCGGCGATGCCGAAACTCCTGAGCAGCCGCTCCGGCTCCTCGGGCACGGCGGCGAGCAGAGCTTGCTCCTCGGCGGTGAGCGGCACGAGGTCGTCGTAGAAGCCGGCCACGAGCACGTTGCCGTCCTCGCCCTTCATCGAGGCCAGCAGGTGCACCAGGGCGAGCGCCGGGTTCGGCACCCAGTTGCCGTAGTTGCCGCTGTGCACGCCCACCTTCGGGCCGTAGACGGTGAGCTGCAGGGTGACGATGCCGCGCGCGCCGAAGACCAGGGTCGGCTGGCCGGTGAAGTGCGCCGGGCCGTCGAAGATCAGCATCAGGTCGGCGGCCAGCTTGTCGCGGTAGCGGGCGATGGCCGGCACCAGGCTCGGGCTGCCGGCCTCCTCCTCGCCCTCCAGGATGACGCGCAGGTTCGAGGTCGGCGCGATGCCGGCGGCGGAGAGCGCGTCGATCGCCGCCAGCAGGGCGACGATCGGCCCCTTGTCGTCCGAGGCCGAGCGGGCGTAGAGGCGCCAGTCGGGTTCGTAGCGGTCGCGGGCCAGGAAGTCGGCGACCTCACGGCCTCCTTGATCGAGGCGCCCGGTGCGCATCACCGGCTGCCAGGGGCTCGCCTGCTGCCAGCGCGCGGGATCGGCCGGCTGGCCGTCGTAGTGGCAGTAGAGAAGCAGCGTACGGGCGGCGCCCGGTACTCTGAGCTCGCCGTAAGCGAGCGGGTTGCCGTCGGTCTCCAGCACCTCGCCCGCGAAGCCGCGCTTGCCGAGCACGGAAACCAGCGCCTCGGCATTGCGGCGGATGTTGACGCGGTCAGCAGCGACGTTGGGAATCGCCACCAGCTCCGCCAGCTCGCGCACGATGGCCTGCTGGTGGGCGGAAACGTGGGCCTCGACTCGCGCGCGGAGGTCGGCCGGCTGCGCCTGCGCGGCGAGGCAGGCCATCAGCGAGGAGCAGAGGCCCCAGGCGATCGGCAGCAATGTCTTGGATGCTCGCACTCGCGTCCTCCGATCCGTGTAGTAAGTCTTCCACAGACGCCGGTGCTTTGGCGAGGAGGGCGCTCCTACAGCCACCAGGGCGATCTACTACTATGATAGGCGCCTGTTCCGCCGTCCGCGAAGGAGATGATGATGAGGAGCCCTCTCGCTCGCCGCAGCCTGTCCTGGGTGGTGCTCGCCGCCGCCCTGCTCTGCCTCTCGACGCCCACCGGCGCCGCCACCATCGAGCCCGATCTCCTGGCCGGCCTCGAGGCGCGCTCGATCGGCCCCGCGGGCATGAGCGGCAGAGTTCCCGCCATCGACGCCGTGGTCTCCGACCCGGAGACCGTGTATGTAGGGGCCGCTTCTGGCGGGGTCTGGAAGTCGACCAACGGCGGCCTGTCCTTCCGGCCGATCTTCGACGACCAGCCGGTGCACTCGATCGGCGCGCTCGCCATCTATCAGCCCAACCCGGCGATCGTCTGGGTGGGCACCGGCGAGGGCAACCCCCGGAACAGCGCCTCGGTGGGACAGGGCATCTACCGCACGCTGGACGGCGGCGAGACCTGGCAGCTCCTGGGGCTCGAGAAGACGGAGCGCATCCACCGCATCCTCCTCCACCCGGCCGACCCCGACGTGGCGTTCGTCTGCGCCATGGGCCAGGAGTGGGGCGAGAACCCCGACCGCGGCGTGTTCAAGACCACCGACGGCGGCAAGACCTGGGCGAAAGTCCTCTACCTCGACGAGAAGACCGGCTGCGGCGAGCTGGCCATCGACCCCTCGAACCCGCGGAAGCTCCTCGCGGGCCTCTGGCAGTTCCGGCGCTGGCCCTGGTTCATGAAGTCGGGCGGCCCCGGCTCCGGCCTCTACATCACTCACGACGGCGGCGCCACCTGGAAACGGCAGCAGGAGGAAGACGGCCTGCCCAAGGGCGACCTCGGCCGCATCGGGATCGACTTCTCGCGCTCCAACCCGGAAATCGTCTACGCGCTGGTCGAGGCCGGCAAGAGCGCGCTGCTGCGCTCGGAGGACGGCGGCAAGAGCTGGAAGACGGTCAACGAGGAGACGGACGTGGCGCCCCGGCCGTTCTACTTCAACGACGTGCGGGTCGATCCCGCATGGCCGAACCGCGTCTATACCATCGCGCAGCTCATCCGCGTCTCGGACGACGGCGGCAAGACCTCCAAGGTGCTGCCCGGCGCCGGTTGGGCCGACATCCACGGCGACTACCACGCGATGTGGATCCACCCCACCGACCCGGATTTGATCTACGCCGGCAACGACGGCGGCGTCGCCGTGTCGCAGGACCGCGGCAAGAGCTTCCGTTTCGTCTCCAACCTGCCGCTCGCCCAGTTCTACCACGTGGCCTACGACATGGAGACGCCTTACAACCTCTACGGCGGCCTGCAGGACAACGGCTCCTGGCGCGGGCCCAGCTCGGCGTGGACCGAGGGCGGCCTGCGCAACCACATGTGGGAGCCGGTGGGCGGCGGCGACGGCTTCGACGTGCAGCCCGACCCGCAGGATCCGACCATCGGCTACTCGATGTCGCAGGGCGGCTACCTCTTCCGCTGGGACCTCGAGACCGGTGAGAGCCGGGCTATCCGCCCGCCGCCACCGGCCGACGGGACGGAGCTGCGCTTCAACTGGAACGCCGGCCTGGCGATCGACCCGTTCGCCCCGGCCACCATCTACTACGGCAGCCAGTTCCTGCACCGCTCGACCGACCGCGGCGAGACCTGGCAGACCATCTCGCCGGACTTGACCTCCAACAACCCCGAGTGGCAGAAGCAGAAGGAGAGCGGCGGCCTCACCCCGGACGTGACGGCGGCCGAGAACCACTGCACCATCATCGCCATCGCGCCCAGCCCCAAGCAGCAGGGGGTGATCTGGGTGGGGACCGACGACGGCAGGGTGCAGGTCAGCCGCGACGCCGGCGCCACCTGGACGAGCGTCGAGAAAGCCATGCCGCGGGTGCCCGCCAACACCTGGGTGCCCCACGTCGAGGCCTCCAGGTTCGACGCCGCCGAGGCCTACGTGGTGCTCGACAACCACCGCCGCTCCGACTGGACGCCCTACGTCTACCGCACTCGCGACTACGGCAAGACCTGGACCAGCCTCTCGACCTCCGATCTGCGCGGCTACGCGCTCGCGATCGAGCAGGACCCGGTGGAGCGCGACCTGCTGTTCCTGGGCACCGAGCTCGGCCTCTTCGTCTCGCTCGACGGCGGCGCCTCGTGGTTCCCGTTCCGCCACGGCCTGCCGACCGCCTCGGTGATGGACCTGGCCGTCCATCCTCGCGACCACGATCTGATCATCGCCACCCACGGCCGCGCCCTGTACGTGCTCGACGACCTGACGCCGCTGCGCAAGCTCACGGCCGAGGCGCTCAAAGAGCCGCTGCACCTGTTCCCCACTGCGCCGGCGATGCAGTACTGGCGCGCTTCGGAGGAAGGCGGGTTCGGTTTCGGCGCCGGCGAGTACCGCGGCGAGAACCGCGCTTACGGCGCCCTGATCACCTACTCGCTCAGCATGCCCGGCCTGCCGCTGCCCGACGACAAGAAAGAGCGGGTGCGCAAGGAGCGCGAGCGCCAGGCCGAGCGCGCCAAAGCGGAGAAGGCCGAGAAGGGGATGAAGGCCGGCAAGGTCGAGGAGAGCGGCGAAGAGGGCGCGGCGAAGGAGGCTAAGCCGCCCGAGAAGCCCGAGGCGACGATCGAGATCACCGACGCCACCGGCGCCGTGGTGCGGACCCTCAAAGTGCCAGCCAAGCTCGGCGTCAACCGCGTGGCGTGGGACTTCTCCCGCGACGCCTTCAAGCTGCCACCGCGCGACGAGCCGCGGCCCTGGGAGCCCAGCGGGCCGCAGGTGCCGCCGGGAACCTATGGCGTGACCGTCAAGTACGGCGACCAGACGGCGCGCGGCTCGCTGACCGTGCTTCCCGACCCGCGCTCGGCCAACACCCCGGCGGATTGGGAGCGGCGCTGGCAGGCCATCCTGCGCAGCGGCGAGCTCAACGACCACGCCGTCGAGGCCATCACCCGCATCCAGCGCACGCGCGCCGACATCGACCTCGTCGCCTCCAAAGTGCGCCAGGCGGCGCAGGACCGCGGCGAGAAGGACCTGAAGAAGGTCGACGACGACCCGCTCATCAAGGCCGGCGAGAAGGTCAAGGAGGGGCTCGCCAAGCTCGAGAAGCGCCTGTGGACGCCGCCCGACACCAAGGGCATCCCGCCGGACGACGAGGTGATGAGCCCGATCGGGCTGGCGGCCTGGTTCATCGGCTCGTCCTGGGACCCGCCGAGCCCTAGCCAGCTCGCCTACCTCGACCTCGGCGCCAAGCGCCTCGAGTCCCTCCAGAAAGAGCTCGACGCTTTCTTCGCGGCGGACGTCGCCGCCTACAAGAAGCAGGTGGAAGAGGCGAAGGTGGGGCTGCTGGGAGGGGTGTAGAGGAGGGGAAGCGCCTCGAGACTCCTGCTGCTGGACGACTCGGCAAGCGATGGACTACCGAGAGATCCCTCCACCGGCCGCTCTGGCGCCCTGGATCGAGTGCGCGTGGTTGGCCCGCGGCGACTCGCTCGGCGCGCAGCACCTGGTGCCGGACGGCTGTGTCGAGCTGATCGTCCACCGCGAGGAACCGGGGGCTCGCATCGACGGCTCGGTCGCCACGCAGCAGCTCCGCTGTTACGTCGCCGGCCAGCTCACCGGGCCGTTGTCGCTCGCACCGCGTGCGCGATTCTCGACGATGGCCGTGCGCTTCCGCCCCTGGGGCGCGTTTCCCCTCTTGGGAGTTCCACTCCACGAGTTGACGGACCGTTCGGTGGCCCTGGGCGAGCTCGGTCGCGGCTTGGCGCGCCTCGAGGAGCGAGTCTCCAGCGAGGAGGACGACAGCTCTCGGGTAGAGCACCTTTTCGCCTGGGCGCTCGAGCGCGCCGGCGCCGCTCCACCGGCGCGGATGGCGGTTCCCCTGGCGGCGCTACTCCGCGATCGAGGAGCGCTGCCGGTCGACTCCCTGGCACGCCTGGCCGGGTTGAGCCCGCGGCAACTCGACCGACGCTTCGCGCAGGAAGTGGGCCTGCCGCCGAAGCTCCTCAGCCGCATCGTGCGCCTGCAGACCGTACTGCGGGCGGTGCGCACTGCTTCGCGGCCGTGGGTGGATGTCGCCCTGGAGTGCGGCTATGCCGACCAGGCGCACCTGGCGAGAGAGTTCCGCGCTCTCGCCGGCACCGCCCCGACCGCTTTCCTGCGCGGTGAGGGGCCGCTATCGCGCTGTTTCACCTCCCGGCACCGGCTCGCCTCGTTCTTCGAGGGCTGAGCCCGCTGCGCGCCCGGCAACGCAGCCGTCCTTGAAGAAGAGGGGTTTCGCACTCACCACACATGCGCCTATCTCCTCGCGTACCTCTCGTTCGAGAGCGGTCAGCAGGACCTCACCCGGCTCCACCCCACCTCCTGGGAGCGTCCACTGGCCCGGGAAAACGCCCCGGTCGAGCGCCATCCCGCTCAGTGGGGAGAGTGAAGACCAATCTTGTTGCCTTCTGAATCGACGACCAGCGCGAAAGACCCCATCTCCGGAGAGATCTCCGTCTTCCCGACGAGCACACGGCCACCCGCCGGCTCGACACGGGCCAAGACCACGGACAGATCGGAGCCGGCGGACAAATACACGAGAGAGCCTTCCTCCGATGGCACGTACCCCTCTCCCTTGACGATCGCGCCTCCTACGCCATTTGCCTGATCGTGTAACAGGATTCCCATGGTGTTCGGCCCCATCTGCATCTCTGGCATGGAGAAGTCGAAGATGGCACTGTAGAAGCTCTTGGCGCGGGCGAAGTCGAGAGCGGGGATTTCGAACCAGTTGAGCGCGTTGACGGTCATTTCCATGATTCTTCCTTTGTCGGAGGTAATGGACCAAGACGAAAAGCAGCAGGGCGCAGGCCCGCGAGTGCCGCCTTACGATTGGTTGAAAGCTATTCGACGCGGCGCCAGCTCCACTCCTCGCCGGTGCTCTTGCCGCCCTGCTCGCCCTCGATCCGCGCATGGAGCTGACCGTCGGCGGCGAGCCAGTAGCTGATCCTAGTGGGAAAGTCGTGGTCCGGGTTCTCGAACACGACCCGCTTCCCTTCCAGGCGTACCAGCTTGAAAGTGGTCGCCAGCGCGCCGTTCGGGCTGGAGCGGTAGACGATTCCTTCCGGCGTGCTCTCGATCCGGAGGAACTCGAAGGAGCGCGCGCTGCCGTACATCACGTCGCGATGCAGGCCGAGCATCAGCCCGCCTTTGGGCTCGGTCCACAGCTCCTCCATCTCCAGCCCTCCGCTTTGCCCAGCCCAGCGACCGGCGATCCAAGCGAGGTCGTCCAGGCCATGGACAGGCGGGGCTGCGACGGCAAGAGCTGCGGTGGCGCTCAGTACCAGGGCGGCGGCGAGGCTGACTGCAAGCTGAGTCTTCGAAGTCATCGAGATTCTCCCTTACGGCGCAACTTACAGTCCCTCGCCGCCTCCGTCTTGAACGAATCGGACACCGCCGGGCGCGCAGAGCGCCAGCGGGCTCAGGTCTCCACGATCCTCCGCACCTCCACCACTCCGCCATAGCGCAGGTGTGGGCAGGTACGGCCGATCTCCAGAGCTTGGGCCTCGGAGGCCGCGCGCACGATGAACAAGCCGGCGATCACGCCGTCGCCGGTCGGGGGAGAAGATCTCTCTTCCGCGCCCAATAGCCAGCCAGCATCCGCAAGCTTCTCGCCCAGCTCGAGGCGGCCTTCATTCCCCAACTGGTGGGCCCAGACGCTGTATTCCTGAACCAGCGCCGCCTGCGACAGCGTGGCCGGGGGATGGAACGCGGCGCCCTCGCGCAGCACGAGAAGGAATCGTGCGCCAGGCGCGCCGGCCGCGGTGCGAGCCCGTTGCTCTCCGAGCCCCAAGCCCGCGGCAAAGACGGCTCCGGTGAGCACTGCGGCAAGTAGGCCGCGCACCGCCAGGGAGCGGCGGCGCCGCGAGCGCAGTGCTCCCGCGACCGCCACGGCAGCACGATCCTCGAGGCCACGCGGGAGTGAGATCTCGCGTGCCAACGCGGCCAGCGCGGCGCGCTCGCCCGGGCTCAGGTCATCGTCACCGTGCATGGCTGTCCTCCTTGGCGGGCGACGCGCGCCAGTGCGCGCGCAGGGCTTGCCGGGCATGCGCGAGTTGGCTCTTCGAGGTTCCGGCCTCGATGCCCAGCCGGGCTCCGATCTCGGCGTGCGTCCAGCCCTCGATGTCGTGCAGGACGAACACGGCGCGGTAGCCTGCGGGCAGGATCCGGATCGCGTGCTCGAGGTCGAGGCGAGCTGCGGAGTCTCTCGGCCCGGCATTCGCCCCGGGATCGGACTCGATGGATTCATGCCGATCGCGCAGCCTCGAGCGCAGGACCTCGCGGCAGCAATTGACGGTGATGCCGGTCAGCCACGTGCGCAGGCTGGAGCGCCAGCCGAAGCTCGCTAGCCCCTTCGCGGCGCGGACCCAGGCCTCCTGGACCGCATCCTCGGCCTCTCGTCCGGGGTCGCCGAGGATCCTCGTCGCCAGCGCGTACATCGCTGGGCCATGCCGGCGAAAAAGCTGGCGGAAGGCGGATTCGTCGCCGCCGCGCAGGAAGAGCGCCACCAGCGCGGCATCGTTCGAGTCCACGGGCGCTCGATGATCGTCCATGGTCTCGATGAGTGCGTTCTGAGCCCCCGAGGGTTGCATCGCAGCATACCCAATGGTGGCGATGCAACCTTGGGAGGCGGATGCGCCACACAGGGCCAGATCCTCGAACCTCGACTGCCGTCCAAGGAGACCCCGCCATGGCCGCACCCCGATCCGAAGCTCGCCGCTACCGTCTGGCGCTATCCGCCGCCATCCTCCTGCTCGGTCTCGACTCGAGCCCGGCCGACGCGGCAGAGCCGTCAGACCCGGCGCGGGAAGCCTTCGCTCGCCTCTCCGAGCTGCAGGGCGTCTGGCGCGGAGCGAGCAGCAAGGGCTGGACCGATACCAGCGAGCTGCGCTTGATCGCCGCCGGCTCGGTCCTGCTCGAGACCTCTCGTTTCACCGACGACACCGAGGGCAAGAACGCGATGGCGAGCGCCTTCCAGTTGGATGGCAGGAACCTGCTGGTCACCCACTACTGCGAGGCCGGCAACGCTCCGCGGCTGGTGGCCTCGGCGTTCGAGGAGGGCGGAAAAGTGGTCACTTTCACCTTCCAGTCCGGCGTGAACCTGCCCTCGCGCGACCAGGGCCACATGGACAAGCTCGTCGTTCGTTTCCAAGACCGCGACCACTACAGCACGCGCTGGACGTGGTACCACGACGGCAAGGAAACCTGGCTCGAGGATATCCACTACGAGCGAGTGAAGTAGGCATCCCTCGAGACAATCCTGTTTGTCGCCCTGGCGTATCGGGAGGCGCTCAGAGGCGGCCGGGCATCTCAGTGACTGGCGCTCGCCGCGGGGCGACGCCGTGAACCCAACCCAGGAGGCGAGCTGGTTCATCGGCTCGTCCTGGGATCCGCCGGCCCCCCTCGTCCGCTACCGCAACTTCCGGGCGTAGTTCTTCCTCACTGCGCGGTTGATGAAGGTGGCGAGGCCGAGGCCAGTGACGGCCAGCCTCTTCATCTCCTCCACGGCCTCTTCGCCCGGCTGCACGGAGTCGTAGAGATACTGACTTCCATCTCGAAACTCGACGGTGATCGAGGTGTCCCCGATCTCGTACGCGACCACGCCTGAATCACGACTGAGATTCTCGTACCGGTCCATTCACAGCCACCGCTGCTACTCAGCGACCCTGCTCGGACAGGGAGGCCTCCGGAGCCGGGGGGAAGAGAGTGCCGACCTCGAGCTCGATGGCGTCGAAGGGGGCGATACGAACGATGTCGCCGTCCGTCCAGGCGCCGAGGCGCACCCAACGGCCGGCCTGCGCTTCGTAGGCCTCCAGCGTGCGCTGGTCCATGTCCAGCAGCCAGTAGTAAGGAACGCCGGCTTCCAGGTAGAGGTCCGACTTGATGGTGCGGTCCCGGCATGCGGTGCTCGGCGAGAGGATCTCGCAGACCCAGTTCGGCACCACTGCGACCGGCGCCTCATCTGGAAGCACGGGCAGCCTGTATCGGCGCCAGCCCACGAAGTCTGGGCTCACGATGTCGTGGTCACCGAACAGGACGTCCGGCTCGATCAGGATCCACCAGCCGCCGGGACCACCACGGCCAAGATCGAACGGTCCCGAAACGTTCACGGCGAGCGCCGCTTGGCCGCGCCCATGCGCCGGCCGCGGCCGCGGGCTCAGGATCAGCTCGCCGCCGATGACCTCCGCCTTCACCCCCTCGGGAGCATCGAGGATCTCCTGCCAGCCGGCCGGGCGCCGGAGCGGTTCTGCCATGAAGACAAATATTACCCGGTCAGCCCCGCAGACGCGCAGGTTCGCATCCTTCTTGCAGCTCTCAGGGCGATGCCTGCCATGGCGGATTGCTGCCGACGGCAGCACACGTCAGCCGGTGGCTGGCGTAACCCACAAAAAGGGAGAACCTGTCGTGCCGAAGACCCAGAACGCCGGTGGCTGGAAGACCTGCAGCCGCGGTCACAAGTACCGCGGACCCGGTCCCTGCCCCATCTGCTGGAAGAAGAAGCTGCCGAGCCGGAACAAGAGCTCCTAGTCGAGGCGGGCTGCTCCTCGGCCCTGCGAGGGCACCCCGCCCGAGCCCTCGAGCCCGGGCGCGCCCCTTTGTCCGCAGGTGCTCCCTAGAAGCGCAGCCCCCTAGAACCGCAACAGGTAGCTCACCTTGACGAAGAACTGCCGGCCGGTGGAGGTGTCGGCGTCGTGGGTGATGCCGATCGACGGCGGCGTGGTGGGCAGGATCTGGACGTTCTCGTAGTTGTCGGTGTAGCCGAGGTAGATGGCGGTGCCCGGGTTGAGCAGGTAGGTCAGGAGCACGTCGCCGGTCCACCGCTTCTGCTCGCCGAGCTGGATCAGCGACTCGCGTGGCGAGAGCCCGAAGTAATCGAGGATGATGCGTGCCGACAGCTCGCGCGTGAACTGGTAGTTGAACTTGCTGCGGATGAGGTTGTTGACGAAGATCGTCCGCTCGCCGGTGATCGCCGGCGACACCCGGCCTCGAGTCGCGAGGTCGTTGTAGATGTAGGTGTTGTCGATGCGGAAACGGTCGATGGGCTTGAGCGTCAGCGTCACCTGCAAGGTGTCGCCATCGCCCAGGAAGGGGTCGAGCCCCGCCGCCGGGATGAAGTTGATGGCGTCGCCGCGGGCGTAGAAGATCGAGCCGGTGAGCCAGGAGTAGGGCTCGGAGCTGACGGTGATCGCGTACTGGTCCTTCCGGAACTCCTCGTCCAGGAAGCGCTCGTAGGCCTCGGTGGCGGAGAGGGTGATCGCCGTCGCCCGGGTCAGGTTGACGGTGTAGGAGGCGGTCACGTCCCAGTCCTGCTTGGTGCCGTCGTGGTCCCAGGTGCCGAGGAAAGCCAGGGTCGGGCCGTGGCTCACCATCGTCGGGTGCTCGGGAGTCCGGAACAGGTAGGTCAGGCTGTGCGAAGTCTGGCGGATGTCGAGCCGCGGCACGAACCCCAGGTCGGAGCGGAAGTCCTCGGAGAGGTCGGTGTAGAAGCCGGTGTAGGTCAAGTGCAGGCCGCTGCGCTCGAGCTCGGCGTAGAACGCCTCGCCGTCGAGGTCGTCGTCGCCGTCGAGCTCGAAGCGGCTGGCGGCCGCCTGCGCGGTGAACGCCCAGTTGTCGTCGATCTGCAACCGGGTATCGAAGGAGGCCACGCTGTCGGCGAACGGCCCCACGTCGCGCCGCGTGCCCAGGAAGCCCACGAAGGAGCGCTCGCCGAACTCCCGCTGCACGCGCGCCACGCCGATCTTCGCCCGCTCGTCGTCGAGCAGCCCGAAGTCCTCCTCGATCGGCGACACGTCGTCGATCGCCAGGCCGCCGAACACCCAGCGGCCCTCCTTGCCGGTGACCCGCACGCCGTAGTCCGGCTCGCGGACACGGCGCGAGAAGAAGAGGTTGATCGGGGTGGTGAAGAAGCCGGCGTTCTCGATGAAGAACGGCCGCTTCTCGGGGAAGAACACCTCGAAGCGCTTGTTGACGATCACCTGCGGCTCGTCGGACTCGACCTGGCTGAAGTCGGAGTTGACGGTCAGGTCCACGGTCACCGCGTCGCGCAGCACGAACTTGGCGTCGAGGCCGGCGCGGGCCTCGTCGTCGGTCTCGTAGCGCGCCCCGCGCACCGGGTCGTCGGTCAGCACCCGGGCGCGGCCATAGGCGGCGTAGGGGATGAACTGGAAGTTGCGGGAAGGCGAGATGGCCTCCGGGATCTCGAGGGTCGCGAACTGGTTGACGAAGCCCGCGATGCGCTGGGTGTTGAGCGGGTAGTAGGCGAACTCGTTCTTGCGCGGGATGATGCGCGCCAGGGTGAACCCCCACTCCTGCTGCGGCGCCTTGGGAAAGCGCATGCTCTTCCACGGCAGGGCGAGCATCGCCACGTAGCCGTCGCTGGTCAGCTTGCCGTCCGAGGTCCACAGCGTGTCGAAATCGAACTGGTAGCCCTGGCCCTCGGTGTAGATGCCGTCGAGCTGCACGCCGAAGGGGTTGATGGCGAAAACGTAGGCCCGCTGGCGGTCGTGGAAGGTGTCGAGGAAGACCTCGACGCCCTCGTCGCCGAAGATGTCCTCGCGCTTGCCGAGGTGGGCGCGGATCTGCGAGGGGTCGTCCTTGCACACGAACACCACGTAGAAGTGCTTGTCGTCGTAGGACAGATAGGCGGTGGTGGGCAGGGTCACCGGCGCGCCGTCGTCGGGGGTGTTCTGCAGGAACTCGGTGATCGCCAGGCCCGCGTCGGCCGGCACGCCGGAGATGTAGTCGTCGAGCCGCGGTGGCGCCGCCGCCTTGGGAATGCGCAGGGTCGCCGGGTCGGTCGGAGCGCCCTGGGCGAGCAACGCCGGGGCGGCGGCGAGCGCCAGGCCGAGCGCCAAGCCGAGCGCCAAACCGAGCGTCCGGGCGGCGGCGGCGAGGCGAGTTTTGAGCGAGCGGTCGATGGCCATGCGGGTCTCCTTCGAGTCGAAGCGCTACTCGAGCGAATGAAAGCAGGGTTCTAGAAGGCGCGGGCGAGCAACAGCAGCGCCGCGATCCCCGCCGCGCCGGCCGCCGCCCAGCGCAGCCAGCGGTCCTGCCGGCGCGCGCGGGCGAGGGCGTCCGCGTAAGGGATCGTGGTGTGCGAGATCATGGTGTAAAGCGGCAACCAGCCGGCCGGGAAGAGGCGCGACAGCAGCAGGTCGAGCCGCTTGCGGGCGCGGAACCACGGCGAGGCGACTCGCTGCCGCAGCTCGAGGAAGTTCTCCTTCGACAGCTCGGCCAGGGTGTCGGTGTGCACCTTGCGCCGGCGCTGGTACTCGGCCAGGGCCTCGCGGCGCCGGCCGCCGTGCTCGTCCAGGCAGGCGACCAGCGTGGTGCAGTCCTCGAACGCGGAGTTCATGCCCTGGCCGTAGAACGGGTAGACGGCGTGGCAAGCGTCGCCCACCAGCACCAGCCAGTCGCGCCAGGTCCAGGGTGCGGTGCGGGTGGTGACCAGCGTACCCTCGGGGTGCTGCTGCCACTGCTCGAGGTAGTCGGGCACCAGGGCCGGCAGGTCCGGGAAATAGCGGCGGAAGAAGTCGGCGACCTCGCCCTCCGAGCGGATGTCGGCAAAGCTGTCGCGGCCCTCGAAGGGCAGGAAGAGGGTAGCGGTGTGCGAGCCGTCGAGGTTGGGGTGGGTGACGATCAGGCAGTGGCCTCGCGGCCACACGTGCAGGGCCTCGAGCGCGATGGCCGAGGCGCCGTCGGCGCACGCCGGCACCGTCAGCTCCTTGTAGCCCCACTCCAGGAACTCCTGGCTGTAGTCGGCGCGCTCGCCGCGCTGCATCTCCTGGCGCACGCGGGAGAAGGCGCCGTCGGCGCCGATCAGCAGCTCGGTCGCCACGGTCAGCGTGCGGCCGCCGGCCTCGTCGGCCACCGCCAGCGCCCGCGCCTCCTTGTCCAGGGCGAGGCAGCGGTGCCGGAAGTGGAAGCGTGCGCCGCGGGCCTCGGCGCGGTCGATCAGGGCACGGTTGAGCTCGTTGCGGTCGACCGAGTGCAGCACCTCCTCACCGCGGATGCCGTAGGCCTGGAAGCTGGTGCCGCCCTCGAGGGAATGGATCACCCGGCCGCGCATGGCGACGGCGCGGCCCAGGATCTGCTCCTTCATGCCCACCATGGCGAGCGCCGCCAGGCCGCGCTTGGAGAGGCCGAGGTTGATCGAGCGGCCCTCGGCCCCCAGCCGCAGGCGGGGGTCGTCGCGGCGCTCGTAGACCTCGACCGCGAAGCCTCGCTCGGCAAAGGCAGCGGCAAGCAGCGAGCCCGCGAGCCCGGCGCCGGCGATGGCGACGCGCTCCGGCGAGGCGTTCGGCCCCGGCGAGCCCTGCGCCAACCGCGAGCCCGGCGAGCCCCGCGAGCCCGGCGACAGGGTGTCGCTCAAACCACCCCCCGCACCATCTCGAGGGCCTGCGCCACGAGGTCCGACTGCCGCAGCTCGATCTCGGCGCTGACCAGGCCCTCGAGCGCGATCTGGAAGTTGCGGCCGCTGGTCTCGCTGCCGTAGCGCCGGAGATAGGAGCGCAGGAAGCTCGCCCGCATGGAGGGGGTATCCAGCAGCCGCGACAGGAACGGCAGGTCGGAGTCCACCATGTGGCGGATGGCGATCATGGGGATCGGGCTGGCGAGCGGCCGGAAGCCCTCGCTGCGCAGGCCCGGGGTCTGGTTGCCGGGGTAGAACTCGCCGATCATCAGCCCCGACTCGACGAAACGCGGCTTGAGCGCCTTCTGCACGCCCTCGATCAGCTCCGCCGCCAGCTCGGGCTCGAGGTCCGGGAACACGGTGACGATCGACTTGTTCATGCACTGCGGCTCGTCCCGCGGCTCGAGCTCCAGGAAGGTATCGCGGTAGGCGGCGAGCAGCTCGATCAGGTCCTCGCGGCCCGGGTTGGCCCCGGGCACGGCGGCGAGCCACACGGTGCCGAGCTTCAGCGAAGGGCCCACGAACGGGCAGACCGCACCGCCGCGCCCGAGCTCGGCGTGCGGCTGGGCGAGGAAGCTCCGCATCCAGGCGACGACCGCGGCGAGCGCCGGGTGACGGTCGCCATGGCGCTCTACCTCGGTGGCCAGCAGCAGCGGCCCGGGCTCGTCGCAGCCCGCAACCGCGGGGGGCGGCGCCGCGGCCGTCCGGCCGGTGACCGGACAGACGCGCCCGAGCGTCGGGTGCGCGCCGGAGGGTTCGCGAAAAGCAGTGTCGGAGGCGGGTGTCGTGTTCATAGGCGGTCTCGATTCCAAGGCTTTCCTCAAGGGCGAACCGGGAGCTCGGCCGCCAACGCCGGGGCGCCGGCAGCCGCGGAAGGCAAGGACGGAACACAGTCCGGCAACTCCTCCTCCACCCGCCGTAGCGGGCGGAAGAGGTAGCCGCAGCCGGCGAGCGCGGTCATGAACAGGCCGGCCAGCAGGAAGATGGCGGCGATGCCGCGGCCGGGCCCGGTGCCGATCAGCCGGCCCAGGCCCCCCGCCCAGGCCCCTCCCCCTGAGCCAGTGTCCGCGGCGAGCAGGGGCTCGAACACGCGGTCGGCCAGCGGGCCGGCGAGCGCGAAGCCGAGCGGCATGGCCGCCTCGCTCAGCATGCGCTGCAGGGCGAAGGACCGCCCCTGGTAGTCGGGCGGCACCTTCACCTGCCAGATCGAGTCGTTGGCGGCGTTCATCACCGGCAGGGTGAAAAAGAAGCAGAAGCCGGCGGCGGCGAGCAGCACGATCGACGGCGCCGGGCTGTGCAGCGCGATCGCGACCCCCGCCAGCGCCATTCCACCGAGCACGCCGTGGATGCGCCGCCGCGGCCCGCCCCAGAGGCTCATGGCGAGGCCGCCGGCGACCAGGCCGCAGCCCCCGATCGACATCTGGAAGCCGAGCTCTCGCGGCGTGGCGAAGGCCAGGACCAGCGGCGTGATCAGCACCACCAGGATGCCGAGCGCGAAGTTGAAGCCGCCGAAGACCAGCAGCATGGAGAGGAGGCCGGCGCGCTCGCGCACGTAGCGCCAGCCGAGCGCCACCTCTTGGAGCAGGCTGGTCGAGCCCGCGGCCGGCTCGAGGCGCGGGCGTGGGATGCGCGCGGCGGTGAGCGCCGCGATGGCGACGACGAAGCTCAGGCAGTCGACGATCAGCACCGTGGTCAGCGAGAAGGCGGACACCAGGGCGCCGGCCAGCATCGGCCCCAGCACCTGGGCAGTGGCGCGCGCCATCTGCACCATGCCGTTGGCGCGCGGCAAGTCCTCCTCCGGCAGCAGCAGCGGCAGGCTCGCGGCATAGGCCGGGATGTGGAAGGCGGAGACCAGCGCTACCACCGCCGCGATCCCGTAGACGTGCCAGATCTCGAGCCGGCCGGAGGCGGCGAGGAGCGCCGCCCCCAGGGTGGCGACCGCGGCCACGATGTCGGCGCCGATCAGGGTGCGGCGGCGGTCCCAGCGGTCGACCAGCGCCCCGGCGAAGAGCGAGGCGAGGACCGCCGGGATCGCGGCGCAGACGAAGATCAGCGCGTAGCGCGAGGCCGAGCCCGTGGTCTGGTAGACCCAGATCCCGAGCGCGAAGGCCGACAGCCCCGAGCCGATCATCGACACCAACTGTCCGCTCCACAGCAGCGCGAAGTCGCGGCGCCCGAGCAGCGCGGCGAGCTTCATCGCGCCACTTCCATCGCCGCCAGCTCCTCGCGCCGCTGGGTGTTGGTCGTCGCCGAATTGGGCCGCGGAGCCGGCAGCGCGCCGCGGCGCTCCAGGAAGGCGAGGTAGCGGTCGGCGAGCGCCGCGTCCGCCGGCGGGCAGACGATGCCGGCCGCGGCGAGCGCCGCCTCGGTCGCGCTGCAGTCGAACTCGGGCTCGGCAAGGTCCGGGTCGTCCACGTAGACGGGGAGCCAGGCGCCGAGCGCGTTGGGCTCCCCCGCCGCCACCGCGGCGCGCAGCTCGGCGAGCCAGTCCCGGTAGGGAAGGTCGCGCACCGCGAAGCCCCGCGCCCGCAGGCGCTCGCTGAGCCGGCCGACGGGCAGCGTGCGACGGTTGAAGAAGTGGAAGGCGCCCGCGCCGCGCTCGGAAGGGGGCCGGCTCGAGGAAAGCTGCACGATGCCGGCGGCCACGTAGTCGACCGGCGCCATGTCCAGCGTGTCGTCGGGGTTGGGCATCGCCCCAAGCTCGACCGAGCCGCGCAGCCAGGTGGAGAAGAAGTCGCCCGGGTTGGCGGCGCCGGTGCCGGAGGCACCGGTGATGCGCGCCGGCCGGTAGACGCTGACCGGCAGGCCCCGCTCGGCGGCCGCCGCCATCAGCCGCTCGGCCACCCACTTGCTCCGGTTGTAGCCGCCCTCGATCTCGGCGACCGGCGGCAGGGCGTCGCTTTCGCGCACGGTGCGGTCGAAGTAGGAGCGCGCCACGAAGATGCCGAGCGTGGAGACGAAGTGCACGCTCTTCGCGCGCCGGCGCGAGGCCAGGCGCAGGATCTCGACCGTGCCGGCGACGTTGGTCGCCTTGAGCCGCTCGTAGGGCGCCAGGAAGTTGACCGCGCCGCCGTTGTGGTAGATCGCGTCGAGGCGCTCGGCCAGCTCCTCGAAGGCCTCTTCGGTGAGCCCCAGCCGCGGCGCGCCGAGGTCGCCGAGCACCGGCTCGAGGCGAGCCTCGAGGGCGGGCGTCGCGAGGCCATAGGACGCGAGGTTGTCGAGAACGCGGCGCATTCCTTCCGCCGGCGAAGCGGCGCGCACCAGGCAGAGCACCTTGGCGCGGGTGCGGGCCGCGATCTCAGCGGCGAGGAAGGCGCCGAGGAAACCGGTGGCGCCGGTCAGCAGCACGGCGCGCGCCTCGGCCACCGGCCGGGCCGGCTCCAGCCCGGCTGCCTGCACCTCGGCCGGCAGCGACGCCTCCGCCTCCCAGTCGACACCCGGCTCCGCGGCACGCCCCGCACGGGCCGCCTCCACGCGCTCGGCCAACCCTACCGGCGTGGGGGCCTGGAAGACGGCGGCGAGCGGCAGCTCGACGCCGAGCGCCTGGCGGACGCGAGTCAGCAGCGGGATGGTGGCGAGAGAGTTGCCGCCGAGCGCGAAGAAATCGTCGTCGGCGCTCACCTCGCCGGGCTCGAGGCCCAGGCAGGCCGCCCAGGCCTCGACCAGCGCCTTCTCGGTCGGGGTGCGCGGCGCGAGACGAGCGCGCTCGCCGGCGACCGGGGCGGGCGGCGCGGGGAGCGCCTTGCGATCGACCTTGCCGTGCGAGGTCAGCGGCAGCTCGGGCAGCAGCACGAAGGCGGAGGGCACCATGTACTCCGGCAGCCTCTGGCGCAGGAACGCCCGTAGCTCTTCGACCAGGAGGGGCTCGTCGACCAGGAGGGGCTCGTCGGCCAGGCCCGCGTCGCCGCCCTCGACCGCGGCGTAGGCCACCAGACGCTTCTCGCCGTGGCCCTCGCTCACCTGCACCGCCGCCATCCGCACCCGGGCGTGGGCGGCGAGCGCCGCCTCCACCTCGCCGGGCTCGACGCGGAAGCCGCGCAGCTTGATCTGTTGGTCTGCCCGGCCCAGGAAGTAGAGCCGGCCGTCCGCGAGCCGGCGCGCCAGGTCGCCGGTGCGGTAGAGGCGCGCACCCCCCAACCGCGTATCGCAGGGCGCGAAGGGATCAGGCGTGAACAGGCCCGCTGTCAAGCCCGGCCGGCCGAGGTAGCCGCGCGCCACGCCGGCGCCGCCCAGGCAGACCTCGCCCACCACCCCGGGCGGCACCGGCTCGCCGCGGCGGTCGAGCACGTAGGCGCGCACGTCGCCGAACGGCCGGCCGGCGGGCATCTCGG
>JBIOXV010000121.1:0-3697 GCA_044869805.1 Thermoanaerobaculia bacterium | reverse complement strand
TTCACCTTCCCCAACGACGTCACCACCTCGACCGCCGGTTCCCGCATCCTGCTCGTGAGCTCCTCGGCGCTCCCCCTGCTGCCGAACGCCGACTTCGTAACTTCGGTGTTGATCCCATCCTCCTACCTGGCGGCGGGAAGGCTCGCCTTCGAGGACGAGGGGGGCCTCATCTACTGGTCGGTCTCCTGGGGCGGGGCCGGCTACACCGGCAGCAACGCGGGGCTGACCACCAACGACGCCGATGGCAACTTCGGACCCGCCTTCGGGTTGGCCTTGGCCTCCACGACCACACAGGCCCTGCAGTTCCCGGGTCTTTTCTCTGCAATGAGCACCAACAACGCGGCGGACTACGCCGTCACCGCCGGCGCCGCGGTGTTCACCAGCAACGACAACGAGGCCGTCCTGTTTCCCGAGTGCGTCTTCTTCGACGGCTTCGAGGGTGGCAACACCTCGGCCTGGAGCCTGACCTTCCCGTAGGCGCGCGAAAGCGGCGGGAGCCGGGCCCCCTGGCATTCGAGCCCGAGGGCCCGAGCTCCCACCGCGTGCCGAGCTACGGCGTGAGCACCGCCTCGAAGTTGTCGACCTCGCCGTGCGCCTCCAGGTACTGGTCCGCGGCACTGGGCCGCCGCCCCTGGAAACCGGCCCACGCCGTGCTCGGTGCGAAGCCCAGGGCCACGTCATTCAGCCGCTTGACGTGATTCACGTAGACGTCGGCCTTGTTGCCGCTCACCTTGTAGACCAGGCGCAGGTGGACGGTGGTGTCGATGGTGAAACCGAGGGTCGTGAGGTCTACGGTGCGGAGGGTGGAAACGACCCCGCTGACGCGTTTCTTGAGTGTGAGGCTGCCGCCGCGGGTCATGTCGAGGAACAGGCTGTTGCCGGTCGCTCCACTCTCGAAGCGGTCCAGCGCCGCGGAGCGGAAGCCCACCGAGACCAGACCGGTGGTCATTTGCCGCACGTCGGCGCCCACGGAGGCGGTCTGCATGCCGGCGAGCGACACCGGCACGCTGCCCAGGAGGCGTGACTTCTCCGCGTCGTTCTCGTTGTTCGAGCGCACCTTCTGGCCGCTGATCTTGGCGTTGTCGGCCGACCAGGTCTTGGCGCCCGCCTCGGTGACTCGGCCCTGGAGGAGGCTTCCCTCGCCGGTCCCGAACCCGTCCCTGACCACCAGCCCGCTGCCCGCCACCGCGAGCGTGGCCGGGCCGGAGTTGAGCGCCGGGGAGACGCCCCCGACCAGGCAGCGGTAGGTCGCGGCGTCCGCCGCGGTGAGCGCGCTGATGCGCAAGGTCGCCGCCTGGCTGCCCACGATCCGGCCGTCGTCCACCAGGTTGAGGTAGGGGCCGCCGCCGCTCTTGCGCTGCCACTGGTAGGAGGGCACCAGCCCGGAAGCCAGCACCGTGAAGGAGGCCGTGGCGCCGGGCACCGCGCTCTGCGTCTTGGGAATCGGCATGCTGACCAGCGGCGTGGCCAGCTCGGTGTTGAGCCTGTCCGCAACCCACTGGTGCCAGGCCACGGTGTTGGTCCAGTCGTTCGCGGACTCGAGCGGCTCGTTCATGATCTCGAAGATGACGTTGCCGTAGGCACCGATCTCCCTCACCAGGCGCTGCATGTAGGCGGTGGTGACCGAGCCGAAGTCGCTGGGCGTGGCGCCGGTGTTGGTGAAGCCGGGCGGCGCCTTGCCGGTGGGGCCGGCGGCCAGCCAGGAGTTCTGGTTGTTGGCCATGTTGTAGGGGCTGCCCGAGAAGCGGCCGTAGCGCAGCAGGCCGGGCTCGTTGGTGACGTTGAGCAGGCCGTGGCGGTCGAAGACCGAGAACTGCACCACGATGCCGCGCTCGGCGGCGAGCTGCACCAGGTCGCGGGCGCGGGCGAAGTACTCGTCGTTGAGCAGGCTGAGGTTCCACTTGGTGGTGAGCGTCGTCCCCGGGCTGCCCGGCACCGCCACCGCGAAGGGAGTGAGGCCCGCGGCGGGGTCGAGCTCGGGCGGCGAGCCTCCCACCTCGAGCGCCGCCCACTGCGACACGGCGTCCACCCGCAGCAGGTTGACGCCCTTGCCGGCCAGCACGTCGAGGTACTTCTGGAGGTCCACGTTCTTCGACACCAGGATGGGGTTGACGCTGAAGCCCATCAGCGCCACCTGTTGCCCGTTCCACAGGAACTCGGTGCCCGACTGGGTCAGAGTGCCGAAGGAGAAAAGCCGCGTGGCGCGGGTGCCGAGCTTGTCCAAGATGCCGAGGCTCTCGGCGTCGAAGTCCTCGATGCCGTCGATCACCTGGCCGTTGACCAGCTTCAGGTCCATGGGCGCGGCGAAGTGCTCGTAGTGCTCGCCGGCGTTGGCCACCTGATCGATCTTCGGGTTGACCTGAGCGGCGCTGGCCTCCGAGATGTCGTCGGAGATGATCTTGGGCTTGCCCTGGCTGGCGAAGGCGAGGGCGGTGTTCACGTCGCAGTTGTTAGCCAGGGTCGCGTCCACGTGGTAGGCCACCGCCTCCACCCCCGAGTAGGTCACGATGCCGAGCTGCGGCGGGTTGGGAGCATTGCAAGTCAGGCGATGAGGGTTGGCCGAGACCACGCTCGATCCGGCCCCGGCGCCCTGCATGGGGGCCAGCAGCAGGAGGGCAAGCCCGCCGGCGAGCTTCCACGGGAGATTCCTTCCGAGATGGGCGGTCGTGCTTCGCATCTCCACTCCTTTCGAGCAGCGCAAATAGGCGCCGCCTGAGTGGTAATGCGTTAACGGCATAGCCCGTCGGTCATCAGGACGAGAGTTTTTCTCGACCTGGAGCCGAGGGCAGGCGCGGGTGTACCATCACCCCACCTGCAACCGAAGGAGTCGAAGCACGTGCACCGCCTCCGCCTTGCTTTCTCGCTCGCGGCTCTCGGAATCGGCCTTTCCCCGACGGCCGAAGCCCAGAGCCTCAACTTCGACTTCGGCGACGCCGGGAGCGGCCCGCCTGCGACCTACGCCGCGGCCGGCCGGGCAGGCACCTGGAACAGCATCCCTGCCGCCCACGCCACGACCACCGGCGGGATCGTCGACCTGACCGGGGCGGCGACCGGCGTCACAGTGGTGCAGATCGGCGGCCTGGCCCTGCTCGACGACCCCGACGCCGCGGTGACCGGCGACGACTCCCTGCTGCTCGACGACTTCCTGGTCACCTACGACGACGGTCTCGAGACCTGCATCTTCCTCAATGGCGTCCAGCCCGGCACCTACGAGGTGCTGATCTACGCCCGCATGCCCGATCCCGCCGTGCTGAGCTACACCAGCGTGGATCAGGAGGTAGGCGTCCCCTACAGCGAGGTGGGCGGAAGCTGGAACGGCGGGCACCAGGCGCTCGCCTCCTTCTCGCGCCACCTGGCCGTCGTCGGCCCGACCGGCGACCTCGACCTGCACTCCGGGATCGTCCCCGGTGCCGACGAGACGCTCGGCGCCGCGCTCAACGGCCTGCAGGTGATCCAGCTCGTCTCGGTGTTCGCCGACGGCTTCGAGAGCGGCGGCACCGGCGCCTGGAGCCTGACCGTGCCGTAGGCCGCCGCCGCCCGCCCTAGATCTTGCCGCTCAACCCTACCGTATAGCTCCTCCCCACCGCGCGGTCGGCGGTTTCGTCCGCGGCGCCGAAGTAGCGTTTGTCGCCGAGGTTCCTGGCCGTCAGGCGAAGCTCGAGGTGCCGGTTGACGTGCCAGCCGCCGCCTAAGTCGA
>JBIOXV010000120.1:0-49164 GCA_044869805.1 Thermoanaerobaculia bacterium | reverse complement strand
GTCCGCGGCGGCGAAGACACCGCAGAGATGGAGGGCGAGCGCGGCGAGCGAGACGGCTGCGCCCAAGCCCAGGGCCTGGCCGGCCGCCAACGGCCGCCGCGGCCTGTCGGGCTTTCCTGCCGTCGCTCTCGCGCGGCGGATCGGGTTGGCACCCTCCACAGACGGCTCGCGTCGGTCGGTAGGCTCTAGTGCTCCGGCGCTGGACCTAGTGTATCCGGAGGGTCTGCCGCCCGGGCGTCCCACGCCACGGCCGGTTCGTCCAGGGCGTAGCAGCGGTGCCTAGTGGGTGGTTGAAAGGCGCCGGCGCCATCTGCTACCCTACGGCCGCTTTACCGGTCTCGCGACCGGCCCCGCCTAGTGGTACTCAGGGGCGCATTCGTCTAGGGGTCCAGGACGCTGCCCTCTCACGGCAGTAACACGGGTTCGAATCCCGTATGCGCTACCAACACCTAGCCAGCTCGGCGACGGCCTCCTGCGGCTGACGGCTCCGCTCCTCGGTCCGCACGCGCTCACGCGGCCGGGGCGATCTTCACCGGAGGAGACATCGTGCGGGTCCCGATCTATCACGTCGATGCCTTCGCCGGCCGCAGGGCGGCCTTCGTGGTGCGGGACGGCCGAGATTGGCGCCTGCGCTGATTCACGCCCGCCACCGAGCTGCACCTCTGCGGCCATGCCACGCTCGCCAGCTTCACCCACGAGGGCACGATCGATCGGAGACGCGTTGTTTCAGCGCGTGGAGGAATAGCTCGACTGGACGCAGCTCCTTCGGACGGGGAGTAAGGCAAACCGAGAGGCATGAGCCGAGGCTCCGGGGAGCTCGAGATTCATCGCTGAGCGCTTCAGCTCCCTCTATCGGCTCACGCGGCCGATCCGGACCTCCTGCGAGCCGAGCGGCAGGGTGTACAGGCTGCCGTCGTCGGCCATCGTCCAGTCGCCTTTCCGGACCTCGTTCACTCCCCGTGCGAAGAGCCGCCGCGGCAGGAAGCCGTCGGGGGCGGGGAGCAGGTGGTAAAAGGCGAGCAGCCGGACCCCGGCCTGGTTGGCGATCTCGGCGGCCTCCTCCGGGGAGATGTGGTAGTCCTGGACGTCGTGCATGATGGCGGCCGTGCGGTCCCGCTCGGCGGCGTGGGCGGCCTTCTCCAGTGAGCTGGTCATCGAGCGCGAGATCGCCTCGGAGAGCAGCACGTCGGCGCCGGCCGCGGCCTTGGCCAGCGGCGGGTGGTACTTGAGGTCGCCGGTGACCACCACCGACCGCCCCTTGTAGTCGAAACGGTAAGCGTAGGCGGGAGCGATCGGCGCGTGATCCACTTCGATGGCGGTGATCCTGAGCGCGCCGTCGTTGAGCACCAGCCCGGTGCGGTCCTTGGCTAAGGTCGGCGGGCCGTCGAGCTCGACCGCGTGCGCCGCCATTCCCCAGGTCGCGGCCGGCATCACGCGATCGCCGTGATGCTCCGTGCGGTAGCCCTGGTCCATACCGTAGGCCTCGTTGAACCCTGCCACCACGCGTTCGACGCCGGGGCCGCCGTAGACCGCGAGCGGAGCGGGCCGGCCGCCGGCCCAGGTCTGGAGCTGCAGCTCGCCGAGATCGCCGATGTGATCGGAGTGGAAGTGGGTGAGGAGGACTCCCCCGATCGAAGACAGCGGCACTCCCCAGAGCACTAGGTTCTCGACGGACTCGGGCCCGGTATCCACCACGTAGAACTTGCCGCCGGCGAACACGGCGACCGAGGCCTTGGCACGCCGAGCGCTCGGCAACGGCGCGGAGGAGCCGACCACGAGCACGCGCAGCGCGTCAGCGGCGAGCAGGCCGCTGTTGCTGCGCGAGGTCATCTCGCGGGCCGCGCGGTCGAAGATCCACTGCTGGAGGCCCGGGCTGAGGAGAACAGCGGCGGCGCCGGCCACGACGAGCAGGACGGCGAAGGTGGCGAAGTAGCGGGCGATGCGGGACAGGGTCATGGCGTGGTCCTTTCGTCGATTGTGGTTGGTGGGTCAGGTCCGCTAGCGCTTCGCCAGCACGCGCTGCATCATCAGGCGCGCCACCATCGGCCCGGAGTTCTGGTTCTGGCCGGTGACGAGGTCGCCGTCGGCGACGAAGTGGTTGGCGAAGAAGTCGCGGGCCGGGTGGGTGCGGCCCTCGAAGAAGGCGCCGGCGGCACGCAGCGCAGACTCCGGATGGAGGGGTGTAATGTCGATGCCGAGCTGGCGGACCTGCCGGTCGGTGACCGCGGTCAGGCGGCGGCCTTCGACCAGCAGCCCGCCATCCGGCCGCCGGGCGCGAAGCAGGCCGAGTGGCCCGTGGCAGATCCCGCCGAGCACGCGTCCCGCCGCATAGGCGTCGCTCACTTGGGCGCCCAGTTCCTCGGACTGCCCGAAGTCGAACGCGGCGCCCCAGCCTCCGGCGAAGTACACGATGTCGTAGGCCGTGAAGTCGAGGTCGGCGATCGCCCGCGACTTCATCAGCTTCTCGCGTAGCAAGCCGTCGCCGACCAGGCGGTCGTCCTCGGGCGTGCGCAGCGCCTCCTTCATCGACAGCGGGTCCACCGGCACGACGCCGCCCAGGGGGCTGGCGACGTCGACTTGCATCCCGGCGTCGAGGAACAGGTAGTAGGGAACGGTGAGCTCCGAGGCGAAGACGCCGGTCGCCACGCCGAGGTCGAGCACGCCGTGGTTGGTCGCGATGCAGAGCGCCCTGGTGCCGGTCATGTCGAGCGGCCGCGCCTCCGGGTCGTGGGGATGCAGGCCGACCTGGCGCAGGAGGTAGCGAGCCGCGCGGTTCGGGGCGGAGGGCCTGCCCTCGAGGTGCCGTTGGGACATGGTGATGTCTCCTTGGTTGGCTGGTCTGTCGGAGGTCCGAGGGTCGCCGGCTCAGAACGCTACACGGAGGCCGACCAGGAAGCCGGAGAGCGTCATGTCGACGTCGACCGTGTCCTCGGTGTCGAAATCGACCACCATGTGGCGGTAGCCGGCGGCGAGCGAGTAGCGGCCCTGGTTGCCGAAGGCGTAGGCGACCATGGAGCCCGCGGTCCAGGTGAGCTCGGTGCCGCCGGCGGAGAGGTCGCCGCGCACCAGGTAGGTCCAGCGGGGCGAGAGGCGCTTGACGTAGCGCACGCCGACCATCCCGTCCACCAGCGTCTCGTCCACTTCGTGGCTCTGACTGACCGTCGTCCCCGGGCCGAGCTCGAGCCGCGCGTCGATCTCGGCGCGCTGGGAGAGGACCCGCGTGCCGTAGAGCAGCGCGAAGCCCTGCTGGTCGCCGCGCGGGTCGTAGATACCGCCGGCCTCGAAGATCGTCATGCCGATCTCGGAGTCGAGGACGGCCTGGGCGCCGGAACCGCCCGGCAGGGCGACGCGGTCGCCGTCATCCGCGAGCTGGACGTCGAATAGGTCGAGCATCAGGCCGTGCGCGCCGCGCTGGGCCTCGACGTGCACCTGGGCCACGGTCTCGAGGTCCTCGAGCAGGTCGTTGAAGGCGAGCTCGGCGTCCACGACCTGGCGGTCTTCGAGCGACACGTCGACGCCGACGTCGGTCGCCCAGACGTAGGGAGCGACGCTCCATTTCCATTCGCCGGCGCCGGCTTGAGCGGCACCGCAGAGCAGGAGCGCCGCGAAGGCGGCCGAAACGCGGGTGGCACGCGAGGCAAGGCGGGTGAAACGGGGGCGGTTGGGGTTCATCGGTCCATCTCCTCTGGGTCAGTGGTTTCGGGCGGGCCGGCGCCGGCCTCGGGATCGGCCTCGGCCGGGAGCGGTGCTTTGCGGAGCCGTGGGTCGAGCGCTTCGGCGAATCGCTGGATGGCCTGCGGGTCCGTGGCGGCGAGCGCCGCGATCTCGACGGGCGTGAGCTCGAGGCCCTGCTCGCAGAGCTCGCCGAGCAGCGCCGCCGGGCCCTCGGCGAAGCGGCGGCAGAGCATCGGGTCGGTGGCCAGGCGGCCAATCAGGGTTTCGACGTTCCTGTGCATCGCGCCGACGGAATTGCGGAAGCCGTTCCAGCCCCTGCCAGAGAGCCGGCGGTCCAGCGTAAACCATTGCATATGCATAGTTTAGAGGTCTGATCGAGCTGCTGGCGCGGCGCCGGCGCAGTGCCTCGATCTGGACGGCTGCTTCGAAGTGGACAGGCCGCGGCGGACAGTCGGCGGACAGTTTCGGGCCGACGGCGCCCGCGTCCGGGGCGCGAGATACACTTCTGGCAGCATTCGATGAGCGAGCCAGCGGAGCCCCGGAGCGTTCCCGCGGGAGCGGCGCCGGCCGAGCGCGCGCTCGGCGAGCACCTTCTCCGCGTCGTCTCGGCGTTGCGGTCGGCGCTGCCCGCCGATCAGGCGGAACGCGCGGTGGCCGATCTCGAGGCGATGGCCGCCGAGCAGGAGCGGCTGTGGGCCGTGGAGCGCGAACGGCAGCGCCGGCGCGAGAAGCTCGAGGCGCTGCTGCCGGCGATCGCCGAGGCGCTCGACGTCCGCCAGGTGTTCCTCAGCCTGTCCGCGGTCATCCAGGAGATCGTCCCCCACGACGTGCTCGCCTTCTCCCGCCTCTCGCCGGACCGGGGCGGGGTGCTGGTGCAGGCGGCGACCCACGAGGGGATGCGCGAGATGCCGGAGTACCGGTTCAGCAACGAGACCGAGGCCCTCGACACCAACTGGAACTACCTTCTGGCCTACGACCTGACGCCGATCGACGAGGGCTCGCTGCGCGTCCTGACCACACCCCGCGATGCCCCGGAGCCGCTCTACGACGTCATCCAGCCCGGCCCGCTGTGGACGCGCTTCGTGGCCACGGCGGGGATCCGCTCGTCGCTACGGGTCCCGATCCGCGCCAAGGAGCGGGCGATCGGCGGCGTCGCCTTCCTGTCGCGCCGTCCCTACGCCTACGACGACGAGGACGGTGTCCTGGCCTCGCGCATCGCGGACCACCTGGCGCTCGCCCTCGCCCACCAGGAGCTCGCCCAGGAGGAGCGCCGCATCGCCCAGGCCGAGGAGCGCGCGGTGCAGCTCGAAGCGCGCGTCGACCTGCTCTCGCGCGAGCTCGAGCGGTTCAGCGCGCACCGTGCGCTGGGAGCCTCGGCCAAGTGGAAGAAGGTGCTCGCCGACGCCGCGCAGGTGGCGGCCACCGACACCACGGTGCTGATCACCGGCGAGTCGGGCACCGGCAAGGAGGTGGTGGCGCGCTACCTCCATCGCGGCTCGCCGCGCGCGCGGGGGCCGTTCGTGGCGATCAACTGCGCGGCCCTGCCCGAGCAGCTCCTCGAGTCCGAGCTCTTCGGCCACGAGCGCGGCGCCTTCACCGGTGCGCTCTCCTCGCGGCCGGGCAAGATCGAGCAGGCGGCGGGTGGCGTGCTCTTCCTAGACGAGGTCGGCGAGATGGCGCCGGCGGTCCAGGCCAAGTTCCTGCGCGTGCTCCAGGAGCGGGAGTTCCAGCGCCTCGGCGGCACGAAGACCCTGCGCGCGGACGTGCGGGTGGTGGCCGCCACCAACCGCGACCCGCGCCGTGCCATGGAGACCGGCGCCTTCCGAGAGGACCTCTACTACCGGCTGAGCGTCTTCGAGATCCACCTGCCGCCGTTGCGCGAGCGGCCGGAGGACATCCTGGTGCTGGTAGAGGCGTTCCTCGGCGAGATCTCCAAGAGCGTGGGCCGCCCGGCGGCGGGCGTCTCGGAGGACGCGCGCGAGCAACTTCTCGCCCACACCTGGCCCGGCAACGTGCGCGAGCTGCGCAACGCGATCGAGCGCGCCGTGATCCTCTGCCAGGGCGGCCTGGTCACCCGCGAGCACCTGCCGATGACCGTCGCGCGACCGGCGGCCGCGGTGGTGGTGGCGGCCACACCGGCGGCGGACTTTCCGGCCGAGGGCGTGCAGCTCGACGCCGTGGAGCGCGACCTCTTGCAGAAGGCGCTTGCCCGGGCGCGCAACAACAAGTCCCAGGCGGCAAAACTCCTGGGTCTCTCCCGCGGCCAGGTCTACTCCCTGCTGCGGCGCCACGGCTTGACCGACGCCCGCCGCTGAGCGAAGCGCGCGGCCCCTTGAACCGACCGGCCCGGCGCGGGAATTCACTCGACGCGGGTCGCGGCGCCCGGGTTGGGTTCGACCCTGGGAGCGGCGTTTCGGTTGGCGCCCGGCCGTAGCGTGCCTTGGAGTACGATTCGCGGATGTGCGAGAGGGAGGGTGAAGGTATGTCGCGATGCCGGTGGATCGCCCTGCTGTGCGCAGTCTCCTGTTTCGCCAGTCCACTCAGCGCCGAAACACTGAAGCTGCACCTCGACCCCGCCCAGAGCCAGGTCTCGGTGCGCTTCTCGGCGACTCTCCAGTCGGTCGCCGGCCGGCTGGGCCCGGCGGCGGGAACGATCGAGTTCGATCCCGCGAGCGGAGAGGCCTCGGGCGAGGTCCGCATGGACTTCACCGATGCCTCGACCGGGGTCGGGCGCCGCGACCGCAAGATGCACGGGAAGATCCTCGAGACTGAACGCTACCCGGGAGCGGTCTTCCACCTCGAGCGCGTCGAGGTGCCCAACACCCTCCACCAGGGTGAGAACGACGTAGAGCTCCGCGGCACCGTGGACTTCCACGGCTCGAGTCACTTGGTCACCTTCCCCGCCATCGTGACCCTGAAGGGTGGCCAGGTGCGGGCCCAGGGGTGGCTGGAGATCCCCTACATCGCCTGGGGGTTGCGGGACCCGAGCTTTTTCCTGTTGCGGGTGGCGAAGGTGGTGACGGTGGAGATCGACGTCGCCGGCCAGCTCGAAGGCAAGCAGCCCTAAGAGCCTGTGCCAAGCGGGCCGGCCCCGGCCGGCCGTGCAACATCTGACCCGCTTTCGGCGTATCCGCTCTGCAAGCGGACCCTCGCTCCTCGGCCGTTCGCAGCTCCTGGCGTAGGATCGAGGCCGACGGCCCCGGGGCCCCCGGCCCCTTGCCGCCGGCACCGCTCGCGGGCCCGTAGCCCGCGCGCCACCCAACTGGAACAGGAGATCCTGAAAATGCTTCGCACGACATCGTCCCGCGCCCTCGCCGCCGTCCTCGGCCTGGCCCTGGCCGCGCCGCTCTTCGCCGCCGCCCCGAAGACGGCCGACGAGGTGATCGCCTTGAACCTCACCGCCCGTGGCGGCGCCGACAAGATCGCCGCCATGAAGTCCATGCGCATCACCGGCAAGATGTCGATGGGCCAGGGCATGGAGGCGCCATTCGTGCTGGAGTGGAAGCGGCCCAACAAGATGCGCATGGAGTTCACCCTGCAGGGGATGACCGGCATCCAGGCCTACGACGGCGAGACCGCGTGGATGCTGATGCCGTTCATGGGCCAGACCACCCCCGAGCGCATGCCCGAGGCGCAGGCCAAGGAGGTCATCGACCAGGCCGACATCGAGGGCGCCCTGGTCAACTACAAGGAGAAGGGCAACCAGGTCGAGTACCTGGGCGTGGTCGACGTGGAGGGTACGCCGACCCACAAGCTGAAGGTCACCAAGAAGAACGGCGACGTCGTCAACTACTACATCGACACCGACTCCAACCTCGAGATCAAGGCCGACACCAAGCGCACCGCCAACGGTCAGGAGACGGAGATCAACGTCAGCTTCGGCGACTACAAAGAGGTCTCCGGCCTGATGATCTCGCACTCGATCGAGGCGCGGGCGGCCGGCCTCCCGGCCGGCCAGGTCCTGACCTCGGACAAGGTCGAGGTCAACGCCGACATCCCCGACGACCGCTTCGCCATGCCGCCGGCCGCGCCCCCGAAGGCCAACTAGCGGCGAGCGGCCGGCCTGCGGCCGGTCACGACCCGCAGCCGCCCGAGGCCCAGCCGAGGCTCGGGCGGCGTTCGCGGCTCGTTTCCATTCCGGCGCACCTTCCCCGGGCCGCCGTCACCATTCGTCTCGTCTTTCGAAGGGAGGAACCATGCGTTCTCGTTGGACCCTCTGTTCCCGGCTGGCAGCGTCTGCCTGCCTCGCGGCGGCGCTCGCCGCGCTGCCGGCGGCCGCCCAGCCGACCATCGACTCGGCGACCTTCGGTGGGCTCGAGGCGCGGGCCATCGGCCCGGCCGTGATGAGCGGCCGCATCGCGGCCATCGACGCCGTGGGCAAGGACCCGCTCACCATCTGGGTGGGCACCGCCAGCGGCGGGGTCTGGAAGTCGGCCGACGGCGGCCTCTCCTTCAAGGCGGTGTTCGACGAGCATACGCAGTCGATCGGCGCCATCGCCATCGACCCCAACGACCCCAAGACGGTGTGGGTCGGCACCGGCGAGTCGTGGACCCGCAACAGCACCTCGGTGGGCACCGGCGTCTACAAGACCACCGATGGCGGCGACTCCTGGAAGCGCATGGGCCTCGCCGACTCGGAGCGCATCGCCCGGCTGCGCATCGACGCCAAGGACGGCAAGACGGTGTTCGTCTGCGCCACCGGCCACCTGTGGAGCGCCAACCAGGAGCGCGGCGTCTACAAGACCAGCGACGGCGGCGAGACCTGGAAGCGGGTGCTCTACGTGGACGAGAACACCGGCTGCTCGGACCTCGACGGCGACCCGCAGGACGGCAAGATCCTCTACGCCGGCATGTGGCAGTTCCGGCGCTACCCGGACTTCTTCACCTCGGGGGGCAAGGGCAGCGGCCTCTACCGCTCGCTCGACGGCGGCGAGACCTGGCAGCCGCTGACCAACGGCCTGCCGGCGGGCGAGAAGGGCCGCATCGCGGTGGCGGTGGCGCCTTCGCGGCCGAGCGTGGTCTACGCCACGGTGGAGGCGGAGAAGACGGCTCTCTACCGCTCCGACGACCTGGGCGGCACCTTCCGCGAGATCAACCGCTCCTTCAACGTCGGCGCGCGCCCCTTCTACTTCTCGCGCCTGGTGGTCGACCCGGCGGACTATAACCGCCTCTACAAGCCGGGCCTGAACCTCGGCGTCTCCGAGGACGGAGGCAAGTCGGTCACCGGGATCTTCGCTTTCGGCGGCGGCGTCCACTCCGACCACCACGCGCTGTGGATCAACCCCACCAACCCGCAAGAGCTCCTGCTCGGCACCGACGGCGGCGTGTACCACTCATATGACCGTGGCAACCACTGGCGCATGGTGCGCTCTCTGCCGGTGTCGCAGTTCTACCACGTGAGCTACGACCTGGATTACCCCTACAACGTCTTCGGCGGCCTGCAGGACAACGGCTCGTGGATGGGCCCCTCGGCGTCGATCGAAGGCATCGAGAACCGCGACTGGCAGAACGTGGGCTTCGGCGACGGCTTCTGGGTGTTCCGCGACACCGCCGACCCGGACTACGTCTACAGCGAGTACCAGGGCGGCAACATCATGCGCATCCGGCTGTCGACGCGCGAGGCGCGCGACATCAAGCCGCAGCCCAAGGCGGGCGAGCCCGACTACCGCTTCAACTGGAACACCCCGCTCCACATGTCGCCCAACGAGAAGGGCACGATCTACGCCGGCTCCCAGTTCCTGCTTCGCTCGCGCGACCACGGCGAGTCGTGGGAGCGGATCTCGCCCGACCTCACCACCAACGACCCCAAGGGCCAGCGGCAGAAGGAGTCGGGCGGCCTGTCGCGCGACAACACCACGGCCGAGAACTACACCACCATCTACTCGATCTCCGAGTCGCCCAAGAACGGCTCCGTGATCTGGACCGGCACCGACGACGGCAACCTGCAGGTGACCCGCGACGGCGGCAAGACCTGGACCAACGTGGTCGCCAACGTACCCGGCCTGCCCGCGGGCACCTGGGTCTCTGCGGTGTCGGCGAGCCCGCACGACGAGGGGGCGGCCTTCGCCACCTTCGACGGCCACCGCCGCGGCGACATGACGACCTACGCCTACCGCACCTCCGACTTCGGCCAGACCTGGACGCCGCTCACCCCGGCCCCAAGCCAGGGGGCACAAACGCAGGGCGCCCCAGACCAAGGCGCCCAATCCCAGGCCGTCGAGGCTCCGGCCGTCGACGGCTACGCCTGGGTGCTCAAGCAGGACCTCCTCGACCCCGACCTGCTGTTCCTGGGCACCGAGCTCGGCCTCTACGTGTCGATCGACGGCGGCGAGGAGTGGGCGCGCTTCACCGGCAAGCTCCCCAAGGTGGCGGTGCACGACATCGCCATCCACCCCCGCGAGCACGACCTGATCCTCGCCACTCACGGCCGCGGGATCTACATCATCGACGACGTCACTCCCTTGCGGCAGCTCTCGCACGAAGTGGTGGAGGCCGAGGTCACCGTCCTTCCGTCCTTGCCCTTCGTGATGCCTACCGCGGGGGTCGCCCAGGGCTTTGGCGGCAGCGACGAGTTCGTCGGCCTGAACCCGCCCGAGTCGGTGGTCATCACCTACTACCTGAAGAAGCGCCACGTCTTCGGCGACCTCAAGTTCGAGGTCTACGACGCGCAGGGCAAGCTCATCTCCACTCTGCCCGGCAGCAAGCGCCGCGGCTTGAACCGCGTCGAGTGGCCGATGCGGCTGCCGCCCCCCAAGGTGCCGCCCGCCGGCAACCTGGCCCCGGCCTTCATCGGCCCGCGCGCCGCCGAGGGCACCTACTCGGTGAAGATGATCAAGGGCAAGGACACCTACTCGACCGAGGTGACGCTGGTCGCCGACCCGCGCTCGCCACACACCGCCGAGGATCGCGCCTCCCAGCAGCAGCTCTCGATGCGGCTCTACGTGATGCTCGAGGACCTCACCTACCTGGTGGAGACCGCCGTCGAAGTGCGCGATCAGGCGCGGGAGAAGGCCAAAGCGCTGCCCAAGGGCGATCGCCTGGCCAAGACCCTGGAAGCCCTGGCCGACGCCTACGAGAAGTTCCGCTTCGAGCTGGTGGCCTCGGGAGAAGGCGGCCTCTTCGCCGACGAAGAGAAGCTGCGCGAGAAGATCGCCGGCGTCTACGCCGGGGTTACCGGCTACGAAGGCCGTCCGACCCAGACCCAGCGCGACCGCACCGAGCTGCTGGACGGCGAGCTCGAGAAGGCCGGGCAGCGATACGACGCGCTCGCCGCCGGCGAGCTGGCGCGCGCCAACGAGGCGCTCGCGAAGAAGGGCCAGCCGCCGATCACCCGCAAGACGAAAGAGGAGTGGAAGGCGGCGCAGCAGAAGTAACCGCGGTTTCACCCCGCCGGTCCTCGCCGTGGGCGGCGTGGACCGGCGTTTCCCCTCCTCTGGCCTACCCGCTGGCGATCAAAGCTCTTCCCCCGCGAGAGAACTTCTACCCCGCGCGGGGAAGAGACTGCCGTCCAGCCCTTGCCGCGCGGCGATAGAAGATACCGCCTTTGGCATAGGACTTATCATCCGGTGCAAAGAACTGATCTAGAACGACTTACATTGCGAAAAGCAGGGAGCGTCAATAGATTCCGGCTTCGTGACCACGTTCAAGCGGCTGGGGCGGGCGCTGCGCTTCCTGCGCGAGCAGCAGGGGCGCAGCCAGAAGGAAGTGGCGGTCGCCGCGCAGGTGACGCCGCCCATGCTCTCGGCCTTCGAGAACGAGCGCGCCAGGCCCGAGCTCGACACCCTCGACCGGCTGCTCTCCCGCGGCCTCAAGGTGACGCTGGCGGAGCTCGAGTGGGCGCTCGACATCGTCAACGACCGGCTGCCGCGCGACGGCAGCCCTGCCCCGCGCAAGGTCGCTTCCGGGACCTCCGCACCCCGCGCGGCGGCACGACCCGGCCAGCGCTCGGCCGCTACGGCGGCTCCCGGCTCGCTGATCGGCGACGCGCTCTCCGAGCTGGCGGATGTCCACTCCGCGGCGCTCCCCCCGGCCCTGGAGCAGGGCTACGCGGAGATCGCGCGCGGCCTGCTGCGCATCAGCCGCGCGGTCTTCGAATCGGTGGTCACTTCGGCGGCCGAGTCAGCGGCCCCTGACCTCGAAGATTGAAACGCAGAGCGGCTGGAAGCGCCTTGCGCCGGGGTTCTCGATCCTCTAGGATTGCCGCCGGGCAGGGGGTGAGTGATCACCCGATGCCGGCCTTCCAGAGCTTCTTTCGAGACCTCCCCAAAGCCCTCCTCTGGCTCCGCCTCGACGCGCGGCGCAAACAGCGCGAGGTGGCCGAGTCCGCCGGCGTCACCCAGGCGATGCTCTGCTCCTACGAGAAGGGCGCCCGTGTTCCCACCTTGAAGAGCCTGGTGCGGACCCTCGATGCCCTGGGCGTGGGCTTCGAGGACCTCGGCCGCGTGCTGCGCCTGGTGCAGCGCGAGACCAGCCCCGGCGAAGCCAGGGTCCTCCCTCCCAGGCGGCGCTCCCTGCCCTCGATCAAGGAGCTGTCGAGCGAGGAGCTTGCCGCCCTGGTGGGCTCGGACCAGCCGCTCGATCCCACGCAGGAGGAGTACCTGCGCCGGGTCCTGGAGGCATTCCGCCGGGACCCTTGACCCACCGCTCGAAATTGGACGCTTCCGTGACCCGAGCGGCGAAGCGTGTCTACGAAAGAGAATCTAGTGTTTCTTAATGAGATTTTGTTTCTGACTCCAGTCCACTGAGCGGCGGGAATGAATCCTCTGGCAGTAAGAAATCTCCTACAGAAAGAATGCATCTTGGGACGTAACTTTTTGAAAGGAAACGACTTGTAGGTTGCTCCCAGACGCGATGGCGGCTATATTGCCGGCGATGGCCCACACTGCCGCATTCGAGGGTCTCGGCAAGGCCCTGCGCTGGATTCGCGACAAGCAGGGCAAGAAGCAGTACCAGGTCGCCGAGACGGCGGGCGTCACCAAGGCCATGCTCTCCGCCTACGAAACGGACAAGCAGAAGCCGTCGATCGAGACTCTGGAGAAGATCCTCAACGCCCTGGCGGTCGACCTCGCTGACCTCTTCCACGCTCTGCAAGTGGTCAACGAAGTGCCGCGATCGGCACGCCGGCACGATGGCCTCGGCGGGCACGACCGCGCCGGCATGGCGGGCCAGGAACCTCCGCCCGACGTGTACTCGGTGCTCGGCATCGAGCGGCCGCTGGCGCCGCTCGAGGAGGAGGCGCTCGCCCAGATGCTGCAGGGCTTCCATCAGCTCCTGCGGCACTTCCATCAGGAGCTGGCCGCCGCCCGCCTGGCGCTGCGCGTGGAAGAGCCGGCGCCAGAGAACTGAAGCCAGAGAACTACGACGAGAGAGTCGGCTCGAGCACGAAGTAGGCCGGCGAGGGTGTGAGCTCGACCTCCTCCGTCGCCGGCGGCGGCAGCTCCTGGCCGTCGCGATCGAAGGCGGCCCGCGGCCGCCGCGGCAGCGTGGCCACTGGCCTGCGGGCGCCCACACTCCATCCCACCACCAGCTCACCCGTGGCCAGGGCAAAGCGGAAGAGGCGCGCCTCCGGCGTCGACGGCAGCGGTCCCAGCGCCGTCGATCCGGCGAGGCGGCGCGCCAGGTGGGCCAGGGCCCAGAAGGCCGGTCGGCGCTCGAGGCCGGAGCGGGCGCCTGGCTCGGCGGGGCTCGCCAGGCCATATCCGCGGGCGACGAGCTGCCACCAGTAGATGCGCGCCACGGCGCCGCTCGCCAGCAGCGGCACGTAGTAGCGCACCAGGAAGTCGGCCTGCGCCTCCTCGTCCACCGCCACGCTGCGGCCGGCCGGGGAGTGCGGCCCCTGGGCGAGCGGCCAGTTGACCTCGGTGACCCAACAGGTGGGGCCGCAGTTGCGCGCCGTCTCCGCGATGGCCTTCATCAGCAGCGCCTTGGCCAAGGCGTCGAAGCCGAGCTGGCGGTTCTCGGGCGCGCCGCGGCGGTCCACGTAGAGCAGGCTCGCCAGCCCGTCGAACGCGAAATCGCGCCGCCGGAGGTTGGCGACCGCGGCCGCGACGTGGGGCTCGAAGTCGATCACCGCCGGACCGAAGAGCCGCACGCCGGGGTCGCGGCGGCGTAGCTCCTCGGCCGCGGCCCTCGCCAGCTCGACGTACTCCTGGTGGCGCCACACCCCCCACTTGCTGCGGTTGATCGCCTGCCCGATCTGGAACGATCGACCGAAGGGCAGGAAGCGCTCGCCGAGATCGGCCACGGCCGCGCGCCAGCGCGCCGGGTCCTTGACCAGCTCACGGGTCTGCGGCAGGGAGAAGGTGAGGTCGTAGCCCGCGGCGGCGAGCTCGCGCGCCAGCGCCTCTTCGTCCCCATGCTCCTCCTGCCAGGGATGGAGCCGCAGCAGCAGGTGGCGAACCCCCAGCTCGTGGACCGCCACGAGCAGCGCCTCCGCGTCGGCGGGATAAGGCCTGATCCCGACCCCGACGCCGCTCCAGGCGACCGGCTGGCGCCAGAGCTCCTCCCGAAGGCGGCGGTAGCGGCGCCAGATGCGCGGCGCGGCGAGCGCCAGCACACCCGCCGTCTCGAGGTGCGCTGGCGCGTCGCCCAGCCGTACCACGGCCTTGTCGAGACGGCCGGCGTGCTGGTGCGGCTGATCCGAGAGGTAGTCCCACACCACGCGGTCCCGCTTGGCGGCGCCGGCCGGCGGCGGCGGGAGGTGCGCGTGCGAACGCCGCGGCGCCAGCGCGGCGAAGCCTCGGCGCGCCGCCTTGAGCGGCCGCTTGGCCTTGCCCTTGGCTTCGAAGCCGGCCTGGTAGAGGCGGAACAGCGCTCGCCGGGCGGCATCCAGCTCGGCTCCCCAGTAGGCGCCGAGCAGCCACTCGCGGAGCTCGGGCCGCGTGAGGCCCAAGCGGCAGAGGTCGCGGGTGCGCTGGGAGAGGGAGAGCCGCCGTGGAAAGCGGCTGCGGTTGAGGTCCACCAGGTAGAGGTCTGGGCGGTCTCCCGGCCGCGGCTGGATCAGGACGTTACCCACCGACACGTCACGGTGCCAGAAGCCGGCGTCGTGCATGCGCCGCAGCAGATGCCCGAGCTCGGTGAGGAAGAGCTGCGGGCTGACGAGCGCCAACTCGCCTGCCGCGCCCTCGCCGGCCCCGGCGCCATGGCGCGCCGCGCGCAGCAGGCCCCGCGCCTCGAACGTTCCCTCGAGCCGGCGGCAGAGATAGAACGAAGGCCCACCCGGCCGCGCCGACTCCACGCTGGCGACCGGTTCGGGGGTGGGAATGCCGGCCGCCTGGAGGGCACGGGCAGCGGCGAAGCTGCGGCTGCCCTTGCTGCCGCGCCGGCGGCGGTCGAGGCGCCGCTTGAGGCTCTCCTCTCGGAACTGCTTGACCACCACCGGCACGGCGCCGCCCGGCGCCTCGAGCGCCGCACGGTAGAGATAGTTGCGCCCCCAGTGCAGGGTCTCGAGGGCGGCGGCGGGGTCGATCAGGCGCTCGAGCTCGCCCTCGAGGTCGGCCGGGCGGAAGGCGGAGACGATCTCTCCCCGCCAGCCCTCGAAGGCGAAGCGCTCGCTGCCGCCGGCCGCGGCGATCTCAGACCTCTTCAATGGTGAAGCGTTCCTGGTGCAGCTCCGGGTCGCTCTGCACCAGCACGCCGACCTCGAGCGTGCGCTCCAGCTCGTCGAGGATGCTGCGCTCCTCCTGCTGCAGAGCGCGGGCGACCTCCGGGTGCACACGCACCAGGATCTCGCGGCCCAGGATCTCGCCTTTGAGGCGCATCACCTCGCGCCGCAGGTTGAGGCAGATGGTCGACACCGAGCGGATGCGCGAGGTGCCGCCGCAGTAGGGGCAGGGCTGGGTGAGCAGGCGCTCGAGGTTGGCGCGGCTGCGCTTCCTGGTGATCTCCACCAGGCCGAACTCCGAGATGTTGAGCATCTTGTTGCGCGCCCGGTCCCGGTGCAGCTCGGCGGCGAAGGCCTCGAACACCTGCCGCCGGTGCTCCTCCTCGGTCATGTCGATCAAATCGACGACGATGATCCCGCCCAAGTCGCGCAGGCGGATCTGGCGCACGATCTCGGCCACCGCCTCGAGGTTGGTCTTGAGCACCGTGTCCTCGAGGTTGCGCTCGCCGGTGTAGCGGCCGGTGTTGACGTCGATCGCCACCAGCGCCTCGGTCTGGTTGATGACGATGTAGCCACCGGACTTGAGCCACACCTTGGTGCGCAGCGCGGCCTCGACCTGCGCCGGGACGTTGAAGCGGTCGAACAGCGAGCCCTCGCCGCGGTAGAGCTTGACGCGGCCGACCAGCGCCGGCTGCACCTGGTCCAGGAACTCGACGATGCGGGTGTAGGTCTCCTCGCCCTCGACCATCAGCACCGAGAAGTCGGCGTTGAACACGTCGCGCACCACGCGCAGCGCGAGGTCCAGATCGCGATGCACCAGGGTCGGCGCCGAGGCCCGCCGGCCGCGCTCGTGGATCTCGCCCCACAGCCGCCAGAGGTAGCCGACATCGGCCTCGAAGTCCTGCCGTTGGCGGCCTTCGCCCAGGGTACGCACGATGAGGCCGCCGCTGGGCGGTGCCAGGGCCTCGACGGTCGCCAGCAGACGCTGGCGCTCGGCCTCGTCTTCGATGCGGCGCGACACGCCGAAGTGGCGCACCGTGGGCAGCAGCACCAGGTAGCGGCCGGGTAGCGTCACCTGGGTGGTGATGCGCGCGCCCTTGTTGGCGAGCGGCGCCTTGACCACCTGGACGAGGAGCTCCTGGCCGGGCTTGAGCAGGTCGTCGATCGACGGCGAGGCGGTCGCCGGGAAGCTGCCGCCGTGGGTCTCGTCGAGGTCGAAGGCCGCCTCCTCGCCGCCGGCGACCTCTTCGCCCACGTCGCTCACATAGAGGAAGGCGTCGCGTTCGAGGCCGATGTCGACGAAGGCGGCCTGCATGCCGGGGAGCACGCGCGTCACGCGGCCCTTGTAGAGGTTGCCGACGATGCCGCGATGGCGCAGCCGCTCGATGAAGATCTCGGTCAGCCGGTCCTCCTCGAGCACGGCGATGCCGGTCTGGTGCGGGTCGCTCTCGACCAGCATCTTCGATTGCAGGGCTTCGCTCATCGGTTGACGTGCCGCTGGAGGTCGACGCCCAGGATCAGGCCGGTGGCGAGGAAGTTGAGCAGCGTGAAGGAGCCGCCGTAGGAGATGAAGGGCAGCGGGATGCCGGTGATCGGCACCAGGCCGACGACCATCGCCGTGTTGTAGAGCACGTGGAAGGCGAGCATCGACAGCAGCCCCGCCACCATCAGGATGCCGGCGCGGTCGCGGGCCCGCATGGCGACCACGGTGGCGTTGACGAAGAACAGCGAGTAGAGCCCGAGCACGCCGACCACCCCCAGGAAGCCCCATTCCTCGGCCACCACCGCGAACACGAAGTCGGTGTGCCGCTCGGGCAGGAAGCGGAGCTGGCTCTGGGTGCCCTGCATGTAGCCGCGCCCCGTGAGCTGCCCCGAGCCCACGGCGATCTTGCTCTGCCGCACCTGGTAGCCGGCGCCTTGCGGATCGGCGCTGGGCGTGAAGTAGGTGATCACCCGCTGGCGCTGGTAGTCCTTGATGCCGAGCGTGAAGATGAGCGCGCCGGCCACCAGGCCGACGGCGGCGAGCGCCAGGAAGGTCTTGCCGCGCATGCCCGCCACCAGCGTCATGCCGGCGAAGATCGGCAGGTAGAGGAGAGCGCCTCCGAGATCGGGCTCGCGCGCGATCAGCACCATGGGCACAGCGGTCAGGGCGAGGCCGATCGAGATCTGGCGCAGGGTCAGGTGGCGCTGGTTGGTGAGCGCGAAGTAGCGCGCCAGGAGCAGCGCCGTGGCCAGCTTCATGAACTCCGAGGGCTGGCCGCCGAGCCCTCCCCAGCCGAGCCAGCTCCGCGCGCCGCCGCGCACCTCGCCGAAGAACAGCACCAAGACCAGCGCCACCAGCCCCAGGCCATAGAGCGCCGGCGAGAGGTCCATCAGCACGTGGTAGTCGATCGACACCGCGATCGCCACCAGCACCAGGCCGAGGCCCACCCACAGCATCTGGCGGGGCAGGTAGTCGTGCGCCAGCTCGGCGCTCGCGCTGTGCACGGTGGCGAGGCCGATCGCGGCCAGCAGCGCGGCGGCGAGGAGCAGGCCCCAGCGCACGCCCGCCAGGCGCCGCCCGAGCGATCCCCTAGCCGTCGACGAGGGCAGCGAGAGGCTGGAGGTCGCGGTGCGCAAAGAAGGTCTCGTAGAGGGCCTTGGCGACCGGCGCGGCGTTGGCCGAGCCGGCGCCGGCGTGCTCGAGGAAGACCACCACCGCGAGCTCGGGGTGGTCGTAGGGGGCGAAGGAGGCGAACCAGGCGTGGTCGCGCAGGTCGAACGGCAGCTCCGTATTCTTGGTCCAGGTCTTCTGCGCCACCACCTGCACGGTGCCCGTCTTGCCCGCCACGTCGAGGTCCGCCACCTGTGCCTGGCGGCCGGTGCCGTCGCCTTCGTTGACCACCGCCCACAGGCCGCGCCGCACCAGCGCCAGGGCGCGCGGGTCGATGCCCAGCGGCAGCGGCGGCGGCTCGGCGCCCGGCACCAGGTGGGGAGTGACGAACTTCCCGCCGTTGGCGACCGCGGACACCATGGTGGCGAGCTGCAGCGGGGTCACCAGGATCGGCCCCTGGCCGATGGCGACCGAGATCGTCTCGCCCGCGTACCACGGGTGCTTGCGGGCGGCGAGGCTCCAGGCGCCGTCGGGAACCAGGCCTGCCTTCTCGCCCTTGAGGTCGATGCCGCTCGGGGCTCCGAGGTGGAACTTGCGCGCGTAGCGGGCGATGCGCTCGATGCCGAGGCGCTTGCCGAGGTGGTAGAAGTAGACGTCGCAGGAGTACTTGATGGCACGGTGCAGGTCGACGGTGCCGTGGCCGCCCTGCTTCCAGCAGCGGTAGCGATGGTCGTAGAAGGTGGCAGCGCCGGTGCAGAACTCGGTGTCGGAGGGGTCGATCAGGCCCTCCGACAGGCCGGCGACGGCCATCACGATCTTGAACACCGAGCCCGGCGAGTAGCGGCTCTGGAGCGCGCGGTCCTGGAGCGGGTGGTTGGGGCCGTCGACCAGCGCCTGCCACTCCCCGGCCGCCAGCGGCCGGGTGAAGAGGTTGGGGTCGTAGGAGGGAGAGGAGGCGAGCGCCCGCACCTCGCCGGTGCGCGGGTCGAGGGCGACGATCGCTCCCACCTTTTCGACGAGCTGCCGCTCGGCCTCCTGCTGCAGCGCGAGGTCGAGGGTCAACGTCAGGTCCTCGCCGGGCTGCGCCGGCTTCCTGCCGTACTCCTCGAGCGCCTTGCCGCGGCTGTCCACCACCACGATGCGCTCGCCGTCCCGGCCTCTGAGGCGCCGGTCGTAGGTGGCCTCGACCCCCTTGCGCCCCACCAGGTCGCCGGGCACGTAGACCTCGGGGGCGGCCTTCAAATCCTCGTCGCTCACCTCGCCCAGGTAGCCGAGCACGTGCGCCGTGGCGCCGCTCTGGCGGTAGACGCGCTGATGGCCGATATCGACCTCGAACTCGGGGTGCTCGAGGTTCGCCACACCGAAGCGCGAGACTTCGGAGAGCGACAGGTTCTTGGCCAGGATCACGGGCTGGAACTCGGGCAGCGAGCGTACCCGCTCGAGAGTGGAGGCGAGGTCGCTCTCGGCGCGGCCGAGGATGCGCGCCGCGTAGGCCACGCTCGCCGCCAGGTCCCGGGTACGGGTGCGGTCGAGGGCCAGGTCGTAGCTCGGCAGATTCTCGACCAGGATGCTGCCGCCGCGGTCGAAGATCAGGCCGCGCGGCGCCTTGATCGGCACCTTGCGCAGGCGGTTGTTCTCGGCCAGCTCACGGTAGTGGTCGCCGCGCACCACCTGCGTCATCCAGAAACCGGCGAGGATCACCAGCAGCAGGGCGTGCAGCGTGCCCACCAGCCGCTGCACGCGGCCCACCAGCTCGTCCTTGTGCTCGCGGACGTTCATCGTGACAACCGGATGCGGTCGACGCGGTCCAAGCGCCGCCGCTCGCGCGCCCCCCGCAGGCTCTCGGTGGAGGCGTAGAAGGCGAGGGCCACCAGGCCGTTGGCGAGCGCGGTGACCACCCACCACAGCGGCATCGGCGGCTGGCGGTCCTTGATCAGCGCCACGGTCAGGCCGAAGAGGATCGCCTGCTGCACCAGGGTGGCGCCGGCGACCGTCGCCATCACCGCCATCGGGCGCTGGATGATGAGCCGCTGGCCGAGGCGGGCGGCGGAGTAGCCGATGAACGTATCGGCGAAGCCGTGCAGGCCGTAGGGGCTGCCGGCCAGGGCGTCGTGGGCGAAGCCGCAGAGCGCGCCGCCGACCAGACCGGCCAGCGGGCCGCCGGCCAAGCCGTTGCCCACCGCCAGCACGGCGAAGAGGTCGACGAAGCGGGGGAACTCGGGCACCAGCGCCACGCCCGCGAGATGGGCGAGGACCACGGCGGCGAGCCCGGCGGCGAACCTAAGGAACCACACGGGCTTCCGCCGCCAGGAGCTCCTTGGGCAGCCCCTGGCGGTCGAGCACGAAGACGTGATCGAGGCGGCCGAAGTCGACCGCCGGCCGCAGGCGGATCTGATGGAAGAGCTCCTCACCCGCCCCGACCTCGGCCACCGTGCCGATCAGCACGCCGGCCGGGTAAACGCCGTCGATGCCGGCCGTCACCACGCGGTCCCCGACCTCGACCGGCACCTGGTGGGGCACATAGTCGAGCACCAGGTCGCCGCCGCCGACCCCGCGCACCAGGCCCTGGCTCTGGTTGGTCTCCAGCATGGCGCCGACGCCGGCGGCGGTGTCGGTGATGAGCTGGGCGCGGGCGTAGGGCCCTGCCACCTGCACGACGCGGCCCACCAGGCCGCCGCTCGCCAGCACCGGCTGGTCTACCTCGAGCTTCTCGGCCCCGGCGTGGAGCACCAGCGAGCGCAGGAAGGAGCTGCGGTCGAGGTAGACGATGGTGGCCAGACGCAGCTTGCCCGGCGCCCCCCGGACGTAGCCGATGGCGGAGGCCAGGCGCTCGACCTCGGTCTCCAGGCCCGACAGCCGGGCGACCTCGAGCCGCAGCCGCTCGACCTCGGCGGCCAGCGCCTCGTTCTCCCGGCGCAGATCCTGGCGCTGCTTCATCCCCTCGCGCGCCCCCTCGGCCGCGTTGCCGGCGGCATGGGTCAGGCGGGCGAAAGGAGCCACCAGGCGCAGCCCGGTCTCCTGGAGGAAGGTGCCCTGCCCGTCGGTGGCCGGCACGCCCGAGGCCAGCATCAGCAGCTCGGCGGCCAACACCAGCAGGAAGAGCCAGAGGCTCCACCGCTCGCCGGCCACCAGGGCGGGCAGCTCGCGGGGGAGCGAGGAGAACCGGGTCCTGCCCGGTGCGGCGACGGTCAACGGATCGACACCTTGCGTAACAGATCGATGTCCGACAGCACCCGCCCGGTGCCGAGCACCACCGAGGCCAGGGGGTCCTCGGCGAGGACCACGGGCAGCCCGGTCTCCTCGCGCAGACGTTGGTCGAGGTTCAGCAGCAGGGCGCCGCCGCCCGACAGCACGATGCCCTTGTCCATGATGTCCGCCGAGAGCTCGGGCGGCGTGCGCTCGAGAGCCATGCGCACCGCCTCGACGATGGTGGCCACCGGCTCGGCCAGGGCCTCGCGGATCTCGGAGTCGGAGATGGAGAGCGTCTTGGGCACGCCTTCGACCAGGTCGCGGCCCTTGATCTCCATGCGCAGCTCCTCTTTGAGCGCGAAGGCGGAGCCGATCTCGATCTTCACCCGCTCCGCCGTGCGCTCACCGATCAACAGATTGTACTTGCGCTTGAGGTACTGGATGATGGCGGCGTCCATCTCGTTGCCGGCGACGCGCACCGAGCGGCTGTAGACGATGCCGGCGAGCGAGATCACGGCGACGTCGGTGGTGCCGCCGCCGATGTCGACGATCATGTTGCCGGAAGGCTCGGTGATCGGCAGGCCGGCGCCGATCGCCGCCATCATCGCCTGCTCGACCAGGAACACCTCCGAGGCGCCGGCGCGCATCGCCGAGTCCTTGACGGCGCGCTTCTCGACCTGGGTGATCTCGCTCGGGACGCCGATGACGATCCGTGGGTGGACGTACATCTTGCGCCCGTGCGCCTTCTTGATGAAGTACTCGAGCATCCGCTCGGTGACCTCGAAGTCGGCGATCACCCCGTCCTTCATCGGCCGGATCGATTCGATGTTGCCGGGGGTCCTGCCGAGCATCTCCTTGGCCTCGCTGCCGACCGCCTCGATGCGATTGGTGAGCTTGTTGACCACCACCACCGAGGGCTCGCGCACGACGATGCCCTGGTTGGTGGCGTAGACGAGGGTATTGGCGGTGCCGAGGTCGATGGCGAGGTCTTTGGAGAAGTATCTCAGCAGAGAGGCAAGCGGCATGGGGCCTTTCCTGTTCCGTTCGCTGGGTAGGGGTTGGGGAGGTGCCGCCGGCGGCCCGGTCGGCGGATCGAGATCAAAAAGCTTCGACGAACACCCTTTCCCGGCGTTCGATCGTATTGCCCCGGGCGTTCTCCGCCCGCATCGTCAAGAAGCTCCAGCCCTCCTCGAAGACCTGGATGGTGGTGGTGAACGAGCCGTCCGGCTCCACGATGACCCGCTCGCCGTTGATGGTGAGCTCGGCCCCCGCCTCCGTAGCGCCGCGCAGCATGAAGATATTGCCATACGAATTGACCGCGTGGAGCGCAATTCCCAGCTTTTTTCCCTCGTCACGGCCGCTCGCGAGCGACGCGACGCGGAAGCTTCGCGGCTCGCTCCACGGTCCCTGAACGCCGTCGCGGTCCACCGCCGCCACCCGCCACTCGAAGCTCCCCTCGCCACGCAGGCCGAGGGTGGCGCCGGTGCGCAGCCGGTCGGGAGCGTCGATCACCCGGTCGGTGAAGGAGCCGTCCTTGGCGATCTGCAGGGCGTAGCGGACGGCGCCGCGGATCGGGGTCCAGTCGAGCTTGAGCTGCTGCGTCTTGCCGAAGTTGACCTGGAAGTTGTCCGCCGGGGCGAGGAGCTGGGGCCTGGGGGGCAGGTCGCTCGGCGTCGAGAGGTCGCCGCCGACCTGGACCACCTGCTTCAGGGGCGCCACCTCGCGCCGCACCCCGCTCTTGCTGGCCACCTCGACGTTGCCCTCGTAGCTGACGAAGTGCGCGGTGCCGGAGTCGCGGTCGTAGGAAACCGCGGCCTCGGAGTCGCGGCGCACGCGGGCCTGGGCGTCGGGCGTCGTGACGCTCGAGTCGCGCTCGCTGGTGTCGAGGTTGACCCAGCCGTACTGCATGCTGATCGCCTGCTCCGGGTTGCCGCCCACCGAGCTGGTGCGGTAGACCCGGAACATGGTGTTGGCCCGTACCACGGAGCGCGTGCCGTTGGCGAAGGCGATCTCGGCGCTGCCGCCCGGGCCGGTGCGCACGTAGTCGCCCGAGGCGAGCGACTGGCCCGCGGCGGCCGGCTCCCAGTCGCCGCTCTCGCCGCGGCTGTACTGGACGCTGCCCTCGACGGTCAAGAACTGGGCCTCGCCCAGCGAATCGCGCCGGCCGAGCGAGGCGCCGATCCACTCCAGCAGGCTCCTGGCGCTCCTGGCGGTGGCCAGGGCGCGGGCATAGTCCCCCTGGTCGTAGCTGTCGCGCGCCTCGCCGGCGGTTCGCCTGGCGTCCTCGAGCTCGGCCCGGTAGGCGGCGACGCCGGGCTGCTGCCCGAGCTCGCCCGCGAGATCGACAGCGGCGTCGATCGCCGCCACGGCGGCGCGCTTGTCGAGGCCCTTCTCCCAGGACCGGAATCCGAAGTAGCCCAGGACCAGCGCCACCACCACGACCCCGAAGGCCGTCCAGGCCCGGAGGGAGTCCACCGAGATCGAGTACCAGTCGTTTTGACGACGCTTCTTCTTGGCGGCCACTCGTCTCGGCCTCGGCGGAAGGTCTCCTGGGACAAGATTCGGGAATATATCACAAGTCTCTGCAAAAACTGGGGGTTAAGCGCCCTCGCCAGGGCTTCCGCCGGGCTCCGGCGCTTGGCCTGCCGCGGCGACTGCTGCTAGAGTCCTCGGCCTCTCCGCAACCGGGGGGAAGGGGATAGCTATGCTGCAGTGGACCCGCGACAACCTCAAACACCTCAAATGGACCCTGTGGCCCGTGATCCTCGCCTTCGTGGCCGGCTTCGTGGTCGTGCCCCAGCTCGGTCAGGGCGGCCGTGACGAAGGTTACGTCGCCAGGGTCGGCGGCGAGACCATCAGCCAGGCGGAGTTCGAGCGCGCCTACGAACGCCTGCGCGATATGTACCGCAGCCGGCTGGGCGAGCAGTTCACGCCCGAGATGGCGAGGCAGTTCCGCTTGCCGTTGCAGGCGGTCAACGAGCTGGCAGCGGAGAAGATCATGGTGGACGAGGCCCGCCGCACGGGCCTCACGGTCACCGACGGCGAGGTGCGGCGGACGGTGATGGACATGCCCGAGCTGCAGGACGACGCGGGCCGGTTCATCGGCTCCAAGAGCTACGCCGCCCTGCTGCGCAACAACGGCTACCCGTCGACCAAGGCGTTCGAAGACTTCCTGCGCGAGCGGATGCTCGGCCAGAAGCTGCAGGAGGCGATGGCCGCCGGCGTCTTCGTCCCCGACTCCGCGGTCGAGGCGCGCTATCGGCGCGACGTGGAGACCGCCAGCATCCGCTACCTCGAGGTCCCCAGCTCGCGCTTCGCCGCCGAGGTGAAGGTCGAGCCCGAGGAGATCAAGTCCTACTTCGAGACGCGGCGCGAGGAGTTCCGCCGCCCCGAGCAGCGGGTCGCCTTCTACGCCCTGATCGACGTCAACAAGCTGCGCTCGACGATCGAGATCCCGCAGTCGGAGATCGCCGACTTCTACGCCCAGAACCAGGGCGACTACGCGCAGGAGGAGCAGGTCCACGCCCGCCACATCCTGATCAAGCTGGACGACAGCGGCTCGGAGGAGACAGCCCTGGCGCGCGCCGAAGCGGTGCGCAAGCGGCTTCAGGGCGGCGCCGATTTCGCGGCGGTGGCCAGGGAGGTGTCGGAGGACCCGGGCTCCAAGGACCGCGGCGGCGACCTCGGCTACTTCGCGCGCGGCGCCATGGTCCCGGAGTTCTCGGAGGCCGCCTTCTCCGCCTCGCCCCGCCAGCTCGTCGGCCCGGTCAAGACCTCGTTCGGGTATCACCTGCTGGAGGTGCTGGACCACCGCGCCGGCGGCCAGCGGCCGCTCGACGAGGTTGCGAACCAGATCCGCACCCGGCTGCAGACCGAGCGCGCCCAGGCCGACGCCGAGCAGCGGGCGGTGGCGCTCGCCGAACGCATCAAGAAGGAGAAGCTGACCACCGACGCCCAGTGGCAGGCGCTCACCGCGGGCGCCCCCTACCTGGTGGTCGAGAAGTCCGCCGCCTTCGGCCTCCAGGACACGGTGCCGGCTATCGGCCGCGCGCCGGAGTTCACCAGCACCGCCTTCAGCCTCGAGCCGGGCGACATCTCCGATCCCATCAAGGTGCCGCGCGGCTGGGCGATCTTGCGCCTCGACGAGGTGCGCGAGCCGCGGGTGCCGGAGCTGGCGGAGGTCGAGGCGCAGGTGCGCCAGGCAGTGACCAAGAAGAAGCAGGAGGAGCTGGCGCTGGCCCGCCTCGCCGCGGCCCGCCGCGAGCTCGACTCCGGCCAGACACTCGACCAGGTGGCGGCAGGGCTCGGGGTCGAGGTCAAGGACAGCGGCGAGTTCGGCTACGGCAAGCCGATCACCGGCCTGGGCCAGAGCCCGGCCCTGACCGAGGCCGCGCTGGCCCTCTCCCCCGGCCAGGCCGGGGGTCCCGTGGCCTCGCGCCTGGGCGCCGTCCTCTTCCAGGTGGTGGAGCGCACGAGCTGGGACCCGCAGCAGTTCGCCCGCGAGAAAGAGGCCACCCGCAGGACCTTGGAGAACGAGCAGGTGCAGCGCCTCCTGTCGTCGATGATCGAGAGCCGCATCCGCGAGGACCTGGAGTTCAGCAAGCAGTTCCTCGCCGTTCACGGCGGCCCGCCCGAGCCTGCCCGCAAGCGTTGATCGGTCGGCGTTGATCGGCTACCTGAAGGGCGTGCCTCTCACCGTCCGTCCCGACTCGATCCTGCTGGACGTCGGCGGTGTCGGCTACGCCCTGTCGATCCCGCTCTCGACGTTCTACGCCCTCGAGCGCGCCGGGGGAGGCCCGGTCGGCCTTTTCGTCCACACCCACATGCGCGAGGACGGCCTCAGCCTCTATGGCTTCTGGACGGAGCGCGAGAAGCTGCTCTTCGAGCGGCTGATCGCGGTGGCAGGCGTCGGCCCGCGGCTGGCGCGGGTGATCCTCTCCGGCATGCCGCCGGAGGACGTCATCGCCGCCCTGGCGGCCGGTGACGCGGCCCGCCTGACGCGCATCCCGGGGGTCGGCCGCAAGACGGCCGAGCGCCTGGTGTTGGAGCTGGCGGAGAAGATCCGCGAGCTCGGGGCCGCCGCCGAGGCCGCCCCTCCGGTCGCGGCCGACGGGGACGTGGTCTCGGCCCTGGTCAACCTCGGCTACAAGGCGGCGCTCGCCGAGCGGGCGGTGGCGGAGGCGCGGCGCCAGCTCCCTTCGGCCGAGTTTCACCAGCTCCTGCGCTCCAGCCTGCAGCGGCTGGCCCGCGGCTGAAGCCGGTCCGGCGCTCCAACCATCCTCGAAAGCAGGTTTAGTGAGCTGCCGATGGAGGGGGCCTATTCTGGGAGCGGAGACGAGCGTATAGTCTTTCGTGCGGAGATGTCGATTCTCTGAGTGAAGCGGGCGGATCCACCGCCCTGACTCTCCCGCACGGAGGGATGGCTATGCAGCTCCTGGCGTGGTTGCTCTCGCTGCTCGCGAGCCCCTCGAGCCCGTTCCTGGCGGCGCTGGGCTTCGAAGGCCCGGCCAACGATCCCGACGGCTGAGGGTCGGAGCCCGCCGACGCGTTTGTTGCCTGCCGGCGCCGCCTGCGCCTTCGATCCTCCACCGGCGGCGCTCTGAGGTATAGTTGCGGGCAGCAATGTCCAGGATTCACGCCGCGCGCGAGCACGGAAAGAGCGTACCGGGCAGAAGGGCGGAGAGCCCCTTCGCCGAGTTCTTGCGCACCGTGGGGCCGAAGGCCGAGCGGCTGATCGGCTGCTACCGCCTGGCGCCCGATGCCGCCGAGGCCGTGCTCCACGACACGGTCGAGACCCTGGTGTGGAAATGGGAGACGATCCGCGACCGCGAGACCTGGCTGCTCGCCGTGCTGCAACGCAAGTGCGAGGTCCTGGCCTCGACGTCCACCAAGGACGTGCAGCCATGAGCGACGAGCGCGAGGACTCGCCCGGCTCTCCCGACGCCGCCCCCGCACCGCCGTCCAGGCCTCGGGGCCTGGCCGGCCTGCGTCAGATCCTTCCCGCCGGCAAGCCGGCCGTCAACTACAACGCCATCTTCGAGCGCGTCTTCGCCGAGGCCGTGCGCCACGAGCGCTCGCTGGCCGAGGAGCGTCGCGAGGCAGCCGCGCTCGGCGCCGAGATCGTGGCCCAGCCGGCCAGCCGGCGCCGCTTGCTGGTGCGCAACAGCCGGCGGTTCCAGACCTGGTCCGTGTGCCAGTGCCTGATCGACCGCAGCCACAAGCTCGGCTTCTCCGACCCGCAGGAGGGCCTCGACCTGGCCGAGGTGGCGACCGAGATCGCCGACCGGCTCGACACCAAGCACTACGGCCCGACCCAGGTGCGCGACATGAAGGCCGCGGCCTGGAGCCAGTACGCCAACGCCCTGCGCGTGGTCTCCGACCTGCGCAAGGCCGAGGAGGCCTTCGGCATCGCCGAGCACTTCCTGGCCGGCGGCTCGGGAGACCTGCTGGCGCTCGCGCGTCTCTTCGACCTCAAGGCGTCGCTGCGGCGCGCCCAGCGCCAGTTCGAGGACAGCGTGGCCCTGCTCGAGTCGGCCATCGGCCTCTACCGCAAGTTGTGTGATCCCCGCCGCGAAGGCGCCGCGCTGATCAAGCTCGCCTACGTCAAGGCCCGGCAGGAAGACTTCGCGCAGGCGATCGCGCTCGTGCAGCAGGGCATCGAGCTGCTCGACCCGGTGGCCGACCGCCGGCTGCTCACCATGGCGCGGGCCAACCTCATCGACCACCTCACCGACGCCGGCCGCTATCTCGAGGCCCAGGCCATGCTGTCGCGGGCGCGGCGCGCCCAGCTCAAGGACGGCGATCGCCTGCCGCTGCTCCGGCTGCGCTGGGTGGAAGGCAAGATCGCCGCCGGCCTCGGGCAGGTCGACGCCGCCGAGCGGGCTTTCGTCGAGGCCCGCCAGGGCTTCATCGACCACGCCGTGGGCTACGATGCGGCGCTGGTTTCGCTGGAGCTCGCCGAGCTCTATGCGCGGCAAGGCCGTACCGCCGAGATGAAGCGGCTGGCGATCGAGATGCTGCCCATCTTCCGCTCGCGCGACGTGCACCGCGAGGCGATCGCCGCCTTGCTCGTGCTGCGCCAGGCGATCGAGGCCGAGGCCGCGACGGCGGCGGTGATCGGTGACGTACGCACCTTCCTGCGCCAGGCACGCGACAACCCGCGCCTGCGCTTCGAGGGGACGACTTCGCCAGGCCCGCCATCTCCGGGACCGCCGAAGACGGGCGCTTCCGGTTGAGCCTCGCCGCCCGGCCACGACCGGGCGGTAGCGATCGAGCCACTCCGCCGCCGCAATGACCGCCGAGACGCGCCTGCTGTCCTCGGCCGCCGACGCCGACGACCTGGGGCTGGAGCCGTCGCTCCGGCCGCGCGACCTCTCCGAGTACGTGGGCCAGCAGAAGCTGGTCGACAACCTCAAGGTCTTCATCCGCGCCGCCCGCGCCCGCGGCGAGGTGCTGGACCACGTGCTGCTGTTCGGCCCCCCGGGCCTGGGCAAGACGACGCTCGCCCACATCATCGCGCGCGAGATGGGCGTGCCGCTCGCCTCGACCTCCGGGCCGGTGCTCGAGAAGGCCGGCGACCTGGCCGCCATCCTCACCAACCTCGAGCCGGGCGAGGTGCTGTTCATCGACGAGATCCACCGCCTGGGCCCGACCGTCGAGGAGGTACTGTACCCGGCGCTCGAGGACTACCACATCGACCTCATCATCGGTCAGGGGCCGGCGGCGCGCACCCTGCGCCACCCGCTGCCCCGCTTCACCCTGGTCGGCGCCACCACTCGCGCCGGGCTGATCACCTCGCCGCTGCGCGCCCGCTTCGGCATCGTCCACCGGCTCGACTTCTACCGGCCGGCCGAGCTGGCGGCGATCATCGCGCGCTCGGCCGCCCTGCTCTCGATCCCCATCGACGACGCCGGTGCGGTCGAGATCTCGCGTCGCAGCCGCGGCACGCCGCGCATCGCCAACCGCCTGCTGCGACGCGTGCGCGACTTTGCCCAGGTCGAGGGCGAGGGGGTGATCGACCTGGCGATGGCGCGGCAGGCCCTGGCCCTGCTGGAGGTCGACGAGCACGGCTTCGACGACCTCGACCGCAAGATCTTGACCACCCTGATCGAGCACTACGGCGGCGGCCCGGCAGGGATCGGCGCGCTCGCCGCCACGGTGGGCGAGGACCGCGGCACGCTCGAGGACATCGTCGAGCCGTTCCTGATCCAGGAGGGCTTCCTGCAGCGCACCCAGCGCGGCCGGGTGGCCACCCGGCGGGCCTACGAGCACCTCGGCTACCCGGCGCCGCCGGCGTCGTCCGGCACACTCTTCTAGAGCCACCCTCGAGCGATGGCGCGCAGTCTCGACCCCGTCTTCTCTCCCTGCTCGGTGGCGGTCGTCGGCGCCTCGCGCCGGCGCGACTCGATCGGCTTCGCCCTGGTCAGAAACCTGGTTGCCGGCGAGCTCAACGGCCCCATCTTCCCGGTCAACCCGCGCGCCAACTCGGTCCACTCGCTCAAGTGCTACCCCGCGGTGGGGGCGATCCCCGACCCCGTCGACCTGGCGGTGATCGCGGTGCCGCGGCCGGCGGTGCAGGCGGTGGTCGAGGAGTGCATCGCCAAGCAGGTGCGCGGCCTGGTGGTGATCACCGCCGGCTACGCCGAGACCGGCGAGGAGGGAGCGCGGCACGAGCGGCTGCTGCTCGAGACGGTGCGCGCGGCCGGCGTACGGATGATCGGCCCCAACTGCATGGGGGTCATCAACACCGACCCCGAGGTGCGCCTGAACGCCACCTTCGCGCCGGTGCCGGCGCTCGCCGGCTCGATCGGCTTCGTCAGCCAGTCGGGCGCGCTCGGCGTCGCCATCCTCAACGTCGCCTCCGACCTCGGGCTGGGCCTCACCCAGTTCGCCTCCATGGGCAACAAGGCGGACGTGTCGGGCAATGACTTGCTGGAGCATTGGGAGGACGACCCAGAGACGCGGGTCGTCGCCATGTACCTCGAGTCGTTCGGCAACCCGCGGCGCTTCACCGAGATCGCCAAGCGGGTGGGCAAGAAGAAGCCCATCCTGGTGGTCAAGTCCGGACGCACCAGCGAGGGCGCCCGCGCCGCCAGCAGCCACACCGGCGCCATCGCCGGCGCCGACGTTTCGGTGTCCGCCTTCCTCGAGCAGTGCGGCGTGCTGCGCGCCGACACCATCGAGGAGCTGTTCGACGTCGCCCGCGCCCTCGACCGCTGCCCGCTGCCGCAGGGCGACCGGGTGGCGATCGTCACCAACGCCGGCGGCCCGGCGATCATGGCCACCGACGCCTGCGTCAACCTCGGGCTCGAGATGGCGGAGCTCGGCGAGGCGACGGTGGCCGAGCTCAGGAGCTTCCTGCCGCCAGAGGCGAGCGTGGCCAACCCGGTCGACATGATTGCCTCGGCCGACGACGCGAGCTACGCGCGCGCCCTCACGGCGGTCGCCGCCGACCCGCAAGTCGACATGGTGATGGTGATCAACGTCACCCCGCTCCAGTACCGGCCCGCGGACGTGATGGCGGCGGTCGCCCGCGTCGCCGGCGAGCAGGCGGCGGGCAAGCCGGTGCTGGCGGTGATGATGGCGACCGACGACTTCTACGAGGAGATGAAGCTGCGCGCCGGCGAGCCGCCGATCTACCGCTTCCCCGAGGCGGCGGCGCGCGCCATGGCGCAGCTCGCCCGCTACGCGGCCTGGCGTCGCCGGCCGGACGACGAGCCGCCGCCCGAGTTTCCGATGGACGAGGCCGAGATCGGGCGGCTGCTGGCGGCGACCGCCGACGGCTACCTGCCGCCCGGCGACGCCTTCCGCGTGCTCGAGCTGGCCGGCATCCCGCTCGCCCGCTACCGCGTGGCCGAGAGCGCGGGCGGGGCACTCGCCGCGGCCGCCGAGCTCGGCTACCCGGTGGCGGTCAAGGCCGACGCCCCGGGCCTGGTGCACAAGAGCGACGTCGGCGCCGTGGCCCTCGGCCTCGGCTCAGAAGCCGAGCTGGCGGCGGCGCTCGAGGCCATGCAGCAGAGCCTGCGGCAGGCCGGCTACGAGGCGCGGTCGTTCGTGGTGCAGGAGATGGTCAAGGGCGGCCACGAGGTGATCTTCGGCCTCTCCGCCGACCCGCGCTTCGGGCCGCTGCTCATGTTCGGGCTCGGTGGCAAGTACGTCGAGGTGCTGCGTGACGTGCGCTTCGGGGTGACGCCGCTCTCCGCCGCCGAGGCCGAGGAGATGATCCGCGGCATCCGCGGCTTCCCGCTGCTGGCCGGCGTGCGGGGCGAACGGCCCGCCGACCTCGGAATCCTCGTCGAGATCCTGCTCCGCCTCGCCCAGCTCGGCAAGCGCTTCCCCGCCATCCGCGAGCTCGACGTCAACCCCGTCCTCGCCTCGCCCGAGCGCGAGACAGCGGTGGCGCTCGATGCGCGGATCCGGGTGGAGGGGGCGGGGTAAGAGCACGCCGCCTGAGACGCGGTCGCCCTCGTCTATCTACTGCGGAGTCGCTGGTGCAACTTCGCACGGAAGGTCGAGCTCGGGGTCGACGGTAAAGTGCCGCAATCGATCAACCGGGAGATCCTGGGCGCAGGGTAGGGGCGCACAGCGCGCGCCCCATTTCGGGATCAGCCGCTACGGCTGTACGACCTCGGCCTTGGTCACCACGATCGGCTCGTTGGGCACATTCTGGAACACGCCCTTGTTGCCGGTCGGCACCTTGGCGATCGCATCGACCACGTCCATGCCCGAGACCACGCGGCCGAACACGGCGTAGCCGAACGGGTCGCGCTCGGGCGAGGGGTCGAGGCCCTTGTTGTCGACCAGGTTGACGAAGAACTGCGAGGTGGCGCTGTTCGGGTCGGAGGTGCGCGCCATGGAGAGGGAGCCGCGCACGTTCTTGAGCCCGTTCTTGGCTTCGTTCTCGATTGGCGGCTTGGTCGGCTTCTGCTTGAGGTCGGCGGTGTAACCCCCGCCCTGGATCACGAAGCCGGGCATCACGCGGTGGAACACCGTGCCATCGAAGTGGCCGGCGCGGGTGTAGGCCAGGAAGTTCTCGACCGTCTTCGGCGCCTTGGCACTGTCGAGCTCGATGACGATGTCGCCCTTCGAGGTATGCATCACCACTCTGGGTTGGGTCACGCTAGGCTCCTTGGCCGTGGGTTGGCTCGTCGCCGGCTGGCCCGCCTTGGGCGGCTGCGGTGTCGCGGCCGGCTGCGAAGGCATCGCCAGGGCGAGAACGAGGATGGAGGCAACAACGCTCATGGGGTTTCTCCGGCGCCTCGGGTACAGGCGACAATCGGTGGTTCGGGGAAACGCTCGCCTCGGCGGGTGGCGAGCGGATGAGCGGCGATCCTAGCACGCGGCCCGGGGCCGGCCTGCCGGTGGGCGTGGTGCTGGCCGGAGGCAGATCGCGGCGGCTGGGCCGCGACAAAGCCCTGCTGCGCCTGGCAGGCCAGCCCCTGGTGTTGCGGGCGGCGCGCAAGCTCGAAGCCGTCGCGGGGCCGGTGGTGGTCGCCGACCGCGGCCGGCGCTATCTCGAGGGCTTCCGCTCGCTTGCCGACGGCGACGGGGCCGGCCCCGTCGCCGGGCTGCTGGGTGCCGCGGCAGCCTTCCCGGGCCGGTCGCTCCTCGCCCTCGCCTGCGACCTGCCGCTGGTGCCCGCGGCCCTCCTCGCCTGCCTGGCCTCCGAGACTGGCTGTGACTGGGTGGTGCCGGAGACCGAGCGCGGCGTCGAGCCGCTGTGCGCGCTCTACGCTCCGCGCGCTCTCTCCCGTTTCGCTGAGCGCGCGGCAGCCGGTTCGTACGCGCTCCACGGGCTCGCCTCCGAGCCCGGCCTCACCCTGCGCCGCGTCGGCACCACCGAGCTGCTGCGCTTCGGCGACCCGGCGCGGATGTTCTTGAACATCAATCGGCAAGAGGACCTGGCGGCGCTCCTGGAGGTAGAGGACGGTTGAGCCAGGGGCACGAGAGCGAGCGGGCGCAGCCGGTCGCTAGGCGCTCAAAGGCGCGGGATCGATGTCGCGGAGAAAGTCGTAGCGATAGATCCCCGTTCCATGCCCGTCGGAGAACACCAGCGACAGGCCGTAGTTCCCCACCGGCTGGATGGCCTTGAGGTCGACGCTCGCCGCCGGTGGGTGGAAGATGATCTGCGTCGCGGTATGCCCCTGGCACACGGCGCACGGGCAGTAGCCGCGCAGGTAGTCGTAGTCGTAGAACGAGGTGCGGCCGTCGCTCCAGGTGAGTGAGAGGCGCCGCTCCGCGGGCAGTCGGCGCGCCTCGGTGAGGTAGATCGGGGTCATAGCCAAGAGGCGATGGTAGCATCCCGCTCCAACCTGAAGAGGAGCCTTCCATGCGCCAGCGTGTTGCCCGGTTCTTCGCCGCCGCCATCCTTCTTCTACTGCCCGCGACCGCCTCGGCCCAGCTCGGCGGCCGCTTCGAGATCACCCCCACGCTGATCTACCGCGGCGTCGGCGACGTGGACGTCGAAGACGTCGACATCTTCGACGACTCGCTCGAGATCGACGAAGGGAGCGCCTTCGGCCTGGTGGTGGGCATCCCGCTCGGCAACGTGGTGACGCTCGAGCTGCTGGCGAACCGCCAGGAGACCGAGCTGCTGGCCGACGACGGGCTGTTCTCGAACGAGACGGTGATCGCCGACGTCGACATCGACTACTACCACGTCGGCGTGGCGTTCGAGTTCGGCGGCGGGCAGGTCCATCCCTTCGTCGCCGCCAGCCTGGGCGTGGCCCGGATCACGGTGGACCTGCCGGGCACGACCGACGAGGACCGCCCGTCGGGAAGCCTGGGCGGCGGCGTCAAGATCTTCTTCGGCGAGCACTTCGGCTTGCGGCTCGAGGGCCGCGGCTACTACATCGCGCTCGACGACGACGAGGACCGTGACAATGACGACGACCGCTGGGAGAACGAGGACTCGGTGACGCAGGCCGAGGCGTCGGTGGGGTTGATCTTCAGTTGGTAGGAGCCTGCTGCGCGGCCCGCTCGTGACGGCTCCTACAGCGCGGCGCCAGTCGGCCGCGGCGATCAGCCGCGCTGGTGATCGGCTTCGACGTCGTACGGCCGGCGCGCCACGGCCAGCGCCTTGCCCACCTCGCCGATCCGCCGGAAGCCCAGCAGGTGGAAGATCTCGAGCGCGTACCAGCGGGCGATCGCGCGGTTGACGAGGTAGGTGGCCGGCCGCTCCGGGTGGCGGGCCACGCCCGGCAGCCAGTGCACGATCGAGTCGAGGCGCAGGCTGCGCAGCCAGGCCGAGAGCTTCAGCCAGGCGGGATGGAAGCCGCGCACCAGGAAGAAGCCGTCGTCGCCCAGGCGCTGGTAGAGCGGCATCAGGATCAGGCCGCGCTCCGGGGCGCGCACTGGCCCGCGGGCGTCGTGGGCCAGAACCTGCCCTTTCTCGACCGGCTGGAAGTTGGTGAAGCCGGGGAGCATGCGGAACTCGTCCTCGCGGTCGATGGCGTGGCGGTAGCGTACCTCGACGACCGCCGGCAGCCCCTCCGCGGCGGTGGCGAGCAGGCGGCCGAGCCGCGCCGGCCGCGGCACCTGGCCGGGCGCCAGCAGGCCGGCGGCCTCGAGCGCGATCCACACCGCGGTCTCGGCGTGGTCGACGCTCGCCGGGCTCGCGTGCTGGCCGGCCTCGAACGCCACCGTCACGTGGCCGCAGTCGGAGAGGTAGGCGAGCAGCGTGCCTTCGAGCTGCTCCTCCAGGCCGAGCACGATCGGGGCTGGGATCTTGGCGGCGAAGGCGCGGTTGCGCAGTGTGTCGGCGAGCACCACGAAGGGTGCGCCGCCACCCGAAGTGGAGTGCAGGTCGAGGACGAAGGTGCGGCCGCGGGAGCGCTCGAAGGCGGCCGAGAGCTCTCGCATCAGCTCGAGCTGCTCGCGGTCCTCGGCACCGAGCGTCTCGCGCTCGGCGCGGCTCTCGAGGCCCGAGATTCGCCGCCGGGTCCAGGAGCGGTTGAGGTCGCGGCTCACGTAGCGCGCGCCGGAGGCCAGGGCCTGCCGGTTGCCGGCCAGGGCCACGAGCTCGCCGGCCAACCGATCTTCCCGGCCCTGGAGCTCGGCGAGCACCCGCGAGAGGGCCGCCGGCCCCGAAGGCTCGTTGCCGTGCACGCCGCCGATCACCACCAGGGTCGGCCCGGGATTCGCGCCCACGACCCGGCCCAACACCCGTGGCGGCACGACACGGGTGGGGCCGGAAACGTTTTCAGCGCCGCCCGCCTGCTGCTGTTGCTCCAAGACCGCTGTAGCGCTCATCGTGACTCGAGATGTCGGGCTGAAGCCGCGGACCCTATCACGATCACGGCGCCAGGCGGCGCGAGAGCACGCAGGCGTTGATGCCGCCGATCCCCATCGAGAGCTTGCCGGCCAGCCCCGGCGGCACCGGGCAACTGGAATCGAAGACGAAGCGCCGGTGCACGCGGCCGATCTCGCGGTTGAGCTCGCTCTCGGCGAGAGGGGTCGGGAAGAGGGCGTCGCGGGCGTAGCCCAGGTACTGGGCTGTCAGCTCCCAGCCGCCGGCGGCGCTCATGCCGTGGCCGAAGGTGCCCTTGCGGGCCGTCACCAGCACCGACTCGGGGAAGACGCCGCGCAGCGTCTCGACCTCCAGGTAGTCGCCCGGCGTGGCCGTGGCGTGGAGGTCCCAGCTGCCGACCTCGGCCGGCGCCACTCCCGCCTCGGCCAGGGCCAGGCGGACGGCCGCGGTCGGCCCTTCCTTGGAAGGCGTGATGATGTGGTCGGCGTCCGCGGTCACCCCCACGGCGAGTGGCTCGAGACCCAGCGGGGTGAACCCCCGGGCGGTCATGTGCTCGAGGTCGCCCACGATCCAGGTCACGGAGCCCCCCGCCACGTGCGTGCCGCGCAGGCCGGAGAGCGGCTTCGAAACCGCGCCGTCGGCGGCCGTCACCCGCGCGTTGTAGAAGGCGCCGACGGTGAGCGGATGGGGCGGCGGGTCGGCCGCCCCGATCACCACCGCCTTGGCCTCGCCGCGGCGGATGGCATCGAGGGCGAGCTTCAGGGTGACGCCGAAGGTGGCGCAGGCCGCCACCGGCGCGAACGCCATACCCGTGATGCGGCCGAGCATCGAGATCTGCGACGCCGGGGTGTTGGGGATGTTCCACAAGAGGTTGGGGGAGACCGCCTTCCAGGGCGGGTCGGGCGCCTCCCAGCGCTGCTTGAGCTTGAGGTAGCGGCGCTGCTTCTCCTTGATTACCGACAGCTTGCCGGCCTCGACCTCGCCCTCGACCGAGAGCGACTCGATCTCCGTGAGCTCGGCCAGGTACTGCCGGAGCTTCTCGGAGCGCACCGCCCAGAAGGCCCACCAGGCCTCCTCGGCGTCATCGCGCTCGTCGGGCGTCGCGGTCGCGGGGTCGGCCGGCGGCTGGCCGGCGGTCTGTTCGTCGCCAGGAGCTTCGAGGTGAGCGCGCAGGGCGGCGTTGCGCTCGGGCTCGGCCCAGAAGCGGTTCCAGCGCCGCTGGGCGCGATAGAGCCCGAGGCTCGCCCGCTCGATGGTCGGCAGGCTCCCCAGGCCGGTGCCGTAGTAGACGTGGGCCCGCGACCCCAGCCGCTCCAGCTCCTCCTCGAGGCCGGGGTTCTGGCCCAGCGCCTGGATGAACGAGCCGATGGCAAACAGGCTCGAGGGGTCCATCTTCTCCACGAGCTGGGGGTAGCGGTTGGGCCGGAAGCGCGCGTCGACCCAGGGCTTGTAGGTCTCGAAGGAGAACTCCGGCGTGCCGACGAGGAAGGTGTCCACGCCGAAGCCGTTGAACGGCGCGAGCCAGGATTCGGCCGCCGCGAGGTTGGCTGCGAAGCGCTCGATGTTCGGCGAGCGGGGCGCGACGATGCCCCAGCCGAAGATTCCAACCCTGCGCACGAAGCCGGTCTCCCTCGTTCTCCTGGTTCCTGAATCCGCGAGATGTTATCCGAGAAGGGCGAGCGGCGCTGGTTAGGAGTTGTCAAGGATTCGCAGCACCCTCAGGGTGGGTCGATGGTGCCGGCGGGAGTCCACGGGCCACAGCGGGCGAGGCGGCCGGCGGCGGCGAGGCCGCCGCGCAGCGCGCCGCGCTTGGCGATGGCGCCCGCGGCGTAGTGGCTGCAGGTGGGGGTGAAGCGGCAGCGGATGCCGGCCTTGGGCATCAGAGGAGAGAGGGTGCGCTGGTAGAGGTGGATGCCGGCCAGGAGCGCGCGCGCCGAGAGCTGGCGCTCGGGGGCCTGGAGCTGATCGGCGGCGAAGAGGAGGAGCAGCGCGAGAATGGCGATCACGGCGCCGCGGCGGCGAGGTCGTAGGGCGCCCGCGGGTTCCGCCCCTCGACCGTCCGTCTCGCTCATGACGGCAGCGTACCGGTCACCAGCCGAAAGAGCCAGACGCTCCCGAAGAGCACGAGATGGACGACGGCGATGGAGATCTCCCAGCGCTCGAGGGAGAGAGCACGGCCGCGGAGGATCGCCCTACCCCACGCCAGCCACAGCAGCAGCGCCTCGGCGGCGAGCAGCGGAGCGAGGGGGTGCATGCCCACGGCCGCGGCGAGGTCGCCCTTGGCCAGCAGGGCAAAGGCGCGGGTGAGGCCGCAGCCGGGGCAGGGGACGTGGGTATGGCGGCGGAAGAGGCAGAGCGAGCCCTCCCAGCCGGAGGGCGGCGTCCAGAGGGCCAGCACCAGCCACGCCGCGAGGGCGGCGCCCGCCGCGCCGGCCCACCAACCGAAGCGGCCCCGGCGCGCGAGCGCCGGAGCCGCGGTCGAGATCGGGGAGAGGGCCCTCGCCGGCCAGGAAGCGGCCGCGGCACCGGGCCCGACTACGCTAGAAACGATCGGCGAACTGACTGACGCCGGGGAGGTTGACACGCTCGCCGTTGACGCCCTTGATGATGCAGAAGATGTGGAGAATGATCACCGCCAGCCACACGAAGATACCCAGGATGCCGGTCAGGCAGCCGCCGACGCCGTGGGTCACCGCCGCGGCCACGAACTGCACCACGAAGAGCGCGACCCAGAGCACGAACTCGGCGACCATCAGCACGATGCCGTGCTTGGCATGCCACTGCACCTCGCGGTCCTCCTTCTCCACCAGGAGCGGGATGAGGGCGAGGAGCCAGAGGTACGACAGGACGATCATGATCCCGCGGTTCTGGCTCACGGTGCCGCCAGAGGCCGGCGGGACAGGGGGAACACCCGGTTCGGTCATCGCTTGGGACCCTCCTTCTCGAGGTTGGTCGACAGAGGCCGCGGAGCCGTGCGACCAGGGATGGGATCGATAGGCGCCAGTCTATCCAAGGCGTTTCGGGGCGACAAGGCCGCGCGCCCTGCCTCCATGCCTCGACAAATCGCCCCGCCGGGGGCCGCGGCGGCTCAGTCCTTCGCCCGCGCCGCGAGCCCGAGCTCGGCCAGCGCCTCCTCCAGGCCCCGGCGTTCCGAGACCCAGGCGCGCAGGAGAACCTCGACTTCCTCACCGTAGCCCTCGGAGACCAGCTCGACCTGGGGCGGCCGCAGCAGGCGCTTGACGGCGCCCAGCCGCCGGTAGGGGAGCACCACGGCAAGCTCCACGGTGGGCACCCGCCGCGAGGTGGGCAGGGCGGCCACGGCTTCGCGCACCGCGCCGGCGTAGGCCCTCGCCAGGCCGCCCTTGCCGAGCTTGGTGCCGCCGAACCAGCGCGCCACCACGACGACGACGTCGGAGAGGCCGGCCCCGCGCAGCACCTGGAGCATGGGGACGCCGGCGGTGCCCGCGGGCTCCCCGGCGTCGGAGCTCCGCTCCTCGGGCTCCGGGCCGAGCCGCCAGGCCCAGCAGTGGTGCGTGGCGTCCGGGTGCCGGCGGCGCAGGGCATCGATCTCCGCCTGCGCCTCGAGCGCGCTGCCGACCGGCCGCACGAAGGCGAGGAAACGCGAGCCCTTCTCGCGCAGCGCGGCTTCGGCGGAGGCTGCCAGCGCCAGGTAGCCGGCCGCGGCCTCAGCCGACGACGCGCTCATAGATGCGGCGGTACTGCGCCACCACCGCCTCCTGGCCGAAGCGCTCGATGGCCCGCCGGCGAGCGTCCTCGCCGAAGCGGCGGTGCTTCTCGCGGTCGGTCAGCAGCTCGACGGCGGCCTCCGCCATGGCGTCGACGTCGCCCACCGGCAGCAGGAAGCCCGTGACCCCGTGCTCGACCACCTCGGGCAGGCCGCCGGCGTGCGCCCCGATCACCGGCACCTTGCAGGCCATGGCCTCGAGGGCCGAGAGGCCGAAGGACTCGGCGTCCGAGGTCAGCAGGAAGAGGTCGGCGCCCACCAGCACCTCTTCCACCAGCGGCAGATTGCCGATCAGGGTGATGGCGTCGCAGATCCCGAGCTCGCGGCAGTGGTGCTCGACCTTGGGCCGCTCGGGCCCGTCGCCCAACAACAGCAGGCGTGCCGGGACCTTGCGCCGCACGCGGTCGAAGGTCTCCACCACGTCGAGCACCCGCTTGACCGGCCGGAAGTTCGAGATGTGGACCAGCACCCGCTCCTCGGGCTTCGCCCAGCGCCGGGCGCCCGCCAGCATGGCCGCCCGCTCGTAGCGGCCGGGATCGACGAAGTTGGGCACCACGTCGATCGGCGTCGAGACGCCGAGCTTTTCCTCGGTCATCTGCAGCAGCCAGCGCGAGACGGCGGTGACCGCGTCGCTCTCCAGGATGCCGAAGCGGGTGGTCTCGAGGTAGCTGGGGTCGTTGCCCACCAAGGTGATGTCCGTGCCGTGCAGGGTGGTGACCACGGGCAGCGCCTGGGGCTCGAGGATCTGGCGCGCCAGCACGGCGGAGACGGCGTTGGGCACCGCGTAGTGGACGTGCATCACGTCCAGGCGCTGGCGCCGCGCCACCTCGACCATCTTGGTGGCCAGCGCCAACGAGTACGGCGGGTACTCGAAGAGCGGGTAGTTGGCCACCACCACCTCGTGGTAGTGGAGGTTGGCGTAGAGCTCAGGCGGCGGCGCCGCGGCCAGGCTGCGCAGGCTCCCGCACAGGCTCGACAGCCGCGACGGCAGCGCGTAGCTCACCAGGTGCACCTCGTCGCCGGCGGCGGCGAGAGCCATGGCGAGCTCGGTCGCCACCACCCCGGAGCCACCGTAGGTCGGGTAGCAGTTGATGCCGATCCTCATCGCGCGCCGCCCTCGCTCGAACGCCCCTCGCTCATCGCACCCCCGCCGGCAAGATCGCCTGCGGGTCGCGCACGGCGAGCGGCAGCCGGCTCCAGAACGGCTCGCCGAAGGTGGCGCCCACCAGCGCCCCGAAGTGCCGCGCGCGGCCTTCGACCGCGAGGCGGAAGTCCTCGCTCGCCACCTTGGTCACCGGCTCGTCGCGCCTCTCTCCCGGCTGATGGAGCTGGCTCCTGTAGGCGTCGAGCGCCGCGATCTTGGCGGGCCAGCCCGCGGTGACGTCGACCACGAAGCTCGGCTCGAAGGGATCGTGCTGCATGAAGGAAAAGACCGCCGCGGGGCGGTGCGGCTCGCCGTGGCCCCGGCGCCTGAGGCCGGCGTAGAAGCAGGCGGTCTCGACCAGCAGGTGGGCGCGGCCGTGGTCGGGATGGCGATCCGAGGGAGCGGGGGAGAGCACCAGCTCGGGCCTGAGGCGCCGCAGCACGGCGATCAGCTCATCTTCCTCGGCCTCGCCGGTGCGCAGCCGGCTGTCGCCCAAGTCGAGGAAGTCGAGGCTCACGGCGCCGAGCGCCGCGGCCGCGTTCTCGGCCTCGCCACGCCGCTCCTCGGCGGTGCCCCGCGTGCCGGCCTCGCCGCGGGTCAGGTGCAGGATGCCCACCCTCCGGCCCCGGGCGGCCGCCTGCGCCAGGGTGCCGCCGCAGGCGAGCTCCACGTCGTCCGGGTGGGCGCCGATGGCGAGGAGGTCGAGGTGCAAGGGGGGGTTCTCCTTGGGGGGTCCAAAGCTGCCGTCAGACGCGGATCACGGCGAGCCGCGCCGCATCGAGCTCGAGCTGCTCCCAGAACACCTCACCGAAGCGGTCTCCGTGGCGGGCGAAGAAGGAGGCGGTCGAGATCACCCGCTCCTGCAGCTTGCCGCCCGGCAGGCAGAGGGCGCGGAGCTGCTCGACGCGACGGCGGCCGTCCTGGTCGGCGCGGGCGGCGGCTGAGGAGGCCTTGTCGGCAAAAGTGCCGAGCGCGCGTTCGATGGTGTCGCGGGTCTTCTGCCAGGGGGACTCCAGGTTGCGGTCGATCAGGAGCGCCCGCTCGCGGAGGGTGGCGAGCTCGCGTTCGAGGAGCGCCCGGAGCGGCGCGGCGACGTCGCCTCCCGCCCGCGCGGCGAGCTTGCGATCGAGCTCCACCTCGGGAGCGAGGAGGTCCGCGAGGTCGAGCTCGAGGTCGGCGAGCCAGCCGCAGTGCCGCGCTTCGAGCACCAACGCCTGGGGGCGCAGCGTGGTCCACGGCGCCTCGATGCCGAGCACCGGATAGAGCGCCGCGGCCTGCGCCATGTAGGACATCTCTCCCGGCCCCAGCACTTGCAGACTGGTGCCGAGCACGGCGTCCTGGATCGCGGCCCGCGCCAGCACCCCGGGGCTCACACGATCCGGCTCCGCGTCGAGGATGGAGAGCAGCTCCGCGACCGGCTTCGCCGCGCGCTCGCCGCCGCGCAGGACCCAGCCATCCTCGCCCCGCCACTCGATCCTGCGGCGTGCGCCGTCGTCGAGCAGGAAGAGCGGCGAGGCGCCCCGCTGCGGCGCCACCTGCAAGCGGTAGCCGCGGCTCTCGAGGCGCTGGTCCGCCGCCGCGTAGGCCGCCTCGACCTCGGCCCGGCGCTCGACCAGCAGCCGCATCCACGGCCGCTCGGCGGCCTTGAGCTCCGGCAGCCCGGCGTCGAGCAGCAACGGGCAGCGCTCGCCCAGGAAGCGGACGAGGAGGGCCGCGAAGGACTCGCCAAAGCCGCTCTCCGGCCGCGACGAGGCGGCGATGCGGCGCCACTCCTCCGCCCAGCCTGGCCCGCCGCCGAGGGCTTCGATCTCGGCCAGCACCTGCTCGACGCCCGGCCCCAGGGTGCGCAGGCCGAGGGGGGCGAGCGGCGCCGGGTCCGGGCCGAGGTCGAAGGCGCGGGGGCCGGCGGAGGCGAGGACGGTGGCGGTCGCCGACTCGGCCCAGTCGTGGTCCTCGGTCGCCACCCAGAACACCGCCACGGCCGGCTGACCCTCCCGCTCCAGCCGCTCGGCCCAGCGCGCCGCCGCCACTGCCTTCGAGAAAGCGTAGAGCGGGCCGCCGAAGAGGCCGGGTTGCTGGCCGGTGACCACCACCCGCGCCGCGGGCGAGGCGAGCTTCGACGCCAGCCGATCGGCGGCCGGGTGACCGTAGCCGCGGTTGGCGGCGGCGAGCGCCCCGGCGAGGGTGCCGCGGTCGGCGCGCGGCGGTGGCCCGGGCGGCAGGCTCCCGGGCGGCAGGAAGCGCAGGGGGGCGAGCAGGTCGAGGTCGCGGCTGGCGAGGAAGGCGGCGGGCAGGGGAGCGAGGAGCCCCAGCCGGTCGAGGGCCAGATCGCCCAGGCGACAGGCCGGCTCTGCCGGCGGCGAGAGGGTAAGGGGCTCGCTCATGGCTTCCTCGCCAGCAAGATGAGCCGCTCGCTGGCGCGCGAGTACTCGCGGCCGTCGAAGTCGCCGAAGGTGGAGATCAGCTCGAAGCCGGCCCACGAGAGGCCGTTGCGCACCTCGTCCAGACGGTAGGCCCGGACGCTCTCGAGAAAGGAGCGCGGTGCGCAGCCCGGCGAGCAGATGCGGATGCGCTTGTTCAAGCGCCGGGTCGCGGCGTCGTACCAGCGCTCGATCTCCATCTCCCGCCCTTCCACGGTGCGCGTCTCGCGCGGCTTCAAGCCGGCGATCGCCGGCTCCGGGTTGAAGAGGTCGAGCAGGAAGCTGCCGCCGGCCTTGAGCACCCGCGCCACCTCCTCCAGCACGCAGAAGTTCTCGCGCTCGCTCTCGAAGTAGCCGAAGGAGGTGAAGAAGTTGAGCACCCAGAGGAAGGTGCGGTCGGCGAACGGCAGGCGGCGCATGTCGCCGCCCACTCGCGGCAGGTCCGGCCGGCGGGCGAGCAGATTGAGCGAGAGGTCGATCCCCAACGCCCGGTGGCCGCGCTGGCGCAGCACCTCGGTGTGGCGGCCGGCGCCGCAGGCGAGGTCGAGCACCGCGTCCCGCCTGCCTTCGGGGGTTCGGCCTTCGTCGAGCTGGCGCTCGACGAAGTCGATGTGGCGCTCGGCTTCGCCGCGGTCGCGGTGCGAGTAGAGGTCGAGGTACTCGTCCCCGAACCACTGGCGGTACCAGGCCATGGCGCGGATGATAGCCCGGGAAGGCCGGCTCCCCGGCCCGCGATATCCTTTGCTCTAGATGGCCGACCTCAAGGGCAAGCGCCTGCTGCTCGCGAGCGGGCTCGCCGGCTTCCTGCTGCACACCGCCGCCGCGCTCCTGGTGTGGGCGCGTTGGGGCCAGGGTGTGCGCGGGGTCTACCTGGTGTGGATGGACCTGCCGCTGTCGCTGGCCTGGGCCGGCGAGGCCGGGCGCACTCTCCTCGCCTGGAGCCTCGCCGTGGGCGGCGCCTGGTGGGGGGCGGTGAGCGCGCTGCTCGCCTACGCGGTAGGGCGTTTCACCCATCGCTGATCGCCATGCTCGAGCTCGGTGCCGTCACCGTCGACCCCCCTCTCTTCCTGGCGCCCATGGCCGGCGTCACGGACCGCGACTTCCGCCTCATCGTGCGCCGCATCGGCGGCGTGGGAGTGGTGTCGATGGAGTTCATCTCGGCCAAGGGCCTGGCCACCGGCGATCGCCACGCGCAGGGCTTGATGGTGTTCTCGCCGGAGGAGCGGCCGCTCGCCATCCAGATCTACGGCTCGGACGCCGCCACCATGGCCGAGGCGGCGCGCATCGTCGAGGCTTCCGGCGCCGACCTCTGCGACATCAACATGGGCTGCCCGGCCAACAAGGTACTCGCCGGCTGCGCCGGCGCGGCGCTGATGGGCGACTTGAAGCTCGCCGAGCGCATCGTGCGCGAGGTGACGCGAGCGGTCTCGATCCCGGTGACGGTCAAGTTTCGCCTCGGGCTCGACGACCGGCGCCTCGCCTACCTCGATCTCGGCCGCGCCTGCGAGGCGCACGGCGTGGCGGCGGTTGCCATGCACGGCCGCACCGCCCGCCAGGGGTTCTCGGGCCGCGCCGACTGGGAGCCGATCGCGCGCCTGAAGGAGGCGGTCGGGATCCCGGTGATCGGCAACGGCGACGTCGAGAGCGCCGATGACGCGGTGCGGCTCCTCGCCTCGACCGGCTGCGACGGCGTGATGGTGGGCCGCGCCGCCACCCGCGATCCGTGGATCTTCCGCCAGATCGCCGCGCGCATGGGCCGCGGCAGCTTCTCCGAGCCCACGCTGGCCGAGCGCTGTGAGCTGATCCGCGCCCACTTCGAGACCGTAGTCCGCCGCGAGGGCGAGGCGGCCGCGCTGCACAAGCTGCGGCTGTTCACCCGCTGGTACAGCCTCGGGCTGCCAGGAGGCCATCGCCTGCGGCGTCAGATCCAGGAGCTGCCCTCGACCGCCGCGTTCCTCGCCGCGGTCGAGGCTTTCTTCGCCGGGCTCGAGCTCGAGGAGGCGGCCTGAGCCGCGCCACGTCGGAGCCCGCGGCGCGCCAGGAGCTGGTGCGCGACCTGCCGGTGGGCCTCGAACGGGCGCGCGCTGCGGTGGCCACGGTGGCCGAGCATTGGGGCGCCGAATGGGACCCCGAGACGGGAGCCTTGGCGCTGCCGCTCGCCGCCGGCCTGCGCTTGGGGCTCGCCAGCGGCTCGCTCACCGTCGAGCCCCGGGGCATGAGCTCGCGGCTGCACCTCTCGATCACCGAGCGTGCCTACCGGGTGCGCTGGAACGCGGTGGTGGTGCTGCTGCTGGCGGCGGCGGGAGGCGTCCTCTGCGGGCTCTGGCCCTTCGTACCCGGTCTCCTACCGCTGGTCCCGTTCGGCGCCGTCCTGGCTCTTCTCGGCTGGTTCCTGGTGGTCTCGCGCCTGGTGACCAACAGCCCCGAAGAGCTCCTCGACGCGGTGGCCGCGCACTGCGAGCAGCCGGCACAGGACTGAAATTTCGCGATCGCCGCCGCTGTTGCTAGGCTTGCGCTTGTAAGGCGGCTCTTTCTCAACTCGATGGGGGCGTACCGGTTTCGACGGGGAACAGGCGGGGCGGAGGCTGCGTGTCGAGTTTCGGCTCGTAACAACCGAACCAAAGCACAAAAGCCAACGACAACTTGGCCCTCGCGGCCTAAAAACTGCGACGTGCCGCCGCGGTGTCTGATCCGCGGCTCGCGGTGGCATGCAACTTACGCGGATCAGGGGATGCGGATCGTTCCGCGCCGCATCCCGACACTTAGCGGAGCTGGCGGTGGCATCGGGTGCCTTCTTCCCCGGCGCCGACGGCGAGAACCCTGAAGAAGGCTACGCACGTAGATGCTTCCGTGACGCGTTTCTCGGACGTGGGTTCAATTCCCACCGCCTCCACCAACCCTTCCCATCATGACTTCTCGCGGCCGGGCCCACGCCCGGCCGCTTCCGTTTCAGCCCGAAACGCGCCGGCCAGGCTCTCGGTATACGGCGGCCGCAGCACGCCGGTCTCGGTGATCATCGCCGCGATCAGCTCGTGCGGCGTGACGTCGAAGGCGAGGTTGAGCGCGCGGGCACCCTCGGGCGTCACCCGGCGGTCCATCACCTGGGTCACCTCGTCCTCGGCGCGCTCTTCGATCGGGATCTCGGCGCCGGTCGGCGTCGCCAGGTCGACGGTCGAGAGCGGCGCCGCGACGTAGAACGGCACGCCATGCCGGGCCGCGAGCACCGCCACCGTGTAGGTGCCGATCTTGTTCGCGGTGTCGCCGTTGGCGGCGATGCGGTCGGCGCCCACCACCACGCGGTCCACTCTCCCGGCGGCCATCAGCGCGCCGGCGGAGGAGTCGGTGATCACCTGGTAGGGGACGCCGAGCCGCTGCAGCTCCCAGGCCGTCAGGCGGGCGCCCTGCAGCAGGGGACGCGTCTCGTCCACCCACACGTGCGCCACCGCGCCGCGCCGCCAGGCGGCGCGGATCACCCCCAGAGCGGTGCCGATACCGGCGGTGGCGAGGGCGCCGGTGTTGCAGTGGGTGAGCACGCGGTCGCCGCGCGCGAAGAGCTCGGCGCCGTGCTCGCCCATGGCGCGGTTGATCTCGACGTCCCGCCGGTGGAGGTCCGCGGCCCAGGCGGCGAGGGCCGCCCGCGCCGCGGCGGCCCCCTGGGGCAGAGCGCCGGCGAAGACCGCCCGGCCGCGGTCGATCGCCCAGCGCAGGTTGACCGCCGTGGGCCGCGTCGCAGCGAGGAGCGCCGCTCCCGCTTCGAGGCGCACGGCCCAGTCCCGGCCCTCGCCGCCACTCTCCGCCGCACCCTCCACTGCCAGCACCAGGCCGTAGGCCGCCGCCACGCCGATCGCCGGCGCGCCGCGCACCGCCAGACGGCGGATCGCGGCCGCCACCTCCTCGGGTCGACGGCAGGCGATCCACAGCTCCTCGGCCGGCAGCCGCGTCTGGTCGAGCAGCCACAGCGCGCCGTCGCGCCAGGCGAGCGGCGAGAGCTCTGCGGCGAGGTCCGTTTCGTGGCTCATCGAGAGGGATTCCGCGGGCGTCCTATGCTACGGCAAAGGCCCCGCACCGGGCCGGGGAGCGCCGTGCATGCGGGCTGCTAGAATCCGCCGCCTCGAGCCGAGGGAGGACGCGTGAAGGGAAACCCCAGCCGTATGCGCTTTGCGACCCGTGCCATCCACGCCGGGCAGCCGCCGGAGGCGACCACCGGGTCGGTGGCGACCCCCATCTTCCAGACCTCGACCTACGTGCAGCCGGAGTTCGGCCGCCACACCGGCTACGAGTACGCGCGCGTCCAGAACCCGACCCGCGAGGCGCTGGAGGCCAACGTCGCCTCGCTCGAGGGCGGCGCCTCGGGCCACGCCTTCGCCTCCGGCATGGCCGCGACCTCGGCGATCCTCACCCTGGTGGGCTCGGGCCAGCGGGTGGTCGCCTCGCGCACCGTCTACGGCGGCACCTACCGCTACTTCACGCGCGTCCTCGACCGCACCGGCATCGACTTCGTGTGGGTCGACTCGACCGACCTCGGCGCCGTGGCGGCGGCGGCCACCGAGGCCACGCGACTGATCTGGATCGAGACCCCGACCAACCCGCTGATGGAGATCACCGACCTCGCGGCGGTGGCCGAGATCGCCCACCGCCGGGGCGCCCTGCTGGTGGTGGACAACACCTTCATGAGCCCCTACTACCAGCGGCCGCTCGAGCTCGGCGCCGATCTGGTGGTGCACTCGGCCACCAAGTTCCTGAACGGCCACAGCGACGCGGTGGGCGGACTGGCGGTCGCGGCGCGCGCCGAAGAAGGCGAGTGGCTGAAGTTCGTGCAGAAGTCGGCCGGCGCCATCCTCGGGCCTTTCGACTGCTTCCTGGTGATGCGCGGCATCAAGACCCTCGGCGTGCGCATGCCGCGCCACGAGGACAACGCCCACGCGCTCGCCGACTACCTCTCCCGGCATCCGAAAGTGAAGCGCGTCCTCTATCCCGGCCTCGCCGCTCATCCGGGGCACGAGGTGCACAAGCGGCAAGCCACCGGCTTCGGCGCGGTGATCACCTTCGACCTCGGCGACCTGGAGGCCGTGGCGGCGTTCCTCAACCGCCTGGAGCTCGCCTACCTGGCGGAGAGCCTGGGCGGCGTCGAGACGCTGATCTCGCATCCCGCCTCGATGACGCACGCCTCGGTGCCGCCCGAGCAGCGGGCGGTGTCGGGCATCACGGACGGCCTGGTGCGGGTGTCAGTGGGGATCGAGGCGATCGAGGATCTGATCGCCGATTGCGAGCAGGCGCTCGGCGCGATCTAGGAACCTGCTGCGCGGGCCGGGCGCTTCGTCGCGGGACCTCCCGGGAATCCTCACGTACTGCCGTGTACGCTGCGGTTCCCGGGTCCTCCCGCTCCTTGCGCGCGGCCCGCTCGCTACGGTTCCTAGATCGCGCCGCCAGCTAGCTTCTGGCGCAGATTGCCTGGCGGATTTCTCCTACTCGTAGGCGCGTTCCTCTTCCTCGTCGTCCGGGTCCTCGTCATCCTCGTCGTCGAACTGCGCGTCCTTGTCCACGCAGTCCTCGATCCAGCCGAGGAAGCCCTTGTCGCCCTTGGCCACGCTGAAGGAGAGGATCTCGGGAAGCTCGTAGCTGTGCAGCTCGCGGATGGTGGCGGCGACCGCCTCGAACTCCGACTCCGCGGTCTTCACCACCAGCATCAACTCATCGTCTTTGCAGATCTTGCCCTTCCAGCGGTAGATCGAGCGCACGGCGGGGAGGACGTTGACGCAGGCGGCGTGCCTGCGGGCCACGAGCTCGCGCGCGATCGAGTACGCCTGGTCTTCGGTGCCGACGGTGGTGATCACGCAGATCGCGCGCACGACTCGACGTTACTCCAGTGTCGCGAAGCGAGTCAAACTCCGGATTTGCGCTGCCAGCGCTCGTGCTCGCGGTCGTAGACCAGGATGCGCATGCGGCCGGTGCGGTTGAAGACGCGCACCGCCGCCAGCTCGTGAACACGGTCGGTGACGTAGAGCGTGCCGGGCGTGGCCGCGCCCAGGTTCGAGAAGGAGGCGATGTCCGAGGAGTTGAAGCGGATGGGATCGTCGAGGCGAGTGAGCCGCCGATGCGGGTCGCCAGGGTCGACGGGCGCTGGCGGCGGTGGAAAGCCGAAGCCGACGCGCGGGCCGAGGTTCCCGAGCCGGCGCTCCGGGCCGACCGCCGGGTCGGTGCCGGAAGCGATGTCGACGTTGAGCACTCCGTCGCCGTCGCCGTCCCGGTGCAGCGTGAAGGTCACGCTCCCGTCCGCGGCGGTGCGGAACTTGACGCCGACATTAGCGCTCATGCGCACCGCGGTGTGGCGCGCGAGGTGCAGGACGCCGGCGAGCTCGGAGGCGGCGAGCACCACGCGCTGCTGCGCCGTGGCGCGCAGCAGGTCCGGCACGGTCATCGCGGCGGCGAGGCCGATGAGCGCGATGACGACGCTGATCTCGATGAGCTGGAATCCCTGCTGGCGATGCTTCATGGAAACCTCCGTGGTTGATGGGTCGCGGGGGGGGGGGGGGGGGGGGGGGGGGGGG
>JBIOXV010000119.1:0-2842 GCA_044869805.1 Thermoanaerobaculia bacterium | reverse complement strand
CGCTCTCTCCCTCCTCGAGCGAGGCGGCCGGCAGGCCCCAGAGGCCAGGCAGCTCCTCGTCGCCATCGGGTCGCCGCACGAGCAGCAGGCCGTCCGGTCCCTCGATCACGAGCGAGATCGATTGCTTGAGAGGCTTCACGGGGGCCCCAGTATGAGACCTGCCGAGGCCTGGCCTCGGTGGCGTCGGCGCGGGGAGGGGTGGGGCGAGCTCTGCGCCCGGCGTACGCGTTGGGCCCCGTGACTCAAACGCCGCGGTGAGACGAGAGGTTAGGTCCCGAGCTCCTCGCGTAGCTTCCGCAAGTCGGCGCGCAGGGAGGCGAGCTCGTCCTCTAGCCGGGCGACCCGCTGTTCGAGGTCGGCGGCGTCGATCGGGTCGGGTGCGCTCGCGGTCGGGGGCTCGGCCGTGGTGGTGGCCGTGGGCGCGGCCGTTCGCGCGGTCGTCGGCCCCGTGCCCGGGTCGATCTCAGCGGCCGCCGGATCGGCCGCCGCCGGAGGCGGACCGCCTCCCTCCGGCTCGCCGTCCTCTGCGGCGCCGCCCAACAGTTGCAGGTAGCGCCCCTCGCGCTGGCCCGGCCGGCGCGGCAGGCCCGCGGCGAGCTCGCGCTCGACCAGCCCGCGCACCGTGTCCTCGACCTCCTCCAGGCCGGCGAAGGCGTGCAGGCGCTCGCTGCGCTGCTTCAGCTCGCCGGGCGTCTGTGGTCCGCGCAGCATCATCACGCAGAGCAGGGCGATCTCGGGGTCGGACAGGCCGAGCGCCGAGTCGAGCGTGTGCCGGTACTTCATAGCGCGGCGGTTCGACCAGCTGGCGAGCGTGGTCCATTTCCGGCGTCCGAGCCGCTCCAGTGCGCCGCGGATGGTGCTCTCGTCGTAATCGACCACCGGGTCGCGGTTGGTCGACTGGTTGCACGCGAGCCGCAGGGCGTTCAGCGTGAGCGGGTAGGCGTCGGGCGTCGTGCGCTGCTTCTCGATGAGGCAACCCATGACCCTGATCTCGACGGCATCGGGTTCCACGCGGCGGAGGGTAGTAAGCGGGCTAAGCGGGCCGCGCGCGCCGTGCGGCGCGGGCACGCCGCCGGAGGCGTAGGGCTGGACGGCGGCGAGGTGGAGCGCCCACGATGATCGGCTCGAGCCCCAGTCGGCGCAGGGCGCGCGCCGCGCCGCCGACCGCCGAGAAAGGGCCGCCAGCGGCCAGTACCACCGCGTCGTGCTCACCGCAGCGCCAGGCGCGAACGAGAGCCCGTCGCAGCCCTGTGCACGTCACGACCGTTGTGACCGAAACGTCGGGGGCGAGCTCGGTGACGCCAAGGCACAGCTCGCGCTCGGCCGCCAGTCGCGCCTCCTCCTCCAGAGCCGGCACGCTTACCGGCGCCAGCACCGCGCCAAACGGCACGTGCGGCAGGGCGAGCACCACTGTCAGCCGCCCGTGCCAGGTGCACGCCAGGCGCCCGGCGTAGCGGAGCGCCTCGGTCGATGCCGGCGAGCCATCGTGTCCCACGAGCAGCCGCCGCGGCACCGCTCACCCCCTCGCCGGGACCTCGGCCACGTCGCTAGGGGCGGCGGCGCCGGCGCCCCGACCTGGGATCAGTAACGCCGCGAGCAACGCCAGGCAGAGGGCGCCCATCGAGATCAGAAAGGCCTCCGTATACGCCTCCTCGGCCGGGTACACGCTCCCCGACGCCACGTTGTTGGCGATGACGGCCGCGGCGATCTGGGCGCCAAACGCTCCCCCCACGGTTCGCATGATCGTGTTCATGCCGGTCGCCTCGCCGGTCTGCTCCTGCGGGACCGCCTCGACGATCAGATTCGCCATCGATGCGAACGATAAGCCGATTCCGAGCCCAAGCAAAGCGGTTGCCGCGAACAGCTCCCACTCCTCGGCGTGGGCGACGGACAGGAAGGCGAAGCTGAGGGCCGCGCAGGCCGTGCCGAGCAGCAGCGGCAACTTCGAGCCCGAGCGTCCGGCGAGCGCGCCTGCCGCCGGCCCGGCCACGAGCATGACCGCCGCGGCCGGCAGCAGGAAGAGTCCGGCTGCCGTCACATCCGCACCGAACCCGTAACCGGCCTGCTCCGGCGTCTGCACGAACTGCGGGAGCAGGATGAACGAGCCGAACATTCCGAACCCGGTCAGCAGGCCGGTGAGGTTGGTGGTCCAGACGCCCCGCCGCCGCAGCAGCCCGATGTCCACCAGCGGCTTCGGCCGGCGCTGCTCGTAGCGCACCCAGAGCACGGAGATCACGGCGGCCGCTGCGAACAGCCCGACGATCCGGACAGAGCCCCAACCCCAGTCGTTGCCCTGGCTGACGGCCACCAGCATGCACACGAGCCCGGCCGATAGAAGCGCCGCGCCGATCCAGTCGATCCGCGCGGGCGACTTCACCGGGGACTCCGGCACGAAGAGATGTGTGGCCACCATCGCCACCAGAACAACGATCAGACCGAACCAGAAAATCCACTCGTAGGAGAGGTTGTCGACGATCAGGCCGCTGAGCACGAGACCGCCTCCGCCACCGATTCCGAACGTCGCGGAGATCAACCCAATGCCCGTGGCCACCTGCTCGCGAGGGAATTCGTCGCGGATGATCCCGAAGGCGAGCGGGAAGACCGCGCCCCCGGCGCCCTGCACGGCGCGCCCCGCCACGAGCAGCGCGAGGGTGTGGGACAGGGCCGATATCAAGGAGCCGAGCGCGAACAGCGCCAGCACCGCCACGAGCGTGCGCTCCTTTCCGAACATGTCGCCGAGGCGGCCGAGGATCGGCGTGGCCACCGACGCCGTGAGCAGATACACGGTGAGCACCCAGGTGACTGAGGTCGTCGAGGCGCCGAGCTCGTGCTGGATCTCGGG
>JBIOXV010000118.1:0-8090 GCA_044869805.1 Thermoanaerobaculia bacterium | reverse complement strand
GAGGCTCGACTTGCCGGAGCCCGACAGGCCGGTGATCACCACCAGCCGGTCGCGCGGGATCTCGAGCGAGATGTTCTTGAGATTGTGGACCCGCGCGCCTTGCACCGCGATCGTGGTGCGTGCCGCGGAGCGCGCCGGCTTGGCGGGCGGCTTCGCGGGCGTCCGTGCGGGCGCCTGTGCAGACGGCCGGCGGCGCGCCGGCTTGGCGCTAGCCGGCATGCGGCCCGTCCTCGAGGTAGAAGAAGGCCAGCTCCTCGACCGAGACGTTGCTGCGGCGGGTGAGCTGCGCCGGCGTCGAGGCCTTGCCGATCAGCCCCTGGTCGGCCAAGTACTCGCAGGCGACGATGACGTCGCCCAGGTCGTGGTTGCGCTGGAAGTAGGCGGCGATCTCCCCCGCCGAGCGCACCTCTCCCGCCTCGCGGAGGTGCTCGATCAGCGGCCGGAAGAGGTCCGGGGCGCGTTCGGCCAGGTAGCGGTCGATCGCCGCCAGCGCCTCCCCCACGCTCTCCCGCGACTTCGGCCGGTTCAGCAGATCGGAGTAGACGGTGCGGAAGAAGGCCGGGTTCAAGGTCATGGCCTGGGGGATGACCTCGCGGTCGGCGAGCAGCCGCCGGCCCATGACCTCGATCTGCGCCAGCGGCGTGGCGGCGTAGAGGACCCAGAGCGCGGTGTACTCCAGGTCGCCGCGGGTGAGGAGAAACTTGCGGGCCTTGTAGACCGGGGCCAGGGCGCGGATCGCCGCACGCAGGACCTGGAGCTGGGTGTCGCGCTCACCGATCTCGTGGAGCTGCGAGCAGAGGGCGCCGATCGACTCGTCGTGGGTGTAGAGCAGGCGCCCCTTGGCGAGGAAGGAGTGCAGGAAGGAGTTGCGCAGCGACCCCTCCACCAGCTGACGGAATCGAGCGCGCGGCATCAGCAAGGCGTGCACGTTGACCCCGTCCGCGTAGAGCGCCGCGTCGCGCGCCGGCGCCTTGGGGTCGTCGATCGTCACCAGCACGAGGTCGATGTCCGAGCCGGCCCACACCTGGTCGTGGGCCAGGCTGCCGCAGAGGATGGCCGCCAGCACCGAGCGGTCCTCCCTCACCTGCTCGACGAGCGCCCCAAGCGCCTGCTCAAATCGCGCCTGGTCGAAGCGCTCCTGCGTGGGCCCTTTCACCGGCGCCTCCACGGGTGCGCGCAGCAGCGGCCAGGCCCCCATCGCGTGAAAAGGTACGGCTCGCCATCCTCGCCGGCGAGATCGCTGCAGCGAACGGTCAGCGGCGTGCAGCCGGCGGCCGCACTGACCCTAGTCGATATAGCCCAGCGCCTTGAGCTCACGGATCTGCTGCTCGTCGAGCCGGATGGTGGGGTTCGACTGCCGCGCGGCGCGCGCCTTCTGCACCAGGTCGGCCACGGTAAACAGCCGCTCGGAGCCCGATGGCGGCGCCGCGGCGAGGTTGACCTTTTCGCCCGGGTCGGCCGCGAGATCGTAGAGCTCGGCCGGCCGCTTCTCGTGCACGATCAGCTTGTAGCGGCCGGTGCGCACCGCGACGATCGGCGCCGCACCCTCTTCGGCGATCTCGATCACCGCTTCGCCGCAGGCAGCAGGGCGAGGCGAGCGGCTGGCGGAGTCGAGGAGCGGCATCAGGCTGCAGCCGGCCACCTCCAGGCGCTCGCGCAGGCCCACCGCCTCGAGCAGCGTGGGCACCAGGTCCACCAGCCGCACCTGCTCGGCGATCACCCGGCCGGCGTGCTCGCCGCGCGGCAATTTGATAATCAGCGGCACCCGCGCCAGCTCGTCGTAGGGCGTGGTCGAGTGCGAGATGAAGCCGTGCTCGAGAAAGCCGTCACCGTGGTCCGCCAGCAGCACGATCAGGCTCTTGTCGTAGAGGCCGAGCCGCTTCAGGCGCGCGAGAAGCTTGCCGATCTCGTCGTCCACGAAGCGGATCTGCCCGTCGTAGAGCGCCTCGAGCTGCCGCACCTGCGCCTCGCTCAGGGTGCGCTTGCCCTCGCGGAGCTCGCCCAGGAAGCGGCCCCAGCTGGCGAAGTCCACGCCGGCGTAGGCGTCGGCCTCCTGGCCACCGGCCGCGTCGACCGCCGGCCGGAACATCGCGTCGTAGGGCGGGCGGGGCCGGTAAGGGTCGTGGAGGTCGATGTAGTGCAGGTAGGTGAAGAAGCCGTAGCGCCGGCCCGGCCCGGAGAGGAAGCGGCCGAAGAGGCGGTTGATGCGCGGGATCGGGCCCTGCTGGTCGCGGTAGTCGAGGAACCCCTGGTCGAAGCCCATGAAGCCGCGCAGGTGGCTGTTCTGGACCCAGGCGTTGGTGAGGTAGCCGTGACGCGCCAACACCTCGGCGACGGTGGTCTCGCTGTCCGGCAGCAGGTCCGAGGTGATGGCCTCCCCGGGAACCTCGGGGGTCTCGCGGCTGCTCCCCCAGTAGACGCCGTGCTGGAAGGGATAGCGGCCGGTGAAGATCGAGGCGACGCTCGACTTGGTGAAGGTGCTCGCGGTGACCGCCTGGCGGAAGAGCACGCCGTCCTTCGCCAGCGCGTCGATCGCCGGCGAGGTGGGGCGACGGCCGCCGTAGCAGCCCAGGCGGTCGGCGCGCAGGGCGTCGACCAGCAGCACGAGGATCGGCGTCCGCGGCGCGCCCGCGGCCGGGACGCGGAAGGCGGCCTGAAGGCCGACGAAGGCCGCCAGCAGGAGCACGAGGAGGATGGCGCCCCCCCGCCAGCGGCGCAGCCCGCCGGCCTCGACCTCGGGAGCATCGCGCCGGTAGCGGCTGAGCAGGAGGACGACCACGAGGCCCACCCCGAGCCCCAGGGCAACGAGGCCGAGGTTGTGTTGGAGGGCGTAGGCGGTGGCGAGCTCGGTAGGCCGGATCCCCCAGGCGCGGTTCGCCTGGTAGCCGGCCACGGCGAGGATCGGGGCGCCAGCCAGGGCGGTGGCGGCCGCCACGCCGAGCGGGCCCGCGAGCCGGCCGCCCGGCACGAGGCGCAGCGACGCGCGGCGGAGAAGTGTGTAGACGGCGCAGAACCCAGCCGCGGCGAGCGCCGCCCAGCCGGCGGCCCGCAAGACCTCGTTCGCGAGCAGCAGCGGGAAGCCGTCGCCCCACCAGTGCAGGCCCCGCCACGCTCCGGCGGCGCAGCCGGCCGCGACCGCGAGCCCTACCAGCAGCGGCCCGGCGCGCCGTATCTCCGTCATCAGGGCTCGCTCTCCGCCGCCACCGCGCGGCGATACAGCCGGTCGTGGATGGCGGCGATCGAGTCCCAGTTGAGCTCGTCGCGCACCCGCTGCGCTCCCGCGCGGCCGAGCGCCGCGGCGCGCTCCGGGTCGGCCAGCAACTCGGCGACGGCGGCAGCCAGGGCCGCGGGGTCCTTCTCCGGCACCAGCAGGCCCGTCTCGCCGTCGACGACGGCGAGCGGCAGACCCGAGATCGCGGTGCCCACCACCGGCCTGGCGGCGGCCATGGCCTCGAGCACCACGATCGGCAGGCCGTCGACGTTGCCCTTGGGGTCGCGCACCGAGGGCATGACGAAGACCTCGCCGGCGGCGATCAGCCCCAGCACCTGCGGGTGGGAGAGGCCGCCGGTGAAGGTCACGCGGCCGGCGACGCCGAGGGTCGCCGCCTGTGCCTGCAGCTCGGCCTCGAGGTCGCCGCCGCCGCCGATCACGATGCGCGCCCTGGGCTCTCGAGCCAGTATCGCCGGCGCGGCCTCCAGCAGGTAGCGGAACCCCTTCTTGTCCACCAGCCGGCCGACCGCCACCACCAGCCTCTCGTGCGGGCCGATCTCGAAGCGGCGGCGGAGCTCGGCGGCCTCGGCGCCTCCGGCCGCGGCCGGGTCGGTGCCGTTGGGCACCAGCAGCACCTTGGCCTCGTGGTGGCGGCCGCCTATGGCCAGCAGGCGCTCCTTGAGCTCGGCGCTGCACGAGGTGACGTGGGCGGCGCCGGCCAGGGCCCGTCGCGCCAGGCGGGCGAAGAGCGGGTTGCGCTCGGCCATGAACACGTCCGAGCCGTGCAGCGTCACCACGTAGGGGATGCCGGCGCGGCCCGCGGCGCGCGCCGCCACGAAGCCGTTGGGCAGGATCCAGTGCGCGTGCACCAGCTCGATGCCGCGGCGGCGGATGAGCCGCGCCAGCGCCCGCTCCGCGAACGCGAAGTACAGCGGTGCCTGGGCATAGGCCCAGAGCCGCAGCCCCACGTCCCGTTTCATGGTGCGCGAGTAGCCCAGCCGGTGCCAGCGGTCCGGCCACACGTAGCGGAACGACTCGACGATGAGCGGCGTCGCGGGGTCGGCCGCGAGCTCGGGATCGAAGGGCACCAGCGCGTGGACCCGGTGGCCGCGCGCCGCCACGGCCTCCGACAGCCGCTTGACGAACGGCCCGTGGGTGTCGCCCGGGAAGCGCGGAAAGCTGTGCGCGAGGACGGCGAGGCGCACGCTTCAGCCGAGCGAGCGGCCGAAGTTGGCGGCCATCAGCGCCAGGTCGCCGCCGTCGATGACGGTGTCGTCGTTGAGGTCGTAGAGGAAACGGAACCGGTCATCGCCGAGCCGCGCGCCGAAGGCACGGCCGATCTCGATCAGGTCGGCGCCGTCGACGCGCCCGTCCTTGTCGAAGTCGCCGTCCAGGAACTGGGTGCCGGCGATGACATAGCGCGAGATCTCGCGATCCACCGTGTTCACGGGGTTGGCCGTGTCGCGCGAGCGCAGCCCCAGGCGGACGACGCCGAACAGCGGCGCCGCGGGGGTCACCGCGAGGATCGCGTGCCTGGTGTCGCCGCTCGGCAGGGTCCCGGAGTCGGCGCCGTTGATCAGCAGCCGGGTGACCGAGAGATCGATGCCCGCGCCGAAGTCCCACACGTGCACGGTGATCGGCTGATTGGGGCCCACGCCGCGGTCACCGTTCTTGGGCACCAGCAGGCCGGTGACCGGCGCCACGGTGTCGGTGCCGTTCAGGACCTCGAAGAACATGCGCGCCAGGAGGTCGTAGCCGGCGCCGTTGGGGTGCCCCACGAAATCGTCGCCGGCGGCGGAGTAGAGGGTGGCGAAGTAGTTGGCCTGGCGGGGGAAGACCTCGAAGGGGTCGGCCAGCCGGCGGCTGCGGTTGCCGGCCAGGTCGCGGATGCGCTCGTTCAAGTCCTGGTTCACGAAGTTCTCGGGGTCGATCGTGGAACGCGGCGAGCGCGGGATGGTGGTGGCGTGCACTACCGAGAGGCCGCGCGCCTCGGCCTTGAGCGCCATCTGCCCGAGGTTGAAGCGCGTGGTCTCGAGCGACAGGCTCCGCGACACGTCGTTGGTGCCTTCCATCAGCAGCAGCACGTCGCCGCCCTCGGCCAGCACCTCGTCGAGGCGCGTCAGGCCCTCGGGCGTGCGCTCGCCTCCCAGCCCGCGGTTGCGCACCGTGGCGTTCGGGTTCGTAGGCCGCAGCAGGGCCTCGAGGCGCGTGGGATAACCCTCGTCCGGCTCGCGGCTGTCGCCCACGCCGGCGGTGATGCTGTCGCCGAAGGCGACGTAGGTGTTCGGCGTCTGCGCCTCGGCGGGCACCGCCGCAGCCCCCAAAACGGCCAACAGCACGGCGGCCAGACGGCCCGCGCAGCAGACTGATTCACCGGCTCTCATGGCGCCTGCCTCAGCCGCACCGCAGCTTCCTGCTGGCTGTCCGGCCAACGCAGGCGAGGGGTTCCGTCAGGCTCGACCACGACCACCGGGCGCGACCGCTCGGCGCCCTCCACCAGGCCGCGGGCCTTGATCTGGCCGGCGTCGTCGAGGGCCAGCAGGGACCAGCCCGCGGGCCGGGTCGCCTTGTAGAGCAGGAACGGGCCGCCGCCGCCGGCGGCGAAGGTGGCGTCGAGCGAGCCGGCCTCGCCCACCACCCGCTCGTCGCGGGCCGCCTTGCCGTCGAGGCGCGCCAGCATCAGGCGGTAGTCGTTGCCGTCGTAGCGGCTCCAGGCGAGCACCGCGCCGTTGCCCAGGGCGGCGAGCGCCGGCAGCACGTCCGGCACCCGGTTGTCGGCCGAGACGCGTGCCTGCGCGCTCCAGCGGCCCGCTTTCCGCGCCGACCACACGATCTCGTCGTCCTCGCCATCGAAACGGCTCCAGGCGAGGAGCCACGAGCCGTCGGCGAGCACCGCGCCGGTCAACGCGAGCTGGCTACCTCCCGCCTCGCCGGCACGGCCACCGGCCGCCACGCGCTCGACCTCGCCCCAGCGCTCCCCATCCCAGGAGGCGGCGAGCACGGAGAGGGTGCGCGGGTCGTCGCCCTCGAGCCACGCCAGGCCGGCGAGGCGGCCGCCGGTCACCAGCGGCACCGGCTGGTCGCGGACCGCCTGGCGCGGGCCGGGCGGAGGAGCGAGCGTCTCGAAGCCACCCCGGTCGCCAGTCAGGATCAGGAGCTGGCGCCGTCCCTGGCGGTCGATCCGCGTGCCGGCCGCGAGCCAGCCCTCCCCCACCGCGGCGAGCGCCTGCAGGTCGGCGCGCTCGGGCAGCGTGAGGTCCAGGGCGTGGCCCCCCGCCAGCTCCACCCGCGCGCCGCCGGCCTGCGGCACGAGGTACAGGGCGCCGTCCCGCTGTCCAGCCTGCCGGGCCTCAGTCTGGGCCTGCGCCTCGGCCCCGAGGAGCGCGGCCCCGAGGAGCACGACACCGGAAAGGAGGAGAAAAAGGGACGGGAGAACCAGCCGGCGCTTGAGCACGGCCGGTATCCTAGCAGCCCTCGTCGAGGCTGCACAGACGGCGGGGGCCGTGCACGGCGACAACCGCCCGCGACCTCCATAGAGAGTCGCCCCGCTCATAGGAATCTCGGGCGCGGCGATCGCGTTGCCGCGGCGGCAGCCCGATGGAGCGGGCTTGTCGGGCCGCCCGGCCCTGGCGTGGCCCTTGCGTCTCTTCCATGCTTCTCGAACCAGACCTCGAGTGGGAAGGAGCGCGGAGCATGCCGACGACAGGGAGGATTGCGGGTTGCGTGGCCGGGGCGCTGTGCCTGGTGGCCTCGGCGGCACAGGCGGGCGGCGCCTGGGTGCCGGAGCGGGGAGCGGGGGACGTGCAGCTCGGCTACAGCGTAAAGACGGCGAACACCTCGTGGAACCCGCGCGGCGACACCACGCGCAGCAGTAGCTGGCACATCTTCCGGTACGTGTACGCCGGCGGCGAGGCCGGGCTCGGCAAGGGCCTCTCGTTCCGCTACCTGGCGCTCTACCTCGACGGCCTCGAAGGCCGGCGCGGCGACATGGAGCACAACGCCGGGCTCTCCGAGTTCTTCCTCGGCCTCAAGTACCGGCTGAGCGAGGGCACCTGGCCGATGGCGGTGGCCTTCAATCACCGCACCTCCTACCTGTACGACCTCCCCGGGCAGTACGACCGCCACCTCTTCACCGAGGACGACGGCGATGCGATCTTCAAAGGCGTGAGCCCCGAATGGCGGGGCCTGCTGGGCGAGGACTACGGCCTGAGCTTCCTGGTCAGCCGCTCGCTCTTCGACGGCGGCTGGGCCAACCTCGAGGTGGGCTACACCTACCGCACCACCAACCTCTCCGACGAGGTGCCGCTCTACTTCGAGATCGGCTACCCGCTGCCCTGGCAATCGCTGATCGTCAAGGGCACCTACCGCTGGGTGCAGAGCGTGGGCAACAACACTCCGGGAAGAGAGCCCGACGACCGCTTCGGCTGCTCGCCCAACAACTGTTTTCCGGACGCCAGCATCATGGTGCTCGGCGGCTCCTTCTTCCGCGACTTCGGCGCGGAGAAGAAGTGGTGGGGCGAGATCGGCTTCAACCAGTGGATCTGGGGCCGCTCGGCCCGCAAGTACCAAGAGCCCTACCTCGCCTTCGGCCGGCGGTTCTGAGGCGCATGCTGCCTGGTGTGAGAGCAGAGCGCGAGGGTGCTACCATCGCTCTGCTCTCAACTAGGGAAACGCCGATCGCAAGCGGCTCGACGCCGACGAGGACCACTGGGTGATGCGGCGCTGATCCCGGCGGGCGGCCAGGAGTCGACTGCCGTGAACGTCCTCGGCCTCTCCGCCTTCTTCCACGAGTCAGCCTGCTGCCTGCTGGTGGACGGCCGGCTGGTCGCCGCGGCCGAGGAGGAGCGCTTCTCGCGGCTCAAGCACGACCCGCGGCTGC